>JAJZSY010000002.1 GCA_021849425.1 Pseudomonadota bacterium
CGATTCTTCAACTTCATCAAGCATTTCCGCGCAATCGCGACGCGCTACGAAAAGACCGCGCGCAACTTCCTCGCCGGCCTGCACCTCGTCTGCGCCATCGCTTGGCTCAAATGACGACACGACCTAATCATACCGATGCGATTTCGCATTGGTTTTCTATAGGTTTATCAGAGGGTTCTGGATGAAATTTTCCCCGCTCGGCGACCATCGGCAAATTCACGAGGCTGTCGGCAAGATGGCCGGTCTTTTGCGGGTCGGCGCCGACGGCTCGATCATCGATGCCAACGCGACGTTCTGCGCGCTGCTTGCCGGCGAACGGGCGGATTTCATCGGGCGGCCGCGTGTCGCGCTGAACGGCGATGTCGTCGATCCGGACTATGTCCGTCATCTCGCCGAGGGAACGGGATGGCGCGGTGTGCAGACCCTTGTTTCGCCAAGGGGTGGCAAGGTGACCGTCCGGCTGGTGGCGCATCGGGTGGATGGCGGGCGGGGCGGAACGGCCGAGCTGGTGCTGGCGGTTTCGGAGGCGGAACTGCGGACGATGCACGATGCGCGCGGCCTGCGGACCATTGCCAGCGGGCGCGGCATGCTCGAATGCGCGCCGGACGGCACGATTCTCGACGTCAACAACAATTTTCTCCGTGCGGTCGGCTACCGGCGGGACGAGCTGATCGGCCAGCATCACCGGGTGCTGGCCGTGACCGGCGAGGCCGAGGGCGAGGCCTATCGCCAGTTCTGGGAGCGGCTTCGCGCGGGGGAGCATTTCGTCGGCGAGATCGCCCGCCGGCACCGCGACGGTCACACGGTATGGCTGGCCGAATCGTATAACGGCATGCGCGATGCCGCCGGCGCGGTGACCAGCTTGATGATCTTCGCCACGGACGTGACTGACCGGGTGCGCGCCGTCGAGACGATCAAGCAGGCGCTGGGCGGGCTTGCCGCCGGCGCGCTGGATGTCTCGGTGCCGGAGGGGCTGCCGGCGCCGTTCGACGCGATCGCCGCCGACCTGAACGGCGCGGTCGGCGCGCTGAGGACGACATTGCGGCAGGTGCGGGAATCGTCGTCGGTGATCGATGGCAGCCTGCGCGAGATCCGTGCCGCCGCCGACGATCTGGCGCGCCGCACCGAGGGAGAGGCCGCCAGCCTGGAGCAGTCGGCCGCGGCCCTGGCGCAACTCGACAAGCATCTGCGCGCCACCGCCGACGAGGCGAAGCAGGCCAGGGAGACCGCCGCGGCCACCGCCGGCATGGCGGATGAATCCAACCGGCTGGTGAGCGAGGCCGTCGCGGCGATGCAGGCGATCGAATCCTCGTCCTCGGAGATCGCGCAGATCATCGACCTGATCGAGGAGGTCGGGTTCCAGACCAACCTGCTGGCGCTGAATGCCGGGGTTGAGGCGGCACGGGCCGGCGAAGCCGGGCGCGGTTTCGCCGTGGTCGCCTCGGAAGTGCGCGCCCTCGCCCAGCGTTCGTCGGACGCGGCGAGGCGGATCACCCCGCTCATTCTCGGCTCGCGCCGCCAGGTGACGGAAGGCGTCGCTCTGGTGGCCCGCACCGGCGAGGCATTGCAGGGCATTTTCCGGGACGTCGAGGCGATGAATGGGCGGATCGGCGAGATGGCGGCGGCGATTGCCGCGCAGTCCGACGATATCGGCGCGATCAATTCGGCAATCGGCTATCTCGACCAGGCGATCCAGCAGAATGCGGCGATGGCCGAAGAGGCCAACGCCGCCACCGCCACCCTTGCCGGGCAGGCGGAGGCGCTTTCGGGGATCGTCGGGCGTTTCCGGTTTGCATCCGGCGCGGCGAAGCCGGACGCGCCGCCGCTTTTGCGCCTGGTGCGGAGCGAGGCGTCCTGATCCGGCCCGGCGTTGCGCGGTTCGGAACCGCGCCGGGCTTCAGACGGCCGGATCGGGCGGCGGGCCGGATAGCAGCGAGCTGCCCCGGGCGACGAGGCGGAGCCCGACCTCGATGCGCTCGGGCGGGAGGGCATCGCCCCGGCGGCGGGCAGCGACCGCGCGGGCCAGCATCGCTCCGGCGCGCTCGCCAATACCCCGCGCATCCACCGCGACGGTGCTGATCGCCGGCACGGCGCAGCGCGACACCTCGAAATCGCCGAAGCCGCCGATGGCGATGCGCGCCGGCACGGCGATACCCCGCCGCTGGCATTCGCCGATCGCGCCGAAGGCGATCAGGTCGCTGGCGCACACGACCGCGTCGATCTCGGGCCAGCGTTCCAGCAGCCGCGCCATGCCCTCGGCGCCGTGGCGCATCGAGAGCGGCGGCTGGCCGTGGCGGAACAGACGAGGCGGGCCGAGCCCGGCGGAAGCCAGCGCCTCTTCATAGCCACGGCCGCGCTCCTCGCCGCGCGGATCGCGCCTTGAGGCGCCGCCGAGAAAGGCGATTCGGCGGCGCCCGATCGATGCGAGATGCGCCGTCATCGCCGCCCCCGCGGCACGGTTGGAGAAGCCGACCACGCCGCCGATGGGGGACGCGGGCAGATCCCATGTCTCGACCACCGGCAGCGCCGAGCGGCCGAGCAAGGCGGCGACGCGCCGGCTGTGCGCCCCGCCGGTCAGCACGATGCCCTCGGGCCGGTGGCGCATCAGCGTGTGGAGCAGCGCCTCCTCGCGGGCGCTGCTGTAGAGCGTGGTGCCCAGCAGCAGGTCGAGCCCTGCCTGGCGGAGCGCGGCCTCAAGCCCGGCGACGGTTTCGGCGAAGTTGGAATTGTCCATCGAGGGAACGATGGCGGCGACGAAGCCGGACCGCCGGCTGGCCAACGCGCCGGCCGCCGCGTGCGGCACATAGCCGAGCCGGGACACCGCCTCCATGATCCGCGCCCGCGTCGGCGCCGCCACCACCGCGCCGCGCAACGCCCGCGAGACGGTCATTTTCGACACGCCGGCGGCGGCGGCGACATCGTCCATCGTCGGCGCGCGATCGAGCGGGGAGGTCATCGCGCCAGCGCCTAGAAGGCGAGCTGGACCTTCACCGCGCGCGCCTTGTCAGCCGCGAGCGCGAAAGCCTCCGCCGCCCGCGCCGCCGGCAGCACCGCGCTGAGCAGGGGGTCGGGGTCGATCGCGCCGGATGCGAGCAGCGCCACCGCCTCGGCGAATTCGGGGCCGAAGCGGAAAGCGCCGGCCAGCTCGATCTCCTTGCTCACCAGCGCCATCAGCGGCAGGGTCATGTCGCCGCCAAGACCGAGCTGGACGATCCGTCCCTGCGGGCGCACCACCGCGATCAGCCCGGCGAGCGAGGCGGCGGCACCCGACGCCTCGATCGCCGCATCGAACCGGCCCTTGCCCTCGGCGAAGCGGGCGAGACCCTCCGGTTTCTGACCGAGATCGACCGTTTCGGTCGCGCCCAGCCGGGCCGCGAGGGCGAGCGGGGCGCCAAGCACGTCGCAGGCGACGATCTCGGCAGCACCACGATGCCGTGCCGCGAGCAAGGCGAGCAGGCCGATCGGCCCCATGCCCGCGATGATCACCCGCATCCCCGGCCCGATCCCCGCCCGCGCCGCGGCGTGCAGCCCCACCGCCAGCGGCTCGGCGAAGGCGGCGCGCTCGACCGACAGCCCCGCCGGCAGCCGGACGAGCTGGCGCGCCGGCACCGTGATCGCGGAGCGGAACGCGCCGTTGATGTGCGGCCGGCGCATCGCGCTGCCGAAGAACCGCATGTCGGCGCAATGCTGCGTCGCCCCGGCAAGGCAGAACCGGCAGGCGCCGCAGGGCAGCGACGGGTCGATCGCCACCGCCTCGCCGGGCGCGAAACCCGACGCGGCGCCGGCAACCTCCACCTCGCCCGTCACCTCATGGCCGAGCACCATCGGCTCGGCCAGGCGCACCGGGCCGAAGCCGCCATGGCGCATGTAATGCAGGTCGGAGCCGCAGATCCCGCCGCGCAGCACCCGCACGCGCACCTCGTCCGGCCCCGGCGGCGGCGCGGGGCGATCCTCGATCCGGAGATCGCCCGCGGCGTGGATCACGATCGCTGTCATGGTGATTTCCTCCTTGAGCGGTGGGCCGGGTTCGTGTTACGGCATCAAAAGTGTTACCGCTAACATGCGCCGGTTTCGGCAGTTCGGCAACCATCCGGCACGAGCCGGCATAAAATTCGAGACCGGCCCGTGCCGGCGGATCAGAAAAATGACCGGCATTAGCCGGTGGAGCCAATAAATGACCGGCATTTGCCGGTCGGGGATGGATACGTGGGACTGACTCTGTTCGACCTTTCGGGCCGCAGGGCCCTGATCACCGGCGGGCGCAGCGGCATCGGCCGCGCCATCGCCACCGGGCTCGCCGAGGCCGGGGCAACGGTCATTCTGAACGCGCGCGACGCCGGGCGGCTGGAGGAGGCCGCCGCCGCGCTGCGCGCCCTCGGGCTCGACGCCCATGCCGCCTGTTTCGATGTCACCGACGCCGACGCCACCGCGGACGCCATCGCGCGGATCGAGGCCGACGGGCCGATCGACATCCTGGTGAATAACGCCGGGCTGCAACACCGCGCCCTGGCGGCGGATTTCCCGCTCGACGCCTTCGACCGGATCATGGCGCTCAATGTCCGCGCCGCCTTCGTGATGGCGCAGACGGTCGGCCGGCGGATGCTCGCCCGCAACCGCGGCAAGATCATCAACATCGCCTCGGTGCAGAGCGAGCTGGGCCGCGCCTCGATCACGCCCTACACGATGAGCAAGGGCGCGGTCCGCCAGCTCACCCGCGGGCTCTGCGCCGAATGGGGCGGGCGGAACATTCAGGTCAACGCCATCGCGCCCGGCTATTTCCGCACCGAGCTGACCGCAACCCTCACCGCCGACGCCGATTTCTCCGCCTGGCTCGCCGCGCGCACGCCGGCCGGGCGCTGGGGCGAGCCGGACGAGCTGAAGGGGGCGGCGATTTTCCTCGCCAGCGCCGCGTCGGATTTCGTCAACGGCCAGATGATCTTCGTCGATGGCGGGCTGACGAGCGTCGTATGACCGCGATCGGGCTGATCGGCGCGGGGGTGATGGGCAGCGCGATCGCCCGCCGCCTGCTCGCCGCCGGGTTCGGCCTGCGCGTGCACGACCGCAATCCGCCGAAGCTCGCCGCCCTCGCCGCGCAGGGCGCCCTGCCCGCCGCCAGCCCGGCCGAGGCCGCGCGGGGTTGCCCCTTCGTCATTCTCAGCCTGAACGATGCCGCCGGCATTCGCGCCGTGATGTTTGGCGCTGGCGGAATCACCAGCGTCGCCGGGCCGGAGACGCTGGTGATCGACATGTCCTCGATCGACCCGGCGGCGACCCGCGCGCTGGCCGCCGGCTTCGCCGCCGCCTGCGGCGGGCGCTGGCTCGATGCCCCGCTCTCCGGCGGCGCCCCCGGCGCGCTGGCCGGGCGGCTCGCCGTGATGGCCGGCGGCACCAGCGCCGATTTCGAATCCGCCCGCACGGTGATGGATCATCTCGCCGCGCGCTTCACCCTGATGGGCGGCACCGGCGCCGGGCAGGCGGCCAAGCTGGCCAACCAGCTGCTCTGCGGCGTCGGCTTCGCCGCCCTCGCCGAGGCGATCGCGCTGGCCGAGGCCGCCGGGGTCGATGCCGCGCGCCTGCCCGAAGCACTGTCCGGCGGCCGCGCCGATTCCGCCATCCTGCGCGAGTTCGGACCGAAATTCGCCGCCCGCGACGAAACCCCGACCGGCCGGCTCGACAACATGGTGAAGGACCTCGCCGGCGCCGCCGGCCTCGCCGCCGAGGCGGGCCTCGCCCTACCGCTGCTCGACGCGACCCTCGCCACCCACCGCGCCCGCATTGCCGAGGGGCTCGGCGGGGCGGATACCGCCGCGCTGATGCGCGCCTTTCCCCGACGCGAAGCGGGCGCGCCATGACCGCGCCGCTGCTTGCCATGCGCGGCAATACCGCGCCACTCCTGGCCATGCGCGGCATCTGCAAGAGCTTCGGCGGCACGCGGGCGCTGGATGCGGTCGATCTCACCGTCAACGCGGGCGAGATCGTCGCCCTGCTCGGCGAGAACGGGGCGGGCAAATCGACGCTGATCAAGATTCTCGCCGGCGTCTACCCGATGGATCGCGGTGAGATCAGCTTTCGCGGCGCGCCGGCCGTGCCGGGCAGCCTGCCGGTGCGGTTCATTCATCAGGATCTCGGCCTGGTGGACTGGATGACGATCGCCGAGAATTTCGGCCTCGCCCTCGGCTTTCCCCGCCGCCTCGGCCTGATCGACCGGCGTGCCGCCGCCCGCCGCGCCGCCGCCGCGCTGGCGGAGCTTGGCGTCGATCTCCACCCCGAAACCCGCATCCGCGACCTTGCCCGCGCCGAGCGCGCCTTGGTCGCCATTGCCCGGGCGCTGGCCGGCGAGGGCGAGATGCTGGTGCTCGACGAACCCACCGCCAGCCTGCCCGCCGCCGAGGTCGAACGGTTGTTCACGGCACTGCGCCGGCTGCGCGCCAAGGGCGTGGGGATGCTCTATGTCTCGCACCGGCTCGACGAGGTGTTTGCCCTGGCCGACCAGGCGGTGGTGCTGCGCGACGGGCGGCTGGCGGGGGCCGGCGCGGTCGCGACACTCGATGCCGGGGCGCTGATCGGCATGATCGTCGGCCACGCCGTCGCCCGGCATCGCCGCGCCGATGCCGCACCCGGCGCGGTCCGGCTCGAATGCCGCGACCTCTCGGTCGCCGGCGGGCCGCCGGTGAACCTTTCGGTCCGCGCCGGGGAAATCCTTGGCCTCGCCGGCCTCGTCGGCGCTGGGCAGGAGCGGCTCGGCCGCGCCCTGTTCGGGCTCGCGCCGCGCAGCGAAGGCCGCATCCTGCTCGACGGAATCGCGTCCGCGCCGGACTCCCCGCAGGCGGCGATGGCGCTCGGCATCGGCTTCGTCGCCGGCGACCGGGTGGGCGAATCCACCGCGCCGCGCCTTTCGGTCGCCGAGAACGCCTTCCTCAACGCCTATGCCCACGGCATGAAGCCGCTTTCCATCGTCCCGCCCGGCCGCCTCGCCCGCCGCGCTGCCGCCCTCGGCCGCGCCGTCGGCCTGCGGCCGAACGATCCGTCGCTGCCGATCGAGCAGCTTTCGGGCGGCAACCAGCAGAAGGTCGTGGTCGGCCGCTGGCTCGACCAGTCCGCCCGGCTGCTGGTGTTCGAGGACCCGACCGCCGGCGTCGATGTCGGCGCCAGGGCCGACATCTACCGCCTCTTCGCCGCCGCCGCCGCGTCCGGGGCGGCGATCGTCGTCGTTTCGTCGGATTTCGAGGAGATCGCCGAATTGTGCGACCGCGCGCTGGTGTTCGATCGCGGCGCCGTGGTCGGCGAGATCGCCGGGGCGGCGCTGACCATGGAACGCCTGCTCGCCGCCGCCTCCGCCGGCATCGCGACGGCGGCACCACCTGAAACCGGGGAGATCCGCGATGGAATCGCTTAAGTCCGACGCGCTGGAGCCGAGCGGCGCCGAACGCGCCGTCCTGCCGCGCGCCGAACTCCGCCGCCGCCTGCTCACCGTCTATGGCCTGCCGATCCTCACGGTGGCACTGATCGTGCTGTTCTCGCTGCTGCTGCCGGACACGTTCCCCACCGCCGGCAACATGCGGGCGATCTTCGTGGTGAAATCGGTCGTCGCCCTGCTCGCCCTCGCCGCCCTGCCGCCGATGATCGCCGGGCGGATCGACCTGACCGTGGGCTACGGCATCGTGCTGTGGTCGATCATCGCGATCAGCCTGCAGGTGCAGTATCACTGGCCCTGGCCGCTGGCTGTGCTGGCGGTGCTCGCGCTCGGCGGGCTGTTCGGGCTGATGAACGGCATGCTGGTCGAGATCGCGCAGATCGACAGTTTCATCGCCACCCTCGGCACCGGCACCATCATCTACGCCCTCGCCGAATGGTATACCGGCGGCGAGCAGGTGGTGGGCACGCTGCCCGCCGCCTTCACCGCCATCAACGACGGCCGGCTGTTCGGCCTGGTGCCCTTCCCCGCGCTCTACGTGCTGGTGGTGGCGCTGCTGCTCTGGCTGGTGACGGAGCGGATGCCGCTCGGCCGCGTGCTGTATGCGATCGGCGCCAACCGCCGCGCCGCCGAGCTGAACGGCATCGCGGTGCGGCGGCACGTTATCCTCGTGTTCGTCGCCTCCGGCGTGCTGACCGCCTTCGCCTCGGTGGTGTTGGCGGCACAGCTGCGGATCGGCGCGACCAGCCTCGGGCTGAGCTACCTGCTGCCCGCTTTGGTCGGCGCCTTTCTCGGCTCGACCACGATCCGCCCCGGCCGGGTGAATGTGTGGGGCACGGTGGTGGCGGAGCTGCTGCTCGCGGTCGGCATTTCCGGCATCGAGCAGCTCGGCGGCGCGTTCTTCGTCTCCAGCCTGTTCAACGGCGTCACCCTCGTGGTCTCGATCGGCCTGGCCGGTCTCGCGCAGCGGCGACGCGGCGTTCTCATCAAGGCGGCGCCGCCGGCGACCGCCGCAACCGGGGAGGACTCATGAAAAAGAACATCACACTGCTGGCGGCGCTGGCCGTCGCCGGCTTCACGGCACAAGCGCTGGCCGCGCCGTCGATGCTCGCGACGGCGCGCCAGTATGTCGCCGCCGCGACCAATCCCGCCCTGCCCTATACCGGGCCGACCACCGGGCCCAAGGCGGTGGCGGGCAAGTTCATCGTCTATGTCTCGTCGAACCAGTCGAATGGCGGGGCGCGCGGCGTGGGCAAGGCGGTGCGCGCGGCGGCGACGGCGATCGGCTGGCGCTTCCGCCTGCTCGACGGCAAGGGCACGGCGGCCGGGCAGAACGCCGCCCTGTCGGAGGCGATCGCGCTGAAACCCGCCGGCATCGTCCTTGGCGGGCTGGATGCGACGCAATCCGCCCCGTTCATCGAACAGGCCGACAAGGCCGGGATCAAGGTGGTCGGCTGGAATGTCAGCCCCAAGCCGGGCCCGATCGCGAAGCCGGCCATCGTCTACAACGTCGCGCAGGACCCGCTGGAGGTCGCCCGCGCCGCAGCACTCTACGCTATCGCCCGCTCGGACGGGCATGCCGGCGTCGTCATCTTCACCACCAGCGAATTCTCGATCGCGCTCGCCAAATCGAACCGGATGGCGGCGATCATCCGCGATTGCAAGGGCTGCCACCTGCTCGGCATCGAGAACGTGCCGCTCTCCTCGACCGCGACGCGGATGCCGCAGGTGACCGCGGCGCTGCTTGCCAAATACGGCAAGAAATGGACCTATTCGCTCGCCATCAACGACCTCTATTACGACTACATGGCGCCTGGCCTGTCCGCCGCCGGGCATCGCGGCGACGGCCCGCCCTACAACGTTTCGGCGGGCGACGGCTCGCAATCGGCCTTCCAGCGCATCCGCTCGAAACAGTTCCAGACCGCGACCGTCGCCGCACCGCTGGAGCTGGAGGGCTGGCAATGCGTCGATGAACTGAACCGCGCCTTCGCCGGGCAGAAGCCGGTCGCCGAGCCTGACCCGGTGCATCTGTTTACCCCGGAAAACGTCAACCAGGACGGCGGCGACAAGGACGTGTTCAATCCGCCGAACGGCTACAAGAAGGTGTTTCTGCGGATCTGGGGCCGCGCCGGCTGACCCCGGCGCGCAAGACCGACGCGCCGGCTGACCCCGGCGCGCAAGACCGACTCGCCGGCTGACCCCGGCGCGCAAGACCGACGCGCCGGCTGACCCCGGCGCGCAAGACCGACGCGCCGGCTGACCCCGGCGCGCAGGACCGACGCGCCGGTTGACCCCGGCGCGCAAGACCAACGCGCCGGCTGACCCCGGCGCGGGACGCTGCCACGCTGTTTTCGCGGTGATGGCAAACGAGTGGTTTGGGTATAGGCTGCGCATTAGAGCATCATCCGATCAGATGGAGTCATCTGATCGGATAAAGATGCTCTGATCATCAATATCATAGAGCACTACATCCGATCCGAATGGATCGGAAAGTGCTCTAGCGCATGGCGGCGGGGCCACGGTGGCACCGCCGCCACGGCGCGAAGGAGCGGGGCCATGCCGACCACGATCGAACTGCCCGACCGAATCATCGTCGATCCCGCCATCACCACGCTGCGACGACATATCCACCACTGGCAGCGGGTGCAGGACATTGCCGGACTGCTGGCCTTTGTGCTGTTCGCCGCAACGCCGCTGGTGATGACGCTGACGTTCTGAGGCGTCCGGCACGTCCTCGCGGGCGGGGACGTGCGGTGTTGCCGGTTCAGACCACGCGGTTGGCGGGAGACTGGCCGGCGAGGACGGCCTCGATCCCGTCCAGCGCCAGCATGCCCATCGCAGTGCGGGTCTCGCGCGTGGCGCTGCCGAGATGGGGCAGCAGGACGACGTTCTCCAGGCCGAGATAGACCTCGGGCACGGCGGGTTCGGCGGGAAAGACGTCGAGCCCGGCGGCGCCGAGATGGCCGCTGGCGAGTGATGCGGCGAGGGCTTCATCGTCGATCGTGGTGCCGCGGCCGGTATTGATGACGATGGCGCCCGGTTTGAGGCGGGCGATGCGCGCGGCGTTCAGCCAGTGCCGCGTCGCGTCGCCGCCGGGCAGGTGGATCGACAACACGTCCGCCGCGGCGAGGAAATCGGCCTCGTCGGCGATGAAGGCGGCGCCGCCCTCCTGCGCCGGGGCGAGGCGGCGGCGGTTGTGATAGACCACGCGCATCGACAGGCCCTGCGCCATCCGCGCCAGCGCCTGGCCGATGCGGCCCATGCCGAGGATGCCGAGCGTCTTGCCCTCAAGGCTGGTGCCGAGGAGGTAGGTCGGCGTCCAGCCCGGCCAGGCGCGGGCGCGGACGATGCGCTCGCCCTCGCCGGTGCGGCGGGCGGCGGCGAGCATCAGCGTGAGGGCAAGCTCGGCGGTGGCGAAGGAGAGCACGTCCGGCGTGTTGACCACGGCGAGGCCGCGCGATTTGGCGGCGTCGAGATCGATATGGTCGGTGCCGACGGAGAAGGTGGCGAGGACGCGCAGGCCGGCTGGGATGCGGGCGATCGAAGCGGCGTCGAGCCGGTCGGCCGGGGTGATCAGGGCGGCGGCGGCGCCATCGAGCGCGGCGAGGAAGGACGCGGCGTCGAAAGCGCCGTCCTGCGCGAGGAAGCGGGCGGCGAAGCCCTCGGCGGCGCGGGCCTCGACCGGTTCGGGCAGCACGCGGGAGATGGTCAGTCCTGGTTTCATGGGCGGTCCTTGAGTTCGGCCAGCGCGTCCCGCGTGTCGAAATCGCGCAGGACGGCGTCGTCCGGCATCGCCACCTCGGCGATCTGCTCGATATGGCGGGCGAGGATCTGGCGCGCGCCGGCATCGCCCGCGAGGGCGGCGATCTCGGGGAAGAAGCGGCGGTCCCAGAGGATCGGGTTGCCGCGGCGGCCGCGATGGGTGGGGACGACGATGGCGCGGCCCTCGTCGGGGTCGTAGGCGGCGATCAGGCGGTCGATCGCGGCGGCGTCGACCAGCGGCATGTCACCGAGGCAGATCAGCGCCGCCGCGGTGTCCGCCGGCAGGGCGGTGATGCCGGCGGCGAGGCTGGCGGCCATGCCGGACGCGAAGCCTGCGGCGTGGACGAAGCGGACCGGGCGGCCGGACAGCGCATCGCGCACCGCCGCATCCTGATGGCCGGTGACGACGAGGACGAGGGCGGCGCGGGCGGCGAGCGCGTGATCGACCGTCGCGGCGACGAGGGCGCGGCCATCGGGCAGGCGGGCGAGGAGCTTGTTCTCGGGGGCGGCGCGCGAGGAGCGGCCGGCGGCCAGCACGATGACGGCGATTTTCGGCGCAACGCGGCGGGCGGCGCGCGGCACGCGGGGTTCGGGGCGGGGCGTGAAATCCTTGAGCAGGCCGCCGATGCCCATCGAGGCGATCAGCGCGTCGTCGAGCGGTTCGCCGGCGAAGACGCGGTCAAGCACGAAATCGATGCCGTTGAGCCTGGGGCTGCGGGCGCAGCCGGGCAGGACGATGGCGGGCACCGCGCCGATGCGGCCGAAGCAGAGCAGGTTGCCGGGATCGACCGGCATGCCGAAGCGGTCGATCCGGCCGCCGGCTTCGGTAATGGCGGCGGGGGCGACATCGGCGCGGTCGGTCACGGCGGAGGCGCCGGCGATCAGCACGAGATCGGCCCCCTGGGCGAGGAGCGCGTCGATCGCGGCACGGATCGGCGCGGTTTCGTGAGGGGTCTCGATCGGGTCGAGCAGGGCGCCGCCGCGGGCGGCGACGCGCTGGCGGGTGGCCTCGATCGTGTTGCGGATCGCCGCGTCCTTCAGTTGCGGCAGGCGGGAGAGGACGAGGCCGGTGCGCAGCGGGCGGAACGGCTCGATCCGCAGCGGCGCGCCCGCGCCGAGCAGGGACGCGGCGCGCGCCATCACCGCGCCGGGGACGGCGAAGGGGACGATCTTGAGGGTTGCCAGCATGTCGCCGGGGGCGACCGCCGTGGCATCCGGCAAGGTGCCGAGGGCGATCGCCTCGTCGAGCCCGTTGAGGGCGGCGATGGCGGCGGCATCGAGCCGGAACAGGCCGTGGGTTTCGGCGAAGACGTTGACACGGCCATGCACCGGGGCGGCGACGCGCAGACCGGGGCCGGCGAAATGGGCGCCGAGGCGGCGGGCGGCGTCTTCCTCCGGCACGTCGCCCGGTTCGAGCCGGGCGACGGTGACCTCGGCATGGCCGGCGGCGCGCAGGGCGGCGATCAGGGCGTCATCGAGCACGGCGCCCTTGTGGATGACGCGATCGCGCGTCTTGAGGCTGTGGGCGAGGATGGCGCCGGCGAGATCGGCCGCGAGCGGGGCGGCGCCGAAGATCATGGCGCGGCGAGGCGACCGCGGCGGGCGGCGACGATTTCGGCGATGATCGACAGGGCGATCTCGGGCGCGGTGACGGCGCCGATATCGAGGCCGACCGGGGCGCGGATGCGGGCGAGCGCGGCATCATCGACCCCGACGGCGCGCAGGCGATCGAGCCGGGCGGCGTGGGTTTTCCGCGAGCCGAGCGCGCCGACATAGAACGGATCGGCGGCCAGCGCCCGGCGCAGCGCCGGATCGTCGAGCTTGGGGTCGTGCGTGAGGGTGACGACGGCGGTGCGGGAATCGAGGCCGAGGCGGTCCAGCGCCTCGTCCGGCCAGTCGGTCGCGATGGCGACGCCGGGGAAGCGATCCGCGGTGGCGAAGGCGCGGCGGGGATCGACCACGGTGACGGCGAAGCCGGAGGCGAGCGCGAAGGGCACCAGCGCCTGGGCGATATGCACCGCGCCGACGACGAGCAGCCGGGGGGGCGGGTTGCGCGATTCGATGAACCAGCCCTCGTCGCCGATGGTGACGGTGCCGCTGCGATCGGCGGCGAGCATGGCAGCGGCCTCGGCGGCAAGTGCGGCGGGGGCGGCCTCGTCCGGCAGGATGAAGGCAGCACCAGTGGCGAGGTTGGTGGCGAAGGCGACCGGGCGGCGGGCGGCGGCGGCTTCGCGAAGGGCGGCGAGATGGGCCGCCTTCACGAGAGTTTTTCCACGAAGACCGAGACCTTGCCGCCGCAGGCGAGGCCGACTTCCCAGGCGCGTTCGTCGGTCACGCCGTAATCGAGGCGCTGCGGCGTGCCCGTTTCGATGCTGCGCTGGGCGGCCTCGGCCACCGCGCCCTCGATGCAGCCGCCAGAGACCGAGCCGGCGATGCGGCCGGAGGCGGTGACGGCCATGCGGCTGCCGACGCGCCGCGGCGAGCTGCCCCAGGTGCTGGTGACGGTGGCGATGGCCACCTGCTCGCCTTCCGCGTGCCAGGCGGCGGCGATTCCGAGAATGTCCTCGGCGTCGGATACGGTGTCGCTCATTGGCGGGTCTCCCACAGGGCGGCGGCCTGCAGGCGCGGCGGCGCCTCGCCCGACAGGGCTTGGACCAGGCTGCGCAGGCTGGCCAGGTTATGCACCGGGCGGAACTCGTCGACATAGGGCAGCATCGCCCTAGCACCTTGCGATTTCGGCGCGAAGCCATCGTAGCGCAAGAGCGGATTGAGCCAGATCAGCCGGCGCGAGGAACGGTGCAGCCTTGCCATGTTGTCGGCGAGGCCGACGGCGCCCTCGCGGTCGAGCCCGTCGGTGACGAGAAGGACGACGGCGCCCTGCGCCAGCACGCGGCGGGCCCAGAGCCGGTTGAACTGGCCGAGCGCCTCGCCGATGCGGGTGCCGCCCGACCAGTCCGGCACCGCGCTGGCGACCTGCTCGAACGCCTCTTCCGGGTCGCGCCGGGCGAGCTGGCGGGTGATGTTGGTCAGCCTCGTGCCGAAGAGGAAGGTGGTGACGCGCTCGCGGTCGTTGGCGACGGCGTGGAGGAAGTGCAGCAGGATCTGCGCGTAGCGGGCCATCGAGCCGGAAATGTCGCACAGGACGACGAGCGGCGGCGGGCGGGTGAGCGGCACGCGGCGGGCGATGTCGAACACCTCGCCGGAATGACGCATCGAATCGCGCAGGGTGCGCTTGAGATCGACCCGGCTGCCGCGGGCGGCGAGGCGGAAGCGGCGGGTGCGGCGTTCATCGAGCGGCAAGGCGAGACGGGCGATCTCGGTCTTGGCGGCGGCGATCTCCTCGGCGCTCATCGCCTCGAAATCGAGGGTTTCGAGGCGTTCCTGGGCGGAGGCGGAGAGGATCGCGTCGATCTCGCGGCGTTCGTCGGGGCGGGGTTCCTGCTCGCGTGCCTTCGCCGCCGCCATCGCCTCGGCAAGGCGGCGGGCGCCGGCGGCGGCCTTCTCCTCGCGCGGGGCGCGGCCATCCATCGCCGCCAGCATCTGGGCGAATTTCGCGGCATCGGGGTTGCGCCAGAAGGCCGAGAAGGCCTGGTCGAACAGCAGCGCGTGCTCGTGCCGGCGCAGCATCACCGCTTGGAGTGCCGCGCGCATCACCCGCCGGTCGGTGATGTCGACATGGGTGAGTGCCTCGGCGGCGGCGATGACCTCGCCGGGGCCGACGGGCAGGCCGGCGCGCCGGAGCAGGCGCGCGAAATGCATCACGTTCGGCGCGAGCCGGCCCGTATCGGAGGCACTCATGCCGCCTGGATCGCCTCCCCGGTGAGGCGGGCGGCGGTCTCGCCACGGATTTTCGCGATGTCGTCCTGGTATTTCAGCAGGGCGCCGAGCGTGTCCTCGACCGCGGCGGGGGCGAGTTCGACCTCGTCGAGCGCGGCGAGGGCGGAGGCCCAGTCGATCGTTTCGGCGACGCCGGGGAGCTTGAAGATGTCGGTGGTGCGGATGCGCTGGACGAACGCGACCACCTGGGCGGAGAGCTTCGCCGGCACCGCAGGCGCGCGGGCGGCGAGGATGGCGCGCTCGCGGGCGGCATCGGGATAGTCGACCCACTGGTAGAGGCAGCGGCGGCGGATCGCGTCGTGCACCTCGCGGGTGCGGTTGGAGGTGATGACGACGACGGGTTTCGTCGCCGCGGCGATGGTGCCCAGCTCGGGAATGGTGATCTGGAAATCGCCCAGCAATTCGAGGAGGAAGGCCTCGAAGGGCTCGTCCGCGCGGTCGAGCTCGTCGATCAGCAGGACGGCGGGCGGCAGGCCCGGATCGATCGCCGAGAGCAGGGGCCGGCGGAGCAGGAATTCGGCAGAATACAGCGTCTCGCGCAGGGAGGCGCGGCTGGCGCCGCCGGATTCGGCGAGGCGGATTTCCATCAGCTGGCGGGCGTGATCCCACTCATAGGCGGCGGCGGCGAGATCGAGCCCGTCATAGCATTGCAGGCGCACCAGACGCCGGCCGAGCTGCTCGGCCAGGACCTTGGCGATCTCGGTCTTGCCGGTGCCGGGCTCGCCCTCAAGGAACAGGGGGCGCCCCATGGCGAGGGCGAGATGCACGCTGGTGGCCAGCGCCCGGTCGGCAACGTAGTTGCCGCGGGCGAGCAGTTCGGCGGTTTCGGCGACGGTGCGCGGGAGGGCGGTTTCGGTCATCCGATGTATTTGGAGAGGACCAGTGCCACGACAACCGCCGAAATGATGATCGGCACCCAGATCCCGAGGGGCAGGCCGGCGATGACGGGGTTGCTGCGATCCTCGCCATGGGCGGGGTGGGCGTGATCGTGGGCGTGGTCGGCCATGCTGGCGGTCTCCTTGGTTTGGTCCGGCGCGGGAGCCGGGACGGCTGCCGGGGCGGGGGCGAGTTTTTCGGAAAATTTGGTGAAGAAGGACTCGGCGTAGGATTTCGCCACCGAATCGATCAGCCGGGCGCCGAGCTGGGCCATCTTGCCGCCGATCTGCGCGGAGACCTGATAGGTCAGCTTCGTGCCGCCCTCGGCATCGGCGAGCTGGACCTTCGCGCCGCCCTTGGCGAAGCCGGCGACACCGCCCTGCCCTTCGCCGGAAATCGTGTAGGAATTGGGCGGATCGAGATCGGCCAGCGTCACCTTGCCATTGAAGCGCGCGGAAATCGGGCCGATCTTGGCGGCAACCGTCGCGGCCATCTCGGTATCGGAGTGCTTTTCAATGGATTCGCAGCCCTGTATGCACGCCTTGAGGACTTCGGGGTCGTTCAGCGCGTCCCATACCGCCGCGCGCGGCGCAGCGATCAGCCGTTCTCCCGACATTTCCATGAGGCTTGCTCTCCTTCGTGACCGTGTTCCGTTTCCGCATCTTTAGTTTGACGCTGCCGCGCGCGCAAATCCGCCCTGCCCTGCCGCGCGGGATCTTGAAAGCCGGACGCCGGGGCACGCGCCGGTGAGCGGGCTTGCCGCAGTCGCGCCGTTCTTGGGCACGCTGGCGAGTTTCGCCCTGCTGCCGGGGCTGGCGCCGCGCGTCTGGCACCGGCACATGGTGCGGATCAGCCTGTTCTGGGTGGCGCTCGGACTCGCGATCGGGGCGATGGCGGCCGGGCCGGCGGCGGCGCTGGCGCAACTCTGGCATTCGGGGCTGGTCGATTTCATGCCCTTCATCGCGGTGCTGATGGCGCTCTACACGCTGGGCGGCGGGGTGCTGATCGCCGGCGGGCCGTGGGGGCGGCCGGGCGGCAACCTGCTGCTGCTGGCGGTGGGCACGCTGCTCGCCTCGGCGATGGGGACGATCGCAGCCTCGCTGCTGCTGATCCACCCGCTGCTGGCGGCCAACGCGGCGCGGCGCGAGGTGCGGCATCTGGTGCTGGCGTTCATTTTCGTGGTGGCCAATGCCGGGGGCGCGCTGACGCCGCTCGGCGATCCGCCGCTGCTGATCGGCTTCCTGCGCGGGGTGCCGTTCTTCTGGCCGCTGTTCAACCTCGCCGGGCCGATGCTGGTGGTGGTGGTGCCGGTGCTGGCGCTCGCCTTCGCGATCGACTGGCGGCTGGCGCGGCGCGAACCGGTGCGCAAGGCCGAGCGGCTGAGGGTGCGCGGCGGCGCCAATCTCGCGTTGCTTGGCATGTTCATCGCGGTGCTGACGCTGGCCGGGATCGAGCCGGGGCCGGAGATCGCGATCGGGCCGGCATCGCTGCCGGCGGGGCAGATCGCGATCACATTGTCTGCGGCCGTTTTCGTCGCGATTTCCGAGCGGGTGACGCCACGGGCGATCCGCGCGCGCAACCAGTTCGCCTGGGAGCCGATGCGCGAGATCGCCGTTCTGTTCTTCGCGATCTTCGCGACGATTCCGCCGGTGCTGCGCACGGTCGCGGCGGCGGGGCTGCCGCAATCGGCGGGCTTGTGGTTCTGGGCTTCGGGCCTGTCCTCGGCGTTTCTCGACAGCGCGCCGACCTATCTGATGTTTTTCGAGGCGGCCGGGGGGAACGCGGCGCGGCTGGTCGCCCCGCCGGCGACGCTGCTGACAAGCTTCGCCGCCGGATCGGTGCTGTTCGGCGGGCTGACCTATCTTGGTAACGCGCCGAATTTGATGATCCGCGCGATCGCGGCGCGGCGCGGCGTGCGGATGCCGGGGTTCATCGGGTATATGGGGGCGGCATTCATCGTGCTGCTGCCGCTCTTCGCGCTGACGACGCTGATGTTTTTCGCGGGCTGACGCCGCTGATCGTCTTTTGCCGGCGGTCGCCGTTGATCGTCTTTGCCGGCGGTCGCCGTTGATCGTCTTTGCCGGCGGTCGCCGTTGATCGTCTTTGCCGGCGGTCGCCGGCGGGTCGGGGTTCAGCGGCGCAGGGCGGCGGCGGCGGCGGCGCGCTCGGTGATGGCCCGCCAGTCGCCGGTGCTGAGCAGATCGGCCGGGGTGAGCCAGGAGCCGCCGACGCAGATCACGTTGGCCAGCGCGAGATAGTCGGGCGCGGAGGCGGGGGTGATGCCGCCGGTCGGGCAGAAGGTAACCTCGTGGATCGGCGCGCCGATCGCCTTGAGCATCGGGATGCCGCCGGCCTGCTCGGCGGGGAAGAATTTCTGGTAGCGGAAGCCGGCTTCGAGCAGATGCAGCACCTCGGTCGGCGTTGCAGCGCCGGGGAGGAAGGGCACGCGGCTCTGCGCCGCGGCGGCGTGGACGGCGGGGCTGGAGCCGGGCGAGACGACGAATTTCGCACCGGCCTCCTCCACCTCGCGATATTGCGACGGGGTGAGGACGGTGCCGGCGCCGACGACCATTTCCGGCACCGCTTCGGCCATCGCCGCGATCGCCTCCATCGCCGCCTTCGTGCGCAGCGTGACCTCGACGACGCCGACGCCGCCCTCGATCAGGGCGCGGGCGAGCGGGATGGCATCCTGCGCGCTGTCGATGGTCAGGACCGGGATGACCGGCGAGACGGCGAGCAGGGCAGCGAGCCCGTCCTGGCGGTTCATGCGAAGACGCTCGCGCCGAGATCGGCCCCGGCGACGGCGGCGCGGAAGGCGCCGAACAGGTCGCGGCCGATGCCGTGGTGATGCGCCGAGAGATCGACCTCCGGGAGCGGCCGCGCCGCGAATTCCGCCTGATCCACCTGAACCTCCACTATGCCGGCCTCGCAATCGAGCCTGATCATGTCGCCATCCCTCACCTTCGCCAGCGCGCCGCCGCAGGCGCATTCCGGCGTCACATGGATCGCCGAGGGCACCTTGCCGGAGGCGCCGGACATCCGCCCATCGGTGACGAGGCCGACCTTGAAGCCGAGATCCTGCAACACGCCGAGGGGCGGTGTCAGCTTGTGCAATTCGGGCATCCCGTTCGCCTGCGGCCCCTGATGGGTGACGACGGCGATGAAATCGCGGTGCAGCTCGCCGGCCTTGAACGCCTCCTGCATCGCTTCCTGGCTGCGGAAGACGCGGGCCGGGGCGACGATGACGCGGTGCTCGGGCTTGACGGCGGAGATCTTGGTGACGGCCTGGCCGAGATTGCCGTGCATGATGCGCAGGCCGCCATCCTTGCTGAAGGGCTCGGACGCATCGCGCAGGACGTCGCGGTCGAGGCTTTCGGCCGGGGCGGGTTTCCAGCGCAGGACCTTTTCCTCCAGCACCGGCTGGTCGCGATAGGCCTGCAACCCGTCGGGGCTCCAGACGGTGCGGGCATCGCCGTGCAGCAGGCCGGCATCGAGCAGGGCGCCGATCAGCACCGGCATGCCGCCGGCGGCCTGGAAGTGGTTCACGTCGGCGCTGCCATTGGGATAGATGCGGGTAAGCAGCGGGATGTGTTCGGACAGATCGGAGAAATCCTGCCAGGTGATGGCGATGCCGGCGGCGCGGGCCATGGCGACAAGGTGGATGGTGTGGTTGGTCGAGCCGCCGGTGGCGAGCAGGCCGATGATGCCGTTCACCACCGTCCGCTCGTCGACCATTTCGCCGACCGGGGTGAATTCGTTGCCGCGGGCGGTGATTTCGAGGATGCGCTTCGCCGCCGCACTGGTCAGCGCGTCGCGCAGCTCGGTGTTGGGGTTGACGAAGGAGGCGCCCGGCAGATGCAGGCCCATGATCTCCATCAGCATCTGGTTGGAGTTGGCGGTGCCGTAGAAGGTGCAGGTGCCGGGGCTGTGATAGGCGCCGATTTCGGAGTCGAGCAGTTCGGCGCGGCCGACCTTGCCCTCGGCGTAGAGCTGGCGGACGCGGGATTTCTCGGTGTTGGAAATGCCCGATTGCATCGGCCCGGCGGGGACGAAGATGGCCGGCAGGTGGCCGAAGGACAGGGCGGCGATGACGAGGCCGGGGACGATCTTGTCGCAGACGCCGAGCAGCAGCGCGCCGTCGAACACGTCGTGCGAGAGGGCGATGGCGGTGGCCATGGCGATGACGTCGCGCGAGAAGAGCGAGAGTTCCATCCCTTCCCGCCCCTGGGTGACGCCGTCGCACATCGCCGGCACGCCGCCGGCGACCTGGGCGATGCCGCCGGCCTCGCGCACGGCGTGCTTGATGAGGTCGGGGAAGCGGCCGAAGGGCTGATGCGCCGAGAGCATGTCGTTATAGGAGGTGACGATGCCGATATTCGGCTTGTCGTCGCGCTTGAGGTCGTCCTGCTCGGCCTTGGCGCAGCCGGCCAGGGCGTGGGCGAGATTGGCGCAGCCGACCGCGCCGCGGTGCACGCCGCGCGCAATCAGCGCGCCCGTGCGGGCCAGATAGGCGGCGCGCCCGGCCTCGCTGCGCGCCCTGATCCGGTCGGTGACCCGTGCGATCGCATCCTGAACCATGTTTTTGCTCCTCGCAGTACGCGCGCCCCCCCGTGAGGGGGCGTGTCAGTCGCCGGCGCCGTAGCCGGCCTGTTCGTCGAACCAGGTGCGGCCGTCGCGGACGATCATCGCCACCGCCTCGGACGGACCCCAGGTGCCGGCGGTGTAGAGCTTGGGACGGTCGCCGGCGGAATTCCAGGCATCGAGGATGGATTCGGTCCATTCCCAGGCGGCCTCGACCTCGTCGCGCCGCATGAACAACGTGGCGTTGCCGCGCACCACATCCATCAGCAGGCGCTCGTAGGCATCCGGCATATGGTTGTTCTTGAAGGTTTCGGCGAAGCTCAGGTTGAGCGGGGCGTTGCGCAGGCGCAGGCCGCCGGGGCCGGGTTCCTTGGTCCACAGATGCAGGCGGATATGCTCGTCGGGCTGCACGCGGATGACGAGGCGGTTCGGCATCGCGCGGTCAGAGCCGGTGGGGAAGATCCAGTAGGGCACCGGCTTGAACTGGATGACGATTTCCGAGACCTTTTCGGGCATCCGCTTGCCGGTGCGCAGGTAGAACGGCACGCCGGCCCAGCGCCAGTTGCGGACCTCGACCTTCAGCGCGGCGAAGGTTTCGGTGGTGGAGCCGGGGGCGATGTCGTTTTCCTCGGCATAGGATTTCACCGGGCCGCCCTTGATCGCGCCGGCGCGATACTGGCCGCGGACGGATTTCGTTGCGATATCGTCACGGGAAATCGGGGCGAGGGATTTCAGCACCTTGATCTTTTCGTCGCGCACTTCCTCGCGATCGAGCGTTGCCGGCGGTTCCATCGCCACGAGGCAGAGCAGCTGCATCAGGTGGTTCTGGATCATGTCGCGCAGGGCGCCGGTATGGTCGTAATAGCCGCCACGATCCTCGACGCCGACGGTTTCGGCGACGGTGATCTGCACATGATCGATGCCGTTATGGTTCCAGACCGGTTCGAACAGCGAGTTGGCGAAGCGCAGCACCAGCAGGTTCTGCACCGTTTCCTTGCCGAGATAATGATCGATGCGGAAGATGTTGCTCTCCTCGAACACCGCGCCGACACGGTCGTTGATGGCGCGGGCGGAGGCAAGGTCGTGGCCGATCGGCTTTTCCAGCACGATGCGGGTTTCCGGCGTTTGCAGGCCGTGGGCGTGGATGTTGTCGGCGATCGGGCCATACAGCTCGGGGGCGGTGGCGAGGTAGAAGACGCGGATCTGGCGCGGCGCATCCCCGAGCAAGGCGGCGAGTTCGGGCCAGCCGCGCGCGGCCTTGGCATCGACCGAGACATAATGCAGCCGGGCGAGGAAGCGGGCGAGCACCGCGGGATCGAGCTTGTCGGCGATGAATTCGCGCAGGCTCGCCTCGACCAGCTCGCGGAACCCGGCCGCGGAGAGTTCGGTGCGGGCGGAGCCGACGATGCGCGAAGACGCCGGCAACTGGCCGTCGAGATCGCGGAGGTAGAGTGCGGGCAACAGCTTGCGGCGGGCGAGGTCGCCGGTGCCGCCGAACACCACGTAGTCGAACGGGTCGATGATGGGCTGGGAAAAATTCATGGGTCAAAATAATCCCTGGTTGCCGCTGCCCGGTATAGGCCGGGCCGCCGGTCAACTCAACACCGGCGGCCCGCTTGCGGTCAATTCATGCAATTGCCGCCATCGACGTTGAGCGTCTGGGCGACGATGTATTCCGCCTCGTCGGAGGCGAGGAAGATGGCGGCACCGACGAGATCGTCCGGCCGGCCCATCCGCCCATAGGGCACGGCGAGGCCGACCTGGCGCTTCTTCTCGCCGACCGGCAGGTTTTCATATCGCGCGAACAGCGCATCGACCTCCTGCCACATCGGCGTGTCCACCACGCCGGGGGAGATGGCGTTGACGCGGATGCCGTGGCGGATCAGGTCGAGCCCGGCGGACTGGGTGAGGCTGATCACCGCCGCCTTGCTCGCGCAGTAAACGCCGACCAGCGCCTCGCCGCGGCGGCCGGCCTGCGAGGCCATGTTGATGATCCGCCCGCGCCGCCCGAGCGCGATCATCTGCCGGGCTGCCGCCTGCAGGGTGAAGAGCAGGCCCTTCACGTTGACGGCGAAGAGCTTGTCGTAGCTCGCCTCGGTGATGTCGGCGATCGGCGCGAGATCGAACACCGCGGCGTTGTTTACCAGGATGTCGAGCCCGCCGCGCGCTGCGGTGAAATCGGCGAAGGCGGCAATGGAATTCATGTCCGCCACATCGAGGGCACAGGCATGCGCCTGCGGCCCGAGATCGCGCGCGACCGCCTCCGCCGCCGCGCGCGAACGGTCGGCGATGCAGACAGTCGCACCCTCCTCGATATAGCCGGCCGCCATCGCCCGGCCGATGCCCCCTGCCCCGCCGGTGATCGCCGCGTATTTGCCTTGCAAGCGTCCGCTCATCGCTGCCTCACCAGACCGTGTAGCCGCCATCGGCGAGGACGATCGAGCCGGTCATCAGGCTCGACGCGTCGGAGGCGAGGAAGAGCACCACCGAGGCGATTTCGTGCGGCTGGCCGACGCGGTGCATCGGCGTCATGTCGAGCCAGATGCGGTTGAGTTCGGGATCCTCCATGCCGAAGCGGGTCAGCGGCGTGTCGATATAGGTGGGCGCGACGGCGTTGACGCGCACGCCGCGATCGGCCCACTCGCCGGCGAGGGAGCGGGTGAGATGGTGCACCGCCGCCTTCGACGCGTTGTAGAAGGACTGCTTCTGCGGCTTGTTCGAGATGAAGCCCGACATCGAGCCGGTGTTGACGATGACGCCGCGCTGGCGGGCGAGCATGGCGCGGCCGAAGGCGCGGGCGCACCAGAACACGCCGTTGAGATTGACGTTGATGACATCGAGCCAGTGCTCGTCGGTCACGTCCTCGGCGGCGACGCCCGAGCGGGCGATGCCGGCATTGTTCACCAGGATGTCGATCGCGCCGAATTTCGCATTCAGCGCATCGGCGGCGGCGTTCACCGCGTCGGGGTCGGTGACGTCGAGCACGACGGAGTCGGCCGAGTAGCCGAGCTTCGCGAGTTCGGCCTTGCCTTCCTCGCAGACGGTGGCATCGCGGTCGGCGATGACGACATGCGCGCCGGCCTCGGCCAGAGCGGTGGAACAGGCGAGGCCGATCGCGCGGCCACCGCCGGTGACGACCGCGTTGCGCCCCTTGAGGTCATATTTCTCGAGATACATGTCCGCTCCTTGTGTTGTCCTGCGCTGGCGTGGTGCTCAGCGCAGGTGGAATTCGCGCCGCAGCAGCGCCTTGCCGTCCGGCCCGAACAGCACGGCGCGGGCGGGTTGCGGCTTCATGCGCACGGGATCGCCCATGCGCACGCCGGCGAGATCGTCGGCCTTGACGATCATCTGCGCCTCGCCGGGGCGCCTGACATAGACGAGGGTTTCATTGCCGAGATGCTCGACGAAATCGGCGGTGCCGCCGATTTCGCCATCGGCGGCGAGCGCGGTGTGCTCGGGCCGGATGCCGAGCGTGACGCGCAGGCCGGGGGCCGCGGCGATGTTGGCCGCCGCGACACGGATGCTGCCGCCATCGTCGAGTTTCACATCCGCGCCGGCATCGTCGCGCGCGGAGACGACGCCTTGCAGCAGGTTCATCTTGGGCGAACCGATAAAGCCGGCGACGAAGAGATTGGCCGGGTTGTGATAGAGTTCGAGCGGCGAGCCGACCTGCTCGACGATGCCGCCGTTCAGCACCACGATGCGATCGGCCATCGTCATCGCCTCGACCTGGTCGTGGGTGACGTAGATCATCGTGGTTTCGAGCTGCTTGTTCAGCTTCACGAGTTCGGTGCGCATCTGCACGCGCAGCGCGGCATCGAGATTCGACAGCGGTTCGTCGAACAGAAATCCTTTCGGATTGCGAACGATGGCGCGGCCGATGGCGACGCGCTGGCGCTGGCCGCCGGAGAGCGCCTTGGGGCGGCGGGCGAGTACCTTGTCGAGTTGCAGCATCTCGGCGGCGTGGGCGACCTTCCGCTCGATCTCGGCCTTGGGGACTTTCGCCATCTTGAGCGCGAAGCCCATGTTTTCCGCGACCGTCATGTGCGGGTAGAGCGCATAGGTCTGGAACACCATGGCGAGGCCGCGCTTGTCGGGCGGGATGTCGTTGGCGCGCACGCCATCGATGCTGAAATCGCCGCCGCTGATTTCCTCGAGCCCGGCGATCATGCGCAGCAGCGTCGTCTTGCCGCAGCCCGAGGGGCCGACGAAGACAACGAATTCGCGATCGTCGATCGACAGGTCCACGCCCTTGATGGCGTGGAAGCCCTCGTATCGCTTCTCGACCTTTTCCAGCAGAAGTTTCGCCATGATCCGCTCCTATTTCACCGCGCCGAATGTGAGCCCGCGCACGAGGCGGCGCTGGGTCAGGCTGCCGAAGACCAGAATGGGGGCGACCGCGAGAACCGAGGCCGCCGAGAGTTTCGCCCAGAACAATCCCTCCGGCGCCGAGAACCGCGCGATATAGGCCGCGAGCGTGCCGGCGTGCGACGCGGTGACGTTGATGCTCCAGAACGCCTCGTTCCAGGCGAGGATGACGGAGAGCAGCGCCGTGGAGGCGACCCCGGGCCCCGCGAGCGGGAGCAGCAGATGGATCATCTGCTGGCGCGGGCCAACCCCGTCGACGCGCGCGGCTTCGAGGATTTCGTGAGGTATATCCTTGAAGAACGAATAGAGCATCCAGACCACGATGGGCAGGTTCATCAGCGTGTCGATGGCCACGAGGCCGAGCCGCGTGTCGAGCAGGTGGACGTTCTTGAGGAAGAGATAGATGGGCATCAGCACGCCGACCGCCGGGAGCATCTTGGTCGAGAGCATCCACATCAGGGTGAATTCCGTGCGCTTGCCAGGGAAGAAGGCGAGCGCGTAGGCGGCGGGAAAGGCGATGGCGATGGCGAGAACGGTGGCGCCGACGCTGACGATCACGCTGTTGAGCGCGAAGAGCAGGTAGCCGGCGTTCTGCGTCGCGTCGAAAAAGCTCCTGAGCTTGGGCGTGAAGATCAGCAGCGGCGGGATCGCGATGGCCTGGCCTTCGGTCTTGAAGGCGGTGACGAGCATCCAGAGGATGGGGAAGACCATGATGAGCGCTGCCGCCCAGGCGAGGGTGGCGAGGACGACGCGGCTGGCGAGGGAGGGTTTCATCGGCGGGACCTCACGCCTGCAACGTGCGCGAGACCGCGCGGATGAGGAAGAAGGCGAGGATGTTGGCAAGCACGATCGCGAAGACGCCGGCGGCCGAGGCGCTGCCGATCGAGAAATCGTTGAGCGCGCGGATGAAGATCATGTAGGTCAGCGTCGTCGTCGCATCGCCGGGGCCGCCATTGGTGGTGGTGTAGATGACGGCGAAGGCCGAGAGCATGAAGATCGATTCCAGCATCACCACGATCGAGATCGGCCGGCCGAGATGCGGCAGCACGATGTAGCGCAGGCGGGCGAAGCCCTTCGCACCGTCCATCCGCGCGGCTTCGAGCTGGTCGGTATCGAGCGATTGCAGGGCGGTGAGCAGGATGAGGGTGGCGAAGGGAATCCAGCGCCAGGAATAGATCACCACGATCGAGAGCATCGGATAGACGCTGAACCAGGCGATGGGCTTGAGGCCCGCCAGCGTCATCAGCCAGCCGGCGAGGCCGCTGACCGGATCGAGCAGCAGGTTCTTCCAGATCAGGGCGGCGACCGGCGACATCACGAAGAAGGGCGCGATCGCCATCAGCCGGGCGATGTTGCGGCCGGGGAAATCGTTGTTGAGCAGCAGCGCGATGATCGTGCCGAACACGATCGAGGCGGCGAGCACGCCGGCGACCAGCACCACGCTGTTCCAGATCGCCGTCCAGGTCGAGGAATCGGTGAAGAGGTAGGTATAGTTGAGGCCGCCATTATACGCCGCCGGCGGTTCCATCAGGTTGTAGTGCTGGAACGAATAGAGGATCGTCTGCAGCAGCGGCAGGATCGACCAGAGCAACAGGAGGACGACCGCGGGGAGCAGCAGCGGCAGGGTTCGCACCTGGCGGCGCGGCGCGGCCGAGGGAGCGGCTTTTGTCATCGTGGGTGATACAGGCTGGCTCATCATGCGCTCCCGCGTTCCGGCGGATGGCGGCGCCCCGGAAGATCCGCGACGCCGCCTCCTTCCTTGCCGAACTCAGTGGTAACCGGCTTCCTTCATCGTCCGCGCCGTGGCCTTCTGGGCCTGGGCGAGGGCGGCGTCGACCGATTTCTGCCCGGCGAGGGCGGCGGCGAGCTGCTGGCCGACCTCGGTGCCGATCCCCTCGAATTGCGGGATCGCGACGAACTGCACGCCGGTATAGGGCACGGGCTTCAGCGTCGGGTGATTCGGATCGGCGGTCAGGATCGCGTTCTTGACCGCCTCCGCGAAGGGAGCCGCCTTGAGGTAGTCAGGGTTGCTGTAGGTCGAGATGCGGGTGCCGGGCGGGACCTGGACCCAGCCGAATGTGTGACCGACCAGCTTGAGATAGGCTTTCGACGTGGCCCATTCGAGGAACTTCATGTCGGCCGCCTTGTGGCGCGTGGTTTTCGGCATGGCGAGCGCCCAGGCCCAGAGCCAATGCGCGCCGTGCGGCGTGACCGCGACCGGGGCGGAAACCATGCCGACCTCGCTTGCGACCTTCGAGGTTTTCGGGTCCCACAGCGAGCCGGCCGCGACCGTGCTGTCGATCCACATGCCGCATTTGCCCTGGCTGAACAGCGCCAGATTCTCGGTGAAGCCGTTGGAGGTGACGTTGGGCGGGCCGTATTTCTTCTCGATGTTGACGTAGAAATCGGCGGCCTTCTTCCAGGCCGGACTGTCGATCCGCGGCTGCCATTTCATGTTGAACCAGCGGCCGCCGAACGTGTTCACCAGCGTGGTGAAATAGGCCATGTTCTCGCCCCAGCCGGGCAGGCCGCGCAGACACATGCCGTAGATGCCCTTCGAGGGATCGTTGATCTTGGCGGCAAACGTCTCGATCTCGGCATAGGTCGGGTGCGCCGGCATGGCGAGGCCGGCGGCCTTGAACAGATCCTTGCGGTAATACGTCGCCGAGCTTTCGGCATAGAACGGCAGGGCGTAGAGCGTGCCCTTGTAGGACAGACCCTTGCGCACGGTGGGGAACAGATCCTTCGCGTCGTAGCTCGCGGGCAGGTTCTTCACCGGCGCGAGCCAGCCGGCCTTGCCCCAGATCGGCACTTCGTAGGAGCCGACGGTGACGATGTCGAAATTGCCGGAATTGGTCGCGATATCGGTGGTGACGCGCTGGCGCAGGGTGTTTTCCGGCAGCACCACCCAGTTCAGCTTGATGCCGGTTTCCCTGGTGAACTGGGGCGACAGTTTCTGCATTTGCAGCATGTCGGGGTTGTTGACCGTCGCGATCGTCAGCGTCGTCGCGTGAGCGGCGGCGATGCCGAGGCAACCGAGGGCGAGTCCGCCCATCGCAGTCCTGATCTGTCGTTTCATGAAGCGTTTCCCTCTCGAACAATCCGGTTCATCGACTGAAGCACGGCGCTCGCAAACCGCGCGCCGGGACGTGCGCAGACGGGGCTGCGCGAGGTGAGCCCGCAAGGGCCAGTGCGATCGGGGAAACCCGGCCCGCGCCCCGCCCGGGTGCGACCGGAAGGCTGGATATCCCCCCGCATGTTGCGTCCGGCGCGCCGGCACAACTTGTGATTCGCAGGTAGCTGGCTTTCGTTTGGAAAGTCAACGACAAAATCATGCCGCGGCGCAACATCGAAAGATAGGAATTTGAAATAGAAATATGGCGAGAGCGGCGGAAAATCGGGTTTGCTGGGGAAAAAATTTCTTTCGTTTCGAAACCTATAGACTTCCGGTCGGGTTACTGGCATCGATGCCGCATGGAACGTTCCGGGGCATCGCTTTGACGGTCGGCGCAAAGAGCGCCGTGTTGCAGCGGCGGTTGCAGATCGCCGACTGGATCCGTCAGTACGGGCAGATGCGCGTCGATGAACTCAGCACGGCGCTCAAGGTTTCCGAAGTCACGATTCGCGGCGACCTGACCTATCTCGAGGAGCAGGGGCTGATCGTCCGCAGTTTCGGCAAGGCGATCGCCGCGAAATCGGCCGCTCCGCGCGACCGGCCCGCCGGCGCGCCGCTGACCAAGGCGCAGCTGGTGCCGATGCTGCGGCGGGCGCAGGCGCTGATCGGGCCGGACCAGACGGTGCTGGTCGGCCCCGGGCCGCTGGCGACGCAGGCGATTCCGTGGCTCGCGGAAATTCCCGGACTTTCGGTGGTGCTGACCAGCGCCGAGGCGATCCCGCTTGCCCGCACCTGCCTCGATGCGCGGATTCATCTGCTGGGCGGCGAGATCGCGCCCGACAGCGGCATGATCGAGGGCGCGGGCGCGCTCAGGATGCTCGACCATTTCGCGCTCGGCTGGTCGATCTTCGAGGCGGACGCGCTGTCGGCCGACGCCGCCCTGCTGCTGGCCGCCAAACCCGCCGAACGGCTGGCCGAGGCGGCGATACGGCGCAGCACGCGCAGCATCGTGCTGATCGGCAACCCCGCTCTTTCGCTCGAACGGCGCACCGCACAGCTCGGCCTTGCCGGGATTTCCGACCTGATCCTGCCCGGGCTGCCGAGCAACCGGCTGCGCGACATCCTGCTGGGCGCGGGCTTCAGGCCGGTGGATGCCGAGGCCGGGACGGAGGCGCATTTCTCCAGCCACCCGGCACGGCAGCGCGCCGGCGCCAAGGCATTCGGCGAGGCGTCATGACCGGCATGATCGTCACCATGGGTGAAATCCTCGTCGACATTCTGGCCGAGGAAAAGGGGCAGGGCTTTCACGAGCCCGGCCGGCTGCTCGGCCCCTTCCCCGGCGGCGCGCCGGCGACCTTCATTGCCCAGGCCGCGCGGCTCGGGGCTGGCGCGGGCATCATCTCCTGCATCGGCGACGACGATTTCGGCTGGCTCTGCGTCGACCGGCTGCGGCGCGAGGGGGCGGATGTGAGCGCCGTGCGGATCGAGCCGGACCAGGTGACGGCGAGCGCCTTCGTGCGCTACCGCGAGGATGGCGACCGCGACTTCCTGTTCAACCTCAAGCGCAGCGCCGCCGGGCGGATCACGATCGACGCGGCGGCGCGGGCGATGCTCGCGCAATGCGCGCATTTCCATATCATGGGCACGTCGCTGTTTTCGTTTCATGTCATTGACGAAATGAAAAAGGCGATCGAACTGGCCAAGGCGAATGGGGCGGTGATTTCGTTCGATCCGAATATCCGCAAGGAAATGCTGACGATTCCCGAAATGCGCGCCGGGCTCGAATTCATGCTGGGCTATACCGACATCTTCCTGCCCTCGGGGCCGGAGATTCTGCTGCCGACGGAGGCGAAGTCGGAGCGCGCGGCGGTCGAGGAGCTGCTCGATCTCGGCGTGCGGATGGTGGTGATCAAGCGCAGCCGCAAGGGTGTCAGTTTCCGCTCACGCGAGGAACAGTTCGACCTGCCGGCCTTTCCGGTGGAGGAGGTCGACCCGACCGGGGCTGGCGACTGTTTCGGCGCCGCCTTCGTCACCTGCCTGTTGCAGGGGATGGGGACGCGGCGGGCGCTCGACTACGCCCGCGCGGCCGGCGCGCTGGCCGTCAGCCGCAAGGGCGGGATGGAGGGGATCGCCGATCTCGCGACACTCGACGCCTTCATCGCCGAAGCGGGCTGAGCCATAACCGGAACGAGGAGAACCGCCATGAGCCATCCGGAAAACCATGTCGTCATCGGCGTCGATGTCGGCACCGGAAGCGCGCGCGCGGGCGTGTTCGGCCTTGACGGGGCGATGCGCGGGAGTGCCACGCGGGCGATCGGCAGCTGGCGGCCGCGGGCGGATTTCATCCAGCAATCGAGTGCGGATATCTGGGGAGCGGTGAGCGCGTGCGTGCGCCGCGCGATGACGGAGGCGGGCGGCGGGCTGGTGGTGCGGGGCATCGGGTTCGATGCGACCTGCTCGCTCGTGGTGCTGGATGCGGCCGGCACGCCGCTGCCGGTGGAGCCGGACGGCGACCCGGCGCAGGACGTGATTCTCTGGGCGGATCATCGCGCGCGGGCCGAGGCGGAGGAGATCAATGCGGGCGGGCACGAGGTGCTGCGCTATGTCGGCGGGCGGATCTCGCTGGAGATGGAGACGCCGAAGCTGCTGTGGCTGAAGCGGCACGCGCCGCAAAGCTGGGCGGCGGCGCGGCATGTCTTCGACCTGCCGGATTTCCTCACCTACAGGGCGACGGGGGCGACCAGCCGCTCGCTCTGCTCGACCGTGTGCAAATGGACCTATCTCGGCCACGAATCCCGCTGGGACGAGGGGTATTTCCGGGCGATCGGGCTTGGCGAACTCGCCGATGAGGGGTTCGCGCGGATCGGCACCACGATCCTGCCGATCGCGACACCGGTGGGCGGCGGGCTCTCGGCCGAAGCGGCGGCGGCGTTTGGCCTCACGCCGGGGATTCCGGTAGGCACCTCGGCGATCGACGCGCATGCCGGCGGGATCGGGGTGATCGGCGCGGCACTCGACGGAGCGGCGCCGGATGCGGCCGCGCTCGGGCGGCGGGTGGCGCTGATCGGCGGCACCTCGTCCTGCCACATGGCAGTGGCGCCGGAGCCGCGCTTCGTTCCCGGCGTGTGGGGACCATATCACGCGGCGATGCTTCCGGGGATGTGGCTGAGCGAGGGCGGGCAGTCGGCGACGGGCGCGCTGATCGACCACGTGGTGACGACCCATGCCGCCTATCCCGCGCTTGCCGAGGCCGCGAAGGCGGAGGGGGTGAGCATCTATGAGCGGCTGAATGCGATGGTCGGGCAGATGGCGGCGGAGGCCGGCTCGACCGCGGCGCTGACCGGGGAGCTGCACGTGTTTCCCGATTTTCACGGCAACCGCTCGCCACGGGCCGATGCGAGCCTGCTGGGCATGATCTCGGGCCTGAAGCTCGCGGCGGACGAGGCTGAGTGCGCGCGGCTCTATCTCGCGACGATCCAGGCCGTGGCCTATGGCACGCGGCACATCATCGAGACGATGAACGAACATGGCTACGCGATCGACACGATCATGGCGACCGGCGGGGGGACGAAGAACCCGCTGTTCCTGCGCGAGCACGCCGATGCGACGGGATGCCGGATCGTGCTGCCGGCGGAGCCGGAAGCGGTGCTGCTCGGCAGCGCCATTCTCGGCGCCGTGGCCGGCGGCGCCTATCCCGACCTGCCGGCGGCAATGGCAGCGATGAGCCGGGCCGGGGCGGTGATCGCGCCGGAGGCGGCGCGGACGGCGTTCCATGCCCGCAAATATGCCGTGTTCCGGCGGATGCATGACGATCAGATGACGTATCGGGCGCTGATGCGGGGCTGAACCGGCGAGGGTATCTGCCGGTGGCGCGGGATTGGTGTATCCTGCACGGCATGTGGACATCTCCCCTCGCCGTGCGGGTCGCGCGCAGCCACCCGCGCCTGTTTACCGGATTGCTCTGCGGCCTTCTGGCCGCGCTGCTGCTGCCCGCCACGATCGCGCCGACGCTGCGCGCGGTGCTATGCTGGGACATCGCCGTTGCCGCCTATGTCGTGCTGGCGATGCTGCATTTCAGCCGCGCCGATCACACCCGGATCGGCGATGACGCGGCGCGGCAGGAGGAAGGCGAATGGACGATCTTCGGCCTGAGCATCGCCGGCGCGCTGATGAGCTTCACCGCGATCGTGATCTTCGCCGCGCGCGGCAAGGGGGCGGGGGCGGCGGCGCACACGCCCTATGTGGCACTGGTGGCGGCGACGCTGGTGGCCTCGTGGCTGATGACGCAGATCACCTTCACCTATCGCTACGCGCATGAATATTACGCGGCGACCGAAAGCGGGCCGGAGGGCGGGCTTGCCTTTCCGGGTGGCGAGGCGCCCGACTATCTCGATTTCGTCTATTTCTCGTTCGTGCTGGGGATGACGTTCCAGGTGTCGGACGTGAACATCCTCAGCCGCAAGATGCGCCGGCTCGCGACATTGCAGGGCGTGATCGGCTACCTGTTCAACACCGTGGTGCTGGCGCTCGCCATCAACATCGCGGCTGGGCTGTTCTGAGCGCGGGATTGAGCATCATCCGATCGGATGGGGTCATCTGATCGGATGATGCTCCAATTATCAATATCGTGCTCTATTTCGACGCCTTGTAGGCGGCGGCCTCCTCGGCGCTGGCGACACCGCCATGCTTCGCCGACCAGGCGACGGGGTCTTCGAGGAACCTGCGCACGCCGGCGAGTGTCGCCTCGGGGAAATAGTCGCCACCGCGGCAGGCTTCCAGCACGTCCCACCAGGTGCAGAGATGGTGCAGCGACATGCCCATCTCGGCCAGCGTGTTCAGGCTGCCGGGGAAGACGCCGTAATAGAACACCACGAAGACGTGGTTGCAGATCGCCCCGGCCTCGCGCAGCGCGTTGGCGAAGTGGATTTTCGATCCGCCATCGGTGGTGAGGTCTTCGACGAGGAGGGTGTTCCTGCCCTCCGGCACGTCGCCCTCGATCTGGGCGTTGCGGCCGAAGCCCTTGGGCTTCTTGCGGACATAGGCCATCGGCAGGCCCATGCGGTCCGCCATCCAGGCGGCGTAGGGGATGCCCGCGGTTTCGCCGCCGGCGACGGCCTCGATCGTCTCGAAGCCGACATGGCGGTAGAGCTTCTCGACGCCAAGCTCGCAGATTTTCGCCCGGGCGCGGGGGAAGTAGATAATCTTGCGGCAGTCGATATAGACCGGCGCCTTCCAGCCCGAGGTGAAGGTGTAGGGTTCCTCGGGGCGGAAATTCACCGCCCTGATTTCGAGCAGGATGCGGGCCGCGGTAAGTGCGGCGTCGCGGTCCCAGTCGGTCGCGTGGCCCAGGCCAGACGTCATGTCGATCCTCCAAATCTGGCCGCCGTCCTAGAACACCCCTGCCCTGCCGTCCACCGTCTTGCGGCGGGCGGGGCGCATGGCTAGACCGTCGCAAACTGCCGCAAGGAGCTTCGGAATGGCCAAGATCAAGGTTAAGAACCCGATCGTGGAGATGGACGGCGACGAGATGACCCGGATCATCTGGGGTTTCATCAAGGACAAGCTGATCCTGCCCTATCTCGACATCGACCTGAAATATTTCGATCTCGGGATCGAGAACCGCGATGCGACCGACGACAAGGTGACGGTCGACTCGGCGCTGGCGACGCGGGAATACGGCGTCGCGGTGAAGTGCGCCACGATCACGCCGGACGAGGCGCGGGTGACGGAATTCAACCTCAAGCAGATGTGGCGCAGCCCGAACGGGACGATCCGCAACATCCTCGACGGCACGATCTTCCGCGAGCCGATCATCTGCGCGAACGTGCCGCGCCTGGTGCCGCACTGGTCGCAGCCGATCGTGATCGGCCGCCATGCCTATGGCGACATCTACCGCGCCGCCGAAACCAAGATCCCCGGCCCCGGCAAGGTGCAGCTCTCCTACATTCCGGCCGATGGCAGCAAGCCGCTGATCCTCGACGTGCATGATTTCAAGGGCCCCGGCGTGGCGCTCGGCATCCACAACACCAAGGCCTCGATCGAGGGCTTCGCGCGGGCGAGCTTCAATTACGGGCTGGCGCGGAACTATCCGGTCTATCTCTCGACCAAGAACACCATCCTCAAGGCCTATGACGGCATGTTCAAGGATGTGTTCCAGGAGATCTTCGACGCCGAGTTCAAGGCCGAGTTCGACAAGCGCGGCCTGACCTACGAGCACCGGCTGATCGACGACATGGTCGCCTCGGCGCTGAAATGGAACGGCGGCTATATCTGGGCCTGCAAGAACTATGACGGCGATGTGGAGAGCGACATCGTGGCGCAGGGCTTCGGCAGCCTCGGGCTGATGACCTCGGTGCTGATGAGCCCGGACGGCAAGACGGTGGAGAGCGAGGCGGCGCACGGCACCGTGACGCGCCACTATCGCGAGCACCAGAAGGGCCGGCCGACCTCGACCAACCCGATCGCCTCGATTTTCGCCTGGACCCGCGGCCTCGCCTATCGCGGCAAGTTCGACGAGACCCCCGAGGTGACCGAGTTCGCCGAGACGCTGGAGCGCGTCTGCGTCGAGACGGTGGAAAGCGGGTTCATGACCAAGGATCTCGCGCTGCTGATCTCGAAGGATCAGCCCTGGATGACGACGCAGGACTTCCTCGCCAAGCTCGACGAGAACCTGCAGGCGGCGATGGCGAAGCGCCAGGCCGCGTGATGGCGGGCCCTGTGGTCCACACAAGGATCGCAGGGCCACATACCTGACGGCGTCTTGACTGAAAGGCGGGCTGCCTTCCCTATATGGATATGATGGAAGGCATCCCGTTTTCGGTTCTCGACCTCGCCCCCGTGCCGGATGGCGCCACCCCGGGCGACGCGTTGCGCAACAGCATCGACCTCGCCCGCCACGCCGAAACCCTCGGCTTCAACCGCTACTGGTTGGCCGAACACCACAACATGCCCGGAATCGCGAGCGCGGCCACCTCGGTCGTGATCGCGCATGTGGCGCAGGCGACGACGCGGATCCGCGTCGGCTCGGGCGGGGTGATGCTGCCCAACCATGCGCCGCTGGTGATCGCCGAGCAGTTCGGCACGCTGGCCGCGCTGCATCCCGGGCGGATCGATCTCGGGCTTGGCCGCGCGCCGGGCACCGATCCGCGCACCGCCCACGCGCTGCGGCGGAACATGGAGGGGACCGAGGCCCGCTTCATCGAGGATGTGATCGAGCTGCAATCGTATTTCCAGCCGGCGGACGCGGCGCAGGCGGTGCGCGCGGTGCCGGGCGCGGGGCTCGACGTGCCGATCTGGCTGCTCGGATCGAGCACCTTCTCGGCCGAACTCGCCGCCGCGCTCGGCCTGCCCTTCGCCTTCGCAGCGCATTTCGCCCCCGATCTGCTGGGTGCCGCGCTGACGCGGTATCGCAGCCGGTTCCAGCCCTCGGCACAGCTGGCGAAGCCGCATGCGATGATCTGTGTCACGGTCTGCGCCGCGCCGGATGACGAGGAGGCGGATTTCCTGTTCACCTCGCAGCAGCGCGCCTTCGTCAATCTGCGGCGCGGCCAGCCGGGGCTGCTGCCGCGCCCCGCGCCGCTCGACGGGGGATGGAGCGAGCGCGAGCGCGCCGGGGTCGAGCATGCGCTGGCCTATGCGATGGTTGGCGGGCCGGCGCGGGTCGCGGCGAAGCTCGCCGGCTTCATGGCCGAATTCCGCCCCGACGAACTGATGATCGCCTGCCAGATCCACGACCATGCGGCGCGCCGGCGCAGCTACGAGATCGTGCGCGGGCTGGGCTGCAGCCTGAGCCGGGCCGCCTGAGGCCTCAGCCGGCGGCGGGCGGCTCGTTATGCTCCCAGCCGCCGCCGAGCGCCTGATAGAGCGTGACGAGGTCGGCCGAAATCCTCGCCTGGCTCTGCGCCTGCGCCTGTTCGGCGGCCAGCACGGATTGCTGCGCGGTGAGGACCTGGAGATAGTCGACGAGGCCTTCGCGGTAGCGTTCCTGGGCGAGTGACAGCGCGCGGCGGGTCTGGGTGACGTCGGCTTTCAGCGCGTCCTGGGTCTTCTGCTCCTCGTCATAGGCGGTCAGCGCGTTGTCGACCTGATGGAAGGCGGTGAGCACGGTTTTCGCGTAGTTCACCGCGGCCTCGCGCTGCTGCGCCTTGCGCAGGTGCAGCTCGCCGCGCAGGCGGCCGCCCTCGAACAGCGGCATGGTGATCTGCGGGCCGATCGCGTAGGTGACGGCGGAAAGCTGGTTCAGGTTGGAGAATTGCAGCGCCTGCAGCGACACCGAGCCGGCGAGCGAAATGTCGGGGAAGAAGCTCGCCTTGACGACACCGATCTCGGCGGTGGCTTCATGCAGGCGGGCGGTAGCTTCGCGGATGTCCGGACGGCGCTGGAGCAGTTGCGAGGGCAGGCCGATCGGCACCACCGGGGGGACCGGCGGAATCGGTTTCGCGGTGATCAGCCTTGCGCGGAGGGCTTCCGGCCCCTCGCCGAGCAGGAGGCTGAGCTGGTTGATGTCCGCTGAGATCGAAGTTTGCAGGGCGGGGAGTTGGGCGCGGATCGACGCCGCCTGGGCCTCGGCGTCGGCGACGTCGAGCGCGTTGGCGAGGCCGGCCTGCTGGCGCTGGCGGATCAGCCCGGCGATGTTGCTGGCGCTGGCGAGGTTGCGGCGGGTGATGGCGAGGACCGCCTGCTCGGCGCGCAGATTGATGTAATCGTGCGCCACCTCGGCCTCGGTGTTGAGGAGGACGGCGCGGCGGGCATCGCGCGAGGCCTGCACCGCGGCGAGCGAGGCCTCGACCGCGCGGCGGTTCTTGCCCCAGAGATCGAAATCGAAGACCGAGGAGAAACCGTACTGGAAGAGGTTGAAGGGCTGGAGCTGCGCGCCGGGCAGGCCGCCGCCGCCGATCGAGGTCGAGCCGCCGCTGGCGGTGGAGCCGGCATTGGTGCTGGTCGAGGTTGACCCGCCGCCGCTGAGCGCGGTGAAGACGCCCTTGTTGCTCGGCTTCTCGCGCGTGTAGGAGCCGGCGAAATTGAGGTTCGGGTAGAGTGCCGCGCCCTCGATCTGCGCCTGGGCCTCGGCTTCGGCGAGGCGCTGGGTGGCGGCCTTCACGTCGAGATTGCGGGCGATGGCCTGCTGCTCAAGACCGCTGAGGGCGGGATCGCCGAAGCTCTGCCACCAGGCGAGGTCGACCTTGCCCTGGCTGACCGTCTCCGGGGAGGTCAGCGCCGGACGATGGGCGAGAAAGGATGAGGCCGTCCTCGTTCGCGGCGCGTGGAAATTGGGGCCGAGTTCGCAGCCGCCGAGTGCGAGGGCGGCGATCAGCGCCGGGCCCATGAGGGCCCGCCGGCGCAGGCGGGCGGCAAAAACATCAAATTTCATAGACCACTCCTTCGGCGGCGCGGGCGGACGGGGTGCCCAGCAACAGCACGACCGGCCAGACCAGCAGGGCCATCAGGCCCAGAATATGGAACAAATCAAGATAGCTCATGAACGCTGCCTGATGTTGCACCGCCGCGGCGACCTGCGAAAGGGTCCTTCCGTGCAGGCTGGCATACGGTGTGACGGATTCGGCAAGTCTTGAATGATGGAACTGGGTACGCCAGGCGAGCATCGAGGTGACGAAGGAGATGCCGATGCTGCCGCCGATATTGCGCACCTGGTTGATGATGGCGGAGGCATCGCCGTTGCGGGCCGGTGGCAGGCCGACATAGGACAGCGCCGAAATCGGGATGAACAGGAAGGGCAGCGCGATCACCTGCAGCACCCGGTCGATCGAGATGGTGGAGAACGAGGCGGTGGGCGCCAGGTGCGACTGGAAGACCAGCGCGATGCCGGTTTCGAGCAGACCGCCCACCAGCAGCACGCGCGCGGGGATGATCCGGCCGGTGACGATGCCGGCGACGGGCATCAGCCCGATCGTGGCGAGGCCGCCGAGGGCGAGGGCGAAACCGGCGGTTTCCGAGGAGTAGCCCATCAGCGTCTGGGTGAGCTGGGGAAGCAGCTGGGTGGTGCTGAGCAGGATGAAGCCGATGACGAACATCACGAGGCAGCAGATCGCGAAGTTTCGGTAGGCGAAGAGGCGGACATTCACCACCGGCGCGGGGTGGTTCCATTCCCAGACGATGAGGGTGACGAGCGAGACCGACCAGAGCACGAACAGGAAGCGGATGAAGACGCTGCCAAATCCGTCGTCGATCGAGAACTTGTCGAGAAAGATCTGCAACGCGCCGAACCCGACAGCGACCAGCAGGAGGCCGAACCAGTCGAACCGCAGGCCGACGGCGAGGCGGGCGGCGCGCTCGCGGATCAGAAGTTCGGGTTCGTCGACAAAGATCGCGATCAGGGCAAAGGCGATGAGGCCGATCGGCAGGTTGATCAGGAACACCCAGTGCCAGGACAGATGGTCGGTCAGCCAGCCGCCGAGGATCGGCCCGGTGGCGGGGGCGACGATGATCACCACGCCGAATACCGCAAAGACCTGGGCGCGCTGCGAGGGGGGGAAGCTGTCGGCATACATCGACTGGGTGACGGGCTGCAGGCCGCCGCCGCCGATGCCCTGCAGCACCCGGGCGACGATGAGCATGGACAGCGAGGTCGAGAGCGCGCAGAGGACCGAGCTTGCGGTGAAGAGCGCGACGCAGATCAGGAACAGCCGCTTGCGGCCGACCACCTCCTGCAGCCAGCCGGTGATCGGCAGGATGATGCTGTTCGAGACGAGATAGGAGGTAAGCACCCAGGTGCTTTCGTCGGGGCTGACCGCCAGCGAGCCGGCGATATGGGTGAGCGCGACATTGGCGATGGTGGTGTCGAGCACCTCCATGAACGGTGCCAGCGCCACCATCGCCACGATCAACCAGGGATTGTAGACGCCTGCCGCCGAACGCGGCGTGTTGGGCCGCGTGGCGTAGAGCAGGCTCATTGGCCGCGGATGCGGATATAGGGCTCGACGGACATGCCGGGCGCGAGCAGATGGTTGCGCAGGCGGCTGTCGTCGAAGTCGATGCGGACGGGGACGCGCTGGACCACCTTGACGTAATTGCCGGTGGCGTTCTCTGCCGGGAGCAGCGAGAAGACGCTCCCGGTGCCGTGCTGGATGCTGGCGACCCGCGCGTGAAACGCGATGCCGGGGATGGCATCGACATAGACCCGCACGTTCTGGCCGGGATGAATCCTGCCGAGCGCCGTCTCCTTGAAGTTCGCGGTAACCCATACGCGATCGCCGACAATGGCCATCAGCCCGGCTCCGGGGGCCACGACATTGCCGGTGCGCACGCTCTTGCGCGCGACCCAGCCGGAAACCGGGGCGCGGATTTCGGTGTAGCCAAGCTTGAGCCGGGCGTCGGCGACATTCACGGTGGCGGCCTTGAGCGCGGCTTGCGCTGCCGCGACAGCGGCATTGGCGGCGCCAACCTGCTGGCGGGCGGCGTCGGCGCGGGCAACCGCGCCGCGCAGGGCGGCGGCGACGGAATCGCGCGTTGTCGGCGTGATCGCGCGCGGATCGATCCTGGTGTAGCGCGCCTCGTCACGGCGGGCGCGGAACAGCGAGGCGTCGGCCACCTCGACATTGGCGCGGGCAACCGCGAGGTCGGCCTCGCGCGCGGCGAGATCGGCCTTCGCCTCGGCCTCGCCGGCTTCGGCGCGGTCGAGCGCCACGCGCTGGGCCCGCGGATCGAGGCGGACGAGCACCTGCCCACGCACGACGTGCTGGTTGGTCCTGACCAGAACGGCCACGACCTTGCCCTGGACGCGGGCGGAAATCGTGTGGATCGCGCTTTCGATCTGCGCATCCGAGGTGGAGGCGAAATCGCGGGTGCTCCACCAATAGGCAAGGCCCGCGGCGGCAAGACCGATCAGCAACAGCGCCAGAATTACAAACGGACGCCGCTTGCGGCGCGCGGCGACAGCAGGTGCTGACGACGAGGCCGCGCTGCGGCGCAAGTCGGTCTCGGTCAGGTCATTCATGACGCCATTCTACCCTATTGGCAGGATCATCGCCACCATCGGCGCGTGGGTCGCCATTACACACATCTCGAAGCCGCAACAACTCGGCGGGGGTCGAACGTACATCAACAAAGTTTCAACGAAGACGACGATTCGGCTTGAATCCGTCGGCGTGTGGAGTATTACTATCTTAGGTAGTATTTCGATTTTCAAAATAACAATTTGGATGAAAAATGACGCAGTTTCAGAGCATGGACAGTTACCTGCGCGACCGGATCAGGGCATGGCCACAGACGCCGCCGGGGCTTGAACCCGCAGATGCGGACGAGCGCGGGGTGTGGCTGCGGGCCCGGCCGGGACCGGTTCAGGAAACCGAGGCCCCTGCCCTGAAGATTCCCGGCGCCTCGCGGATGCGAACCTTCCCCGACGGGCTGTGGTTGTGGTTCGGCGGCAATAGCGCCGATCCGTTCGTCGATCTCTTCGCGATCGAGATCTGCGGCAGCTTGCAGAACCTGCTCGACAAGCGGTCCCGCTATGCGCCGAGCCTGCATTCGCTGCTGGTCTCCTGCCCCGCCGGATGGATGCGCCGGCCAGTCTGCGCGCAGGACCCGACGCAGCGATGGCAGCGGATCGGCCTGCTCGATGCCGCACCGGAGACGCCAACCGCGCTGCCGGTGCGCGACATCAGGGTTCTCTATGCGCTGAAGCCCAAGCATTTCAGGGAATTCACCGCCGGAAGCATCGCGCATCCGCACGAATTGTTCGCGCCTGTGGACATATTGCTCGACGAGGCGGGCTGGCGGGCGCCGGGGTTGCGGCGGTTTCTCTGCCACGCCGCGCGGCGCGCGAATTACTGGGATTCAGCCTGGTGCGGCGGCGACGAAGCCGGGGGCGGCGAGTTGCAAGCCGGCGCGCGCGATGGCGTCACGGGCGAGATCGGGACGATCGGAAATCATGCCATCGACGCCGAACCCGATCATCCGGTCGAACGCCTCGGCGGTGTTGACGGTCCAGGGCAACACGAGGAGGCCGAGCGCGTGGGCCTCGCGGACTTCGCTCTGCTGGAGCGTCCCGTGAAACGGCGCCCAGCACACGGCCCCCAGGGCCGCGACCGCGCGCGGGAGCTGGCCGCCGAATGCGTCTAGATCGATGCCGCCGAGCCAGAGCGGGGCGGCCTCCACCGTATCCGGCGCGGTGAGGCCGCACCGGCGCAGGCCCGGCTCGATTGCCGCCGCGGCGCGCAGCACCCGCCAGTCGAAGGCAAAGAGCAGCGTACGCCCGATGGCGCGATGACGGCGGAGCGTGTCGATCACCGCGGCGGCCATGCGTTCGGGCGTCGCCGTGCGGTCGGGATGGTCGGGGAAGGTCTTGACCTCCACCAGGAGATCGCGGCCGGCAAGCGCCTCGATCACCGCATCGAGCGTGGGAATCCGCGCGCCATCCGCCGGCGCCTGGGCGGGGTAGCGCGCGGCATAGTCCGATCCCGGCCGCAGCCGGCCGACATCGTAGGCGGCGAGTTCGGCGAAGCGTTGCGCGCGAAGCAGCGGGGCGGCTTCGGGCGCGAGCCAGTTCCCTGCCCCATCGCGCGCGATGTCGGGATTGAGGCGCGGATCGTGGTGAACCACCACGACATCATCGGCGGTCAGGCCGACATCGAATTCGGCGCCGGTCAGGTCGAGCGACGCGATCGCGGCGAAGCCCTCGATGGTGTTTTCGGGACGCAGGCCGCGCGCGCCACGATGGCCGAACAGAGCGATGGAGCGCGGCGATGCGGCGGCGTCGGTCATGGCGGGTCTTTCGGGTCAGGCGGTCTCGGCTGCGTCGACGCGGGCATGGCCGCCCTCGCCGGGGCTGATGCGCATGCGCCTGGGATGCAGGCGGATCAGGCTTTCGTGATGGGCGATCGAGACGATCTGCATCGCCGGCAGGCGGGCGCGCAGCATGGCGAAGAGGCTGGCGGCCGACTCCTCGTCGAGCGCGGAGAGCGCCTCGTCGAGGAACAGCCAGTCCGGCCGCGCGACCAGCACGCGCGCAAGGGCGAGGCGCTGCTGCTCGCCGCCCGACAGGCGCAGCGCCCAGTTGTCGACATGTTCGAGACGCAGGCCGAGGCCGCCGAGGCCGACCTCGGCGAGGGCCGCGCGGACGGTTTCGTCGTCCACCTCGTATTCCTGCTGCGGATAGGCGACCGCGCGCTTGAGCGAGCCGAGCGGAAAATAGGGTTTCTGGGGCAGGAACATCGCCGTGCCGGAGGGCCGGGCGACGCGGCCGCGGCCGAACGGCCAGATACCGGCGAGCGCGCGGAACAGTGTGGATTTTCCGGTGCCGGAGGGGCCGGTGATGACCACCGGCTCGCCGCGCTCGATGGCGAGGCTGGCGCCGGCGAAAAGATGCCGCCCGTCGGGCAGCGAGACGGTGAGATCTTCGGCATGCAGTGCTGCATCCGCCGGCGCGACGACATGGTCGGGCCGGTGCGCGTGCGCCTGCTTCACCGCGCGCTCGAACCCATCGAGACGCTGCACGGTGGCGCGCCAGCCGACCAGCTGCGGATAGGCCGAAACGAACCAGGAGAACGAGCCCTGCACGTTGCCGAAGATATTGTTGATCTGCAGCAGCAGGCCGAGGGTGAAGAGGCCGGAGAAATAGCCGGGGGCGGCGATCAGGATCGGGAAGATGATCGCCACCTGGCTGAAGCCGATGGTGAAGAAGTTCAGCGCCTTGGTGCGCTTCATGATCTTCCACCAGTTGAGGTAGATCGCATGGAAGCGCTGCTTCAGGCCGACCCCTTCCTCGGCCTCGCCGCCATAGAGCGCGATCTGCTCGGTGTTCTCGCGCACGCGGATGAGATTGAAGCGGAAATCGGCGTCGACCTGCTGCTGCTGGAAGCTCAGCGGGATCAGTTTCCAGCCGATCACATGGGTCAGATAGGTGCCGATGAGCGAATAGACGATCGCGATCCAGACCAGATAGCCGGGGATCACCAGGCCAAGCAGGTGCAGCGGCGGCACCAGGAACCACAGCACGAAGATAAAGCTGCAGAGGTTCACGATATTGGAGATGAAGCTGATGCCAAGGGACAGGTTGTTGGAGACGAAGCTGCGCAGGTCGTCAGCGATCCGCTGGTCGGGGTTATCGAGCGGGCTGCCGGCCTCGGCCTTCAGGCTGAGCTGGTAATGCGCGCGGTTGGCCAGCCAGTCAGCCACGAAATTTTCGGTGATCCAGCGGCGCCAGCGGATTTCCAGCATCTGCTGGAGATAGAAGGCGTAGACGCCGACGAGGATGTTGAGGGTGGCGATCTCGGTGAAACCGGGGACGAACCAGGGATAGCCCTTGATCATCCGGTAGGTGAAGATCGACTGCCAGAAACCGGCGGCGTCCTTGGCCTGGAGCGCGTTGTAGAAGATCTTGTACCAGTAGGAATAAAGAACGTTGAGATAGACCGAGACGAGGTTGAGGGCGATGATGGTCGCGAGCAGGGCCAGCGCCGGCCAGCGCTCTTTCGAGGCGAAATAGGGCCGGGCGAGGCGCCAGGCATCCGCCAGGGCGGCGATCACCGCGCGCAGGAACCTCATGAACGCGGTGCCGCCGCGCGGGAGATGGCATCGAGCCAGCGCCGCAGCCGGGCGGCATTGGCGCCGAAATCCGAATAGCCGTAGAGCGAGCGGGAATAGAGGATCAGGTCGCTGCCGCCGGCCGGGTCGGGGCGGACCTGAGCGATCACCACATCGGGGAAGTTCGCCACGGGCGTGCGCGCGACCCAGGCTTGCTGCATCCGGGCCGGATCGGCCGAGAGGCCATAGGTTCGCGGCTCGGCGGCCGCGACACGGGCGACGAGCGCATAGAGCGCGGCGGGCGGCAGGCCGTAGCGCGGCGTGTCGAACGTGGGTTTCGGGGTGAAGCCGGCGGGGGCCGCCAGCGCCTTGTTGGGCGAGGCCGGGAGGGCGAGATGGGGGAAATCGACATACCCCGGCGGGGTGACGCCGGCGGCGCCGGCGAAGCCGCAGGCGGGGAAGACGATGCTGAGCAGCAGGGGCAACAATCCAACAGCCATCAGGCGGTCTCTCCGGGAGGAATGGCGGGCTGGGCGAGACGAATGACGCCCCGCACGGCATCGGGTTCGACCACCTTGCCCTTGCGCAGGATCACGATGCTGCCCTCGCGGGCAAGGTCGAGCGCGGTGCGGCGGATGGTGGCGAGGTGATGGCGCCAGGCGCCGGGCGCGGTTTCGCCGCGCGCGGCGGCGAGATGCCGGGCGGCATCCGTCGGGCAGATCGAGGCGCCTGGCCGACAGGCAGCGAGGGCACCGCGAATCGCGCGGCCGGCTTCGTCGGGGCTGGCAGAGTGCGGAGCACGGGTCATGCCGTCATGTCTGGCGCGGATCGGGCGTTCCGGCAAGCTCCCGCGCCGCCAACCGCGAAGGGTTCGGGCCGTGCGGCGCGGCTCAGATCCCGGCCGGCAGCCGCGCGCGAAGCATGTCCGCCGCCATGGCGGGCCCGATCCATGGTCCCTGCACCTCGGCGATTCCGAGCTCCCGGGCTTTCTGCAATTCGGACTCGGTTTCCACCCCATCGAGCAGGACGGTGACGTCGAACCGGCGGGCGATGTCGATCGCGGCGCGGATCAGCACCACGTCCGGCCCGGCGGGATCGGCCACCAGGGCGCGAACCAGCCGGCGGTCGAATTTGAGGCCGCTGAACGGCAGGCGGGACAGCAGGGCAAGCCCCCCGAAATCGTGACCGAACCCTTCGAGGATGACGCCAATTCCGGCGTCCCGCAGGCCGGCGATCTGCTGCTGGAGATGCTCGCCGCCGATCACGAGGTCGGCTTCGTCGATCAGGATGTCGAGCCTCTGGAGGTCGATGCCGAGCGGCTCGAAGGCCTGGCGCACGAGGCCGACGGCGTAGCCATCCCCGAGGGTGGCGCCAGGAAGCGGAACGCCGACATGCCAGCCCGGCGGCCCGGCGGCGAGTTCGGCCGCGACGGCGCGCAGCGTGTAGGACAGCATGTCGTGACGCAGCATCGCCCGGTCGATCCCGCGCAGCAGGGGAGCGACCGGCATCAGGCCGCGGCGGCGGTTCGGCAGGCCGAGCCAGAGATCGGCGCCAACGAACCGCTCGGCGGAGGGGGCGAGGCTGAGGCGCGGGATGTAGCGGCGGACGAAACTGTCCTGCCGCAAGGCATCGGCGAGGCGGGCCGCCCGCTTGCGCTGCTCGCCGGCTTCGAGACGGCGGAGCGACGCGCGCTCGCGACGCTCCGTTTCAGCCGAACCGGACTCCGAAACGCCCGACCGAACCGGCGCGGTGGCCGCTGTCGGCCGAAAGTCCGGTGACTGCGATACACTCAAAAGACACTACTCCATCGACGCGTCCCACGTGACGGGATGATGAAGCAGGATGGGTAAAATATACCTTAACGTGACACGATAAATGCGACGACGAGCTTATTTCAGGGCGTTTCAGACGCCGATCGTGTCGAGCAGGCGGGTGGTGCCAAGACGGGCGGCGGCGAGCAGGCGGGCGCCCGAATCGAGCGCCGCGAGCGGGGCCAGACTCGTTTCGTCGACGAGTTCGAGATAATCTAGGACGAACCCGCCGGCGGCGAGCGTCTGCCGGCTCGCGGCAAGGGTCGCGCCGACCGGGGCGCCGGCGCGCAGCTCGTCGCGCGTGCGTAGCAGGACCCGATGCAGCAGCGGCGCGCGGGCGCGCTCGGCGGCGTCGAGATAACGGTTGCGCGAGGACATCGCGAGGCCGTCTGCCTCGCGCAGGGTCGGGCCGACGACAATCTCCACCGGCAGGAACAGGTCGCTCGCGACGCGGCGAATGACCTGCACCTGCTGCCAGTCCTTCTCGCCGAACCAGGCGGCGTTCGGCCCCACCTGGCCGAGCAGCTTGGCCACGACCGTCGCCACGCCCCGGTAATGGCCGGGTCGGACCGCGCCTTCGAGCACCGTCGACAGCCCGGCGACATCGATCATGGTGGCATCGCCGGGCGGATACATCGTCGCCACCTCGGGTAGCCAGGCCAGCGCGCAGCCGGCATCGGCGAGCAGCGCGCAGTCGCGCGCGGGGTCGCGCGGGTAGCGGGTGAAATCCTCGTTCGGACCGAACTGGGTGGGGTTGACGAAGATGGAGGCGGCCACGACGTGCCCGGCCGCGCGGGCCGCGCGAACCAGGGAGAGATGGCCCTCGTGCAGCGCGCCCATGGTCGGCACCAGAGCGAGGGAGGCACGGCCGCCTTCCGCCAGCGCCGCGCGGGCGGCCCGCAGGTCGTGGAGATGACGGACGATCTGCATGGTGTGTCTCCATGAAAGACGGCTGGTTGAGGGCGTTTTGAGGGAATCCGGCGGCCGCGTCCATGCCCGCTGGCGGAAGGCTGTTCCGCCGGCAAAGGCGCGGCCATACATTCGTGAAAACATAAACTATCCGCGAGCGGGCCGCGCCGGAGGCGGAAGCGCACTTTGGAAATCGGCGGGGTAACTATATGTAGCGGTCATGGCACGCCAATCGTCTCCCGCGAAACAGTGGATCCATCAGGAAATCAGGCTTGGAGGACGCCGCGCCCGGCTCGCGATCGGGCTCGGCATCGCCTCCACCCTCATCGCGATCGGGCAGATCGCCTGCGCCGCCGGGCTGCTGGCCGCGGCGATCGCGCCGGGGCATCTGCCCGTCGCGCTGCTCGGGCTCGGCTTCATCACCGCCGCCCTGCTGCGGGCGGGGCTGATCGTCGGCCAGGAACACGAGGCGAGCCGGCTCGGCATCGCCGCCCGCCGGCGGCTGCGCAGCGACACGCTGGGCCGGCTGATGAGCGCGGGGCCGGGGCTGCTGCGCGGGCGGCATTCGGCGGAGCTGTCGATCATCGTGGTCGACCGCGTCGAGGCGATGAACGGGCTGCACGGGCGCTGGATTCCGGCGGCGCGGCTCGCCGCGATCGGGCCGGCGCTGGTCGCGCTCGCCGCCGCGATCGCGGACTGGCGCAGCGGGCTCATCCTAGCGGTGAGCGGCGTTCTGGTGCCGGTGTTCATGGCCATGACCGGGATTGGCACCGGGGTCGCGGCGCGGCGCCAGTTCACCGCGATGGCGCGGTTGCAGACCCGCTTTCTCGATCGCGTGCGCGGCATCGCCACCATCGTGCTGGCCGGGCGCGCGGAGGCCGAGGCGGCATCGCTCGGCCGCGCCGCCGACGAGTTGCGCCACCGCACCATGCGAATTCTGCGCATCGCCTTCCTCAACGCCACGGCGCTCGACCTGCTGGCCGCGGCGGCGCTGGTGGGGATCGCCATCCGCTTCGCCGGGCCGCTGCTCGCCGGCCACGCAGCACTGGCGCCGACCGCGCTGTTCTGCGTGCTGCTGGTGCCGGAGTTCTTCGCGCCGCTGCGCGCGTTCTCGGCCGTGTATCAGGACCGGATGACCGCGCAGACCGCGGCCGAAGACCTGGTCGGCCTGCCCGAGCCGCAGACGGTCGCGGTGCCGCCGGATGCCATCCGCACGGTGACGGCGCGGGGCATCACGATCGGTTTCGAGCAGGTCGGCTTCGCCTGGAGCGAGGCGCGCGGCCCGGTGTTGCAGGATCTCAGCTTCCAGTTGCCCGCGGGGGAGATGATGATGCTGGTCGGCCCCTCGGGCGCCGGAAAATCCACCATCATCGAGCTGCTCCTTGGCTATATCAGGCCGCAATCCGGGCGGATCACGCTGAACGGCGCGCCGATCGAGACGATCGTGCCAGACGCCCTCGCCCGCATGACGGCGCTGATCAGCCAGCGGCCGGTGCTGTTCGCCGGAACGATCGAGGAGAATATCCGGATGGGCCGGCCGGAGGCGAGCGAGGCCGACCTGCTGGAGGCGGCGCGGCTCGCGCGGGTGAGCGAGTTCGCCGACCAGCTTCCCGAAGGACTGGCGACCCGCATCGGCGATGGCGGCTACGGGCTGTCGGGCGGCCAGGCGCAGCGGATCGCGATTGCCCGCGCCTTTCTCAAGGATGCCAGCCTGCTGCTGCTCGACGAGCCGACCGCGCAGCTCGATCCGGCGACCGAGCGCGAGGTGGTGGACAGCCTCAGGCGGCTGGCGATCGGGCGGACCGTAGTGCTCGCCAGCCATGCCGCCTTCGCCCATGAATTCAGCGGCCGCAAGCTCGATCTCGGCGTCGCGCAGGCGGCGCGGCTCGAGGGGGTGGCGTGATGAGGGATGTCGTGTTCGCGCCGCTGCTGCGGGTGATCCTGATCTGGCGGCGGCAGGCGCCGGCGATCGCCTTCGGCGCGCTGGTCGCACTGGCCTCGCTTGCCTCCGGAGTCGCACTGATGGCCGGCGCCGGGCACTATATCGCGGCCTCGGCGATCGGCCTCGCCGTTGTCGTGCCGGTGGTGCTGGAGGTGACCGGCATCGCGCGGGTGGTGCTGCGGTATCTGGAGCGGCTGACGACGCATGATGCGACCTTCCGCGCGCTGGCGGCGCTGCGGTTGTGGTTCTATCGCGGGTTCGCGCGCAGTGCCGCCGGCGGGCTCGGGTTCCGGCGCTCGGGCGATGTGCTGGCGCGGCTGGTCAACGATATCGAGGCGCTGGACGGGGTGCTGCTGCGGCTGCTGATCCCGCTGCTCGGCGCGGTGATGCTGGTGCCGGCGCTGCTGGTGGTGATCGGCCACGATGACGACGCCGCCGCGGTGCTGGTGCTGGCGCTGTTCGCCATCGTCGCGTTCGTGATGCCGTGGCGGGCGATGGTCGCGGCGCGGGCGGCCGCGGCGGACGAGACCGAGGCAGGCGGCGCCCTGCGCGTCGCGGTGCTCGACACGCTGACGGGGTTGCGGGAAATCAAGGTCTACGAGGCCGAGGGGCGGATGCTCGCCGGTGTGCAATGGCAGGAATCCCGGCTGTTCCGCGCCGAACGCGACCTCGCCGCGCGCGGGGCGGCATTGCAGGGTCTCGCCTTCCTCGCCACCCAGGGCGCGCTGCTCGCGGTGCTGCTGATCCATGGCGCGCATCCGCTGGCCGTGGTGGTGGCGGTTTTCGTCGTCGTCGCCGCGTTCGAGGCGGTGGGCGGCATGCCGCGCGCGGGCGTGATCGCGGGACGGGCCTCGGCGGCGGCGACGCGGGTTCTCGAAGCGGCCGAGGCCGCGCCGCCGGTGCGCGATCCCGAGCGCCCGGCGCCGATGCCGGCCGGCAACGCGCTCGCCTTCGAGCATGTCGGGTTCCGCTGGACGCCGGAGGGCCAGGCGGTGTTCGACGACCTGTCGCTCGACGTGCCGGCGGGGTCGCGGGTCGCGGTGCTCGGGCCGTCAGGGGCGGGAAAGTCGACGCTCGCCGCACTGGCGCTGAAGCTGGCGGCGCCCGAGCAGGGCAGGATCCGGCTCGGCGGGACGGATATCGGCACGCTGCGGGCCGCGGATGTGCGCGCGCGGATCGCCTGGCTGTCGCAGGCGACGCATCTCTTCGCCGACACGATCCGTAACAACCTGCTGATCGGGCGCGACGATGCCGATGACGAGGCGCTCTGGGCGGCGCTGGAGGCGGCGCGGATCGCCGATGTCGTGCGTGCGCTTCCGGACGGGCTGGAGACGTGGGTCGGCGAACAGGGCTCGCAGTTTTCCGGCGGCCAGGGGCGGCGCCTCGCGCTGGCGCGGGTGCTGCTGAGCCCGGCGCCGATCCTGATTCTCGACGAGCCGTGCTCGGGCCTCGACCTCGAAACCGAGCGCGCCTTCCTCGCCACGCTCAACAACACGCTGGACGGGCGGACGGTGCTGATGATCACCCACCGGCTGACCGGGGTGGAGAAGCTCGACAGGATCTATCGGTTGCAGAATGGCAAGCTGACGGTGGCGACGAGATAGGGGCGTCGCCGCGCCGCGAGGCCGCAGCCGCCGGCTCAGGCGACGGCGGCGAGATCCGGGGCGGCGGTGCTGGCGCGGCGGTAGTTCGCGGCATCGGCGAACAAGGCGCGCAGCAGAAGGTTGTTGAGCCGGTGGCCGGTGCGCGCGCCGATGAACCGGCCGCGAATGGCGGCGCCGGCCAGCGCCAGATCGCCCACCACGTCGAGCAGCTTGTGGCGGACGAACTCGTCAGGGCTGCGCAGCCCTTCGGGGTTGAGGATGCTGTCGCCATCGACCACCACGGCGTTGCCGAGGGTGCCGCCGAGGGCGAGGCCCGCCTCGCGCAGACGGTCGATATCCTGTTTCATGGTGAAGGTGCGGGCGCGGGACAGCTCGGTTGTGAAGCTTTCCGGGGTGATTTCGAGGGAGAGCGCCTGGCGGCCGATCGCACGGGCGGGAAAGTCGATCTGCAGTGCCGCGGTGAAGCCATATTCACCCGCGGCGGCGGGGCGCAGCTCGGCGAAAGCGGCGCCGTCGCTCACCCGGATGGGGCGGCAGATGTCGATGATGTCCCGCGGCAAGGCGGTTTCGACAATGCCGGCACAGCGGATGAGGAAAACGAATTCCGCCGCGGAACCATCAAGGATCGGGACCTCCGGGCCGTCGACCTCGATCAGCGCATCGTCGATGCCGAGGCCGGCGAGCGCCGCCATGACATGTTCGACCGTGCCGATCCTGGCTTCCGGCCGGTGCGGATCGGCCAGGACGGTGCAGAGCCTGGTATCGGCCACAAGGTCGTGGCGGGCGGGAATGGTGACGCCGAGATCGGTGCGGCGGAAGCCGATGCCAGAACCGGGCTCGGCGGGGACGAGGCGCAGAGTCACGTCCTGTCCGCCATGCAGGCCGACGCCGCGGCAGGCGATCTCCGCACCGAGGCCACGCCGTCTCACGGGGCTGTCCTGCCCGACGATGAAGGGGCGGCTGAACGGAATGGCGGTGGACATCATGCGGTGAAAGCCTTGTGTTAAACGCGAAAGCCTTCGACAGGCTCGTTATTGCGGTGCAAACTAGCCCGGCAGGACGGCGGAGGGAAATCAATGAATATTTCTGATTATTTCCATATAAACCTATGATTTTGTTATTTTTATGGCGGCGCTGACACAAACGGTTCACAGCCCCGGGCGGCGCGGTTTGCCTTTGCCGGCCGGTTCTGCTTTCAGGGGGAACGGAGCGCGGCGCCGCCGCGCCAGACCGGGGAACCCATGACTGTCGCACTGATCGTCGCCGCCGGCCGTGGCCATCGCCTCGGCGGTCCCATTCCGAAACAGTACCGTCTGCTTGACGGCGTGCCGATCCTTCGCCGCACGGCTGAGGCGCTGCGCCGGCATGCGGCGGTGCGGGCGGTGCGGGTGGTGATCAACCCCGCCGATCGGGGGCTGTATGACGAGGCCATGGCAGGGCTCGGGCTCGTGGAACCGGTGACGGGCGGCGCCTCGCGGCAGGAATCGGTGCGCAACGGCCTCGAATCGATCGCTTCCCTCGCCCCCGAGACGGTGCTGATCCATGACGGGGTGCGGCCCTTCGTTGCCCCGACCGTGATCGGCGCGGTGCTCGACGCGCTCGGCCGCGTGCCCGGCGCGGTGGTCGGCGTGCCGGTCACCGACACGCTGAAACGGTGCCGCGGCGCCGTGGTCACCGGAACGGTGGAGCGGGCGGATCTGTGGCGGGCGCAGACACCGCAGGGCTTCCGCTACGAGGCGATCCTCGGCGCGCATCGGCGCGTGCATGCGGCACATCCGGGGCGAGACTTCACCGATGATTGCGCGGTGGCGGAGCTCGCAGGCCTCACGGTCGAGATGGTCCCGGGCAGCGAGGAGAATTTCAAGATCACGACCGAGGCCGACCTGCTGCGCGCCGAGGCCATGCTGCGCGAACGGGGGCGCTTGCTGGCCGTCGCAGATTAGGGCAGGCGCCGAGATCAGGGCAGGCGCCGATCAGGGTAGTCCCGGGCCCTGCCCTCCCCTGCCCTGGCGCGCCGTTGGCTCAGCCGATCCCCGCCGCGGCGATGAGCACGACACCGAGGCTGACCAGAGCGAGTCCGGCCATCTCGCCGCGCCGCGTGCGCTCGCCGAGGAAAAAATGGCCGACCGCAAGGGTGAACAGGATCTCGATCTGGCCAAAGCCGCGCACGAGGGCGGCGCTGGTCAGCGCGAAGCCGGCGAACCAGCAGCCCGAGCCGCAGGCGGAGAGCAGGCCGACCGGCGCCGCCCGCCGCCAGAGGGTGAAGCATTTGGCGAGTTCGCCCCGGTTCCGCAGCGCCATGACGCCGCCCTGGACCAGGGTTTGCAGCAGGTTGGTGACGGTGAGGGTGAGCACGGCCTTGAGCACGACCGGCGTGGCGGGGCCGAGCGTCAGCGTCGCCTCGCGCAGCAGGATCGCAGTGACGGCAAAGCAGAAGCCGGACCCGAGGCCGCAGAGAGCGGCGGGCTGCACCGAGGCGCGCAGCAGATCGGCCGGGGAGAGTTTCTGGCCGGCGAAGGACAGCGCGAGCACGCCGGCAACCGCGAGCATGATCCCGACTATGGCGAGCGGCGGAATCCGCACCCCGAGCACCAGAACCGAGAAGATGACGAGCTGCGCCGCCTCGGTCTTCGCATAGGCGGTGCCGACCACGAAATTGCGGTGGCCGAAGGCCATGATCAGCAGCATGGTGCCGAAGATCTGGGCGATGCCGCCGGCGAGGCAATCGAGCAGGAAGGCGGGCGGGATCGCCGGCAGGGCGCGGCGGAGCAGGAGAAGCGCCACGCCGAGCAGCAGGATATCGGCCGGTAGCGCGTAGACGAACCGGACGAAGCCGGCCGCCGGGGCGCTTAGCGCGCCGCGCAGCCGGGCCTGCAGCGCCGTTCGCCAGACCTGGAACAGCGCGGCGGCGATGGTCACCGGTATCCAGGCGGGAACCAGGCTCATGCCAGCGCCGCGACATGGGCGCAGAAACGCGCGGCGAGCGCCACCAGATCGGCGACGACCGCCTCGCCGAGCGCGGCATCGGCGCCGGTGGCGTCGGCGGTGGCGGAGGCCGGCGCGATCTCGGGATATTCGGCGGGCGCGTCGATATCGACCCCCTCGAAGCCGATCGTGCCGAAGCCGGTGACCGGGCAGCCAAGCAGGCTGGCGCCGGCGGCGGGCTTGCGCGCAAGATCGGGGCGGGAGACGTCGGGGCGGAGGCAGAGCGCGATCGAGGCGAGCGGCTCGGCGCCATGGCCGAACCGCCCGGGCGCGGGGCCGATGCGGGCCTGCATCAGGCGGCTTGCGACCTTCCAGAGATAGAAGGACGGGATCACCGGCCCGCCGGCGCGGCGGATGGCGAGGGTTGCCTCATGCACCAGCGGCGCGTTGCCGCCATGGCCGTTGAGAATGACGATACGCTCGAACCCCGTGCGGCGCAGATCGGCGATCAGGTCGGCGAGCACGGCGCGGAAGGTGGCGGGGGCGAGCGCGAGGCCGCCGGGCACGGCGCCGAAATGATCCGCGGCACCGAAGGGCAGCGCCGGGGCCGCGAGGGTGAGAGTGCCCGAATCGGTCGCGGCGCGCGCGATCCGCCGGGCCAGCGCTTCGGCAAGGCGGAAATCGCCCATCGGGGCATGCGCGCCCTGGTCTTCCTGGCTGCCGAGTGGCAGCAGCACCAGCGGACGGCGCGGCAGGAGGGCTTGCAGTTCGGCACTGGTCAGATCATCGAAAGCTGTTTTAAACATTTGTTCATCCTCCTGCGGGGATCCATGCTGGACGCAATTGTTGTGCGCTGGCAATGGAACGCATCCAATTTGAGGGAATTTGCATGTCAGGACCGACTTCATCGCCAGCGCCCTTGCCCATGGCCGGAATTGTGCCGGTCATCCTGGCCGGCGGAACCGGAACACGGCTCTGGCCGGTTTCACGCAAATCGTATCCGAAACAGTTCTGGCCGCTCGTGTCGTCGCGGACCATGCTGCAGGAAACCGCGGCGCGGGCGCAGGGCGAGCGTTTCGCGCCCGCGATCGTGGTGGCGAACGAGGCGCATCGCTTCATCGTCGCCGAACAGCTGCGCGGCGAGGGCCATGAGGGAACGCGGATCCTGCTGGAGCCGGTGGGGCGGAACAGCGCGCCGGCCATCGCAGCCGCGGCGCTGCTGATCGCCGAAACCAATCCCGACCAGGTGATGTGGATCATGGCGGCGGACGCCTCGATCGCGGATGCGGACTCGCTCGGCCGCGCGCTCGCCATCGCCGCCGCTGCCGCGCGGGACGGGCAGATCGTCACCTTCGGGATGCAGCCGAATATGGCCGAAACCGGCTATGGCTATATCGAGCAGGGCGAAACGCTGGCCGGGCATGAAGGCGCGTTCCGCATCGCCCGCTTCGTCGAGAAGCCGGATGCGGCGACAGCGGCGAGGCTGATCGCCGACGGGCGGCATTACTGGAATTCAGGCATGTTCGTCGCGACCGCGCGGACCATGCTGGCGGAGATGGAGCGGCTGGCCCCCGAGGTCGCGCGCAGCGTGCGGGCGGCGTTCGACGCGCGGATCCCCGATCTGGATTTCATCCGGCTTGAAACCGCGGCGTTCCGCAGCGCGCCCGATATCAGCATCGACTACGCGATTGCCGAGAAGACCGACCGCGCCGCCGTGGTGCCGGCCGCGCTCGGCTGGTCGGATGTCGGCTCGTGGTCGGCCATCTGGGACATCGCCGAGAAGGACGCGGCCGGCAACGCGGCGCTGGGCGATGCCGTGATCGAGGATTCCAGCGGCTGCTATGTCCGCAGTGACGGCGCGATGACCGCGGTTCTCGGGCTCGAGAACACCGTTGTGGTGACGACGCCGGATGCCGTGCTGGTCGCGCACCGGGACAAGGCGCAGAACGTCAAGCGCGTCGTCGATGCGCTGAAGCGGATGAAGCGGCCCGAGGCGGAGGATCACAATCGAGTGTACCGGCCCTGGGGGTTTTATGAGAGCCTGATTCAGGGCGACCGCTTCCAGGTCAAGCGGATCGTGGTGATGCCCGGCGCGAAGCTCAGCCTGCAGAAGCACTTCCACCGTGCCGAGCACTGGGTGGTGGTGGCCGGCTCGGCGCTGGTGACGCGGGACGCCGAGACGCATCTCGTGCGCGAGAACGAGAGTATCTACCTGCCGCTCGGCTGCGTTCACAGGATGGAGAATCCCGGCAAGATCCCGCTGACGCTGATCGAGGTGCAGTCTGGCTCCTATCTCGGCGAGGACGATATCGTTCGCTACGAGGACACGTACGGGCGGAGCTGAATTCGGCCTATGTTCTTGTTTTGTTCTTGACAGCGCGCGTGATTTCCGGTGTGCTGCGTAGGAACGGAGCACGAACATGGACACATTCATACCGCGAGGCCTTCGGCCCGACGGCCGTGGCACCAGGCTTGCCCCACCCAACCGGTTCGAAACCACGCGCCATGATGCGTTCGACGACGGGTGGGGCATGCTGGACGAGAAGGAGGCAGCCCCCGAGACGGTGCTGATCCGCGACGCGACGAAATCGGTGATCAGCCGCAACGACAGTCCGGATCTCGGTTTCGATCGCGGGCTCAACCCGTATCGGGGCTGCGAGCATGGCTGCATCTACTGCTATGCGCGGCCGACCCATGCGTGGATCGGCCTGTCGGCGGGGCTCGATTTCGAGACCAAGCTGGTGTTCAAGCCCGAGGCGGCGACGCTGCTGGAGCGCGAGCTGTCGCGCAAGGGCTATCAACCGGCCACTATCGTGCTGGGCTCGAATACCGACCCGTATCAGCCGGTCGAGCGGCAGCTGCGGCTGACGCGCGCGGTGCTGGAGGTGCTGGAGCGGTTCGGACATCCGGTTGCGATCGTCACCAAATCGGCCGGAGTGCTGCGGGATGCCGACATTCTGGCGCGGATGGCGACGCGCAACCTCGCCCGCGTGCATCTCTCGGTGACGACGCTGGACGCAAGGCTCGCCCGGGCGATGGAACCGCGCGCGGCGACACCGGTGCGGCGGCTCGATGCGATGGCCGGACTCAAAGAGGCGGGAATCCCGGTCGGCGTGCTGGCCGCGCCGATGATTCCGGGGCTCAACGATCCCGAGCTGGAGCGCATTCTCGAAGCGGCGGCGCGGTCGGGCGCGTCGTCCGCCAATGCGATCCTGCTGCGCCTGCCGCACGAGCTGGGCGCGCTGTTCGAGGACTGGCTGAACCGCACCATGCCGGACCGCGCCGCGCATGTGCTGAGCCTGATCCGCCAGACTCGCGGCGGCGCGCTGAATGATGCCGCCTTCGGCAGCCGGTTTCGCGGCACCGGGGCCTATGCGGGGCTCTTGCGCGCGCGTTTCGAACGGGCGGCGCGCCAGTTCGGGCTGAGCGAAACGCCGCCGCCGCTCGATTGCAGCCAGTTCGCCAAGCCGCGCGCGACAGCTGCGGCAGCGCAGCTGTCGCTGTTCTGACCACCGCTCGGCCCGCCCCTGCGGTCAGGCGCGGCCGAGACGCTCGGCGCCGCCGCCACGGGCGGGAGAAGCGGTCGGGTCTTCCTCGTCCTCGCCCAGATCGCCGACCAGCGTTTCCGTGGTCAGGATCAGCTTGGCGACCGAGGCGGCGTTGCGCAGCGCCGTGCAGGTGACGCGGACGGGATCGATGATGCCGGCATCATACATGTTCTGGAACGTGCCGATGGCGGCGTTGTAGCCGAAGCCGCCATTCACCGCCGAAACCTTGGCGATCACGTGGTCAGGGTCGCCGCCGGCATTGGTCACGATGCGCCAGAGCGGCCTTGTGAGGATGGAGCGGACAAGTTTCACCCCCTCCGCGACATCGCCGCTGACGCCGGCCAGCACCTCGTCGAGCACCGGGCCGATCTGCGCCAACGCGGTGCCGCCGCCGGCAACCACTCCCTCCTCGCTCGCGGCGCGCACGGCGGCGAGCGAATCCTCGATCAGCTGGATCGTGCGCTTCTGCTCGACCGGCGTCGCCCCGCCCGCATAGAGAATGGCGGTGCCGCCGGAAAGTTTCGCGAGGCGCTCGCGCAGCTTGTCCTGCTCGATGTTGGGTGGTGCCGCATCGTGCATGCGCTGGACCTGTGCGCGGCGCGCGGCGATCGCGGCCGGATCGCCGGCGCCGCCGATGATCGCGGTGTGCGTGGCACTGGTGCGTACCCGCTCGGCGCCGCCGAGATCAGCTTCGGTGACATCCTCGATCCGGCCGCCGAGATCGCGGGCGATGACGCGGCCGCCGGTGATGATGGCGATATCCTCCATCATCGCCTTGCGCCAGTTGCCGTATTCGGGCGGGTGCACGACGAGGTAGCGGCCCGGCCCGTCGCGCCCGAGCAGGCTGACGACGACCTCCGGCGCCACCTCCTCGGCGATCACGAGGAGCGGGCGGCCGGCCTCGGCGGCAAGCGCCCGCGCCGCATCGAGCGCATGGGGATCACGGATCTTGAGATCCGTCATCAGGATCAGCGGCCGTTCGAGCACGGCCTCCATCTTCTCCTGATCGGTCACCATGTGATGCGAGATATAGCCGCGATCGAAGGACATGCCTTCAACGACGTCCAGCGTGGTTTCGGTGGTCACGCTGAAATCGGTGGTGATGACGCCCTCGGCGCCGACCCGCGCGAAGGCCTCGGCCACCAAGGCGCCGAGATGCGGCTCGGTCGCGGCGATGTTGGCCACCGCGGCCAGCATGCCGTTGCCGGAAGCGGGCCGGGCGGCGGCCTTGAGGGAGGAGGCCACGCGCTCGACCGCGAGATCGATCCCGCGGATGAGATCGACCGCGCGGGCGCCGCGCTCGCTGGCCTCGACGCCGGCCTGGACGAGCGCGTTGGCCAGCACGATCGCCGTGGTAGTGCCGTCTCCCGCCAGTTCGTTGGTCTGCATCGAGACCTCGCGGACCACCTGCGCGCCCATGTTCTCGAACCGGTTCGGCAGCTCGATTTCCACCGCGATGCTGACGCCATCGCGCGTGACCATCGGCGTGCCGATCGGCCGGTCGATCATCGCGTTCATTCCCTTAGGCCCGAGCGTCGGCTCGACGGCGGCCGCGAGCCGGCCCACACCGCGGGCCAGCGCGCGACGCGCTTCGGAATTATGCAGAAGCAGCTTAGCCATTTTGTCTCCCTTCGGCCGAATGACCGGCGCGCTGCGTGGACCGGCCTATTCGGCGGCGACCGCGAGCGGCGAGGCCGCAAGCGCCGCCTTCTTCGCCGCGATATCGATGCCGTAGAGCTTGGCTGCATTGAGGCCGAGGATCTTTTCCTTGATCGCCGGGGTGAGATCGATGCCGCGCTCCTGCTTCACATCCTCAGGCAGCTCGAAATTCCAGAATTTCTCGACCAGCCAGCGCGGCGTCCAGATCGCGTAGTCGGAGCCGAACAGGATGCGGTCCTCGCCGAGCCAGAACAGCAACTCGCCCATGATTTCGGCGAAGTAGCGCGGCCGGGAGTGGATGAAGGGGAGCACGACGGCGAGGCCGCCATAGACATTCGCTTCCTGCACCGCGATCCAGCAGAAATCGTCGATGCGGGGCTGGCCGCAATGCTCGACGACCCAGTTGAGATTGGGGAAGTCGGTCGCGGCGTAATCGACGTCGTGAACGTCGAAGGCGTCCTTGCTCAGCGGGATGATGGTCGGACCCTTGTGGACGTGCATGTTCCTGATGCCGAGCTTCTCGCACAGCTCGAAGCATTTGTAGGCCTCGGGATCGTTCAGCCGCCAGCCGCGAGAGGCGCCGTTCCATTCGGCGGTGTAGAGTTTCACGCCCTGGATATTATATGTTTCTTTCATGTAATGGATATATTCGAGCGCCTTCTCGCCATCCCGCGGGTCGAACGCGCCATTGATGATGAAGCGTTCGGGATAGCGGGCGGCGACGTCGGCATTGCGTTCGATCGTGTTGAAACCGGTCTTGTAGAAATCCTTGAGGTAGGTGGACTGCACGATCGCGACATCGTCGGGGCCGTCAATGAAGAGATCGCGATAGAGATCATCGGCGCTGTATTTCTCGAACTTCTCCTTCGGCCACAATTTGTCGGCCGGGCTCAGCGCGTTGTGATAGGCGAAGAAGCACTCGATGAACTGCTTGCCGTGAATGTTGCTCTGGTTCGCCGGGCTGCCATCCCAGAAATGGGTGTGGCCATCGACGATGAAGATTTCCTTGCCCTCGGGCGTTACGAACATGGTTTCCTCCACGTGTTGATTGCTTGCCGGTCGGCGCGCCACGCGCGGGTTGCGCGCGGGCGCGCCGGAGTGCCGCGGTTCAGATGTATTCGAAGACGTCGTCCATATTGCCGAACAGGATCACGGTGTTGTCGTCGACGCGGACCATGCGGCCGTAATGCGTCGAGGTGTTCACCTCGAAGATCTCGGCCGTCATGTCACGGCCGAGATACTCGCCGATCTCGTCCATCTTGAAGATCAGCTTGCCGTGGCCGTCGATGCGGATCAGGGCGGGCTGGTAGGTGACGGTGACGCCGGGCTTGTCGCTCATGAATTCGGCGATGGCGCGGGCCTCGACCGAATCGTTCATCGTCACGCCGCATTGATCCGAGATCGTCTGCTCGAAGGTGATATCCTTCATCTGCTTGAAGATGGTCGAATGGGTCGCGTCGCGTGCTGCTGTTGACATGATGTTATCTCCTGTGCGGGGCGTCAGGCGAGACCGAGTTCGCCGAGGATCTTGCCGATGCGCTCCTGCGACTGCGCCCTGACATCCTGGAACGAGACGGGTTTGGAATGGGGCATCGACCAGATCGGTTGCAGGCCGAGGGCCGCCTTGTCGGCGAGGGCGCGGTGTTTTTCGAGCCAGCCATGGAGGATGGCGCGGTTCTCGCCGCCGTGTTTCTCGTCGTTGGCAAGGAGGTAGATGAGGTCGATCGTGTTCGCGAGGTTGCGTTCGTAATCTGCCTCGGCGGCGGAGATCACCGGGGGCGTGACGAAATCGTTGTTGGCGGCGGCGACCTGCATCAGGAAGCCGGAGCGGAACAGCTCGCCCACCAGCGGCTCGAAGACGATGTTGATCGCGAAATACTGTTCGAGATAGTCGCTCGACCCCATGATCGTCTCGATCGCCTCGCGCGTGCCCTGCCAGATCGGGTCCTCAAGCCAGGCGACCTTGCCGAGCTCGTCGTTCCAGCCGGGAATGTCCATGCCGATTTCGGCGAGGTAGAGCGTGATATCCTGCGCGAGGCGCATCTTGTAGGAGGAATTGGTCAGCGTCGCGTTGTTGATCATCTGCGTGTAGCCGTAGCGCTGCGCCTGCATCAGCGAGGTGCCGAGGCCGAATTCGGCGTGTTTCCAGGCGCCGAGATGGGCTTGCAGGATGCGTTGCCAGACCTTGTCGAAATTCGCCGGGGCGCCGGCGCGGCGGGCATTGGCGATGACGCTCTGCACCATCGTCTCGATGCGGGACTGGCGCTGGTAGTGGGTGCGTTCCCATTCCTGGTCCGGCGCGCGGAAGGCGTGCCAGTTGCTGCTTTTCAGCGCCGTGGCGTCCTTCACATAGGCGCCCTTGCCGTTCGCGAAGGAGATGATCCAGTTCTGGATCAGGTAGCGCTCGGGATCGGGCTGGACATCGACGGTGACGTCTTCGTAATGGGTTGCGCGCTTGCCGCGCGGCTCGAAATAACGGTAGCGGCGGCTGTCGGAATCCGCGAAAATCGCCGCTCCCGCGGCACCCGATCCGACTGAACTCGACAAGGCTGGCATGGTGTCTCTCCCTGGGTTTCGGTTTGCCCGTGCGGCGCGCGATCAGTGACCGGCGGGAACGGGAACGCTCGAGGATGTGGTGAACCTGTCAAAGAAGACGCGCTCGTTCTCGAAGCCGTTCAGGAACAGCACCGGTTGCAGCGCGTCGATCATGGGGGGTGGGCCGCAGGCATAGACGTCGCCCTCGCCATCGATACCGAGGGCCTTCAGCCTCGCATCGACGCATTCATGGACGAAGCCGCGTTCGCCCTCCCAGCCGGCATCGCCGCCGGCGTGCGAGAGAACCGGAATGAATTCCAGCTCCGGGTAGCGATCAGTGAGTTGCGCGATGCGATCGAGGTGGAAAAGATCCTCCCGCGTGCGCGCGCCATAGAAGAAATAGACCGGCCGGCTTTCGCCGCTGGCGAGATGATCGTTCAGGATCGACCAGATCGGCGACATGCCGGAGCCGGCGCCGACGAGGATCAGCGGTCCGGTTCGTCCTTCCCGCCGGAAGCAGGTCCCATAGGGTCCGGTGAGGGAGACATCGGCGCCGATTCTGATTCCGCCGCTGTCGAGTTCGCCGGAGAATTTTCCTTCGGGGTATTTCTTGATGATGAAGGAGAGGCTTTTGGCTTGGTCCGGCGTATTTGCCATGGAAAACGAGCGCGTAATCGTCTCCCCTTTTTCCGTGGTGACGGTGATGTCGACATATTGTCCGGCCCAGAACTTGATCGGGGAGTCGAGATCGATCGTGATTCCGCGAATGTCGTGCGTCAGCTTTGCAATCTCGGCGATCCGGCCGTTGAAGGTCCGCACCGCGATCGACCGCGCCAGCACTTCCTCGTCATAGTTGAGGAGTTCGACCTCCATGTCCGAATAGGCGATCGTGCGGCAGAGCAGGATATGGCCGCTTTCGCGCTCCATATCGTTCAGCGCGAAGGTCGAGTATTTCAGCATGTCGACCTCGCCATCCGTCAGGATGCACTTGCAGGCCGAGCACTGGCCCTCCTTGCAGCCATGCGGCAGGGCGATGCCCTGGCGGAAGGCGGCGTTGAGCACCGTTTCGCCGTCCTCGACCTCGAACTCGACACCGACCGGCTCGAGCCTCACCGTATGCGTGCCACCCATCTGGCCCATCTCCCGAAAGTCCATCACGCTCCGGCGGGGCGCCGGAGGTGTCGCGTTGAGAAGGAAGCGGGAGCCGGGGCAACGGCTCCCGCAAGGTCCGCCGGATCAGTTGAACGGCGTGATCGTGAAGCCCGCGCGATATTCGGCGATATGCTTCGCGCGATCCTCCGGGCTCATCTCCCGCAGCAGGGTGAGCGGCGAGAGCAGGGTGTGGCCACGCACGTCATCGAGCGTCCACAGTTCGCTATCCTCGAAGCGCAGATGCGGCTGGGGCACCAGGGTCTTGCCATCGGAGCGGACGAAGTTCAGATCCTTGATCGCATCCGCGAGATCCCAGCCGTGATAGACCGTCTCCCACTCGCGCTTGCCGCTGAAGCGGCCCATCGCGGGGGTCGGGCGGCCCTGATACTCGTCGGCGAAGGCCTCGACCGCGGTCCAGCGATCGAGCTCGTGGGCGAAGGTGTGGAGCTTGCCGTCGATTTCGTCGACCACCATGTCCTCGCGGATCAGGCAGGGGACGAGGCAGCTCCAGCAGCGATGCGGATAGACGTAGCCGACCTCCTCATTGAAGGTGATGACCTTCTCGCCGCGATGGCTGAGCTTGTCGTACCATTTCCAGAAATCGCCGAACTTGGCGTACCAGCCTGGATATTTCTGCTCGAACCACTCGAAGTCGGCCTCGCGCTGGGCCTCGATGCGCCAGAAATTCACCGGCCAGCCGACAGCGAAGAACTGGGCGACGTGGTGGACGTAGAGCTTCTCGGTCAGGCGCTTCCAGGCGGCCTGGACATCGTCGTGGTGCACCTTGATGCCGTATTTCTCAAGCGGCAGCATGTAGGTCCGGTAGTAATCCTCGAAGATCCAGCGGTGCCACATCTCCGCGTAGGATTCCTTCGACTTGTCGCGATTGGTGGTGCCGTATTCGATGAAGGTGCCGATCGCGGCATCGACGATCGCGTGGTTCTGCCAGAAGGCGTAGCGCAGGTCGCGCTCGAGCAGGAGATGATTTTCCGGCTCCTTGAGGGCGGCCATCAGCATCGAGTGTCCGTTGCCGATATGCCGACTCTCGTCGGACTGCACCGAGAGGAAGACGGTCGGCAGCGCGTAGTCGCCGTTGCGGGCGGCCTCGGAGGGCATGGCAACGAACAGCGTGTTGGTGAAGGCGGTTTCAGCGACGACGGTGAGATACATGCAGGCGGCGGTCATCGTGTCGCCGGTGATGAAGCCTTCGCCGAACTGCCGGCCGATCGTGGTCGCATAGCATTTGCCGAAGGCTTCCTCGGTGATGTCGAAGCCCGCCGGATCGATGTAGTTCTCCATGTACCATTTCTTGAGGTTCATCTGGATGGTCGAGTGACGGAATTCGTCGACCATCTGCATCGTGAACCCGGTGCGCAGGTCCTCGCCCGGCGCGAGGCGGGCGACCATCGCCATCGAACGCGCCGCGGAGATTTCCGGGAAGGGGATGATCGCGAGGAACAGCTTCATCCATTCGACCCAGCGCGGCTCGACATTGCGGAACATGTCGCCGCGCAGCGCCGCATCGAGCGCGCCATAGACGCGGTTGTCCTTCTCTTCCTGCATCGGGAAGTAGGAGCGCAGCACCTGCTTCATCGGATCGCGCGGGGCCTTGGTGATCTTGTAGTCGGTCGGGTAGGTCATCGCCTCCTGGACATAGGTCGGATTCCACCCGAGATCGGAAATCTTCCTGGTTGCCTCGCCCACGGATATGCCGCGCTGCGAGGTGATCTTGTTGAGCGTCAGGGACGTCATGTTTTCAAACCTCCACCTTGTTTGCGCCGCGGGTCCCGTGACCCGGGCGGAAAGCGGCTCAGGTGCCGCCGTGCGAGTTTCCGGATGGCCTGCGCCGCGTTGCGGGGCGTTGCCTGCCGGATCCCGGCAAAGGTCTTCGAACGATCCTGATCGGTGACAGCGCAGTGTCGCGCGAAGCCGATCCGGTTTCCTCCGTTCCTTCGTTCTTCTGGCACCGCGCCACGCGCGATGATTTTCTTCTGGACAAATCAGAGCAAATCCCATGCCAAAAGGCCGGCGGGATGGTCATGCGCACGAACGCGGCGGATATCGGAAAGTGCCGACGCAATGCCGCAACGCACAATGTAAAGGAAATTTACATCTGTAAATGACAAGTGTAATACTTGGCATATTTCAAATATAGATGAATATCACTTCAAACAATCAAATTGACTTTCGCCCGCATGGGTGGCTAATTCTCGCCAAGCGACGATCGCCCAGCCGAGGCATGGCGATCGAGGCGAGGAGGCGCAGGTGCCCGACAAACAGCGGCCAGACATGGACCCGACATCTCCGGCGGCAGGCGGCGGAGACGTGACCGAGCAGCTGATCCGGCTGATGTCACGCGACCTGGTGTTCACCATGACCTTTCTCGGCGAAAGTCAGCACCGGATGCAGACGCATTTCGAGAGCTTCATCACCGCCTCGCTTGCCCGCGCCGGGATGAACCAGACCACCCACCCGATGATCCGGCTGTTCGTCGAGCGGCATGCCACGCTGTTGCGCGAGTTCGTGTTTTCCGGCGTCGCCCTGTCGCGACAGTTCGGGATCGGCGAGATCGAACATCTGATCGGCGATGCTTCGTCGCTGCTGCGGATCGATATCTGGGACCAGCTGCGCAACCATATCGAGATGGCGGAGACGCGGTTCCGCGCGCAGATTCCTGACCTGCCAGGCCAGCTCGCGGATTTCGCCGCACCGGACGCGGCGCGGGGCGAAGCTCCATGACCGGCGCCGATGCCGAGCGGCAGCAACTGCTGCGACGCAGGCTCGCCCTTGTCGGCGCCATCTCCGCGCTGAACGCCGAGGCGCTGCGCACCCTGCAGCAACTGGCCGGGCTCGAGATCGACATGCAGCGGCTTGAGGATGATGCGCGCATGCAGGACTCGGGGTCGCTAAGTGCCGCAAACGGCGAAGCCGCCGCGCTGCGGGAGGCGCAGGCCGATTGCGCGGCGCGGATCGAGGCGGTGGAGGCGGTGGAGGCGGAAATGGCCGAGATCGACCGGCATCTGGCGGCTCTGGCGGGCAATTGAACCGGGGAGACGGGCGATGAACCAGACCGCGACGAAACACCTTACGCTGTTCGACCTGCTGGGCCGCGCCTGGCCATGCGCGGCGCCGGCTGGCCCGCCGTGCTTCAGCGCCGATGGTGCCGCGGTCGCTTTCGGCTGCGCCGACGGCACGGTAACGGTCGTGCCGATCGAGGATCCGGAGCCACCGGAGACGCGGATCCGGGTGAGCGGCGATGTCGGCCAGACGACGATCCGCCCGCGCAGCCGCCCGGCACCGCCCCCCGCCGTATCCGCCGCGCTGCATCAGGATGTGCCCCCCATCGTCGCCGGCGATAAAAGCGGCTTCCTGGTCGGCGCCGGTGATGGCAGCGTGCTGACGCTCGGGCCGGATGGCGCGGTGCGCGGCACGCGCGCGCGGATCGGAACGCCGGTCGTCGCTCTCGACCACGCGCGGGCCGCCTCGCTCACGGCCATCGCCGGCGGGGACGCGGTGCGGCTGTGCCAGGGCGCGGGCGCGCTGTCCGATCCGCTCGCCGATGATGGCGAGGGCGAGGTCGTCGCCATCCGGTTATCGCCTGCGGGACGTCACCTCGCGATCGCGCGCGCGGAAAGCCTGAGCATCGTCGCACTCGATGGGAGCGGCAGGGCGCCGATGGTCTTCGGCCTGCTGTCGCGCCCGCTGTCGCTCGCGTGGCGCGACGACGGGGCCTGGCTCGCCTGCACGCTGGAGGCGGGCGGCTTCCTGATGGTCGATCACGCCGGGGGGCGCAGCGGCACCGTCACCGGCTTTCCGATGGCGACGCGCGATGCGGCCTGGAGCATCCCCGCCGCGTCGATCGTCGCCTCGGGCGCCTATCGCGTCGCCGCCTGGTCGATGGCGACGCCGCCGCTCGATGGCGACATGACCGGCGCGCTGGTGAGCGGCCGGGCCGGGCTGGTGGCGGTGGAGAGTATCGCCGCCCATCCGGCGCGGCCGCTGGTTGCGGCCGGCTACGCCAACGGCCAGATCCTGCTCGTCCAGATCGGCGGGCGGGATGAAGTGCTCATCCGCCCCGAGGGCGGCGCGGTGACAGCGCTCGGCTGGTCGGACGACGGCCACCAACTCGCCGCCGCTGGCGCGGATGGAATGGTGAGCATCACCACGTTTCCGGAGCGGATGTTCAAATGACCGGCGACTCAGGAAGGGAGACCGAGATGCAAATGGAGATGAACGACGAGCAGCGCAGCAAGGACGCGTACTTCCAGCGGGTTGCCGCGCTTGCCGAGGAAATGGTGGCGCGCCACGGACCTGATTTCACGATGGGGACGCTGGTGCTGGCCGCACGCTGGATTGCCGAGAACAGGATTGGCGGCGGCACGCCTCCCGCCTGAGCCGGATCAGGGAGACCGCCGGCGGTAGATGATGCATGCCGCGCGCAGCAGCGAGGCGAGATTGGCGATGTCGCCCAGCCAATCCACCGCTTCGTCATGCAACTGCGCGATGAGGCGGGGAACCGAAACGCCCTCGGCGGCGGCAATTTCATCCAGCGTGACCCAGAACACGCCTTCGAGCCGCACGCTGGTCGAACGGCCGGCCAGCCGGATCGAGCGGCTGGTCTGGGCGAAATGCCCCGGGTTCTGCCCCTGCAACAGATTGCACATCGTTCCTCCCCGAAGGCGCCTTGCGGCCAGGCGCCCGCGCCGGGCGGCCTGCCCGGCTTCGGATGTTTCAAAGCAAAAGCAATGCCAGACGCGCGGGGCGGCATGCATCGGGGCGCCGGCGGTGGTGCGGTGTTCTGAAACGGAACGAATGCGTACCGGCGCTGTTCTGCTTCCGGCCATGACATGCTGAACCGCCCGAACACCGCCTGCCGGAGAGGTTTGGGAAGAAGCTGCCGGCAGCCTATACAGCGCCGATGCAACCCGCGCCGGCCGCCCCGGCGCCGAACAGGAGGGACTGCGCATGGCCAAGGCGATCCACAGCATGATCCGCGTGCTCGACGAGGCGCGCTCGGTTGCGTTCTACGAGCAGGCGTTCAGTCTTGCGATCGCCGACCGGCTCGATTTCGACACGTTCACGCTGGTCTATCTGCGCAACGCGGAAAATGATTTCGAACTCGAACTGACGATCAACAAGGGCCGGGCCGAGCCCTATGCGCTCGGCGACGGCTATGGCCATATCGCCTTCTGCGTCGACGATCTCGATGCCGAGCACGCACGCTTCGAGGCGGCAGGCTGGGCGCCGCGCAAGATCGTCGAGTTCAAGCGCGACGGCGCCCTGCTCGCGCGGTTTTTCTTCGTTGCCGACCCGGATGGATACCAGATCGAGGTGCTGCAACGCCACGGCCGCTATCGCTGAGCGGCCGGGACACGCTCAGCGGAAGGCGCAGCCCGGTTTCACCCCGAGCCGCCGCAGCAGCATGGCGGCGGGGCAGAAACCGGTGATGCCGGCCTGGAACAGGTTGAGCCCCACCAGTGCGGTGAGGACGTAGAACCATGGGCTGACCAGCCAGGCCAGCACGAGGCTGAGCAGCACCATGAAGCCCGCGAAGCTGAGAACGGTCTTGTCCACATTCATGATTACATGTCCCTTGTCCTGGAGCACTTTCCGATCCTGTTGGATCGGATGCAGTGCTCTATGATATTCATTATCAGAGCATCTTTATCCGGTCAGATAACTCCATCTGCTCGGATGGGGCTCTGAAAATCACGCGGCCGCCGCGAGGTGACGGCGCGCGAAATCGACGATGGCCTGCGCGCTCATGGCCCCGGCGCTCTGGCCGATCACCCGGCCGCCCCTGAGCAGGAACAGCGACGGGATGCCGCGCACGCCGAGGCGGGAGGAGACCTCCGGCGCCTCGTCGGCATTGAGTTTGAGCAGCCGGACCTCCGGTTCCAGGATCGCCGCCGCCTGCTCGAATTGCGGCGCCATCATCCGGCACGGTCCGCACCACGGCGCCCAGACATCGAGCAGAAGGGGAATCCCGTCCCGCTCGGCGTGGCGCTCGAAGCCGGCCTGGTCGATCGCGACGGGATGGCCGTCGAACAGCTTGCGATGGCAGGCGCCGCATTGCGCGGCGCGGGCCGGGCGCGCCGGCGGGATGCGGTTCACCGCGCCGCAATGCGGACAGACGATATGGGTCGCGTCAGCCATGGCCCGCTCCTTTCGCTGACTTGCGGTCGTTGTGATGAAGCTTGTGGATATTGAGCTGCTTCATCAGGAAGCGCTCGTAGAAGGGCTCGCTCTCGCCGGCGCGGATCTTGCGGAGGAAATATTTCTCGAAGCCGATCTTGGCGAGATGCACCCAGGCGCCGGTCGAGGCCCAGTTGACGTCGCGCGGCGGGATCTGCGGCTGGGCGACGAAGGCCACGCCGCCATCGCCGAAATCGGCGAGGCAGACGGCGTTCCACGTCGCCCGCGCGTGCGGCGCCTCGCCGCGCAGCAGCGCGCCGATGTTATGCGCCGTGGCGGTGACCATCGACTCGATCATGAACCCGGTTTTCGGCACGCCGACCGGCACCGGCGTCTTGCCCACGGGCGGGATCGCGACACAGACGCCGACGCCGAAGACGTTCGGATAGGCCGGATTGCGCTGGTGCTCGTCGATCAGCACAAAGCCGCGCGGATTGACCAGCCCCTCGATGCCGCGCAGCGCCGGCACGCCGCGAAAGGCGGGCAGGAACATGGTGAAGCGGCTGGGCAGGTCGTGGGTCGCGATCGTCTGGCCGTCGGTGTCGACTTCCTCGGCCACGACCTTTTCCGCGTCCACCGCGGCGATCTTCGCGTTGGTGATCCACTTGATGTGGCGATGGCGCAACTCGCTCTCCATCAGCGACTTGGTGTCGCCCACGCCATCGAGCCCGAGATGGCCGATATAGGGTTCGGAGGTGACGAAGGTCATCGGCACCTTGCTGCGCAGGCGGCGCTTGCGCAGCTCGCGATCGAGGATGAAGGCGAATTCGTAGGCCGGGCCGAAGCAGGATGCGCCCTGCACCGCGCCGACCACGACCGGCCCCGGATTGGCGCAGAAGCGCTCGAACGCCTCGAAGGCGGACGCGGCGTGATCGGTCTGGCAGATCGAGACCGTGTTCCGCTCCGGGCCGCAGCCGGGAATCTCGTCGAAGGCGAGTTCGGGGCCAGTAGCGATGATCAGATAGTCGTAGGGGATGCTGTCGCCGCCATTCAGCTCGACGCGGTTTTCGGCAGGGTGCACACGGGCGGCGCCCTCGGTGCGGAAGGTGATGTTCTTGCGGCGCGTCACCTTGTCGAGCGAGACCTCGATATCCGCGCGGTCGCGCCAGCCGACGGCGACCCAGGGGTTCGACGGCGTGAACTGGAACGTGTTCCGCTCGCCGATCAGGGTAATCCTGTCTTCCGGCCGGATCTGTCCCGCGGTTTCGAACGCGGCGAGCGTGCCGCCGAGCCCCGCGCCAAGGACCACAATCTCTGCCATGCTTTCCTGCCTTTCCGAACGCTCCGGCGAAGGCGGCGCTCCGCCGCGCCCGGGGCGATGTTAATTGGTTTGCGGCGACGCCGGCTTGACCTGGATCAACGCCCGCGCGGACAGCCGGGAGAACACTGCCGCTGCGGTGCGGCCGGACGTTCCGGCGCCGCCACAATTGACAATATATGCATATATTCGTATATACGCAAGTATGAAACTGGATGTCGACGCGATGAACCTGGCGGCCGATGAAGCCAGCGATCTGCTGAAATCGCTGGCCAACCGGCATCGCCTGCTCATTCTCTGCCAGCTGCTCGACGGCGAGCGGTCGGTGGGCGAGCTGGTCGCGTTCCTGCAGATCCGCGACAGCGCGGTCTCCCAGCACCTGGCGCTGCTGCGCAAGGACGGGCTGGTGACCGCACGGCGCGAGGGGCAGAGCATCCGGTATTCCATCGCCAGCGCACCGGCCCGCACCGTGATTGCGGCCCTTGCCGGAATTTATTGTAGTCCGGAGGGTGCGACCTGCGCGGCGCCCGATCCTTCATCGACAACGGAGATTTCGACATGACGACACCTTCACCTCTGCGCGACCTCGACCCTGCCACCGTGCATGACGACCTGCGCGCCGGCCGCATCCTGCTGGTCGATGTGCGCGAACCGCAGGAATTCGCGGTGGAGCGCATTCATGGCGCGATGCTGTTTCCGCTCTCCACCTTCGATCCGGCGATGTTGCCGCAGGACCCCGGCAAGCCGATCGTGTTTCAGTGCGGCTCGGGCAAGCGCTCGGCGATGGCGGCGGCGAAGTGTCGCGAGGCCGGCCTTGCGGTGAATGCCCATCTCGCCGGCGGCATGATGGCGTGGAAAGCGGCGGGGATGCCGTATGTCGCGCTCGATTCCGCCACCGGCCAGGTGATCGACCGCCGCTGACCTCCCGCCATCGCGCCGCCCCGGACAAGGAACGCCAGCATGCCCCGCCCGCTCTCCCTTCCCGCCCTGCTGCTGCCGCTCCTGCTCCTGTTCGGGGCGGCGCCGGCAGGTGCCGCAACGACCGCGGCGACCTTCACCGTCGCCGCCCGCATGGTGCCGGACCAGAAGGCCGTGTTCGCCACCGTCGAAAGCCGCAACGTGGTGCCGGCGCGCACGCGGATCGGCGGGACCGTCGCCGCCCTGACGGTGCATGACGGCGACAGCGTGACGGCGGGGCAGGTCATCGCCACCGTGCACGACCGGAAGCTCGAATTGCAGATCAAGGCGCTGGACGCCGAGATCGCGGGGTTGCGGGCGAGCCTCGTCCAGGCGCAGACCGATCTACGGCGCACCACGGCGCTGGCGCATAGCGGCGCGGTGTCGCGCCAGCAGCTCGACCAGGCGCGGACGGCGGTGGATGTTGCCGCCAGCACGCTCCGCGCGCGGATCGCGCAGCGCGCCGTGGCCGCCCAGCAGCAGGACGAGGGCGCGGTGCTGGCGCCGATCGCCGGGCGGGTGCTCAGCGTGCCGGTGACCGATGGCACGGTGGTGCTGCCGGGCGACACGGTCGCAACCGTCGCCGAGCAGAATTTCATTCTCCGCCTCAGGATTCCCGAACGGCACGCGCTGCATCTGAAGGTGGGCGACATGGTGCGGCTGGATGGCGGCGAATTCGGCCTGGCGGGGGCGCAATTCGGCCGCATCACCCTGGTCTATCCGCAGATCGTCGCCGGGGATGTGCGCGCCGATGCCGAGGTGAAGGGGATCGGCAGCTATTTCGTGGGCGAACGCGTGCGGGTTTTTGTGCCGGCAGGTGGGCGGCGGACGATCGTGGTGCCGTCCGGCTTCGTGTTCACCCGTTTCGGCCAGGATTATGTGAGGCTGCGGCAGAAGGATGGCAGCGTGATCGACGCACCGGTGCAGCTTGGGTTGCCGCTGCCGACCCGCGCGATGCCCGACGGGGTGCAGATCCTTGCCGGCCTCGTGCCGGGCGACGTGCTGGTGCGGCCGTGAGGCTCGGCATTTCCGGGCGGCTCGCCCGCGCCTTCATCCGCTCGCCGCTGACGCCGCTGTTCCTGCTCGCGGCGCTGGCCGCCGGGCTGGTCGCCATCACCACCATTCCGCGCGACGAGGACCCGCAGATCCATGTCCCGATGGTGGACGTGATGGTGCAGGCGAACGGGCTGAAGGCGGCCGACGCCGCGGAACTCGTGACCAAGCCGCTGGAGACGATCCTGAAGGCGATCCCCGGCGTCGAGCATATCTACAGCCAGACCCGCGACGACCAGGTGCTGGTCACCGCCCGCTTCCGGGTGGGGACCAACGAGGATGCCGCGGTGGTGCGGGTGAACGACAAGATCCGCGCCAACATGAACCGCATCCCGATCGGCATTCCGCCGCCGCTGGTGGTCGGGCGCGGGATCGACGATGTCGCGATCCTCACCCTCACCCTCGCGCCGAAATCGGGAACGGCGACACACTGGACCCAGGGCGCGCTGTCGCAGATCGCGACCAAGCTGCAGGACCAGCTGATCAAGGTTCCGAATGTCGGGCTCAGCTACATCGCCGGATCGGACCCGATGCAGATCCGCGTCGAGCCGGAACCGGACAAGCTGATGCTCTATGGCGTGACGCTGCAGCAGCTCGCTTCACGGGTGGCCGACGCCAATCGCAGCTTCATCGCCGGCCGCGTGTTCGACCGTGGCGGGCTGCGCGACGTGGCCGCGGGGCAGACGCTGTTCGGCGTGCCGGATATCGGCCTGCTGCTGATCACCACGCGGGACGGACGGCCGGTCTATCTGCGGGATGTCGCCCATGTCGTCGTCGGGCCGGCGCCGTTGCAGAGCCATGTCTTCGCCATCACGCATGATGCCGGGCACTGGCGCACGGCGCCGGCGGTGACGGTGGCGCTGGCCAAGCGCGCGGGCAGCAACGCCGTGGTGGTGGCCGACGCCGCGCTGACGCGGGTGAAGAGCCTCGAAGGCTCGCTGATCCCCTCCGACATCTCGGTGCAGGTCACGCGGGATTACGGGCGCACCGCCAACGAGAAGGCGAACGAACTGCTGTTCCATCTCGGACTGGCGACGATTTCCATCGTCGTGCTGATCGCCTTCGCTGTGGGCTGGCGCGAGGCGGTGGTGACGCTGGTGGTGATTCCGACGACCATTCTCGCCACCGTGTTCGCCTCGGAAATGATGGGCTACTCGATCAACCGGGTGAGCCTGTTCGCGCTGATCTTCGCCATCGGCATCCTGGTGGACGACGCGATCGTGGTGGTGGAGAACATCGCGCGGCACTGGGCGATGCCGGATACGCGCTCGCGCCGGCGGGCGGCGATCGAGGCGGTGGCGGAAGTGGGCAACCCGACGGTGGTCGCGACGCTGACGGTGATCGCGGCGCTGCTGCCGATGCTGTTCGTCTCGGGTCTGATGGGGCCGTACATGGCGCCGATCCCGGTGAACGCCTCGGCGGCGATGATGTTCTCGTTCTTCGCCGCGATGATCATCGCCCCGTGGCTGATGTACAAGCTGGCCGGGCGCGACCGCTTCACCGAGGAAGACCGGGCCGGAGACGTCGAGTTTCTCGAACTGACCACCCCTGCCCTCGCCCATGAGGCGGGGGTGGCGGCGGCGCATCCGGACCGGCTGGGGCGGCTCTACCGCGCCGTTGCCGCGCCGATCCTGCGCACACGGCGGCGCGCCGGGCTGTTTCTCGCCCTGGTTGGCATCGCCACCATCGCCGCCTGCGCGATGTTCTATACCGAGGCGGTGACGGTGAAGCTGCTGCCGTTCGACAACAAGTCGAGCCTGAACGTGCTGATCGACCTGCCCGCCGGCAGCGCCGTGCAGCAGACCGAGCAGACGCTGTTCGCCGCCGCGCGGATCGCCGGGACGATGCCGGAGGTGCGGTCCATGCAGGTGTATGCCGGCACGCCGCAGCCCTTCGATTTCAACGGGCTGGTGCGGCATTATTACCTGCGCGACCAGCCCTGGCAGGGCGACCTGCACGTGATGCTGTCGCCCAAGGGCGAGCGGTCGCAGCAGAGCCACCAGATCGCGGGCGAGCTGCGCCGGCGCCTGCTCAGGCGCCTGGCGCTGCCGAAGGGAGCTGTGCTGAAAGTGGTCGAGGCGCCGCCGGGCCCGCCGGTCTTTGCCACCCTGCTCGCCGAGATTTACGGCCCGGACGAGGTGACGCGGCTCGCGGTCGCACAGGAGGTCAAGAAGCTGTTCAGGAAGGTGCCCTACATCGTCGATGTCGACGATTCCTGGGGGCATCGGCAGAAGCAGCTGCATATCGCGATCGACCAGGACCGGCTGGAATATTTCGGCGTGCGGCAGGCCGATGTCTATGACACGATCCAGGACCTCTTCGGCGGCATGAAGGTCGGCTATTCCTATCGCGGCGAGAACCGGCTGCCGCTCGAGATCGCGATCGGCCTGCCCAATCGGGCGCTCGACTGGAGCCAGCAACTGGCGGATACGCCGGTGCCGGCCAACGCGGTGCCGGCGGACAAGTCGGTCGTCGAACTCGGGCAGGTGGTGCATGTGACGCGCAGCGAGGGCTCGCGCGTGCTCTACCGGCGCGACGGGCATTTCGCCGACATGGTCACCGCCGAGCTGGACGGAAAGTTCGAGGCACCGATCTATGCGATGTTCGCGGTGGACAAGCTGATCAACCAGCATGACTGGGGAAAGCTGCCGAAACCTGTGATCAGCTTCCGCGGCCAGCCGGCGAGCGAGGCGCACCCGACCCTGCTCTGGGATGGCGAATGGGAGATCACCTATGTCACGTTCCGCGACATGGGGGCGGCGTTCCTCGTCGCGCTGCTCGGCATCTATGTTCTGGTGGTGGCACAGTTCCGCAGCTTCAAGGTGCCGCTGCTGGTGCTCACCCCGGTGCCGCTGACGCTGATCGGCATCATGCCCGGGCACTGGCTGCTGCACGCGCAGTTCACCGCGACCTCGATGATCGGCTTCATCGCGCTGGCCGGCATCATCGTGCGCAACTCGATCCTGCTGGTGGACTTCATCCGCCACGGCGCGCGGCCGGGGCTGACACTGCGCGAGGTGCTGCTGGAGGCCGGCGCCATCCGCTTCCGGCCGATCCTGCTGACAGCGCTCGCGGCGATGATCGGCGCCTCGACGATCCTGCTCGACCCGATCTTCCAGGGCCTGGCGATCTCGCTGCTGTTCGGCCTCGCCTCGTCCACCCTGCTGACGGTGCTGGTGATCCCGGCGATCTACGTGGTGATGCGCGACCCGGACCGGATCGTGTCCTGACCGGCTCCTGACCCGTCGCCCGGCGCGCCGCTGCGTGCCGGGCGCATTCCTGCTGCGAACAAAATGCGTGCCGGTATGAGCTGCCGATTATTTATGATGGTTCAAACGCATGAGATGATGTTTCATACATGATTTCTTCCGGTCAGTTGAAGGCGGCGCGCGCCCTGCTCGGCATCGACCAGCGGGATCTGGCGGAATTGTCCGGCCTGTCGCTGCCGACCATCCAGCGGATGGAGGCGAGCGAGGGGGTGATCCGCGGCAATGTCGACTCGCTGATGAAGCTGCTGGACGCGCTGGATCGGGCGGGGATCATCGTGATCCGGCCCGGCGATGTATCGGATGCCACTGGCGGGCGCGGCGTGCGCCTCAAGAGCGGGACGTGACGGCGGCGCTGCTGGTCTGCGCCCTGGCCTGGCTCGCGCTCGGCGCGGCGGGCGCCATTCTGTCCCGCCGCGATGCAGGGCGAATGGTTGTTTATGGCGGGTCGCTCGCCGTTTCACTGGTCGCACTTGCCATTGCCCTTGGCGCGCTCGGCGGCCGGGCACCGGGCGTCACCCTGCCGCTCGGCCTGCCGGGGATCGGCATGCGCTTCGCCGTCGATCCGCTATCGGCCGCGTTCCTCGTGCTGGTCGATCTCGGCGGTGCGGCCGCCAGTCTCTACGCGCTCGGCTACGGGCGGCACGAGGCCGAACCGTGGCGCGTGCTGCCCTTCTACCCGGTGTTTCTGGCGGCGATGAACCTCGTGGTGATCGCGGCCGACGCCTACGGGTTCCTGCTGTTCTGGGAGCTGATGTCGCTCGCCTCCTGGGCGCTGGTGATGGCGGACCACAAGCGGGCGGAGACGAGGCAGGCGGGGTTCGTCTATCTGCTGATGGCGAGCGCCGGCACGCTGATGCTGCTGCTCGCCTTCGGCCTGCTCGCCGGGCCGCGCGGGGCATACGCATTCGCCGCCATCATCGCCTCGCACAGACCGCAATGGACGGCTGATGTGGCGATGCTGCTGGCGCTGCTGGGGGCGGGGTCGAAGGCGGGGCTGATGCCGCTGCATGTCTGGCTGCCGCGCGCGCACCCCGCCGCACCGAGCCATGTCTCGGCGCTGATGAGCGGGGTGATGACGAAGGTGGCGGTCTATGCCTTCATCCGCATCGCCTTCGATCTCGCCGGGCCGGCCGCCTGGTGGTGGGGGCTCGTGGTGCTCGCGGCGGGGGCGGTTTCCGCCGTGCTCGGCGTGCTGCAGGCGCTGCTGGAAGACGATGTAAAGACCATGCTCGCCTACAGCACGATCGAGAATATCGGACTGATCTTCGCGGGGCTGGGCCTTGCCCTCGCCTTCCGGGCCGATGGCCTGGCGCTGGCCGCGAGCCTCGCGCTCACCGCCGCCTTGTTCCACGCCTTCAACCACATGCTGTTCAAGAGCACGCTGTTCTTCGGCGCCGGCGCGATCCAGCACGGCGCCGGCACGCGGCGGCTTTCCGAGCTTGGCGGGCTGATCCACCGGATGCGGGTCAGCGCGGTGCCGATGCTGGTCGCGGCGATGGCGATCGCGGCCCTGCCGCCGCTGAACGGGTTCGCCTCGGAATGGCTCCTGTTGCAGGCGGTGCTGCTCAGCCCGTCGCTGCCGCAATTCGGGCTCAAGCTCGCGGTGCCGGCGGCCGGCGCGCTGCTGGCGCTGGCGGCGGCCTTTGCCAGCGCCTGTCTCGTCCGGCTTTACGGCATGGCCTATCTCGGCCGCCCCCGCAGCGCGGCCGCCGCCACGGCGCATGAGGCCGACGGGATCTCGCGCGCCGCGATGATCGGGCTCGCGTCGCTCTGCGTGATCTTCGGGCTGATGCCGGCGCTGGCGCTCGGCCATCTCGCCCCGGTGGTACGGGAACTGGCCGGGGTGTCGCTGCCGGCGCGGCCGGGCTGGAGCGGGCTCACACTGCTGCCGGTGCCGGCGCGGCAGAGTTCATACGATCCGCTGCTGATCGCGCTGTTCATCGCGGTGACCAGCGGTCTTGCGGCGCTGGGGCTGCATCGCTTCGGCTCGCGCGCCCTGCGCCGGGCGGTGCCCTGGGGGTGCGGCTTTCTCACCGCGGGCGACGCGGCGCTGCCGGCGGGCACGCAATATTCGCCCGCGGGGTTCAGCCAGCCGATCCGCCGCGTGTTCGCGACATTGCTGTTCCGCGCCCGCGACGAGGTGGTGATGCCACCGCCGGGAGCGACCGCGCCCGCTCGCTTCGCCGCGCGCATAACCGATCCGGTGTGGGATGGCGGCGCGCTGGCGCTGGCCGCACTGATCAATCGCGCCGCCGACCGTGCCAACCGGCTGCAATTCCTGACCATACGGCGCTATCTCGCGATGGTGTTCGTCACACTACTGATCCTGCTCGCGACGGTGGCGCTATGGGCCTGATCGTGCATCTGGCCCTGCAGGCGCTGGAAATGGCGATCGCGCTGCTGGCGGCACCGCTGCTGACCGGCTTCGTGCGCAAGGTCAAGGCGCGGTTGCAGCGCCGCGCCGGGCCGCCGCTGCTGCAAGTTTATCGCGATCTCGCCCGGCTGGTGGCGAAGGAGGCGGTGGTGCCGGAGGACTCCTCATGGCTATTCCGCGTCTCCCCTTACGTGATCTTCGCCGCCACCTGGGTCGCCGCGGCGCTGGTGCCGGAATTCGCGACCAATCTGCAATTCTCATGGTCGGGCGACCTGATCGTGATCGCAGCCCTGCTCGGCAGCGCGCGCTTTTTCCAGATGCTGGCGGCACTCGATTCCGGCACCGCCTTTGGCGGCATCGGCGCGAGCCGGGAGGCGATGCTCGCCTCGCTCGCCGAACCGGCGATGCTGATGATCGTCTTCACCGTCGCCCTCGTCGCCGGCACCAGCCAGCTTTCGGCGATCGCCACCTTCATGCATTCCGGCGCCGAGGGGCTCAGGCTGTCGCTCGCGCTCGGCCTGGTCGCGCTGGTGATGGTGGGGCTGACCGAGACGGGGCGATTCCCGGTCGACAATCCGGCGACGCATCTGGAGCTGACCATGGTGCATGAGGCGATGGTGCTGGAATATTCCGGGCGGCACCTCGCGCTGATCGAGCTGGCCGGGGCGATGCGGCTGCTGCTCTACATGTCGCTGATCGCCTGCATCTTCGCGCCCTTCGGCATCGCGCCGCCGGGTGCCGGGCCCGCTGCCCTCGCGCTGGGGCTTGCGAGCTATGCCGGCAAGCTGGGCTTCGGCGCGGTGGCGCTGGCCGGGTTCGAGACGACGATCGCCAAGATGCGGGTCTTCCGGATTCCGAATTTCGTCGGCGCGGCGCTGATGCTCGGCCTGCTCGGCACGCTGCTGCTGTTCATGTCGGCCTCGCTGTGACGCTGATGCTCGCCCCCTTCACCCCCGGCGCCACCGCCTTCGGCCTTGCCCATGTGCTGGCGGGCGCGCTGGTGCTGGTCAGCCTGATGATGCTGTATCAGGACCGGCTGCCCGCACTCGTCAATGTGCTGGCGCTGCACGCGGCCCTGCTCGGTATCGCGGTCGGCTGGCAGGCCTGGTTGCAGCGCGCACCGGAACTCTACATCACCGCGGCGATCGCGATCGGGTTCAAGGCGGTGGCGATTCCGCTGGCGCTGCACCGGATCATCGAGCGGCTCGACATCCATCGCGAGGTCGAGACGGTGGGCGGGATCAGCCTGACGATGCTGGCCGGGATCGGCCTCGTCGCGCTGTCGCTGCTGGTGATGCTGCGCACCGCCGCCCAGGCCGACGCGCTGGCGCGGGAGGATCTCGCACTCGCGCTGTCGGTCATCCTGATCGGCATGCTGATGATGGTCACACGGCGCAACGCGGTGAGCCAGATCGCCGGGTTCATGATGCTGGAGAACGGGCTGATCCTCGCCGCCGCGGGTGCCGAGGGCATGCCGCTGGTGGTGGAGATCAGCGTCGCCTTCTCGATCCTGATCGCCTTCATCGTGATCGGCGTGTTCCTGTTCCGCATCCGCGAGCGGTTCGACACGGTGGACAGCGCGGCGCTGGACGCGTTCCGGGGAGAATTGCAATGACCGGGGCGGGCGCCGCCTTCGCCGCGGTGATTGGCACCCTCGCCATTCCGGGCGGCGCCATGCTGCTGCTCGCCTTCATACCCTCATGGCGGCTGGCCGCGCGGCTGAACGCGCTGGCGAGTTTCGCGACGGTTGCCGCCGCCGCCGTGCTGCTGTTCCGCCAGCCGGCGCCGGACGGGCTGTTCCTGGTCGATGGGCTGAACATCGCCTTCCTGCTGCTGAACGGTCTGGTCGGCTTCACCACCAGCCTGTTCAGCGCGAGCTATATCGGCCACGAGATCGACACCGGCCGCCTCGCGCCGCATCACCTGCGGCTCTATCACGCGATGTATCAGGCGATGATGCTTGGGATGAATCTCGCGCTGGTCAGCAACAATCTCGGGCTGATGTGGTTCGGCGTCGAACTCGCCACGCTGTCGACGGTGATGATGGTGGGGCTTTACCGCACGCCGGCGGCGATCGAGGCATCGTGGAAATATCTCATCCTCGGCAGTGTGGGCATCGCGCTCGCGCTGTTCGGCACGATCCTGGTCTATCTCGCGGCCCAGCCGGCGCTGGGCGGCGGAATGAAGGCGATGCAGTGGACCGGCCTGCTCCGCCATGCCGCCGCGCTCGACCCCGCGCTGCTCGATGTCGGCTTCGTGTTCCTGCTGATCGGCTATGGCACCAAATCCGGGCTGGTGCCGATGCACGCCTGGCTGCCCGACGCTCATGCCGAGGGACCGACGCCGATTTCGGCCGTGCTGTCCGGCCTGTTGCTGAACGTGGCGCTCTATGCGCTGCTGCGCTTCAAGATCCTGCTCGCCGCCAGCCATGCGAGCATCGCCGCCGGGAGACTGATGGAGGGGTTCGGCCTCGTCACGCTGTTCTTCGCCGCCATCATGCTCTACCGCAGGCGCGACATCAAACGCCTGTTCGCCTATTCCTCGATCGAGCACATGGGCATCATCACCTTCGCCTTCGGCATTGGCGGGCCGATCGGCAATCTCGCCGGGCTGTTGCAGATGGCGATGCACAGTCTGACCAAGTCGGCAATCTTCTTCGCGGTCGGGCATGTGGCGCAGGCCAAGGGGACGCAGAAAATCGCCGAGATCGGCGGACTGACGGCGAGCCACCCCTTTCTCGGCTGGACACTCGTGGCCGGCATCGCGGCGATTGCGGGCCTGCCGCCCTTCGGCATCTTCACCTCCGAATTCCTGCTGATCACCTCGACCTTCGCCCGCGCCCCGCTGCTCGCGGTGCTGCTCGGCCTCGGCATCCTGCTCGCCTTCGGCGCGCTGCTGCTGCGGATGACCGGGCTTTGCTTCGGCGCGCCGAGCCCGGGCGACGCACCGAGTTCCGCCGCCGCGACGCCGCTGCTGCTGCATCTCGCGCTCGTGCTCGCCGTCGGCATCGCGCTGCCGGGATTTCTGTATGACTGGTTCGCCCATGCCGCCGCCCTGCTCGGCTGACGCGCCGCTTATGGTCGATGCCGCCGGATGGCGCGCCGCCGGCGCTTCGCTCGCCGCGGGGGCGCGGGTGCTGGTCGCGGTCTGGGCGACAGGAGATGACGCGGGTTCGCGCGTTCATCTCGCGACACGGCGGCCGGATGGGAGCGATCTCGCGGTGATCGCGCTGCGCGCGGAGGACGGCACCTATCCCTCGATCGGACAATATCATCCGGGGGCGATCCTGATGGAGCGGGCCTTGCAGGATGCGAGCGGGCTGCGCGCCGAAGGACTGCCCGATCCTCGCCCTTGGCTCGACCATGAGCGGGATTTCGCGTTCCTGCCCGCCGAGGGCGAGGGGCTGCACCGGATTCCGGTGGGGCCGATCCATGCCGGGACGATCGAGCCGGGGCATTTCCGCTTCACGGTGAACGGCGAGACGATCGTGCGGCTGGAGGCGCGGCTGGGCTACACGCGCAAGGGCACGCTCGGGCTGATGCAGGGCAGCGCGCCCGATGCCGCGGTGCGGCTGGCCGGGCGGGTTTCCGGCGATTCGACCGTGGCCTATGCGTGGGCCTTTTCGCGGGCGGTGGAGGCGGCGCGCGAGGTTGCCGTGCCGCCACGAGCCTCCGCCCTGCGCGGGGTGATGGCGGAACTCGAACGTCTCGCCAATCATGCCGGCGATTTCGGGGCGATCTGCAACGATGCCGGATTCCCGCTGATCAACGCCCATGCCGGCGCGCTGCGCGAGACGATCCTGCGCCAGGCCGATGCCTGTTTCGGCCACCGGCTGATGATGGACCGCATTGTCCCCGGCGGCGTTGCCGCCGATCTGGCGCCCGTGGCCGCCGCGTCCCTGCGGGCCGAGCTGCCGGCGTGGCTCGGGCGGTTCGAGAGGCTGGTCGAACTCTATGGCAAGACCGCCTCGTTGCAGGACCGGGTGGTCGGCGCGGGGCGGCTCGCTCCCGATCTCGCCCGCCGCCTTGGCTGCGGCGGCTATGTCGGCCGCGCCGCGGGGCAGGATTTCGACGCCCGGCGCGATGCGCCCTACCCGCCCTATGACCGCCACGCGCCCGCCGTGCCGTCGCTCTCGGCCGGTGACGTCGATGCGCGGGCGCGGATCAGGATCGCCGAGATCCGCGCCAGCGCCGCGCTGATCGGCGACATGCTCGACGCGTTGCCGGAGGGCGGCATTCGTGCGGCGCTGCCGGAAAGCGGCGGCGAGGCATTCGGCTGCGCGCTGGCGGAAGGGTTCAGGGGCGATATCTTCGCCGCGGTGCGGCTGTGCGGCCCGGTGGTGGCGGATGCGTTCCTGCGCGATCCGTCGTGGTTTCTCTGGCCGGCGCTGGAAGCGGCGATCGAGGGCAACATCGTCGCCGACTTCCCGCTCTGCAACAAGAGCTTCAATGCCGCCTATTCGGGGTGCGACCTGTAATGCGCAGAACGCTTTTCGAGAGCCTCCATCGCGGCACCCTGACCGAGCCGGCTCCGCCGCACGACACCGAGACCGCCGCGCTGGTCGCGGAACTCGACCGCGCAGCGCTGCGGCGGCTTGGAAGGTCGCTGGCGATCCGCGCGGTGGATGCGGGATCGTGCAACGGGTGCGAGCTGGAAATCATCGCCCTCGGCAACGTGCTCTACGATCTGGAGCGGTTCGGGCTGAAACTGGTCGCCTCGCCGCGCCATGCGGATGTGCTGCTGGTCACCGGCCCGATGACGCGGAACATGAGCGCCGCGACGCGGCTGGCCTATGAGGCGATGCCGGCGCCGAAATTCGTCGTCGCCGTGGGCGATTGCGGGCGCGATGGCGGGGTGTTCGCGGCGAGCCCGGACTGCCTCGGGGGCACGGCGTCGGTCCTGCCGGTCACGCTCACGATTCCGGGCTGCCCGCCGCCGCCCGCTATGCTGCTGCGCGGGCTGATCGGCCTGCTGGGGTAGCGGTTCGGCAACCGCGCGGCAGTCGTTTCAGCCGTGGCCGCCGGTCTCGATCGAGAGCAGGTCCTGCATGTCGGTCGCGTGCTCGCTTTCCTCTTCGAGGATGTTGGCGAGCATCAGCGCGGTGACCTGGTCGTGCGGCTCGAAATGGTCGATCATCCGGCGGTAGAGGCCGATCACCTCGCGCTCGGCGGCGAGGTTCTGTTCGACGAGGCCGGCGAGATCCGCCCTGGTGCCGAATTCGCCGAAGCGGGTCTCGAGCCCGTGCGGGGAGAAATCCGGCGTGCCGCCGAGTTCGCGGATGCGCTGGGCGATGGCGACCATGTGGCGGCGCTCGTCATTCGCCTGTTCCTGGAACTCGGCGCCGATGCGCGGCTGTTTCAGCCCGGCCAGCGAGACCGACATCATGGTGTAGCGCCAGACGCAGAGAATCTCGGCGGTCAGCGCGCTTTGCAGCAGGACAAGCGCGGGGTCGGCACCCGCCGCGTGTTCCTCGCGGAACGCGCCCTGCATCTGCGCCGATACGGCGCGCACGTCATTGAGGAAGGCGTTCGGCGCTGCATGTTCGACCTGGTCCATCACGCTGTCCACTCCGCTGATCGCCGCCTCGCTGCGGCGGCCTCATGATGACAGAATGGGGACGCCGACTCAACGCGCGCGACGACCGCGCGCGAGTTCGGTGACGATGCCATGCAGCGTGCGCAATTCCTGTTCCGTCACCTCGCCGCGCTGGAAGAAATGGCGGATGTTGCGCACCATGCCGGGGCGCTTCTGCTCGTTGCGCAGGAACCCGGCCTCGTCGCATTCGGCGATCAGGTGGGTGAGGAAGTTTTCCAGCTCGCCCTTGGTCGCGACATGGGTCTTGTGGGTTTGCAACGTGCGGACCGGCGCGGCCTCGCCGGCGATCCACCATTCATAGGCCATCACCATCACCGCCTGCGCGAGGTTGAGGGACATGAAGCGCGGGTTGAGCGGGTAGCGGATCAGGCTGTCGGCGCAGGCGATGTCGTCATTGTCGAGGCCGGCGCGCTCGGGGCCGAACAGGATGCCGCATTTGAGGCCGCGGGCGCCGACCTCGCGCAGTTCTGCGGCGGCACCGCGGGCGGTGAGCAGCGGCTTGACGATGTGGCGCGGGCGCGGACAGGTGGCGAAGACGCGGTGCAGGTCGGCCACCGCATCGGCCACCGTGTCATGCACCGTCGCGGCTTCAAGGATGCGGTAGGCGCCGGAGGCGGTGCGCATCGCCCGGTCCTGCGGCCAGCCGTCGCGCGGGGCGACGAGGCGGAGATGGAACAGCCCGCCATTGCCCATCGCCCGCGCGACCGAGCCGATATTCTCGGCCAGCTGCGGGCGGACCAGGATGATGACGGGGGATGGGTCGATCGGCGCCAGATCGGCGCCTTCGTCGCGGCCGGTCATGCGCGCCGCCAGATGGTGCCGCCGGGACCATCCTCGAGCAGGATGCCGGCGGCGGCGAGTTCGGCGCGGATTGCGTCGGCGCGGGCGAAATCCTTGTTCCTCCGCGCGGCGAGGCGTTCGGCGATCAGCGCGTCGATCCGCGCATCGTCGGCCACATCGCCGCGGAACCACTGGCCGGCCGTCTGGTTGAAAATGCCGATCAGCTCGCCGGCGGCGCGCAGGCTTGCGGCGCTGGCGGCATTGCCCTGCATCGCCGCGTCGGCCAGCGCATGAAGTTCGGCGATGGCGCCGGGCGTGTTCAGATCATCCGCCAGCGCCTCGATGAAGGCGGCGGGCGGTGTGGCGGCGGGCGCGGGGTCGGCGTGTTTTTCCAGTGCGCGGTAGAACCGGTCGAGCTCCCGCTTGGCCTCGGCCAGCGCGGCGGTGGAAAAGTCGAGCACGCCGCGATACTGCGTCTTGAGCAGCAGGAAGCGCACCGCCTCGCCTGGCGCCTCGCCCAGCACGTCCTGCACGGTGCGGAAATTGCCGAGGGATTTCGACATTTTCTGCCCGTTCACCTGCAACATGCCGGCATGCACCCAGACGCGGGCGAGTTCCGAGCCGGGAAAGGCGCAGCAGGACTGGGCGATCTCGTTCTCATGATGCGGGAAGATGAGGTCAGCACCGCCGCCATGGATGTCGATCGTCTCGCCGAGCGTGGCGTGGATCATCGCCGAGCATTCGATGTGCCAGCCCGGCCGGCCGCTTCCCCAGGGGCTGTCCCAGCCCGGCAGGTCGGGCGGCGAGGGTTTCCAGAGCACGAAATCGCCCGGATCGCGCTTGTATGTGGCGACATCCACCCGCGCGCCGGCCAGCAGCTCCTCGGGCGAGCGGCCGGAGAACTTGCCGTATTGCGCGTCTGTCGCGACGGCGAACAGGACATGGCCCTCGGCGGCATAGGCGTGGCCGCGGGCGATCAGGCGCTCGATCAGGGCGATGATATCGCCGATATGGCCGGTTGCGCGCGGCTCGATATCGGGTGGCGTGCAATACAACGCCGCCATGTCGTTATGAAACCAGCTTGTGGTCCGCGCGGTGATCTCGCCGATCGGCTCGCCGGTTTCGGCGGCGCGGGCGTTGATCTTGTCATCGATGTCGGTGATGTTCCGCACATAGGTGACGCGCGGAAACAGGTGGCGCAGCAGGCGGACCAGCGTGTCGAACACCACCACGGTGCGCGCATTGCCGAGATGCGCCCGGTCATAGACCGTGGGACCGCAGACATAGAGCTTCACATGCGCGGGGTCGGCGGGAGCGAAGGGCTCGCGCCGGCGTGTTTTCGTGTTGTGCAGCTTGATCTGGATCATGGCCGCGGATTTCCTCTCCGGGCAAGCGGAAGTCAACCGGCGCGTCGGCGGCAGCGATGAATCGGCCCGCTCGTTGACAGGACCTGAGAGGTCCTGTATCCATCGTGACCAGTAATTGAGAATAATTCTCATTCTCAATTTATCCCGGAGACCGCTCTTGTCGCAGACCGCCGTGTCACCGCGTTCCCGTCGTTCGCGCCTGCCCTTTCTCGCCGTGCTCGGCCCTGGCATCGTGGTCATGCTCGCGGATACCGAGGTGGGCAGCATCATCACGGCGTCGCAATCCGGCGTCGCCTGGGGGTATCGGCTGCTGCTGCTGCAGTTCATCCTGATCCCCATCCTGTATGTCGTGCAGGAGCTGACCGTCCGGCTCGGCATCTTCACCGGCAAGGGCCATGGCGAGCTGATCCGCGACACGTTCGGCAAGGGCTGGGCGTGGCTCTCGGCCGCGGGCCTCGCGGTCGCCACGATCGGGGCGCTGCTGTCGGAATTCTCGGGCGTGGCCGGCGTGGGCGAGCTTTATGGCATCCCCCGCGCGGCGACGCTGACGCTCTCGGTGGTGTTCCTGCTCGTGGTCGCGTTCACCGGCTCCTATCGCCGGGTCGAGCGGGTGGCGATCGGGCTCGGGCTGTTTGAGCTGGTGTTCTTTGTCATCGCTTTCGTCTCGCGGCCGGATGCGGGGCAGATCGCCGCCCAGACCTTCCAGCCGGCGCTCGGCGATCCGGGCTATCTCTACCTCGTCGCCGCCAATATCGGCGCCGTCATCATGCCGTGGATGATCTTCTACCAGCAATCGGCGGTGGCGGATAAGCGGCTGACCCCGGCGGATTTCAAATATGCGCGCTGGGATACCGCGATCGGCGCCATCGTCACCCAGCTCGTCATGGCGGCGGTGCTGATCTCGACCGCCGCGACGATCGGCCGGCACAACCCCAATGCGAGCCTGAACACGGTGGGCGACATCACCGCGGCCCTCACCCCCTATCTCGGCGTGGCGATGGGCAAGCTCGTGTTCGGCGCCGGCGTGCTCGGCGCCGGGCTGGTGGCGGCCATCGTCGCCTCGCTGGCGCTGGCCTGGGGACTTGGCGAGGTGGCGGGCTATCGCCGCTCGCTGGAGGATCATCCGCTGCGCGCGAGGTGGTTCTATGGTGTGTATGCCGCCTGCCTGATCCTCGGCGCGGTGCTGGTCGGCGTGGTGCCGAATCTGGTTATCCTGAACATCGCCGTCGAGGTGATGAACGCGCTGCTGCTGCCGCTGGTGCTCGGCTTCCTGGTGATGCTCGGCCTCAAGGCGCTGCCGCCGCAGGTGCGGCTGCGGGGCTGGTATGCCGGGCTCGCGATCGCGATGTCGGTGCTGACGGCGGGGCTTGGCGTCTATGGCGGTCTGTCGGGGGCCGGTCTGTTCTGATCCTGCCCGCCCTTGCTTGACAGGGGCAGCTGCGGCTTCTCAAATCATCGCCAGAATAACGGGAGGCGGCGATGACACTGGAGCCGGATCTGGCGGCACGATTGATGGACGCCGTGGATGCCGGCTTCGACGAGCAGATCGCCTTCACCCAGGCGCTGGTGCGCTTCCCCTCCATCCGCGGCGCCGAGGCGCCGATCCAGGATTTTGTTCATCGCGCGCTGCGGGACCGCGGCTATGCGATGGACCGCTTCACGATGGACCGCGACGCGCTGGCGCGGCATGCGGGCGCGGGCCGGATTTCGGCCGAACATTCCGATGCGCCGATCGTGATCGGCACCCATCGCCCGCGGCGCGATGCCAGCCGGTCGCTGATCCTGCAGGCGCATGTCGATGTCGTGCCGACGGGCCCGGCGGATATGTGGCGCCATCCGCCCTTCGAGCCGGTGATCGCGGAGGGGTGGATGCACGGGCGGGGTGCTGCCGACATGAAGGCCGGCCACGCCGCCAATATCTTCGCGCTCGACGCGCTGCGCCGCGCCGGGTTCCAGCCGGCGGGCACCGTGCATGTCGAATCGGTGGTCGAGGAGGAATCGACCGGCAATGGCGCGCTGATGACGCATCTACGCGGCTATCGCGCCGACGCCGCGCTGATTCCCGAACCGCAGGACGAGCGGCTGGTGCGCGCCAATGTCGGCGTGCTCTGGTTCGAGATCGAGGTGCGCGGCGCGCCGGCGCATGTGCGCGCCATGGCGGAGGGCGCGAACGCGATCGATGCCGCGTATCGCATCATCGCCGATCTGCGCGGGCTGGAGGCGGAGTGGAACGCGCGCAAGGGCGCGCATCCGCATTTCGCCGCCGAGCGGCACCCGATCAACCTCAATCTCGGCCGGATCGAGGGCGGGGACTGGGCCTCCTCGGTGCCGAGCCAATGCCGGCTTTCCTGCCGCATCTCGCTCTATCCCGGTACGCGAGCCTCCGATGCCGCGCGCGAGATCGAGGCGCGGATCGCTGCCTTCGCGACGACCGACCCGATGCTTGCGAACAACAAGCCTCGCGTCAGCTTCAACGGCTTCTTCGCCGAGGGCTATGTGCTGGAACCGGGATCGGCGGCGGAGGCAGCGCTGGCCGACGCCCATGCGGCGGCGACCGGCGCGCCGCTCGGCACGATGACCACCGGCGCCTATCTCGATGCGCGGGTTCACGCGCTCTACGACCGGATTCCGGCGCTGTGCTACGGCCCGGTCTCGCGCGGCATTCACGGGATCGACGAGGCGGTCGACCTTGCCTCGGTGCGGCGGGTGACGAAGGCGATCGCGCTCTTCGTCGCCGCCTGGTGCGGATTGGAGCCGGGCTGAACCGGCGGAGACGACAGGAGCGACAATGACCGAACTTTGGCACCTCACCGCATCCGACCTCGCCGGGCGCATCCGCCGGCGGGAGGTTTCGGCACGCGAGGCGGCAGCCGCCGCGCTCGCCCGGCTGGACGAGGCGAACCCGGCGATCAACGCCGTGATCGACCATCGCCCGGAGCAGGCGCTGGCCGCCGCGGCACGGATCGACGAGGCACTCGCCCGCGGCGACGATCCGGGCCCGCTCGCCGGCGTTCCCATCACGGTGAAGGTGAATATCGACCAGAAGGGCTTCGCCACCACCAACGGCATCCGCCTGCAGAAAGACCTGGTCGCGCAGCGCAGCAGCCCGGTGGTCGACAATCTCGAACGCGCGGGCGCGGTCATCATCGGCCGCACCAATACCCCCGCCTTCTCGATGCGCTGGTTCACGACCAACCTGCTGCACGGCGATACGCGCAATCCGCATGACCCGGCGCTGACCCCCGGCGGCTCGTCCGGCGGGGCGGCGGCGGCGGTCGCGAGCGGGATCGGCGCTTTCGCCCACGGCACCGACATTGCCGGCTCGATCCGCTACCCTGCCTATGCCTGCGGCCTGCACGGATTGCGGCCCAGCATCGGCCGTGTTCCAGCGTTCAACGCCTCGGGGCCCGAGCGCGGCATCGGCGCGCAGATCACCGCCGTCTCCGGCCCGATCGGGCGCAGCATGGCGGATCTGCGGCTGGCCCTGGCGGCGATGGCGCAGCCGGATCCTGATCCGGACGGCCCGCGCGACCCGTGGTGGTGCCCCGCACCGCTCGATGGGCCGGATCTGCCGCGCCGGGCGGCACTCTGCCTGCGCCCCGGCGGCATGGCGGTGGCGCCGGAGGTCGAGGCGGCGCTGATCGCGGCCGGCCGGGCGCTTGAGAGTGCGGGCTGGACGGTCGAGACGATCGACGACCTGCCGCATATGCGCGAGGCGGTCGAGGTGCAGATCCAGCTCTGGCTTGGCGACGGGTTCGCCACGCTGGCCGCGACCGTGGCGCAGGAAGGCGATCCGGGCGCGATGACGGTGATCGACTCGTTCCGCGAGCAGGCACAATCCTGGCCGGGCGACGTGGTTGCCCAGGCGCTGAAGCGCCGCGCCACCATCGCCCGCGCCTGGCGCCAGCAGCTCGCCCGCTTCCCGGTGCTGATGATGCCCACATCCGGCGAACTGCCCTTCCGCGACGGGCTCGACCTTGCCGGGCCCGATGCGTTCCGCCGTGTGTGGGACGCGCAGGCGACGCAGATCGCGCTGCCCCTGGTCGGCCTGCCGGGGCTGAATGTCGCGACCGGGTTCGCCGGCCGCGCGCCGCTGGGCGTGCAACTCGTCGCAGCCCCCTTCCGCGAGGACGTGCTGCTCGCCGCCGGCGCCGCGATTGCGCGAGACGATGCGCCGATCATGCCGGTCGACCCGCGCGGCGCCGGCTGATCTTCCGCTGCGTTCCGGTTGGCGCCCGGTTGGCGCAAGCCAGCGTTACGCGGAGCGCCGGGGCTTATCCATATAGATCAATGCCGAGACGGGCGTGATACCGCGATATTGGCCTCGTAATCTGATGGATAAGGAGGCTCGATCATGAACAGGCTGAAACGGATTGCGGCACCGGCCGCGCTCGTCGCCCTGCCAGGCCTCGCCTTCGCGCAGGCCGGGACGGGACCGGGCGGATTCGGCTACGGGCCGGGCATGATGTGGTGGGATGATGGGTGGACGACGATGTTTCTCGGACCTTTTTTCATGATCCTCGTTCTCGCCGTGATCGTCATGGTGGCGGTGGCGGTGCTGCGTTCCGCCGGAATGTTCACCCACGGGCCGGCGCATCCGCCGCAGCGCACGGCGCTCGACATTCTCAAGGAGCGGTTCGCGCGCGGCGAGATCGACGCCGCCGAATTCGAGTCGCGGCGCCGGCTGCTGGGGGATTGAGCCCCCGGCGATGCCGGGGGCCAAAGCCGTTACAGCCAGAGCCGTTACAGGATGAAGCGGCCGAGATCGCCGCGCGCGGCGAGCGGGGCAACCTTCTCCTCGACGAGTGCTGCATCGACCGTCACCGTCTCGCCGGCGCGGTCGGTCGCGGCGAAGCTGATCTCCTCGAGCAGCCGCTCCAGCACCGTGGCGAGCCGGCGCGCGCCGATATTCTCGACCCGGTCGTTGATGTCGGCGGCGAGTGCTGCCACCGCCTCGATCGCATCGTCGGTGAAGTGCAGGTCGACAGTCTCGGTCTTGAGCAGGGCGACATACTGCTTCAGCAGCGAGTGTTCCGGCTCGGTCAGGATACGGCGGAAATCCTCGCGCGAGAGCGAGGCGAGCTCGACGCGGATCGGCAGCCGCCCCTGCAGTTCCGGCAGCAGGTCGGACGGCTTGGCGACGTGAAAGGCGCCGGAGGCGATGAAGAGGATATGATCGGTCTTCACCGGGCCGTATTTGGTCGAGACCGTCGTGCCCTCGATCAGCGGAAGCAGGTCGCGCTGCACGCCTTCGCGCGAGACATCGCCGCCGCGAAAGCCGCTCTCGGTGCGGGCGCAGATCTTGTCGATCTCGTCGAGAAAGACGATGCCGTGGGTCTCGGCATGCAGGCGGGCGTCGGCGTTGAGCTGTTCGTTGTCGAGCAGGCGGTCGGCCTCCTCGCGCTCCAGCGCGGCGCGGGCGGCCGAGACGGTCATGCGCTTGCGGCCGTGCTGGCGGCCGAACATCGACTTCATCATGTCGCCAAGATTGATGGCTCCGCCCGGCGGCATGCCCGGCATGTCCATCTGGCCGATCACGTTGGGCGGCGCCTCGCTCACGTCGACATCGATCTCCTTGTCCTCCAGCTCGCCATCGCGCAGCATGCGGCGGAAGCGGTTGCGCGTTTCCGACGAGGCGCCCTCGCCCACCAGCGCGGTGAGCAGGCGATCCTCGGCGGCAAGCTCGGCGCGGGCCTGCACGCCCTTGCGGCTCATCTCGCGCAGCATGGTGAGGGACACCTCGACAAGATCGCGCACGATGCTTTCGACATCGCGGCCGACATAGCCGACCTCGGTGAATTTCGTCGCCTCGACCTTGATGAAGGGCGCCTGCGCGAGCTTGGCCAGGCGGCGGGCGATCTCGGTCTTGCCGCAGCCGGTCGGGCCGATCATCAGGATGTTCTTCGGTACCACCTCCTCGCGCAGCCCCTCGGGGAGCTGCTGGCGGCGCCAGCGGTTGCGAAGGGCGATGGCGACGGCGCGCTTCGCGTCCTGCTGGCCGATGATGAACCGGTCGAGCTCGGAGACGATTTCGCGCGGCGTGTAGGTCGGGCTGTCGATCACAGGATTTCCACCGTTACGTGATGGTTGGTGTAGACGCAGATGTCGCCGGCGATCTTCATCGCTCGCCGGGCGATGTCCTCGGCGGTCATGCCGTCCACCGAGATCAGCGCGCGCGCCGCGGCGAGGGCGTAATTCCCGCCGGAGCCGATGGCGATGATGCCGTCCTCGGGTTCAAGCACGTCGCCATTGCCGGTGAGGGTAAAGGCGTGGGTGCGGTCGGCCACCGCCATCATCGCCTCGAGCCGGCGGAGATAACGGTCGGTCCGCCAGTCCTTGGCGAGTTCGACACAGGCGCGCTCAAGCTGGTTGGGGAAGCGCTCCAGCTTCGCCTCGAGCCGTTCGAGCAGGGTGAAGGCATCGGCCGTGGCACCGGCGAACCCGGCCACGACGTTGCCGTTGCCGATGCGCCGCACCTTGCGCGCATTGCCCTTCACCACGGTGTTGCCGAGCGAGACCTGGCCATCGCCGGCCATGGCCACCTGCCCGTCCCGCTGCACACAGAGAATGGTCGTGCCGTGCCAGCCGACCGGATCATTGGAGTTCATCATGCCCTCCAGATGGCACCGCGCGAAGGGGCGGGCAAGCCGCCCAAGGGGACAGGGCGATGCAAGCCTGAGTGCCTTTCATGCATGCAAGCGATGAAAAAACCGCTATATTCCCCGTCGCGGCTTCGGGGAGACCAGAGGATGGACCGCCGGTTCGGCAGCAGGGCCTATCAGTATTTCGAATTCATCGTCGTCCAGGCGGTGACGTTGCTGATGGCGATCGTGGTGACGGCGGCGCTCGCGCATCTCGTCGTGAACATCGCGCACGACATTCTCGCCACGACGTTCGACCCCACCAACGCGGCGGTGTTCCAGTCGGTGTTCGGGGGAATCTTCACCGTCGTCATCGCGCTGGAATTCAAACGCTCGATCCTGGTGACCAGCGAGCGCGACGAGGGGCCGGTGCGCGTGCGGGTGGTCATCCTGATCGGGATGCTCGCGATCGTTCGCAAGCTGATCATCATGGATCTGGCGCATGAGAACGCGCTGCAGCTCATGGCGCTTTCGGTCGCGTTCCTGTCGCTCGGCATCGTCTATTGGCTGGTGCGCGACCAGGACCGCCGGGAACAGCGGGATTGACCGGCCCCCGTGGCAGGCCCGGCTTGCCAGGTTTCCGGGCCCGGGCTTAGTGTTGGCTACCCAAATTTACCGATAAAAAACATTCAGGGAGACTCACATGCAGGACCGGATGCAGGACCGGACTGCGGCGACGATCGCCGCCCGCCTCGACCGCCTGCCGCCGTCACGCGCGGTCTGGACCATCATCGTCCTGATCTCGCTGGGTGGCATTTTCGAGTTCTACGACCTGTTCTTCACCGGCTATGTCGCGCCGGGCATGGTGGGCGAAGGGCTGTTCAAGCCGGAATCGCTCGGCTTCCTGGCGGGGCTCAGCGTGCTGAAGGTCGCGGGCTTCGGCACTTTCGTGTTCGCCACCTTCGCCGGGCTCTGGGTTGGCGCGCTGCTGTTCGGACAGATCGCCGACAAGTTCGGACGCCGCGCGGTCTTCACCGGGGCGCTGCTGTGGTACATGGTCTGCACCGCGATCATGGCGTTTCAGACCAGCGGGCTCGCGCTCGATATCTGGCGGTTCATCGCCGGCATCGGCATCGGCGTCGAACTCGTGACCATCGATACCTTCATTTCGGAACTCATCCCCCGGGGCGAGCGCGGCAAGGCCTTCGCGGTGAACCAGTTCATCACGTTTCTCGTGGTGCCGCTGATCGCCTTCCTGGCCTATGCGATGAAGGGAGCCAAACCGTTCGGGCTGGACTACTGGCGGGTGCTGATCCTGATCGGCTCGGTCGGCGCCGTCGTGGTGTTTGCCCTGCAACGGGGCATTCCGGAGAGCCCGCGCTGGCTGGCCCGCCACGGCCGGATGGCGGAGGCGGAGGCGGAGGCGATCGTCGCCGGTATCGAGCGGCGGGTGGCCGCAGAAACCGGCCATCCCCTGCCGCCGCCGCAGCCCGCCGCGCCGGAAGAAGGCGGCGCGGGGTCGATCATGGAGATCTTCGGCGACGAGTATCTGCGGCGGACCATCATCCTGTCGGTCTTCAACATGGCGCAGGTGATCGGCTTCTACGGCTTCGCCGCCTGGGTGCCGACGCTGCTCATCCATCGCGGCATCACCGTGACGCACAGTCTCGAATACGCCTTCATCATCGCCATCGCCAATCCGTTCGGCCCGCTGCTCGGCACGGTTTTCGCCGACCGGATCGAACGCAAGACGCAGATCATCGGCGCGCTCGTGATCATGGCGGTGGTGATCGGCCTGTTCGCGCAAAGCTCGGCGCCGCCGGTGCTGATCGCCCTCGGCGTGCTGTTCACCCTCGCGTCGAACGTGATGTCCTTCGCCTATCATGGCTACCAGCCTGAGTTGTATCCCACCCGGATTCGCGCCCGCGCGGTCGGGTTCGTGTATTCGTGGAGCCGGCTGGCGGCAGCCTTCGCCGGCCTCGCGATCGGCGTTCTGCTCGCCCGGTACGGCGTGCCGGGAGTGGCGGTGTTCATCGGGATCGCGATGCTGGTGGGCATCGCGATGATCGCGCTCGGCCCCTCGACCAGGGGGCTCGCGCTCGAACAGATCAACCACTGAGCGAAGTTTCGCCGGCCGGCTGATTGGCGGGCCGGCGAAATTGGGCTAGGCCAGCCCGCATGAGCCGAACTGCAAGCATCACGCGCACCACATCCGAAACCTCGATCGAGCTGATGCTCGACCTCGATGGCGCCGGCAACACCGACATCGCCACCGGAATCGGGTTCTTCGATCACATGCTGACCGCACTCGGCCGGCACGCCATGCTGGACCTGATCGTCCGCGCCGAGGGCGACCTGCATATCGATGCCCATCATACTGTCGAGGATGTCGGCATCGTGCTCGGCCAGGCGATCCGCGAGGCGCTGGGCGACAAGCGCGGCGTCACCCGCTTCGGCTTCGCCGCGACTCCGATGGACGAAGCGCTGTGCGAGGCCGCGATCGACCTTTCCGGCCGCGGCTTCCTGGTGTTCGACGTGCCGTTCGAGCGGCAGACGATCGGCGACATGGACACCCAGCTCGTGCAGGAATTCTTCCAGGCGCTGACCGCCAATGGCGGCTTCGCGCTGCACCTGACCCGCCGCGCCGGGCACAACGCGCATCACGTGGCCGAGGCCGCGTTCAAGGCCGCGGCGCGGGCGCTGCGGATGGCGGTCGAGCCCGATCCGCGTGCCGCCGGCGCGATTCCCTCGACCAAGGGGGTGCTGTGAGGATTGCGGTCATCGATTACGGCAGCGGCAATCTCGCCTCGGCGGCGCGCGGGCTCGAACTCGCCGCCTCCCGGCTCGGGCTCGATGCGGCCGTCTCGATCACCGACGATGCCGGGATCGTCGGTGACGCCGACCGCATCGTGCTGCCCGGTCAGGGCGCCTTCGCCGATTGCGCGCACGGGCTCGCCGCCCGCCCCGGCCTTGCCGCCGCAATGCATCGCCGGGTCGAGGCCGGAGCGCCGTTCCTTGGTATCTGCGTCGGTATGCAGCTGATGGCCGAACGCGGGCTCGAACACGAAACCACGCCCGGCTTCGGCTGGATTCGCGGCGATATCGCGCCGATTCGCGCCGATGGCCTGCGCCTGCCGCATATGGGCTGGAACGAGCTGGCCTTCACCCCGGGCGCGCATCCGCTGCTCGAGGGGCTGACGCCGGGCGACCATGCCTATTTCGTGCATTCCTACGCCCTGCGCACGGACGACCGCAGCACGGTGATCGCCACCACCTCGTACGGTGAAGAGATCGTGGCAATGGTTGCAACCGGGAACCGGGCGGGTACACAATTCCACGTTGAGAAAAGCCAGGAGGTCGGCCTGACCATTCTGGGGAATTTCCTGCGCTGGATGCCATGATGACCCGTTCCGATCTTTGCGACCTGCCGCCACCATCGAGCATGCAGGTGGACCGCCTGACATCGCTCGCCGATGACGACATGCAGACGCTGTGCGAGGCGGCCGATGCGGCGATCATCGATGGCGGCGGGTTCGGCTGGCTGCGCCCGCCGGGGCGCGCGGCACTCGAACAGTATTTCCGCGGCGTCGTGATGGTGCCGGAGCGGGAGCTGTTCGTCGGCCGGATGGATGGCGTGATCTATGGCGCAGCCCAACTCGTCCGCCCGCCCCGCAACAACGAGGCGCAGGCTTTCGGCGCGACGCTCGCGCATAATTTCGTCGCCCCCTACGCACGCGGCCATGGCCTCGCCCGGCTGATCGTCCAGCGGGTAGAAGACCGCGCGCGCGCGCTCGGCTATCAGGTGCTCAACCTCGATGTCCGCGAGACCCAGACCGCCGCCATCGCGCTCTACGAGGCGGTTGGCTTCATCCGCTGGGGCACCCATCCGGCCTATGCCCGCACCGATGGGCAGACGATCGGCGGTCATTTCTACTACAAGATGTTGCAGGCGTCCTGACATGGCTCTGACCCTCTACCCGGCGATCGACCTCAAGGATGGCGCCTGCGTGCGGCTGCGCCGCGGCGAGATGGACGAGGCGACGATCTATGCCGAGGACCCGGCCGCCCAGGCCCGCGCCTTCGAGGCCGCCGGATTTGCCGCGTTGCACGTTGTCGACCTGAACGGGGCCTTTGCCGGGCGGCCGGTGAATGGCGCGGCGGTGCGCGCGATCCTCGCCGCGGTGGCGATGCCGGTGCAGCTTGGCGGCGGCATCCGCGACATGGCGGGCATCGCCGCCTGGATCGAGCTTGGCATCTCGCGCGTCATTCTCGGCAGCGCCGCGGTGAAGAACCCTGGCCTAGTGCGCGAGGCGGCCGCCGCCTTTCCGGGGCGGATCGTCGTCGGCATCGACGCGCGGGACGGCATGGTCGCCACCGAGGGTTGGGCCGAGACATCGTCGCTACCGGCGACCGAGATGGCGATGCGGCTGCAGGATGCCGGCATCGCCGCGATCATCCATACCGATATCGCGCGCGACGGCATGCTGCAGGGCCTCAATCTCGATGCCACCGAAGCCCTCGCCGCCACCATCACCATCCCGGTGATCGCCTCGGGCGGTGTAGCCGGCATCGAGGATATCCGTAACCTGCGCGCCGCCGCCGGCCGCACGCCGAACCTTGCCGGCACGATCATCGGCCGCGCCCTCTACGATGGCCGGATCAATCCGCAGGCGGCGCTGGCGGAGGCCGCTTCATGCTGAAGCTGCGCGTCATTCCCTGCCTCGACGTGAAGGACGGGCGCGTGGTGAAGGGGGTGAACTTCGTCTCGCTGCGCGATGCCGGCGATCCGGTGGAGCAGGCCGTGGTCTATGACCGCGCGGGCGCCGACGAACTCACCTTTCTCGACATCACCGCGAGCCACGAGAACCGCGACACGATCATCGACGTGGTCGGCCGCACCGCAGCCAAAGTGTTCCTGCCGCTGACCGTCGGCGGCGGCATCCGCACGACGGATGACATGCGCCGCCTGCTGCTGGCTGGTGCGGACAAGTGCAGCATCAACTCCGCCGCCATATCCCGGCCTGACTTCATCAACGAGGCGGCGCGGAAATTCGGCAGCCAGTGCGTCGTCGTCGCGGTCGATGCGCGGCGCGGCGGCGATGGCTGGGAAGTATTCACCCATGGCGGGCGGCGCGGCACCGGGATCGACGCGGTCGGCTGGTGCGCCGAGATGGCGGCGCGCGGCGCCGGCGAGATCCTGCTTACCTCGATGGACCGCGACGGCACCGGCCTCGGCTTCGATCTCGACCTGCTGCGCGCCGTGACCACGCGGGTGAACATCCCCGTGATCGCCTCGGGCGGCGTCGGCACGCTCGCGCATTTCGTCGAGGGTGCCGCGGCGGGCGCGACCGGCCTGCTTGCTGCCAGTGTGTTCCATTTTGGCCAGTTCACCATCGCCGAGGTGAAGGCCGCTCTTGCCGCCGCCGGCCTGCCGGTTCGCCCGGTCGGCCCGCGCTAGAGGTTCCCCATGCCCAAGAAACCCGTGAAATCCACCCTGCCGGATACCAAGGCGAAGAAGGCGGGCAGCAAGACCGCCGCCAAACCGAAAGCCAAGCCCAAGGCTCGCGCGGCGGCGACCCATCCGCCGGTTCCGCCACTTAACCCGGCAGCCCCCAACGCCCAGGTTCTCGACCGGCTGTGGTCGACCATCCTTGCCCGCAAGTCGGCCGATCCGCTGGTCAGCCATTCGGCGCGGCTGCTGTCGCGCGGGATCAACAAGGTGGCGCAGAAATTCGGCGAGGAAGCGGTCGAGTGCCTGATCGAGGCCATCTCCGGCAATCGTGAGGCGCTGATCGCCGAGAGCGCGGACGTGCTGTATCACCTGCTGGTGATGTGGGTGGCGGCCGGGCTGCGGCCGGAGGATGTCTGGCTGGAACTCCAGCGCCGGGAAGGGATATCCGGGATCGCCGAAAAAGCGTCCCGCCCGATGCTGCTGTCGATCGCGGAAACGAGGAAAATTCCATGAAACCAGGTGTGAGCGGCAAGCCGCCCTATGACGAGCAGAACGTCTTCGCCAAAATCCTGCGCGGCGAAATCCCCTGCCGGAAAGTGTTCGAAACCGAATTCGCCCTCGCCTTTCACGACATCAACCCGCAGGCGCCGCAGCATGTGCTGGTGATCCCGAAGGGGAAATACGTCTCCTTCGCCGATTTCTCGGCCACCGCCAGCGACGCCGAGATCGCCGGTTTCGTGCGCGCGGTGGGCGAGGTGGCGCGGCAGATCGGCGCGGAAGAGACCGGCTATCGGCTGCTCGCAAATATGGGGCCGGACAGCCACCAGGAAGTGCCGCATCTGCACGTTCATGTCTTTGCCGGCCATCCGCTGGGGCCGATGCTCGTCCGCTGAGCCGATGCTGATCGCGGCGGACCGCCTGTTCCGCGACGGGGCGATCACCGGCCCCGGCGCGGTCGTTGTCGAGGGCGGGCGGATCGCCGCGGTGCTTGACTACGATCCCGCGAACCCGGATTTGCGGCTTGAGGGCGGCGTCCTCGCCCCCGGCCTGATCGATCTGCACAATAACGGCGCCTTCGGCGTCGATTGCGCCGAGGCGGACACCGAGGGATTCCGCCATCTCTGCCGGAACCTCGCCGCGCGGGGCGTCACCAGCTTCGCGCCCACGGTCATCACCGCGCCTTTCGCCGCCCTGCACGGCGCGGCGCGGCGCCTGCGCGCGGCGATGCCGGCGATGGCGGGCGAACCGGCCGCGCGTATGCTTGGCCTGCATCTCGAAGGCCCGTTCCTCGCACCGAACCGGCGCGGCGCCCACCGCGCGGACTGGCTGCGGGAGCCGACCGGCGCGGCGCTGGACGAGCTTCTGGCCGACCCCGATCTTGCCGCCACGCTGAAGCTCGTCACCCTCGCGCCGGAGCGGCCGGGCGGGCTTGCGGCGGTGCGGCGGCTGACGGGCGCGGGGGTGGCGGTGGCACTGGGCCACAGCGATGCCGATGCGGCAGCCGCGCAAGCCGCGATCGAGGCCGGCGCCCGCCTGGTGACGCATGTGTTCACTGCGATGCGGCCGTTTCATCATCGCGATCCGGGGCTGATCGGCGTCGCCCTCGCCGATGCGCGGGTGCATGCGTGTTTCATCGCCGACGGCGTGCATGCGGATGCGCTGGCGTTGCGCTTCGGCTTCGCCGCCGCCGGGGCGCGGGCGGTGGCGGTGACCGACTCTGTCAGCCTCGCCGGCCTGCCCGAGGGCTGCATGGCACGCTTCGGCGGCGATTCCGCGCAGGCGCGGGACGGCGCCGCGCGGCGACCGGACGGGTCGCTCACCGGTGCGACGATCACGCTCGATGAAGGGCTGCGCCGCCTGATCGGTGCCGGCATCGCACCCGCTGCCGCGCTGTCTGCTGCGACCGAAGCCCCCGCCGCAGCCCTCGGCCTGGCAGATCGGGGGCGGCTCGCCGCCGGGTGCCTGGCCGATCTCGTCTGGTTCGACGATGGATTCGAGATCCGCAATGCCTGGATCGGCGGCGCGGCGCTGCATCCCCTGCCCGCGCCGGCGCGCCACGCCCCCGCCATGCCGGCGACGGAGACGATCCGCCGCGATCTCGACGAACTCGACCGGGCGGCCACCGGCACGATCATGGGCGCGTTGCTGGATCAGGAACAGGGAGCGGCGGCGGCGGTGAAGCGAGCCATTCCGTCGCTCGCCCGGCTGGCGGAGGAGGTGGCGGCGCGGCTCGAAGCCGGCGGGCGGCTGTTCTATGCCGGTGCTGGAACCTCCGGCCGCCTCGCGGTGCTCGATGCGGTGGAATGCGGCCCGACCTTCTCGCTGCCGGACGGGGTGATCATTCCCCTGATCGCCGGTGGCCGCGCGGCGGTGACCGGCGCGGTCGAGGGCGCCGAAGACGATGAGCATGCCGCTGCCGCCCTGCTCGATGAGCACAAGGCGGGCCCGGCGGATGGTCTCGTCGGCATCGCCGCCTCCGGGCGCACGCCGTTCACCCTCGGCGCGCTGCGCGCCGCCGCCGCGCGCGGCCTGCTGACCGGGGCGATCGTCAATGCCGATGGCCCGCTCGCCACCGCCGCCGACATCGCGGTGGTGATCGCGACGGGTGCTGAGGTGCTCGCCGGCTCGACCCGGCTTTCGGCCGGCACTAGCCAGAAACTGGCGCTCAACGCGCTCTCCACCACGGTGATGATGCGCCTCGGCAAGACGTTCGGCCCCTATATGGTCGATCTCCGCGCCACCAATGCGAAGCTGCGCGCCCGCGCCATCCGCATCGTCCGCGCGATTGCCGGCGCGTCCGAGGCCGATGCCAAAGATGCCCTTGAAACAAGCGGTTACGAAGTAAAAACGGCGATCGTCATGCTGGTGTTGCGAATCGGCACGACCGAGGCGCGCCTGCGGCTTGGCGCGGCGGGCGGGCGATTGCGCGCCGCCCTGGAAAGGGCATAGTCCCTCCCGCACCGGCCAGCTCCCGGCCGGAAAATGGAGGAACTCATGAGCCAGACGGCAGTCCAGGGCTTCGAAAGCGTCTTCACGCTCGAAGCCACCCAGTTGAAATACGGAATCGGCGCGGCTGACGAGCTCGGCTGGGAGGCGAAGCGCCTTGGCCTTCGCCATGTCATCCTGGTTGCCGACCCGATGCTGCACCAGTTCGGCCTGATCGAGCGGATCGAGGGAATCCTCGCCGCATCCGGCATCACCTTCGACCGGTTCGAGGATATCCATGTCGAGCCGACGATTGACAGTTTCGCCCGCGGCGCGGCCTTCGCGGAGGCGCATCCCTGCGACGGGTTCATCGCCTTGGGCGGCGGCTCGACGATCGATACCGCGAAAGTCGCCAACCTGATCAGCACCCATGGCGGGGCGGTGATCGACTATGTCAACCCGCCGATCGGCGGCGGCAAGAAGCCGCCCGGACCGCTGCGGCCGCTGATCGCGCTGCCGACCACATCCGGCTCGGGATCGGAGGCGACCACCGTCGCCGTGCTCGATATCCCCGAACTGAAGGTCAAGAGCGGCATCTCGCATCGCTACATGCGGCCGACCCTCGCCATGGTCGATCCCGCCCTCGCCCGCACCACGCCGGCGGGCGTGACGGCCTCTGCCGGGCTCGACGTGATCTGCCACGCAGTCGAGAGCTATATCTCGAAACCGTTCAACCAGCGGCCGAAACCGGCCTCGCCGGACGATCGGCCGCCCTATCAGGGCTCGAACCCGGTGGCCGATATCTGGTCGCTCCAGGCGATCGAGTTCGGCGGGAAATATCTCGCCCGCGCCGTGGCCGATGGCGAGGATTACGAGGCGCGCGGGACGATGATGCTCGGCGCGACGATGGCCGGCATCGGCTTCGGCACCGCCGGCGTGCACATTCCCCATGCCTGCGCCTATCCGATCGCCGGGCTGAAGCACGTCTATCACGCGCCCGGCTATTCGCGGAACCACGCCTTCGTGCCGCACGGGTTTTCGGTGATCGTCACGTCGCCGGCGGCATTCCGCTACACCTATGACGCGGCACCCGAGAAACATATCCGCGCCGCCAGCCTGCTGCGCGGCCACGATATCGAGACCCCCGGCCCGGACTCGCTGCCGGCGGCACTGATCGACCTGATGAAGGCCGTCGGCGCCCCGTCGGGCATCGCCGAACTCGGCTACACCGAGGCGGATATTCCCGCGATCATCGACGGCGCGCTGAAACAGCAGCGCCTGCTCGCCGGATCGCCCAAGCCGGTGGATGCCGGCATTCTGGAGACCATACTCCGCCAGTCGATGCGCAATTGGTAAAACCTCAATAACACAAGGGTAAGGAAAATGTCAGACATCAGGCTCTACATGTTCAGCTGCGGCACGCTCAAGACCGTGACCGCCTCGATCAAGATGAACCAGGGCAACGATCCCTACGAAATCCCGGTGCCGTGGTTCCTCATCACGCATCCGAAAGGCAATATCGTGATCGATGGCGGCAATGCCGCCGAGGTCGCCGAGGACATGCGGGCGCATTGGGGCGCGGTCTGCGATGTCTACCTCCCGGTGATGACGCGCGAGGAAGCCTGCCTGCCGCAGTTGCAGAAGCTCGGCATCGATCCGGCCAGCGTGCGCTACGTGCTGCAATCGCATCTGCATCTCGACCATACCGGGGCGATCGGCCGGTTTCCGAACGCGACCCATCTCGTGCAGCGGGCGGAATACGAATATGCCTACACGCCGGACTGGTTCGCCGCCGGCGGCTATATCCGCAAGGATTTCGACAGGCCGGGCCTGAAATGGCAGTTCCTCAACGGCGCCGCCGATGATTTCTACGATCTCTACGGCGATGGAGTGATCCGCACCGTCTTCACCCCCGGCCACGCGCCCGGGCATCAATCGTTCCTCGTCACGCTGCCGAAGGCGGGCCCGATGCTGCTGACGGTGGATGCCGCCTATACGACCGATCACTGGGATGAGAAGGCGCTGCCGGGCTTCCTTGCCAGCACGGTGGATACCGTGCGCTCGGTGCAGAAGCTGCGCACGCTCGCCGAGAAGACCGGTGCGACGGTGGTGACTGGCCATGATCCGATCGCCTGGCCGAGCTTCAAACACGCGCCTGGCTATTACGGCTGAGCCTCGCCCTTCGCGGCAAAGACGAACCCGCCCGGAGACGATCCGGGCGGGTTTTTTGTCGGTCGGAGATGACGCGCGATCAGAACTGCACGCCGCGGGTCAGCGCGCCGTCGACCACGAGATTGGTGCCGGTAACGAAGCTCGCCGCCGGGCTGGCGAGGAACACCACGCCGCGCGCCACCTCGTCAGGCCGGCCCATGCGCCCGGTCGGGTTGAGGGCGAGCGCCTCCTTGAACAGCGCCGGATTGCCGTGCTCGATCTTTTCCCACACGCCGCCGGGAAAATAGGTATTGCCCGGCGAGAGCGCGTTGACGCGGATGCCCTTGCCGGCGAGCTGGAACGACAGACCCTTGGCGTAATGGATCAGCGCCGCCTTGAACACGCCATAAGGGCCGGCGGCGAAATCCACCTCGCGGCCCGAGACCGAGGAGATCACCACGATCGAGGCGGCATCGGATTTTTCGAGGAACGGCATCGCCGCGTTCACCGCGGTCACCGTGCCCATCATGTCGGTCTCGAATTCCGCCCGCCACGACGTTTCGTCCTGCCCGATCGAGAGCGCCGACACATTGGCGACGACGATGTCGATCCCGCCGAACTCCGAGCCGACATCGGCGATCCAGGTCGCCAACGCCGCATGATCCGCAACGTCGACGGCGCGGCCGGTGGCGCGCACGCCCGCGCCGCGCAGCTCCGCCACCGCGCTCTCGACCTCCTGCGCGTTGCGCGCGCAGATGGCGACATCGGTGCCTTCCTGCGCCAGCAGCTCGGCCACCGAACGGCCGATCCCCTTGGTGCCGCCGGTGATGACGGCGCGTTTGCCTTTCAGTCCAAGATCCATGTCAGCCTGTCTCCCCATCGATGTATTTCTTCAGGATACCGGCGCCGACCGTGTAATTCGGGTCGACGAAATTGCCGAGCCGCACCCGGCCGCACTGGCTCAGCATCATGTAGGCGTCCCACCGGTCGAACCCGTATTCCGCCTCGAGCCACAAGACGAGATCGCGATAGGCGATGCGCGTCGCATCCTCAAGCGGCCGGGCCGAGCCGATCGCCATGATGAAATCCTCGCGCTCCAGCCGCGGCCATTCGAGCGCCCAGTTCTTGATCAGGTCGACACGGATGGTGGTTTCCGAGGCGTATTCCACCGCCGTGCCGCACACCTCGCCATCGCCCTGGCAGGCATGGGCATCGCCGATGAACAGCCGCGCGCCCAGCGAGCGCACCGGCAGATAGGTGATGCTGCCCGGCCCCATGTCCGGCAGATCCATGTTGCCGCCATGCGAACCGGGCGTCAGCGAGTTGATGCTGTCGATTTCCGGCGAGGTGGAGAGCGTGCCGATATGCGGCGCATAGGGCAGCACGACGCGCGCGCTCCAGCGCACCTCCTTCTCGTTCACCGGCACCTTGCGGGTGATTTCGGGCAGCGGCGGATTGAGTGTTGCGGTAAGGGCTGTGCCGGTGAGCGCGCCGAATTGCGGGATCATGCAGCAGGTGCCGTGCGGATCATCGCCGCGCGGGCGCATCCGTTCGATATGCACGGCGATCGCATCGCCGGGTTCCGCGCCTTCGATCATGATCGGGCCGTTCTGCGGATTGACGAAGGGCATGCGCAGGCGGCGGCTCGGCTTGTCGCGCTCGGTGCGGATCGCGCCCTCGAAGGCGTCGCGGGTCTCGACCACGATACGGTCCCCGGGATCAACCGTCAGCACCGGTTCGGAATAGGGGCCGATCGTGTAGTGATACTGGCCCTGCATGTCCTCGGTGAGCTGGTGGACGCGCGGCTTGCGGGCCCAGCCGACGCCCCGCCGCGCCACGATCGATCTCGCAATCCAGTTCGTCGCCTTCGCCATGTCTCCCCTCCATCGCCGCGCGGACACAGCGCCCGCCAGCCGCAAGTGCCGTCGCCTCAACGGCCGGATGATGCGGCGTTTGCGCGCCCCGCGCAATTGCATCCAGCCCCCGGAACCCCACATCCGCCAGCATATCCGTGCCGTCACGAAACAATTTGCCGAAGGAGAAAACGATGGATCTCGGCCTGAGCGGAAAGCGTGTGCTGGTGACCGGCGGCTCGAAGGGCATCGGCTTTGCCTGCGCCGCGGCATTCATCGCCGAGGGGGCGGAAGTCGCGATCTGCTCGCGCCAGCAGGCCAATCTCGATGCGGCGAGGGCGACGTTGCGGGTCGGCGCGGCCTTCGCGGCCGATCTCAGCGATCCTGGTCAGGCGGGCGCAATGGTGGCGGCGGCCGAGGCCGAACTCGGCCCGATCGACATTCTCGTCAACAGCGCCGGCGCGGCGCGGCGCACCCCGCCCGACGAGCTGACCCCAGCCCATTGGCGCGCCGCGATGGACGCCAAGTATTTCAGCTACATCAACGTGATCGATCCGCTGGTGAAGCTGATGGCGGCGCGCGGCGGCGGGGTGATCGTCAACGTGATCGGCAATGGCGGGAAGATCGCCTCGCCGGTGCATCTGGCCGGCGGGGCGGCGAACGCGGCGCTGATGCTGGCAACCGCCGGCCTTGCCACCGCCTATGCGAAACAGAGGGTGCGGGTTGTCGGCCTCAATCCGGGACTGACCGAGACCGGGCGCGTCGCCGAGGGGCTTGCCTCGGATGCGCGGCTCGCCGGGATCAGCGTCGACGAGGCGCGAGCCCGCGGCATCGCCCGGATTCCGCTTGGTCGGATGGCGACGCCGGAGGACATCGCCAATACGGTGCTGTTCCTCGCCTCGCCCCGCGCCAGCTATGTGACGGGCGTGAACATCACAATGGACGGCGCTTCCACCGCCTGCGTCGTTTGACAACGAAAGGTTGGATGACATGACGGATCAAGCCAGACGGCATTATCGCCGCGCCCTGATCGTCGGCGCCGGCAGCGGGCTGAGCGCCGCCCTCGCCCGACGTTTCACCGCGCAGGGCATGAGCGTTGCACTCGCCGCGCGGAATCCCGACAAGCTCGCGCCGCTCTGCGACGGTATCGGGGCGCAATCCTTTGCCTGCGATGCCGCCGACGCGGCGGCGGTCGCCACGCTGTTCGAACAGGTGGAAGCCAAGGGCGGTGCGCCGGATGTGGTCGTCTACAACGCGTCGGGACGGGTGCGCGGCCCGGTCGCGACCCTCGATCCCGAGGCGGTTGCGCGCGCCCTCGCGGTTTCGGCCTTTGGCGGCTTTCTCGTCGGCCAGCGCGCGGCGCGGCGGATGCTGGATGCCGGAAGCGGCGCCATCCTGTTCACCGGCGCCTCGGCCAGCGTGAAGGGCTATGCCGAATCGGCCGCCTTCGCGATGGGCAAGTTCGCCTTGCGCGGCCTTGCCCAGAGCATGGCGCGGGAACTCGCGCCGAAGGGCATCCATGTCGCGCATTTCGTCATCGATGGCGGCATCAGCTCCGCCAGCCGCCCGGTGCCGGCGGATGCGCCGGACAGCCTGCTCGACCCGGAGGCCATCGCCGAGACCTATCTCCATGTCCTGCACCAGCCGCGCAGCGCCTGGACCTGGGAGGTTGAACTCAGGCCGTGGGTCGAGCGGTTCTGAGCGTCCGTCCCGCCCGGCGATTGCGCGCGCCGATGGTTTGACGCATGTTCCGCGCACAAAGAAACCAAAGAACGGGAGCCGTCCATGCTGGGCCTGATGCAGCACCATGAACTGATGATCTCGGACTTTCTGGTCCACGCCGCCCGGCATCATCCGCGGGCGGAAATCGTCTCGCGCCTCGCCGGCGGCATTCATCGCCAGAGCTGGGTGGATACGGCGCGGCGGGCCCGCCAGCTTGCCCGCGCGCTCGGCCGGCTCGGCGTGCGGCCGGGTGACCGCGTGGCCACCCTCGCCTGGAACAATCATCGGCATGTCGAACTCTATTTCGCGATTTCCGGCTCGGCCGCCGTGGTCAACACCGTCAATCCGCGCCTCGCGCCCGACGACATCGCCTATATTCTGGAGCACGCCGAGGATGGCGTGCTGTTCGCCGAGGCCGATTTCGCGTCCCTTGTCGAACAGGTTGCCGGCAAGCTGCCGGCGGGATTGCTGCGCCATGTGGTGTTTCTCTGCGACGCGGCGGACCTGCCCTGCATCACCCTGCCCGCCGGCGTGGCGATCGCCGATTACGAAAGCCTGATCGGCGCCGAAACCGATGACTACGACTGGCCCCGCTTCGACGAGCGGACCGCCAGCGGCCTCTGCTACACCTCGGGCACGACGGGCCGGCCGAAGGGCGTGCTCTATACCCATCGTTCCACCGTGCTGAAGGCGATGGCGGTGAACGCGGCGGATGCGATTGGCCTCAAGGCGGCCGACCGGCTGATGCCGGTGGTGCCGATGTTCCATGTCAACGCCTGGTCCCTGCCCTATGCCGCCGCCGCCGCCGGCACCTCTCTCGTGATGCCCGGCCGCTTTCTCGACGGGCAGAGCCTTTACGACCTGATCGAGGCCGAACGCGTGACCTACGCCTCCGGCGTGCCGACGGTCTGGCTCGGCGTGCTCGCCCATGTGCAGAAGACCGGCGCCCGCTTCACCACGCTCGAACGCATGGCCGTCGGCGGCTCTGCCTGCCCGGAGGCGCTGTTCGATGCGTATGACGCGCTGGGCGTCACCATCGTCCATGCCTGGGGCATGACCGAGAGCAGCCCGATCGCCACGGTGGCGACCCCGGTGCCCGGCGTCGATGCCGCAACCGCGCGGCGGCAGCGGCTGAGCCAGGGGCGAGTGCTGTTCGGGATCGACCTGCGGGCGCGGCGCGGCGCCGAGGAAGTGCCGTGGGACGGCGAGACCGCCGGCGACATCGAGCTGCGCGGCCATTGGGTAACCACCGGCTATTACCGGATGCCGAAAGGCACGACCGAGGATGGCTGGTTTCCCACCGGCGATGTCGGCATGGTCGACCCCGACGGATTCGTGATCCTCACCGATCGGAGCAAGGACCTGATCAAGTCGGGCGGCGAATGGATCAGCTCGATCGATATCGAGAACATCGCGGTCAGCCATCCGGCGGTCGCCGAGGCCGCGGCGATCGCGGCGAAACACCCGAAATGGGACGAGCGGCCGGTGGTGATCGTCGCGCTGAAGCCGGGCGCGAGCACCACCCGCGAGGAACTGCTCGCGGTCTATGAGGGCAAGGTGGCGCGCTGGGCGGTGCCGGATGACGTGATCTTCGTCGACGAACTGCCGCATGGCGCGACCGGCAAGCTGCTCAAGACCGAGCTGCGCGCCCGCTTCGCCAACCACCTGACCGGCAAGGCGGATAGCGCGACGGGCTGAGCGGCGCCGCCTCCGGCCTCAGCCGCACAGCCGGCGCAGCGCGCGGGCGGCGACCACCAGTGCGGCGAGATCGGGCATCAGGGCGGCTTCGTGCGCGAGTGCGATGGCACCTTCGGCGGCATTGCCCAGGGTAAAGCGCAGGGACGCCGGATCGCCGCCGCCAGCCAGCGTCGCCTCGACCAGCGCGCTCTGGATCTCGTTCAGCTCATCCGCCAGCGCGCCGACCGCCCTTGTGGTCCAGCCGCCACCGGCCGAGACACCGGCAAGCGCCGCGCGCAACGGGTTGAGCATGAAGACCTCGCCGGCGTCGGACCAGATCATGTGCACCATCTGCGGCGCGTGGCCGTGCCGGCCGGCGAGCCGGACCACGATCGGCGCCACCATCAGCTCAGGCAGGGCCACGGTGAAGGCGGCGAGCGGCTGCGGCACCCCATGCGCGACAAGGGCGCGCACGTCTTCCGATTCCGCGAGCCTCGCACAGGAAGCGGCGCCGAGTTCCGCGAGACCGGACCGCAGCGCCTCGACCTCGTCGCCGATCGCGCGCAGGGGCGGGCCGGCCAGCAGGATACGCGCGGCCGCCTCCTGCAGACGGCGCAGGGCGAAGAGCATCGCGAGGCGCTGCGCCGCCGGCACCGCCATGCCCAGCGCCTCGACCTCGTGGCAGCGGGAGGGCAGATCGAACGCGGCGGCAGCGACCAGTGCCGCGAGGGCGATTGCCGGCGGTTCCTGCCCGGATTCGAGCGCGATCCGCCCGAAGGACGCCGCGCCCATCCGGTTGATCAACTCGTTGGTCACCGTCGTGCCGATCAGCGCGCGGCGCAGCCGGTGCCCGTCGATCTCGGCGCGGAAGCGTTCGCGCAGCGTGTGCGGAAAATAGTCGGCGAGAAGGTGGCCGAGTGCGGGATCGTCGACCAGCGTCGAGGCGTCGATCGCAGCGCCGACATGCAGCTTGGCATGCGCCATCAGCGTGCAGAGTTCGGGACGGGTCAACGGCTGGCCAGCGGCCGCGCGCGCCGCCATCGCCACCGCGTCCGGCAGGCCGGCCACCGCGCGGTCGAGCACGCCGGCCGCTTCCAGCTGGCTCATCAGCGCGTTCTGGGCCGGCAGATCGGCGGCGCCGCCAAGCGCATCGAGCGAGATCGCCTGCGATTGCTGGTGATTGTCGCGGAGCACCAGGGCGGCCACCTCGTCCGTCATCGAGCCGAGCAGATCGACCCTCTGATGCGTCGTGAGGCGGCCTGCCTCCATGGCACTCGCCAGCAGGATCTTGATGTTGACCTCGTGGTCGGAGGTCGAGACGCCGGCGGAATTGTCGAGCGCGTCGGTGTTGAGCCGAACGCCGGCCTGCGCCGCCTCGATCCGCCCCGCCTGGGTGACGCCGAGATTGGCCCCCTCGCCGATCACCCGCGCGCGGATCTGCCGGCCATCGACGCGGATCGCGTCGTTCGCGCGGTCGCCGGCATCGGCCTGGCTTTCGGACCCCGCCTTCACATAGGTGCCGATGCCGCCGAAATACAGCAGATCGACCCGCATGGAGAGGATCGCGCGCATGACCCGCTCGGGCTCATGCGCACCGGCTTCGAGCCCAAGCATCGCCGCCGCCGCCGCACTCAGCTCGACGGTCTTGGCGTGGCGCGGAAACACCCCGCCGCCCGCGCTGATCAGCGCTGAATCATAATCGGCCCAGGACGAGCGCTTCAGCCCGAACAGCCGCTGCCGTTCCGCGTGGCTTTTCGCCGGATCGGGGTCGGGATCGAGGAAGATGTGGCGATGATCGAAGGCGGCCAGCAGCTTCGTGTGGCGGCTGACCAGCAGCCCGTTGCCGAAAACGTCGCCCGACATGTCGCCGACGCCGGCGCAGCTGAAGTCCTCCCTCTGGATGTCGTGGCCGAGCTCGTCGAAATGCCGCGCGATATTCACCCAGGCGCCGCGCGCGGTGATGCCCATCGCCTTGTGGTCGTAGCCGACAGAACCGCCGGAGGCGAAGGCATCGCCCAGCCAGAAGCCGCGGGCGACCGCGATCTCGTTGGCGATGTCGCTGAAGGTCGCGGTGCCCTTGTCGGCGGCGACGACGAGATAGGGATCGTCGCCATCGCGCCGGACGATGCGCGGCGGTGTGGTCACGGCGCCGCCTTCGAGATTGTCCGTCACGTCGAGCATCGCGTTGATCAGCAGCCGGTAGCAGGCGATGCCCTCGGCCATGAACGCCTCGCGGTCGGCATTGGCGTCGCCGCTCGGCGCCGGCGGGCGCTTGAGCACGAATCCGCCCTTGGCGCCGACCGGCACGATGACGACGTTCTTGACCATCTGCGCCTTCATCAGGCTCAGGATCTCGGTGCGGAAATCGTCCCGCCGGTCCGACCAGCGGATGCCGCCGCGCGCGATCATGCCGCCGCGCAGATGACAGCCCTCCATCCGCGCGCCATGCACGAAGATCTCGAACATCGGCCGCGGCAGCGGCATGTCGCCGGCATGGGCGCTGTCGATCTTGAGGGCGATCACCGGCGTCGCTTCATCGTGGAAATTGGTCCGCAGCACCGCATCCAGCAGCCGGCGGTAGCGGCGCAGAATGCGGTCTTCCTCGGGATTGGGGACCGCATCGAGCAGGTCGCGCCAGCGCGTATCCAACGCCGCCTCGGCCTCCGGCTCGCGCACCCGGTCAGGGTCGAAGCGGGTGTGAAACAGCTCGATCAGCAAGCGGGTGGCCGCCGGGTTGGCGGCGAGCGCCGCCTCCACCGCGTTCTGGCTGAAGGGGGCGCGCACCTGGCGGCACCATTTGAACATCGCGCGCATCAGCCAGACCTCGCGCCAGTCGAGCCCGGCGCGGAGGATCAGGCGGTTGAACCCGTCGACTTCGACGCGCTGGTCGGATTCCGCCTCGATCGCGTCCAGCACCGCGCCAGCCCGTCCGGCAAGGTCGAAGACGGCGCCATCCGCCGTCTCCAGCGTCAGGCGCTGGAGCATCACCGCGCCGTCACGCGCCGCAAGGCGATATGGCACCTCCTCGATCACCCGCAGGCCGAGGCTTTCGATCAGCGGCACGATGTCGGACAGCGCCACCGCCTCGCCAGCCCGGAAGAGCTTGAGAACCACCCGGTCCTCCGCCATGCCGAAGGGCCGGGCGAGGGCGAGGCGAAAGCGGCCGGAGGCGCGCGCCGCGGAGGCCGCCTCGATATCCCGCACGGCGACATGGGCGGGGGTCGAGGCGGCATATTCCGGCGGAAAGGCATCACCCCAGCCGGCCAGCGTCGCCGCCGCCAGCATGTCGCCCTGCTCGCCGGCCAGCGCATCGGCCAGCCTTTCGCGGAAGCTGCGAGCCGCCTCCTTCATTGCCGCCTCGAGTGCGGCGACATCCAGCGCCCGCGCCCGCTGCGGATCGGCGGCGATGATGAAATTGACCCGCGCCAGCGGCCCATCGCCCATCGCCGTCGCGTAGCCGGCGAGTTCCCCGCCCACGGCGCGGTTGATCATCTCCGCGAGGGCGAGGCGCAGCGCCGTGTCGAACCGGTCGCGCGGCACGAACACGATGGCCGAGACATGGCGCCCGAACGGATCGCGCCGCAGGAAAAGCGCCAGTTCCGGCCGCACTTGCAGCCCCATCACCCGCATCGCCGCGGCGAGGATGTCTTCCGGTGGTCCCTGAAAGAGATCGTCGCGCGGCCAGGTATCGAGAATGTGCCGCAGCGTCCGGCCGTCATGCCCGGAGAGGCCGACGCCCGAATCCTGCATGATCCGCTCCACCTTCTCGCGCAGCATCGGAATGCTGCGGGGGTTGCGGTTGTAGGAGTCGGGCGCGAACAGGCCGGCGAACAGGGTGAGACCGACCGGCCGACCCTGCGCGTCGCAGCGCTTCACCACGACGACGTCGTAGAGCTGGGACCGCTGCACGCGGCTGCGGATGTCGGCCTTGGCGACGGCGACGCGGCCGAACCGGTCGAGCGCCTCCTCCGCCACCGCGCGCCACGATCCGGCATCGCGCAGGATGTCGAACAGCGCGACATCGGGCGCGCGCAGCACGCCAAGCCCCTCGGCGGCGGGGGCGAGGGCGAGATCAGCCGCGAAGCCGATCTGCCGCACCCCGAGGAGGATGAAATTGTCATCGGCGATCCAGCCCAGCAGGTCGCGCTCGGGCCCTTCGGCCAGTTCGGCGAGTTGCGCGGCGAGGTGCCGGTTCATGGCGACGGCATCGGCGACGGCGGCGGCGGCATCCTCCATCGCGCGGGAGATTTCGCCGCCGATCGTCTCCAGCCGGGCCGGATCGGTCTCGGGGCCAAACGCGACCTGGATCATCGATTCCGCGGCGCCGGCACCGATGCGACGCAGCGCCCCGGCCTCGTCGCGCTCGACCGCGAGCACCGGATGCACCAGCGCATGCACGGGCAGATCGAAACGCTGCAGCACCGCAAGGGCGGATTCGACGAGGAACGGCCGGTCGTCGTTGATCAGTTCCAGCACCGCGTTCGCATGGCCCCAGCCCTCGCCGCCACCACGCGGGTTGAAGACGCGCAGCCGGCTTTCGCCCGGCCGGCGTTCCTGGGCGAAGGACCAGAGCGACAGCGCCGCCGCCGCAACCTCCTCCGCCGGTCGCGCCGCGAGATCCGCCGTCGCGATCCCCGCCGCGTAATGATCGAGGAAGACGCAGGCCGCCTCCGCCTGCGGCCCGTGCAGGAAGCGGCGGATGGCGGCGGCAACCCCTCCCAGAAGCGCCTCGCGCGCCGGCCCCTGCCGCGCGCCCACTGTTGCGTCCTGGTTGCCCGAAACGCTGCCAGCCGGGCTCATGACCGGTCCTCGCCGCGGTTCGGTCGGCGCGCGTGCGCGCGGCAGGATGCCGGCGGCACGCAGAACAGACCCGAAATTGCGCGCTGGGTTCTCCTTGTACCGGACAACGCCGCAGCCTTGCCGACACTCGTCGCTGACTCGAGCATGACGCGCTTCCCTTCGTCCGCCGTGTCGCAGGACTGTCGATCCCGGCCGGAGGCTTGTCAATTCACGTCTCCCGCAGCTTGCCTCTCGCCCCGCATGTCCGGTTTGATCCGGCTCAAGGCGGGCGGAGCCGGGAGGGCTAGACTGTCGCCGCAACCTTCAGGGCCCGACGGACATGGACATCAGGCGCGAGCACAAGATCAATTTCTGGTTTCTGATCGCGGCGATGATCGGCGTGCTGCTGATCCAGACCCTCATCGCCCGTCCGCCAGACGTTCGCTCGATCCCGTACAGCACGTTTCTCTCACTGGTGAAGTCTGGCGGGGTGACCGACCTGCGGATCGACCAGGACCGGATCACCGGCCGTTTCACCAATCCCGCGCCCAAGACGCCGGCAACCTTCGAGACCAACCGCGTCGATCCCGCACTGGCAACGACGCTCGGGACCGCGGGCATCAGCTTCGCCGCCACACCCGGGCCCACGCTGATCGAACGCGCGCTCGGCTGGATTCTGCCGGTGTTTCTCTTCGGGCTCATCTGGCTGTTCCTGATCCGCCGCATGGCGGGGGATTCGGGTGTTGGCGGCATGATGTCGATCAGCAAGAGCCGGGCGAAAATCTATGTCGAGAAGGACATCAAGGTGACCTTCGCCGATGTCGCCGGAGTCGACGAGGCGAAGGCCGAGTTGCAGGAAGTGGTCGATTTCCTGCGGGATCCGAAGGAATACGGGCGGCTCGGCGCGCGCATCCCGAAGGGGATCCTGCTGGTCGGCCCACCCGGCACCGGCAAGACGCTGCTGGCCCGCGCCGTCGCCGGCGAGGCGGGGGTGACGTTCTTCTCGATTTCGGGGTCGGAATTCGTCGAGATGTTCGTCGGCGTCGGCGCAGCACGGGTGCGCGACCTGTTCGAGCAGGCGCGGCGGCAGGCGCCGGCGATCGTCTTCATCGACGAACTCGATGCGCTCGGCCGCGCGCGCGGCGGCATCTTCACCGGCGGCGGGCACGACGAGAAGGAGCAGACGCTGAACCTGTTGCTCACCGAGCTTGACGGGTTCGACAGCAGTACCGGCGTCGTTCTCCTCGCCGCGACCAACCGGCCCGAGATTCTCGACGCAGCCTTGCTGCGCGCCGGCCGGTTCGACCGTCAGGTGCTGGTCGACCGGCCCGACCGCAAGGGGCGCATCGCCATACTGGGCATCCACGCGAAGCGGATCACCCTCGCTCCGGATGTCTCGATCGAGCAGGTCGCGGCGCTGACGCCGGGCTTCACCGGTGCCGATCTCGCCAATCTCGTAAACGAGGCGGCACTGCTCGCCACCCGCCGCCGGGCCGATGCCGTGACGCTGGAGGATTTCAACCAGGCGATCGAGCGGATCGTTGCCGGGCTGGAAAAGCGCAACCGGCTGCTCAATCCGCATGAGCGGGACATCGTCGCCCATCACGAAACCGGCCATGCGCTGGTCGCCATGGCGCTGCCGGGTGCTGATCCGGTGCAGAAGATCTCGATCATCCCGCGCGGGATCGCCGCTCTTGGCTACACGATCCAGCGCCCGCTCGAGGACCGCTACCTGATGGACCGGCGGGAGCTGTTCCAGCGGATGACGGTGCTGCTGGCCGGGCGCGCCGCCGAATCGCTGGTGTTCGACGAGGTCTCGACCGGGGCGGCCGACGATTTCGTCAAGGCCACCGAAATCGCCCGCAGCATGGTGCTGCGCTATGGCATGGTGCCGGAGCTGGGGCTGGTCGCCTACGAAACGGATACGGGCAGCGCCTGGCTCGGCGGGGCTGCTTCCGGCGATCTCCGACCGCGCCGGTATGGCGAGCGGACGGCGGATGCGATCGATGCCGCCGTGCGGGACATTCTCGATACCGCCTTCGAAGCGGCGCGGCTGATCCTGCGGCAGAACCGCGCCCTGCTCGACGAGGTGGCGGATGATCTGCTCCGCCGCGAAACGCTCGCCGCCGCCGAACTGCGGCTCGTCGAGGCCCGTGTGATCCGGCCCTCCGCCCTGCCCTTCCTGCCGGCGCCGGATCAGCCGCAGGCGGCGGCGAGCGTCACCACGATCGGGTGATGGTCCGAGCTGCCGCGCGCCAGCACCCGCGTCTCGTGCGCGTGCAAGCCACGCACCATGCAGCGATCGAGCCGGAACGGCACCATCTCGCCGGCACGACAGGTGGTCTGGCGCGGCCCGACATCGCGAAACCCCCTGAGGCGGATCGGGCCGACCGCGTTGTAGTCGCCAAGGATCGCCGCCGGGCCATCGATGAGCCGCGCAATATGACGAAGCTGCAGCCGGTTGAGCATCTGGCCGTGCGAGAGGTGAACGTTGGCAAACGTGATCCCGCCCGCCTCCACCACCAGAGCGAGGCGCGGCGGCACCCGGCCGGGCATCACCGAAGCGGGCAACCGCACCGTTCCGGGCTCGATCAGCTGCACCGGGCTCCATGCCGCGAGTCCGTAGATCCGCCCCTGCATCGGCGCGCGATAGAACCAGCCGCCGCAGAGATCGGTAACCTGCGCGATGGATTCGGTGGCCTCCTGCATCAGCATGAGATCCGGTTTGTGTTCATCGATCAGCGCCGCGACCTCGCGGGCCTCGGCGCCGACCCGGCGAAGCAGGTTCCAGCTGATCAACCGCATCCGCACGTCTCCCGTCATCCGCGCGGCAGGACCCGCCGGCCGCTTGTTGCATATCAGGATATGGTGGCAACGCCCCGATCTTGTGTATGCATGTCGGCATGGCAGCCCATGACGGGTGGCGCGGATGCCGCCGCTGATCCTCCTGGCTCTGGCGATCCATATCGGCATCGCCGCCGCGGTGACCCGGCACGCCCTGCTGCGCAAGGCGGATGTGCGGGCGGCGCTCGGCTGGATCGCCGTGGCCTGGCTTTCGGCGATCATCGGCGGTCCGCTTTACTTCGCCTTCGGTATCAATCGAATCAACCGCCGCGCGGGGCGCCTCTCCACGCAAGCCGAAAACCTCGGCGTCCGCTTCGGCGACGCCGCACCGCCCGAAGCGCCGCCCCCGCTGCAGGCGCTTGCCCGCGTCGGCCAGCGCGTCACCGGCGTGCCTGTGCGGCAAGGCAATGCCGTCGCGATCCTGCATGGCGGGGACCGGGCCTATCCGGCCATGCTCGATGCGATCGGCGGGGCGCGGCACAGCATCGCCCTCGCCTCCTACATCTTCCGCCATGACGATGTCGGTCGCGCCTTCATCGCAGCGCTTGCGGCGGCGCAGGCGCGCGGGGTCGCGGTACGCGTTCTGATTGATGGCGTCGGCGGCGGCTGGCTGCGCGCGGCCACCTTCCGCGCGCTGCGCCGCTCCGGCGTGCCATGCGCGAAGTTTCTCCATAGCTGGGCCCCCTGGCGCATGCCGCTGCTGAACCTGCGCAATCACAAGAAGCTGTTGATCGTCGATGGCGAAGCCGGCTTCACCGGCGGTCTGAACATCGGCGCCGAGAATCTTGCGCATGGCGAGGCGCGCAAGCGGGTGGACGATGTTCACCTGCGCATCGAGGGACCACTTGCCCGGCAGTTGATGGCGAGCTTCGCGCAGGACTGGCTGTTCACCACCGGCGAGGCGCTGGACGGCCCGGCATGGTGGCCGGAGATCGCGGACGCCGGCGCAACCCCCGCGCGCGGCATCCGCTCCGGGCCGGACGGCGACCTGTTCAACCTCGAGACGATCCTTGGAGCCGCGCTGACCCTCGCCGAGCGCCGGATCAGAATCGTCACCCCCTATTTCCTGCCTGATACGCGGCTGGAATTCGCCCTCGCCCAGGCGGCGCTGCGCGGGGTCGAACTGCAGATCGTGATCCCGGCGCGGAGCGACCACAGGCTGATGGACTGGGCGATGCGCGCCCATCTGCGCTTCTTTCCCGCCATCCGCCCGCATGTCCGGCTCGGCGCGGCGCCCTTCAACCACGCCAAGCTGGTCACGATCGATGGCGCCTGGTGCCTTGTCGGCAGTTCCAACTGGGATACGCGGAGCCTGCGGCTGAATTTCGAGTTCGACGTCGAATGCTATGATCCCCGGCTCTGCGCCGAAATCGATGCTCTGATCGACGGCAAGGTCGCCGCCGCGGCGGCGTTGCCGCAAGTGCCGGCTTCGACCGGCCTCGCGCCGCTGCGTGACGCGGCGGCGAGGCTGCTTTTGCCCTATCTGTGATTGACGACCGCCTGGCCGGGCGGAGCGCTAGCTTTCAACGCATACAATAGAGGCCCACATCCGATCCGGAAGGATCGCAAACCGATCTACGGCAGCAACCCGAGCGCCGTGCGGGTCAGTTCGCCATCCGGGCGCCGCAGCGCGTCCAGGATGGTGAAATGATCGGCTCCCGCCACCGGCACCAGCGGCCCCGGCGCGTGGCTCGCGGCGCGCAACGCGTGCAGGTCGCGGCTATCGCTCACCAAAGCCGCGAGTTCCCGGCTTCCATAGGCGATGGCGAGCGGCTTCGCGACCACTGGCAGCCGCAGCGGCGACAGCGCGGCCACCTGCTCGTCGGTGAGGTGGAGCTTCTCGTCGAGATAGGTATCGCGCAGCGGCCCAAGCTCGAACACGCCGGAAATGGCGAGGCCGGCCGTCACGCGCGGATGGTTCAGCCCCATCGCCGCGAGATGCCCGCCGGCCGACCAGCCCGAAAGCACCACCGGTCCGGTGACACCTTGGGCGGCGCCGTGTGCGGCCAGCCAGTCCAGCGCCTGATGGATCTCGGCAACGATTTCGGCGAGCGTGACCTCCGGCGCGAGCGTGTAGCCCGGCAGGGCGCAGGACCAGCCATGCGCGCGCACGCCCTCGGCGAGGCAGGCGAAATCCTCCCGCCGGTTGCGCTGCCAGTATCCCCCGTGAATGAACACGAGGCACGGCGCTCCGGGCGTCTCCGCCGGGTAGATGTCCCACAGATTGCGCTCGCGCGGGCCGTAACGCAGGTCGAGCGCCGTGGCGTGGCGGGCGCGGTATTCGCGCGAGGCGGCGATCCGCGCCTCGTTCAGCGCCGGGCTTTCCGGCACCGCTGACGTGTTGTCATAGGCGCGGTCGCGCTCGGTGCGGCTCATCCGGCCCCATTCGGCGCAGAGCCCGCGCAAGGGCGGCATGGTCATGCGTTGTCTCTCCCGGCAGCAGGGTCAGCGATGGCGGGAGACGGCGTAATCCGCCGCCTCCATCATGAGGGCGCGCAGCGGATCGTCCGGCAGGGCGGCCAGCGCGGCCTTCGCCTTGTGCGCGAAGGCGCCGGCTTCGCGAAGGGTCTGCCCGATGGCATCGTGCCTGGCGATGAGATCGAGCGCGGTGGCGAGATCGGTTTCGGTCTGCTCGCCGGTCTCGATGGTCCGCCGCCAGAACGCGCGCTCGGCGTCGTCGCCGCCGGCATGGGCGACCAGAACCGGATAGGTCAGCTTGCCCTCGCGGAAATCGTCACCCACGGTCTTGCCCAGCTCGTTCTGATCGGCCGCGTAGTCCAGCGCGTCGTCGACAAGCTGGAACGCCATGCCGAGTGCCGCGCCATAGGCCGAAAGTGCCGCGCAGATGTCCCGGTCGCATCCGGCGACGACACCGCCAACCTCGCAGGCGGCGGCGAAGAGCGCGGCCGTCTTGCCTTCGATCACCTTGAAATAGCGCGGTATGTCGGTGCCGAGATCGTTCTGGGTCGAAAGCTGGAGCACCTCGCCCTCGGCGATGGTGGCCGAGGCGTTGCAGAGAATCCGCAGCACCTCCAGCGAGCCATCCTCGACCATCAGCTCGAAGGCGCGGGCGAACAGAAAATCGCCCACCAGCACCGAGGCCTTGTTGCCGAAGACGGCGTTGGCGCTGGCCAGCCCGCGGCGCAGCTCGCTATCGTCCACCACGTCGTCATGCAGCAGCGTGGCGGTGTGGATGAACTCGACGCAGGCGGCGAGGCGGATATGGCGCTCGCCGCGATAGCCGCAGAGCCGCGCGGCCGCCAGGGTGAGCAATGGCCGCAGCCGCTTGCCGCCCGCGGCCACGAGATGCGCGGCGAGTTGCGGGATCAATTGGACATCGCTCGCCATGCGGGCGACGATCGTCCGGTTCGTCTCGTCCAGATCGTCCCGCAGGACGGAGGCAAGCCGATTCAGTGAGTCGTCATGCGAATGCATGCGCGCGTTTCCGGCATCCTGTCCCGACGTCAGCAGTCCATCCACAGCCGGTGTCAACCTTGTGTTTCCATTGAGATACGAACAGCATATCGGCCGGAAGGTTGAGGGGTCAAGGCGGCGGGTCATCCGCCCCAACCCGCGGGAGACGAGCGGCGTGGAAACGATCATAGCGTCCAACGACACGATCAGGCTGAATTTCCTGATGGCGCTGCTGCGCGATGCAGGGCTGGCGCCAGTGTTGCTCGATCAGAACATCGCCGCGATCGAGGGCAATATCGGCGCCTTTCCGCGCCGGATCGCCGTTGCCGCGGACGAGGCGGCGCAAGCCCGCCGGATTCTGCTCGAAGCCGGCGAGACATGACCCGCACCGAAGGCACCTTGCTCGCCGGCCGCATCCGATACGCCCAGCCGGCAACCGGGCATCGCAGCGGAATCGAGCCCGTGCTGCTCGCCGCCGTTGTGCCGGCGCGGCGCGGCCAGCGGGTGATCGAGGCCGGAACCGGCGCCGGCGCCGGGCTGCTCTGCCTTTCCCACCGGGTAGCGGGACTATGCGGCGCCGGCATCGAGCGTGACCCTGCGCTGGCCGCCATCGCCCACGCCAACCTGCGCGCGAACGGGCAGGAGGGACTCGCCGTCATTGCCGCCGACATCACCTGCCCGCCTCTCGCCGGGCCGTTCGACCACGCTTTCGCCAACCCGCCCTGGCGCGCCCCGGCCGACACGCCATCGCCCGATCCCGGCCGGCGACTCGCCTATGAGGCGCCAGGCGGGCTGCTGGCGGCCTGGACGGCATCTCTCGCAAGCCTGCTGCGCCCGCGGGGGAGCCTGTCGCTGATCCTGCCCGCCGCCTCGATCGACGCGGCACTCGAGGCCACCCGCGCCGCCGGCTGCGGCTCCCTGCGCATCCTGCCGCTCTGGCCGCGGCCGGGCCGGCCTGCGAAGCTGTTCATCCTCCAGGCCATCCGCGGCGGTCGCGGCCCGACCGTGCTGCTTCCGGGACTCGTATTGCACGAGGGCGAAGGGTTCAGCGAAGCCGCCAATCTCGTGCTGCGCGACGGGGCGGCGATCGATCTCTGAGCCCACGGCCTCATCGCCGCGCGGGATGCAGGCCGGCCGGCAGCACCGGCTCCAGATGCGGCCAGAGGTCCGGGTCGGGCACTTTCACCAGATCGTGCGCCAGCGTGCCGATCAGGTTGCGCGCCGGCAGCGGAGCGAGCGCATCGCGCAGCGTCGTCAGAAGGCGGGTTGGCGCCACCAGGATCAGCCCGCCGAAACTGCCTTCCGGCAGGGCGTTCAGTTCAGAGGCGACGGTGCGGGCAAAATCGGTCTTTTCCATCTGGTGCGGATCATGCCGGGGCTGCACCGCATGATGCGCCGTTGCGCCGGTATGAAACGAGGCGCCGGGGCCATCGCTGCGCAGATCCGACGAACGCAGATGCGCGGTCACGGATTCGAAGCGCCGCTCGGTCTCGAACTTGCCGGGAGGGCGGACCCGCACGAACCGGGCCTGCGCGCCATCGGCGATCACGATCAGGAGATTCTCGCTGCTGGCCATCGTGGCGGGCTCCACACGATCTGATCGGCCGATCCTAGCCCAACGTGCCGGCTGAGGGAGTTGTCTGATCGGGTGAAGATGCGCAGCTTATCAGGCAGACAGGAGCCGGTGCGCGGCCTGTGGGGCCGCCATCCTTGACGATCCGCACGCCAGCCATGCGCAACAACCGTGGCAGCGCGTGGTCCGGTTGATTTCCGTCATGGAAACGTTTCGCAATCGCAGGCACACCGCGCCGCCGGAAATACCGGCAACACAGGGAGTTCACGCGGGATGTATCGTGACCGGATCAGGCAGGAAACACTCTGGGGCAAGGTGATGTCGGCCGAGGAGGCCGCGCTGTCGATCAGGAACGGAATGGTGGTCGGCATGAGCGGCTTCACCCGGGCGGGTGACGCCAAGGAGGTGCCGGTGGCCCTCGCCGAGCGCGCCCGGCACGATCCGCTGCGGATCACGCTGATGACCGGCGCCTCGCTCGGCAACGATATCGACAAGACGCTGGCAGAAGCCAACGTGATCGCCCGCCGCATGCCCTTTCAGGCAGATCCGGCGCTGCGACGGCGGATCAACGACGGCAAGGTGATGTTCATCGACCAGCACCTGTCCGAAACGGTGGAGCAACTGCGTGCGCGCCAGCTTCGCCCGGTCGATATCGCCGTGGTCGAGGCGACGGCGATCAACGAGAAAGGCGGCATCGTGCCGACCACCTCGGTCGGCAACGCCGCGAGCTTCGCGGTGCTGGCGGAGAAGGTGATCGTCGAGATCAACATGACGATGCCGCAGGAACTCGAAGGCCTGCACGACATCTACTTCCCCTCGCGCCGCCCCTATCGCGAGCCGCTCGGCGTGATGCGGCCGAGCGACCGGATCGGCCTGCCCTATGTGCCGATCGACCCGCAGAAGATCATCGGCATCGTCATCACCAGCAAGGCGGACAGCCCCTCGCGCATCGAGCCGCCCGATGACCACACCGCCGCGATCGCCGGGCACCTGCTGGAGTTCCTCGACCACGAGGTGCGCGAGGCCCGGCTCTCACCTTCGCTGATGCCGTTGCAGGCCGGCATCGGCAGCATCGCCAACGCGGTGCTGCACGGCTTCACCGAAAGCCGCTTCGGCAACCTCACCATGTATTCCGAGGTGCTGCAGGACAGCACGATTGCCCTGCTCGACAGCGGCCGCCTCGTCTTCGCCTCCGGCTCGTCGATGACACTGTCGAAACCGCTCTACGAGCGGGTTCTGGGCGATATCGGCCGCTATCGCGACCGGCTGGTGCTGCGCCCGCAGGAAATCAGCAATCACCCTGAAATCGTCCGCCGCCTCGGTATCATCGGCATCAACACGGCGCTGGAGGTGGACATCTACGGCAACGTCAACTCCACCCATGTCGGCGGCACGCACATGATGAACGGTATCGGCGGCTCCGGTGATTTCGCGCGGAACGGCCATCTCTCCGTGTTCGTCACCAAGTCGCTGGCCAAGGGCGGCAAGATTTCGAGCATCGTGCCGATGGTCTCGCATGTCGACCATACCGAGCACGACGTGGATGTGATCGTCACCGAACGGGGGCTGGCCGATCTGCGCGGCCTCGCCCCGCGCGAGCGGGCGTCGCTTGTCATCGACACCTGCGCGCATCCGCTCTACCGCGAGGCGCTGCGCGATTATTTCAACGAGGCAGCCCGCAGCCGGGGCGGGCAGACGCCGCATCTGATAGAGCAGGCGCTGAGCTGGCACGCCCGGCTGCGCGAGACCGGCTCCATGCTGGAGTGAGGCTTTGGTGCCACGCGCGGAAGCTCCGGCGCAACACCGCGGCGTCAGACCCGCATCGGCATGAGAACGAAGATCGCGCTCTCGTCGCCGGCGGCGCGCACCAGGGTCGGCGCGGCGCCGTCGGCGAAGCAGAACTCCACCTTGCCCTTGATCTGCTCCGTCACATCGTTGAGGTAGCGGGCCTGAAAGCCGATCTCGAGCGGTGTCGAATGATATTCGACCTGCGCGGCATCGAGTTCCTCGGTCGCCGTGCCCTGGTCGGGGCTGGTGGCGGAAAGCACCAGGAGGTCGCGCCCCACGGACAGTTTGACCGGCTTGTTGCGCTCGGAGGCGATGGCCGAGACGCGCGCGACCGCGGCCGAGAATTCCGCCGTCTCGACACGCAGCACCTTGTCGTTGCCGATCGGGATGACCTTGGAATAGTCGGGATAGGTGCCATCGATCAGCTTGCTGGTCATCCGCATCGTGTCCAGCTCGAACTGGATGCGGGTTTCCGACAGCGCGATCGAGACATCGCCGGAGGCCTCGTCGAGCAGCTTGCGGATTTCATTCACCGTCTTGCGCGGGACAATCACGCCGGGCATCCCCGCCGCGCCCTCGGGCAGCGGCTCCTCGACCCGGGCGAGACGATGCCCGTCCGTCGCCACGGCACGCAGGACCGGCACACCGTCCGATTCGGCGGCGTGCAGGTAGATGCCGTTGAGATAGTAGCGGGTTTCCTCGGTCGAGATCGCGAACCGGGTGCGGTCGATCAGCCCGCGCAGCGCCTGCGCCGGCACCGCGAAACGGTGGGTCAGCTTGCCGGCGTCGAGCTTCGGAAACTCATCGGTCGGCAGCACGACGAGCTTGGTCGCATAGCGCCCGGCGCGCAGCGCGAGCGGCGCGTCACCGCCCGGATGGTCGAGTTCGATCTCGGCATTGTCCGGCTGACGGCGCACGATCTCATAGAGGGTCGCGGCCGGCGCGGTCACCGATCCGTCCCGCATGGTCGTCGCGGCGACGTCCTCGATCAGCGCGATTTCGAGATCGGTCGCGGCGACCGTCAGCCGCCCTTCCCTCACCGCCAGCAGCACATTGGCCAGGATGGGAATCGTGTTGCGTTTTTCGACCACGTTCTGAACATGGGCCAGCGCCTTCAGCAGCGTTGCCCGATCCGCCTTGAGCTTCATGCGATCCTTCCAGTCAGCCTCGCCGGGCGGCTTCCGCACCCGGGTTTTGCTGCATAGCCCAGTTCGAACCGGAATTGAACCATCCGCGCGCCGGCGGTGGGTGACAGCGACGGAAAGCCGGGCTAAGGCAGGACAAGCGGGGTGCAGCGCCCGGCTTCAGTTCGACAATCGGCACTCGTTTCAAAGCGGATCGGCACATGACACGACCAGTCCCGCCCGCCCTCGTTCATGGCCGCCGGCTGCCCAACGCGTGGGACGCGGCGGCGATCGCCCTAGTCTTCGCCCTGCTGATCGGGGTCGCGCATGTGGCACAGGGAACGCTGACGCCGCTCGCGCGGATGCAATCGGGCCAGATTCATCTGAACCCGGCGTGGCTGCCCGGCTACGCGCTGCGCACGACGCTGCGGATGTTCGCCGCCCTGCTGGTCTCGCTCGGCTTCACCTTCACGGTGGCAACCCTGGCCGCGAAGAGCCGGCGCGCGGCGATCATCGTCATCCCGATTCTCGACATCCTCCAGTCGATCCCCATTCTGGGCTTCATCTCCTTCACCGTGCTGTTCTTCCTGCACCTGTTCCCGGGGCAGGAACTCGGCGCCGAACTGGCCGTCGTTTTCGTCATCTTCACCAGCCAGGCCTGGAACATGGCGTTCAGCTTCTATCAGTCGCTCACCACCGAACCGGCCGACCTGATCGAGGCCTGCCGCAGTTTCGGACTGACGCCCTGGCAACGTTTCTGGCGGCTCGACGTGCCCTTCGCCGTGCCCGGCCTCGTGTGGAACACCATGCTGTCGATGTCAGGCGGCTGGTTCTTCGTCGTCGCCTCGGAGGCGATCACGGTCGGCAACACCACCTTCACCCTGCCGGGGATCGGCTCCTATGTCGCGGTCGCGCTGCAACACCGTGATTTCGCGGCGATCGTCTATGCGCTGCTGGCCATGCTGGTGGTGATCCTGCTTTACGACCAGCTGCTGTTCCGCCCGCTCGTCGCCTGGTCCGGCAAGTTCCGGTTCGAGACCGTGCCCTCCGCCGGCGAGGCCGAGCCCTGGGTACTGCGGCTGCTGCGCCGGACCTTTCTTCTCCGCGCGGCGGGGGACTGGCTGAGCGACCAGTTCGCCCACGTCGTTCGCCTGCGCCTTGGCAGGGCGGAACGGACATTCGCCTCCGCCGGGCGAGACCGCGCCGCCAGCCGGATCGGCGACGCCGCCTTCTATGCCGTCGTGATCATCGCGGCCGGCATCGCCTCGGCGCAGGTGGTCGCGTTCTGCGCGCGGACGATGCACTGGAGCGATCTTGCCCGTTGTATCGTGCTCGCCTTCTACACGCTGGCCCGCGTGATCGCGGCGCTGGCGATCTCGTGCCTGGTCTGGGTGCCCGTCGGCGTCTGGGTCGGGTTCAGGCCGTGGGCGACGCGCCTGGTTCAGCCGGCCGCACAGTTCCTCGCCGCCTTTCCGGCCAATCTGGTCTTCCCGGTCGTGGTCGCGGGCGTGGTCTATTTCCGCCTCGCCCCTGATATCTGGCTGACGCCGCTGATGATCCTCGGCACGCAGTGGTACATCCTGTTCAACGTCGTTGCCGGCGCCGCCGCGCTGCCTGGCGATCTCCGGGAGGCGGCGGCGAATTTCCGCCTGCGCGGGCTGCTGCGCTGGCGCCGGCTGATCATTCCCGGCATTTTGCCCTATTTCGTCACCGGCGCGCTCACCGCGACGGGTGCGGCATGGAACGCCTCGATCGTCGCGGAAGTGGCGTCCTGGGGCCACACCACGCTGGTCGCGCGCGGGCTCGGCGCCTATATCGCGCAGGCGACGGTTGCGGGCGATACCAGCCGCATCGTGCTCGGCGTGGCGGTGATGGCGGCGTTCGTGCTCGGCTTCAACCGGCTGGTCTGGCGGCCGCTCTACGCCTATGCCAGCCGACGGACCAATTTCGGATAAGGAGGAGAGATGGACCAGCAAACCGCGCCCGGCATCCTGCTCGATGTCCGCAACTGCCGGCAATCCTATCCGAAGGAAGCCAACAGCGAACTCATCGTGCTGGACGACGTCAACGTGACCCTGCGCGAGGGCGAGATCGTCGGCCTGCTCGGACGCTCCGGCTCGGGCAAGTCAACATTGCTGCGGATCATCGCCGGCCTGCTGCGCCCGACCCGCGGCGACGTGTCGTGGAAGGGCGCGCCGGTGAGCGGCCCGGTGCGCGGCGTGGCCATGGTGTTCCAGAGTTTCGCCCTGTTTCCCTGGCTCACGGTGCAGGAAAACGTTGAACTCGGACTGGAGGCGCAGGGCGTGGCCCGGCGCGAGCGCGAGGAGCGCGCCGAGGAGGCGATCGACCTGATCGGCCTCGGCGGGTATGACGGCGCCTATCCCAAGGAACTCTCGGGCGGGATGCGCCAGCGCGTCGGCCTTGCCCGCGCGCTGGTGACCCATCCCGACCTGCTGCTGATGGACGAGCCGTTCTCGGCGCTCGACGTGCTGACCGCCGAAACCCTGCGCACCGACCTCATCGACCTCTGGTCCGAACACAAGCTGCCGGTCAAGTCGATCCTGATCGTGACCCACAATATCGAGGAAGCGGTGCTGATGTGCGACCGTATCCTCGTGTTTTCGTCCGATCCCGGGCGGGTCGCGCACGAGCTGCGGGTTCCGTTTCCGCATCCGCGCAACCGGCTCGACCCCGCCTTCCGCAAGATGGTGGACGACATTTACGCGGTGATGACGCGGCGCAAGTCGCCGGCCGATCTGAAGGCCGAGGCCGCACGCCCGGCGACCGGCTTCGCCACCCCACTGCATCCGATCGGCACCAACCTGATGTCCGGCCTGATGGAAACCCTCGCCGCCCCGCCCTATGACGGGCGGGCCGACCTGCCGGCGCTCGCCTCGGTGCTGCAATACGAGGCCGACGAATTGCTGCCGCTCGGCGAAACCCTGCAACTGCTGCGGTTCGCCGAGCTTGAGGATGGCGACATCCGCCTCACCGAGCAGGGGCGCAACTTCGTCAATGCCGACACCGAGGAGCGCAAGCAGATCTTCGCCGCGGCGGCGCTGGCCAATGTCAAACTGGTCGCCGAAATTCGCCAGGTCATCGACGAGCGCTGGAACCACCGCGCCTCCGCCGTTCGCTTCCGCGACGAGCTTGAGGATCACATGTCGCCCGAGCGCGCCGAGGAAACCCTGCGCACGGCGATCTCCTGGGGGCGCTACGCCGAGATCTATTCCTATGACGAGGAAGCCCAGCAGTTCAGCCTCGAGGATATCGAGGAAGAATAAGTGCCACCAGCCTCGCCCCTGCCCGCTTTAACCGGCGGGGGCGGCACGCCATGTGATTTTGATGAGCATCGGGCCAGAAAGACTGCGTGACGTGCCGGTCGGCATCGATGCGACCGGCACCCGCACCGAGCATGATTCGATGGGCGCGATCAAGGTGCCGGCGGATCGCTACTGGGGGGCCCAGACCCAGCGCAGCCTGCGCCATTTCGCCATCGGCGAACGGATGCCGCTCGCGCTCTACCGTGCCTATGCGCTGGTCAAGAAGGCGGCGGCCCAGGCGAATGCCGAGCTTGGCGCGCTGCCCGGCTGGAAGGCGGCGGCGATCGTCCGCGCCGCCGAGGACGCCATGGACGGCGCGCTGGACGATCATTTCCCGCTGCATGTCTACCAGACCGGCTCGGGCACGCAGTCCAACATGAATCTCAACGAGGTGCTGGCCGCGCGGGCGAACCAGATGCTCGGCGCCGAACCCGGCGCGCACGCGCCGATCCACCCGAATGACGACGTCAACCGTTCACAATCCTCCAACGACACCTTCCCCACGGCGATGCATGTCGCGACCCTCGCGGCGCTGGACGAAGATGTCATTCCCGCGATCGACGCGCTTGCCGGCGCCATCGAGGCCAGGGCCGCCGCCTGGATGGACATTCCCAAGACCGGCCGCACCCATCTGCAGGACGCGGTGCCGCTCACCGTGGGGCAGGAATGGTCGGGCTACGCGCATCAGCTTCGCGATGCGCTGGCGCGGGTGGAAGCAACGCGCGGCGGGTTGCTCGAACTCGCCGCCGGTGGCACCGCGGTCGGCACCGGCCTCGCCGCCCCCGCCGGCTTCGGCCGGGCGATCGCCGCGCGCATCGCCGCGATCACCGGAAAACCCTTCGTCACCGCGCCGAACAAGTTCGCGGCGCAAGCCTCGCTCGATGCGATGGTGGCGACGATGGCCGCGCTGCGCGGCCTCGCCGTGGCACTGATGAAGATCGCCAACGACATGCGCTGGCTCGCCTCCGGCCCGCGCTGCGGGATCGGCGAGCTCGTGCTCCCCGAGAACGAGCCGGGTTCCTCGATCATGCCGGGCAAGGTGAACCCGACCCAGTGCGAGGCGCTGGTGATGGTCTGCATCCAGACGATCGGCGAGGACGCGGCGGTCGCCTTCGCCGGCAGCCAGGGCAATTTCGAGCTGAACGCGATGCGGCCGCTGATCGTCAACAACGTGCTCCGCACCTGCCGGACCATGACGGAATCCTGCACCGCCTTCCGCCGGTTTTCGGTCGAGGGGACCGAACTGAACCGCACGCGGATCGATGAACAGCTCGGCCGCTCGCTCATGCTGGTGACAGCACTGAGCACAGAGATCGGCTATGACCGCGCCGCCGCCATCGCCCATCACGCGGCGGAACACGGCCTGACGCTGCGCGCGGCCGCGACCGGCTATGGCGGGGTCGACCCCGCGACGTTCGACCGGCTCTGCGATCCGGCAACACTCGTCGGTGCCGGGGTGGCGGGCGCCTGAACCCGCCCGGCAAACACTGGCGCCGCCGCGCGCATCCTGGCCGCCACAGCATCGGCCACGGCGCGGATCCGCGGCACGTCGCGCGTATCCTCGTGCTGCACCAGCCAGATTTCCCGCTCCGGCAGAGGCGGTGAATCAAGCCGTGTCAGCCCCGCGCCGGCCGCGACGTGATGCCCGAGCACGGCGATCCCGAGCCCGGCGCGGACGGCGGCGAGCTGGCTCACCCGGCTGTCGGTCCTGAGGGCGACGACGGCTTTCGGCGCCATCGCCGCCAGGGCATCGAGTTCGGGATAGGCGCCGGTCTCGTCGCGCGACAGGATCAGCCGGTGCCCCTCGCCTGCGCTCCCGGGCAGGGCGGGCGCACGATGCGCGGCGAGATAGGCCTCGCTTGCATAGAGGCCGAACGATACCGTGCCGATCCGCCGGCCGAGCAGCGACTGCCCGCGCGGCCGCGCCAGGCGGATTGCCAGATCGGCCTCGCGCGCCGCCAGCGAAAAGGTCCGGTCGTCCGCGATCAGCTCGACCACGATCCCCGGATAGCGGGACGCAAGATCGCAGAGAGCGGGCATCAGCACGGCGGAGGCGAAATCGGCGACGGTGGTCAGCCGCACCATGCCTTCCAGCCGCACATCCCGGCCGCTGACCGCGCGCTCGGCCGCCAGCGCCGCCGCCTCCATCCGCTCCACCTCGGTGCGCGCCGCCTCGCCGGCAGCGGTCAGCCGGAAGCCCCGCGGCGTGCGCTCCAGCAGCCGAACCCCGGCCCGCGTCTCCAGTGCGGCGAGCCGCCGCCCCATCGTCGATTGCCGCACGCCGAGCCGCCGCGCCGCCGCCGACAGCGTGCCCTCGCGGGCAATGGCAAGAAAACTGCGCAAATCGTCCCAATCCATCTTCGGTCCTATGCGAATTCGCATGATGATAACCAAAAATTTTGATATTACCCAACTATTATCGCATGGTTATCTGTGCGGCGAAGGAGATTACGCACATGGACCCGACAATCGACACCCGAACCGCCGGCTACGGCGCGCTGCTGCTCCGCCTGACCCTGGGCTTCCTGTTCTTCGCCCATGACTGGCTGAAATACGCCATCTTCACCCCTGCCGGGACGGAACATTTCTTCGCCAGCCTCGGCCTGCCGGGCTGGTTCGGCCTGTTCGTCATGCTCTGGGAACTGGCGGCCGGCATTGCGCTGGTGCTGGGGATCTGGGCCCGCCTCGCCGCGCTGCTGATCGTGCCCGACCTGATCGGCGCCATCGCGCTGGTGCATATCCATAACGGCTTCTATTTCACGGCGAAGGGCGGCGGATGGGAATATCCCGCGTTCTGGGCAATCGCCCTCGTGGCGCTCGCCCTGATCGGCGATGGTCCCTATGCCCTCGTCCCGACCCCGTTCGGCCGGAGGAGCGCGTGATGCAACCCGTTCTCTTCGTCAGCCACGGCTCGCCGATGCTGGCGCTGACCGAAACCCCGGCGAGGAACTTCCTCGCCGGGCTCTCCGGCATAGTGCCCCGGCCGCGCGCCATTCTCGTCGTCTCCGCGCATTGGGAGACGGACGCGCCGATGGTCAATGCGGTGGCCCGCAACGAGACCATCCATGATTTCTTCGGCTTCCCCCGCGCGCTCTACCAGCTCGCCTATCCCGCGCCAGGCGATGCGGCGCTGGCACAGCGCATCGCCGCCCTGCTCGGCGAGGCCGGTTTCCCGGCCGGGCTCGACCCGGAACGCGGGTTGGATCATGGCGCGTGGGTGCCGCTGCTACTGGCCTTTCCGGCGGCCGATATTCCCGTGCTCCAGCTCTCGGTCCAGACCCGGCTCGGCCCGCACCACGCTTTCGACATCGGCCGGGCGCTCGCGCCGCTGCGGCGCGAGGATGTGCTGATCCTTGGTTCCGGCAGTTTCACCCATGATCTGCGGCGGTTCCGCGGCCAGCCGGTCGACGCGCCGGAGACGCAGGACGTGACGGCATTCAGCGCCTGGATGGACGAGACCATTGCCGGCAACGACATCGGCGCCCTGCTCGACTATCGCGCCCGCGCGCCGCATGCGCGTGACGAACACCCGACCGAGGAACATCTTCTGCCGCTCTTCGCCGCGATCGGCGCCGGCGATGGCGGCGCGGCGCGGCGGCTGCACAACTCGACCGAACACGCCATCCTGCGGATGGACGCCTACGGGTTCGGTCTTCCGACCTGATACCGCACCGCCCAGCGCAGCGGGATCAGCGAGGCGAGCAGCAGCAGACCGGCGACGACGAGGGCGGTGCCGGATTGCGGCACGTCCGCCGTGCCGTCAGGCCCCAGCGTCGCCGCATAGATCGTGGTGAACAGCAACGGGCCGACCAGCGCGGTCAGCCCGTTCAGGCTGGCGAGCAGCCCCTGCAAGCGGCCCTGCTCGCGCCCGCCGATCCGGTGCGCCATGATCCCCTGCACCGCCGGCATCGCCAGCCCCCAGGCCGAGAGTACCGGCACGCCGATCCAGAACACTCGCGAATCGGGCGCGAGGCCGAACAGCACAAATCCGGCAGCGCCGCCGATCAGGCCGAGGATGAGCGTCCGCGGCTCGCCGAGCCGGCGCACCATTGGCCCGACCATCACACCGCCGACCACGGCAAACCCCACCCCGGCGGCGGCGAGGGCGGCACCGATCAGCAGTGGGCGCCAGCCGAACCGCTCCTGCACGTAGAGCACCATGACCGACGGCACCGCTTGCAGCGCAAGCGTGCCGAGCGCGTAGATCGTCGCCGGGGCAGCCACGCCCGGCCGACGATAGAAGCTCAGCGCATCCAGCGGGTTGAGGCCCCGCCAGCCGATCCGCCGGCGCCGGCGCGGCGCCAGCGATTCCGGCAGCGCGACCAGGCCATACAGGAAATTGGCAAGGGAAAGTCCGGCGGCGAACCAGAATGGCAGCCGCAGCGAAACCGCACCGAGCAATCCGCCGAGCGCTGGTCCGAGCACAAAGCCGATCGCCGCGGCAACACCAGAAACACCGAACGCCGCCGCCCGGCGCTCCGGCGGCGTGACATCGGAGATATAGGCGTTGGCGGCGGCGATATTGGCCGAGGACGCGCCGGAGAGAATGCGCCCGGCGAGCAGCCAGCCCACCGAGGGAGCCAGCGCCATCACGGTGAAATCCACCGCCTGCCCGAGACAGGAAAGCAGGATGACCGGCCGCCGGCCGAACCGGTCGGACAGCGCGCCCAGCATCGGCGAGGCGATGAACTGCATCGCCGCCCAGGCCGCGCCAAAAGCGCCGAAGACATGCGCGCTGAGCACCGACCGGCCGCCCACAAGTCCGGTGATGAGCGCGGGCAACACCGGCAGGACGATCGCCATGGCCAGCATATCCAGCAGGATCGTGGCCATGATGAAACCGAAAGCGGCCCCGCGCCGGCGGGGCGTGGAGCCGCTCATCGGCGATGGCGCGGGGCGCGCGCCATTCCTCAGGCGTAGTCGGCGCTGCTGGTGATGTCGCGCGTGCGGTCCGACTTGATGGCGTGGAACACCGGCGACAGCACGGTGGCCACGAGCACGTTCACGACGAAGGTCGCCAGCGCGATGTAGCAGGGGAACGTCAGGCCGCCGATATGGAACGGATAGATCGATCCCTTGAGGTGGTTGAGCAGTGCGAAATGCGTTGCCAGCCCGATGCCGACGGCCCAGCCCACCAGCAGCGCCCAGCCATTGTAGAACCGGGTGAACAGGCTGAACACGATGGCCGGGAAGATCTGGATCATCCACATGCCGCCGAGCAGCTGCAACTGGATCGCGTATTTCTGCGGCAGGCCGAAAATGAAGATCAGCGCGCCGATCACCATCACGATCGAGAACAGCTTGGCGATCTGCGATTCGGCGCCGGGCGACATGCCGGGGGCAACGAACTCTTTCCAGATGTCGCGGGTGAAGATGTTGGCCGAGGCGATCGCCATGATCGCCGCCGGCACCAGCGCACCGATGGCGATGGCCGCGAAGGCAACACCGACGAACCAGCCCGGCAGCGTCTGGATCAGCAGCGCCGGCACCGCAAAGCTGGGCCCGTAGGTCTTGAAGCCGGCCGCGAATTGCGGCGCCGCGGCGACGCCGGCGGCGATCGCCATGGCGCCGAGCAGCGTGATCAGGCCGAGCATGAATGAGTAGGCCGGCAGAATCACCGCGTTTTTCCGCACCGTCTCGCTCGACCGGGCGGAGAGAATGCCGGTCAGCGCGTGAGGGTAGAGGAACAGCGCCATGGCCGAGCCCAGCGCGAGTGTCGCATAGCCCGAATAGATGCCCGTGGTGTGCGGGCCAGGGGCCGCCAGCAGCAGCTTCGCATGCGCAATCTTGGCGAAGATGTTTCCGAACCCGCCGAGCGAGGACGGGATCGCGATGATCGCGACGATGATCGTCAGATAGATCAGCGTATCCTTGACCACCGCGATCATCGCCGGCGCGCGCAGGCCCGACGTGTAGGTGAAAGCGGCCAGCACGAGGAAGGCGAGGATCAGCGGCAAATGGCCGCCAAACCCGGTGCCGAGATTGAACGCGCCGATCACCACCTGCATGCCGACGAGCTGCAGCGCGATATAGGGCATGGTCGCGATGATGCCGGTGATGCCGACGGCCAGCGCCAGCCAGCGGTTGCCATAGCGGCCGCGAACGAATTCAGGCCCGGTGACGAACCCGTATTTCGCCGCCACCCGCCACATTTTCGGGAACACGACATACAGGATCGGATAGGCGATGATCGTGTACGGCACCGCGAAGAAGGCAATCGCGCCAGCGCCGAACATCAGCGCGGGCACGGCGATGAAGGTATAGGCGGTGTAGAGGTCGCCACCGATCAGGAACCACGAGATCAGCGTGCCGAACTGGCGGCCGCCAAGCCCCCATTCGTGAAGCTGGCTGAGATCGCCGCCGCGCCAGCGCGCGGCGAAGAAGCCCAGAACCAGGACGGCGATGACCAGAACGGCAAAGACAATGCCTGCAGCAAGCATGATTCGGGCTCCTCAGCTCTCGACGCGCCAGACGATCCAGATCAGGATCGCCGACAACACGACCCAGAGGAGCTGGTACCAGTAGAAAAACGGAAAGCCGGCGATTTCCGGCTTTGCGTGATTGAAGAATGGAACCCACAGCGTGGCCACGAAGGGCACCACGAGTAGGATCCGCCAGAACGAAACGCGTGGCTTACGCTCCGTATTGTCATCGGGCATGGGGTGGCTCCGTTTTTCAGTGGGTGTCGATTACGACACTGTTACAGCCCTTTAGACAGACTTGCCTTCCGGCGGCAAGGCTCCCTCAACAATCCGTGAGGTTGCCAGCCTGCAAGCGCGCCGGATGGCCCGCAGATCCGACAGGGCAGCGGCGAAGTCCGTGTTCTCGATGATGAAATCGAATTCCATCTGGTGGGCTAGCTCGCTATCGGCTTCCTCCATCCGGCGCTCGATGGTCTCGGCGTCGTCGCCGCGCGCCACGAGGCGCGCCCGCAGCTCGTCGACGCTGCGGGTGCGGATGAAGACCCCTACCACATCCTTCGGCAGGGCGTTGCGGAGCTGGCGAAACCCCTGCCAGTCGATGTCGAACAGGATGTCCCGCCCGGCGGCCAGCGCCGCCTCGACCGGCGCGCGGGGCGTGCCGTAGCGCCGACCGAACACCGTCGCGTGTTCGAGAAACGCGCCAGCCTCGACCATGGCGGCGAACTCTTCGGACGATTTGAAGAAATAGTGTTCGCCATCGACCTCACCGGGCCGTGGCGCGCGCGTCGTCGCACTGATCGACAGCGACATCCACGAATCACCTTCGAGCAGGGCGCGCGAGAGCGAGGTCTTGCCCGCGCCCGAGGGGGCGGCGAGCACGAGGCACATGCCACGCCGCTTCATGCCGGCCTACTCAATGTTCTGCACCTGTTCGCGGAGCTGCTCGATCGTTGCCTTGAGGTCGAGCCCGATCGCGGTCAGCTCCAGCGAGGCGGATTTGCTGCACAGCGTGTTCGCCTCGCGGTTGAATTCCTGCATCAGGAAGTCGAGCCGGCGGCCGACCGCCACGGCGTCGGCGAGCAGCGCGCGGGCGGCGCCGACATGCGCGTCCAGCCGGTCGAGCTCCTCGCGCACATCCGATTTCGTGGCGAGCAGCGCGATTTCCTGGGCGAGCCGCTCCTGTGGCAGCGGGTCGGCATCACCGAGCAGGTCGGCCAGCGCCGCCCGCAGCCGGGCGCGGTGCTGTGCCGCCTGTTCCGGCGCATGGGCCCGTGCTGCGGCGATCAGCCGCTGGATCGCATCGAGCAGGTCGCTGGCGATCGCGGCAAGCCTGCCGCCCTCCTCGCGCCGCGCCTGGTCGAGTGCGGCGAGGGCCGCATCGAACCCGGCCGCGAGAGTGGCGGCGAGAGCTTCCTGCTGCGCCGCCTGCGCGTCATCGGCGGCTTCATCGGCAAGGGCGGGGCGGATCACGCCGGGCAGGGCCAGCAACGCCTCGGCGCGCGGCACCATCGCCCCGGGAATCCGGTCCGACAGCGCAAGGGCGTGGCGCAGAAACCCTTCGAGCGCCGCTTCATCCACCATCATCGCCGCTGAGGCCTCGCGCCTGAGTGTGAGCGTGGCCGAAACATTGCCGCGCTTGAGCCGCTTGCCGGCCGCATCGCGCAGCGCCGGCTCGAGCGCGTCCAGCCCCGCGGGCAGGCGCAGCCGCAGATCGAGCCCGCGGCCGTTCACGCTGCGGATTTCCCAGACGAAGCTGGCATTGTCATGGGTGCCCGCGTGGCGGGCGAAGCCGGTCATCGAGGCGAGAGACTTTGTCATGGGCGCAGCGTTTCGCGCACATGATCGAGGGCGACAAGCCGCCCCTCGCGCTCGACATGCCAGAAGGTCCAGCCATTGCAGCTCGCCGCATTCTGTACCGCCGCGCCAACCTGATGGATCGAACCGCGATGGGTGCCGGCGATGATGCTGGCATCGGCCGCGACGGTGGCGCTGACCCGGCGCAACCGGTCGTGCAGCACCGTGCCCGGCGGGATCATGCCCCGCTCGACCAGCACGCCGAAGGCGATGCGCGGCGCATCGCGCCGGCTCGGCATCGCTTTCGTCAGATGCGCCGGCGCCGCCCGCATCTGGCGCAGCCGGGCCCAGCCGGCCTCGACATAGGCCGGATGCCGTTCGATGCCGATGAAATGCCGGTTGAGCCGTTTGGCCACCGCCGCCGTCGTCGCCGTGCCGGAAAACGGATCGAGCACCACATCGTCAGGATTGGTCGCCGCCAGGATCACCCGGTGCAACAGCGCTTCCGGCTTCTGGGTGGGATGCAGCTTCAGCCCGTGCTGGTTGCGCAGCCGTTCGCCGCCGGTGCAGAGCGGGATCGTCCAGTCGCTGCGCATCTGGGTGTCGTCGTTCAGCGACTTCATGGCCTGGTAGTTGAAGCGGTAGCGCGACGTCCGCTCGCGCGCCGCCCAGATCAGGGTCTCGTGCGCGTTGGTGAAGCGCCGGCCGCGGAAATTCGGCATCGGGTTGGTCTTGCGCCAGATCACGTCGTTGAGGATCCAGAAACCGAGATCCTGCATGATCGCGCCGAGGCGGAAGATGTTGTGATAGGAGCCGATCACCCAGATCGTCGCGTCCTTGTGCATCAGCCGCCGCGCCTCGCCGAGCCAGGCGCGGGAGAATTCGTCATAGGCCGCGAAATCGCTGAACTTGTCCCAGTCGTCGTCGACACCGTCGACCACGCTGTCATCCGGCCGGCGAAGCTCGCCGCGCAGCTGCAGGTTATAGGGCGGATCGGCGAAGACGCAGTCGATCGATGCGTCCGGCAGCATGCGCATCGTCTCGACGGCATCACCCAGCAGAAGCTGATCGAGCGGCAATTCGCGAATGGCGGTCAAGGGCAATTTGGGCCTCGGTTTGTCTCTCCCTCCTATACCTGACGAACCCGCCGTAGTCGCGTCAATGCCCGATTCGCATCCGGGCGGACGAAGCGGGTTGCATCATCGGCGAATTGGGCCATCCTGCCGCAACAATGCGGAGGATTTCATGCCCTACGAAATGATCATCACCGAAACCGACGGCGCCGTGGCGTTCATCCGGCTGAACCGGCCCGAGGCGCTCAACGCGCTGTGCGACCAGCTCATGACCGAGCTGGGCGACGCGCTGCGCAGCTTCGACGCCGATGCCGCGATCCGCTGCATCGTCCTGACCGGCTCGGAACGCGCCTTCGCCGCCGGCGCCGACATCAAGGAAATGGCCGACCGCGCCTGGCCGGCAACCGGGCTCGACGATTTCATCGGCCGGTCGTGGGAGGTGGTGACCACCATGCGCAAGCCGGTGATCGCCGCGGTCGCGGGCTATGCGCTCGGTGGCGGCTGCGAGCTGGCCATGATGTGCGACATCATTCTCGCCGCCGATACCGCGAAGTTCGGCCAGCCTGAAATCGCCATCGGCGTGATCCCGGGCGCCGGCGGCACCCAGCGCCTCACCCGCGCCATCGGCAAGTCTAAGGCGATGGAAATGATCCTCACCGGCCGGATGATGGATGCCGAAGAGGCCGAACGCGCCAATCTGGTCGCCCGGGTCGTGCCGGCGGCGGAACTGATGGCGGAGGCGACGAAACTCGCGAAGCGGATCGCCGGCATGTCGCCCGTCGCCCTTCTGCAAGCCAAGCGCAGCATCAACGCCGCCTTTGAAACCACCCTGTCCGAAGGCGTCAAATATGAGCGGGCAGCCTTCCTGCCGCTGTTCGGAACCCCGCATCAGCGCGAGGGGATGCAGGCCTTCATCGCCAAGCGCAAGCCGGATTTCGCCTGACCCTGGATGTTCCCCGTCTCCCGCGCCCGGCCGTCAGCGATGCAGGCGAAGGCGATAAGAGCGGGCGCCGGGGCTGAAAATTCGAGGGGGCTGAAAATTCGAAGTCTCAGGATCGCGACACCAGGAGCTGGACGGAGAACAGACGATCCGGATCCGTCCAGCTTTCGGCCACAATCCAGCCGGCCTGCGCGGCCAGCGCGGCGAAGCGGGCCTCGGAAAACTTGTGGCTGTTCTCGGTGTGGATCGTCTCGCCGGCGGCGAAGTCGATCCTGAGCCCGGCAAGGCGCACGCTCTGCGGCACCCGACTTTCAAGATGCATCTCGATCCGGCGAAACCTGTCATTCCACACCGCCCGGTGGCGGAACAGCGCGGGGTCGAAATCGGCCTCCGCCTCCCGGTTCAGCCGGGTGAGGATGTTGAGGTTGAACTCCGCCGTCACTCCTTCGGCATCGTCGTAGGCGGGGATCAGGATATCCAGCGATTTTTCGAGATCCACCCCGATCAGCAGCGGCGATCCGGGCCCGAGCGCCGTGCGCGCCCGGACGAGAAACGCGACCGCCTCGTCATGATCGAGATTGCCGATCGTCGATCCTGGAAAGAAGCCGAGACGCTGCAGTCCCGCAATCGCCGCCGGCAGGCGCACCGGGGCAAGAAAATCGGCGGCGAGCGGATGCACCGCGATCGCGGGATGACGCCGCCGCATCCGTGCGGCAAGCGCGGCCAGCGCCGGGGCGGCAATATCGATCGGCACATAAGCGGCGCTCTCCAGCGCCCCGAACAGCAATTCCGCCTTCTCCTCGTCGCTGGCGCCATATTCGACCAGCGCCGCACCGGGTTCCACCCATGCGCCGAGCGCCGCCGCAACCCGCGTCAGCAAGGCGCGCTCGGTGCGCGTCGGGTAATATTCCGCGAGCCGTGTGATCGCCCCGAACAGGGCGCAGCCGGCCTCGTCATAAAACAGTTTGGGCGGAAGGCTCTTGCGCGGCGCCGTCAGCCCGGCGAGCGCCTCGGCGACGATACCGGCCTCTGGCGATGCAAGACCCGACACCGTTCAGCAGTCCCACGCGAGACGAAGCCCCGCGAACTGCCAGCGTTTGTCCGGATGGAAGAAGTTCCGATAGCTCCGCCGCGCGTGCCCTTCCGGCGTTGCCATTGAAGACCCGCGGAGAACCATCTGATTTATCATGAATTTCCCATTATATTCACCGATCGCGCCGGCAACCGGCCGGAATCGCGGATAGGGGCGATAGGCGCTTTCGGTCCATTGCCAGACATATCCGGTCATCTCCGCGAGGCGCGGATCCGCCGCCGCTGCTTCCCACTCCGCCTCGGTCGGCAGTCTGGCGCCGCGCCAGCGGGCGTAGGCGTCCGCCTCATACCATGAAACATGCATCACCGGAGCGTCGGGATCGAGCCTCAGCACGCCTTCGGGGCCAAAGCTGGACCAGACATCGTTGTCGCGCCGCCAGTAGAGCGGCGCCGCCCAGCCGCCAGCGCGCGCCGCTTCCCATCCATCCGCCATCCACAGCGTGCTGGTCCGGTATCCGCCTTCCGCCATGAAGGCCAGCCAGTCGCGATTGCGTACAAGCCGGTCGGCCAGGCGATAGGGTTCCAGCCAGACTTGATGACGGGGCCCTTCATTATCGAAATGGAACCCGGCCTCGGCGAACCCTATCTCGACGAGCCCGCCCGGAAAATCGACGAAACCTTCGCCGCCGGGCACCGCCGGCGGCCGGGTGAAATGGGGAACCGGCGCCGGAGCGAAACGGTTCTGGGCAAAGGCATGGGTGATGTCGGTAACCAGCAGTTCCTGATGCTGCTGCTCGTGATTGAGGCCAAGCACCACCAGATCGGCCGGGGCCCCGCCACGCTCGATCAGCTCCCGCATCGCGGTGTCAACATGCGCGCGATAGGCGGTCACCCGCGCCCCCTCGGGCCGGGTGATCAGCCCGCGCTCCGGCCGTGGTTGCCGTTCACCAACCGACTCGTAATAGGAATTGAACAGGTATTGGAACGCCAGATCGAACACGCGATAGCCGGGAGCGTGGGGCAGCAACACGAACTGCTCGAAAAACCAGGTGGTGTGGGCGCGGTGCCATTTCGCCGGGCTCGCATCCGCCATCGACTGGATGCACTGATCCTCGGCGGAAAGAGCCCGCGCCAGATCCTCGGTATGGGCGCGAACTTGTTCGTATGACCGAACCAGGCCGGGCGGGGTATAGCCATCCATCACAAATCCCTCCGATGCCTGGACCCAGACTGAACGACCGGGCGCGGTTTGTCAGCGTTTTTTTGCCGCGGAAGGCGGGGATTCAGGCGGCGCCCGGCAGGCCTTTCGATGTCGAATATTCGAAGTGCAACGCCTGTTCGGGGTGAACGATCGGATGAATCGCGTGCGCCGCCATCGCGGCTTCAGAGAAACCCTGCAAGATCAGCTTCAGTTTCCCTGGATATTCCGCCACGTCACCGATCGCGAAAATCCCGCGCGTGCTGGTCTCGCACGTCGATGGTGTCACGAGAACGTGATGAAGAGAGAGTTCGAGCCCCCAGGTCGCCACCGGGCCGAGATCGGTCGCGAGGCCGAAAAACGGCAGCAGGATGTCGGCGTCGAGATGCCGTGTCGCCCCGTCGAGATCGGCGACCTCGACGCTGCCCAGCGTGCCATCGGCACCATGCAGCGCGTGGAGCTGATAGGGGATCACGAGATCGATCTCGCCCTGTGCCGCCGCCGCGGCGAGCTGGGCCGCACTTTCCGGCGCGGCGCGGAATTTCGGCCGCCGGTGCACCACGGCGATGCTGGCCGCAATGCCCCGCAGCGCCAGCGCCCAGTCCACCGCCGAATCACCGCCGCCGGCGATCACCACCCGCTTGCCGCGCAGCGCCTCGCGCCGCTTCACGTAGTATTGCACCGCACCGCTCGCCTCGTAGGCGGCGAGCCCGGCAAGGGGCGGGCGATTCGGGCCGAAGGCGCCGGCACCGGCGGCGATGATGATCGCCTTGGCGCGGACGAGATCGCCCTGGTCAGTGCCGATGGTGAAATCGCCGCAGGCGCCGGAAATCGCCGTCACCAGCCGGCCGAGCAGGCGCGGCGCGGCAAAGGGGGCGACCTGCCGCTCCAGATTCTCGATCAACCCCGCCGCCTCGATCGCCGGCAGGGCGGGGATGTCGTAGATTGGTTTCTCCGGGTAGAGCGCGGCGCACTGGCCGCCCACCTCGCCCAGCGCATCGATCAGCACGGCGCCGAGTTTCAGCATCCCGCACTCGAAGACAGCGAACAGGCCCGCGGGGCCCGCGCCGATAATGGCCACATCTGTGGTGATCGTCTCTGCCATGCCCCATGCGTAGCCGAAACCGCGCACGGGTCAACTTGCAAAGACCGGCTGATCGGGCAGGATCGAACAATGGGGATTCGAACGATATCGCTCGGCGGCGAGGACGCCACCGCGGCGCTTGCGCGACAACTGGCGGCACAGGCTCGCGCCGGCGACGCCCTCCTGCTCTCCGGCCCGCTTGGCGCCGGGAAATCGACCCTTGCCCGCGCCTTCATCCGCGCCCGCGCCGGCGATGCCACGCTCGACGTGCCGAGTCCGAGTTTCACCCTGGTGCAGACCTACGAACTCGATCCGCCGGTGGCGCATTTCGACCTCTGGCGCCTCGGCGGCCCGGAGGATGTCGCCGAACTCGGGCTGGATGCGGCCCTTGCCGGCATCGTCCTGATCGAGTGGCCCGACCGGCTCGGCCCCCTCGCGCCGCAGGAGGCGCTGACGATCGCGCTTGAGTGGGACGAAGGCGATCACCGCACGGCCACGATTCGCGGGCCGGACGCCCTGCTCGAAAGATTTCTGCCATGATCCCGAAGGTCCGGTTCGTCGGCGCCGATCGCCCGTTCCTGCTTGAGCTTGCCCGCGCCTGGCTGGAAGAGGCGGCGCATGCCGGCCGCGACCCGGCCGATGGCGTGCTGTTCCTGCCCACCCGCCGCGCCGCCCGCGCCGCCGCCGCCGCCTTTCTCGAAGCGAAAGGCGGGCCCCTGATCATGCCCCGCATCGCCGCGATCGGGGCGGCAGACGAAGCAGCACTCGGCATCCTCGCCGGGCTCGACCTGCCGCCGGCGATCGCCGCCGAGGAACGCCGCTCTGTCCTCGCCCGGCTGATCCTCGGCATGGGTGGGCGCGACGGCGCGCCGACCACCCTCGCCGCCGCGCTGCTGCTCGCCGACGACCTTGCCCTACTGCTCGACACCGCCGCCCAGGCCGAGATCGAGCTTGCGGACACGCTGCCAGGAATCGTGGCACCCGAACTCGCCGAACACTGGCAGCGCACTCTCGATTTCCTGTCGATCGTCACGCGCGCATGGCCCGCGATTCTCGCCGAGCGCGGCGCGGTCGATCCGGCGGTGCGCCAGCGGATGCTGCTCGATGCGCAGGCCGAGCGCTGGCGCCTTGCGCCGCCGCCGCACCCGGTCTGGCTCGCCGGACTTGCCGCAGCACCACCCGCCCTGACGCGGCTCGCGCGTGTCGTTGCAAGTCTCGAACAGGGCTGCGTGGTGCTGCCCGGCTTCGACCCCGACCTGCCGGACGAGGCATGGTCGATGCTCGATCGCACACCGTCCCATCCCCAGGCCGGCCTTCGCCGCCTTGCCGAGGCGATCGGCGCGCACCGCGCCGAAATCCATCCCCTGCGCGACGGGGAGACGACCGGCCGGGCCGGCCGGATCGCACTCCTCCGCAACGCGTTCCTGCCGATTCCACCGACGGCGGATGCTGTGGCGGCGGCGGGCGATGGACTCTGGCGGCTCGATGCCGCCGATGAACAGGACGAAGCGCGCGCCATCGCGCTCACCCTCCGCCACGCGCTGGAAACGCCGGGGCGCGATGCGGCGCTGGTCACGCCCGATCGCGGCCTCGCCTTGCGCGTTGCCGCCGAGCTCGAACGGCTCGGCATCCGCGCCGAGGACAGCGCGGGCGAACGTCTCGCCGACACGCCGCCGGCAATCGTGCTGCGTCTGCTCGCCACCTGCGTCGAGAGCGACTACGACGCCGTGCCCGTGCTCGCGCTGCTGAAACATCCGCTGGTGACGGCGGGTCAGCCGCCGGGGCAGTGCCGTGCCCTCGCCCGCCAGCTCGACCAGCTGCTCCGCCGTGCCCTGCCCGGCCCCGGCTTTGCCGCGATGCGCCACGCCGCCGATCACGAGGCCTCGCCGGATGACGCGCTTCCGGCCTTTCTCGCCGATCTTCAGCTGCGCCTCCGGCCGATATCGTCCGGCCCGGCGAGCCTGCCGCCGGCAACCCTCCTCGGGGGGCTGATCGGAGCGGCGGAAGCGATCACGGACGATCTCTGGGCCGGCGAGGCCGGGGCGGCGCTGTCGGAGCATCTCGCCATCCAGCTCGCGGCGCTCGACGGGCTGGCGGATGTCGAACCCGCGGAACTGGTCCCGCTGCTCGATGCGGTGCTGGGCAATGCCCGGCTGCGCCGCCCGCGTGCGCACGATGCAAACCCGCGGGTCGCCATCTGGGGCATGATGGAGGCGCGGTTGCAACGGGTCGACACGCTCGTTCTCGGCGGGATGGTCGAGGGTGTGTTTCCGGCGGAGCCAGATCCCGGCCCCTGGCTGTCCCGACCCATGCGGCGCGCCGCCGGTCTGCCGGACGATGCCGAGAGGATCGGCGAGGCGGCGCACGATCTCGGCATCCTGATCGGCGCCTGCGACGAGGTGGTGCTGTCGGCGCCACGCCGGCGGGGCCGCGCCCCGGCGGTGCCCTCACGATTTCTGGCCCGGATCGAACTCGGGCTGCGTGGTGGCGGACACGTTTTGCAGCCTCATCCGGCTGCCCACTGGTCGGCCGGGCTCGACCAGCCCTCCACCCCCATGCCCCGACTGCGTCGCCCGGAGCCGCGCCCACCAGTGGAGGTGAGGCCGGTCACCTACTCGATCTCGAAGATCACGACGCTGCTTGCCGACCCCTACGCCATCTATGCCGGCGAGGTGCTGAAGCTGCGCCCGCTGAACCCGCTACAGGCCGAGACCGACGCGGCGATTTTTGGCACCATCACGCATGACGCGCTGATGGAGGTGGCGGCGACGCCGGGCTGGGCCAGGGACGAGGATGCGCCGCGCAGGCTCGCCCACGCCTTCGCCACCGCCCTGCGCGCACGGCGCCTGCGCCGGGCCCTCGAGGCGTTCTGGCTGGTCAGGCTGGAGCGCATCGCCGGCTGGATCGTCGAGATCGAACGCGCGCGGCTCGCCGAGCAGGGTGAGGCCGACGATATCAGGGTGGAACTCCCCGGCGCGTGGCGGTTCGGCCGTTTCACCGTCAACGGCCGGGCCGACCGGATCGAGCGGCGGGGCGATACAATCGCGATCATCGATTACAAGACCGGCAGCCCACCCGCCGACAAAGCGGTGGAGCAGGGCAAGGCTCCGCAATTGCCGATCGAGGCAGTCATCGCCGAGACCGGCGGCTTCCCCGGTTTTGCCGGCAAGGTTGGGGAACTCGCCTACTGGAAACTGTCCGGCGGGGCCACCGAGGGCGAGACGAGGGCGCTGTTCGGGGACAAGGCCCAATCGCTCGAGGCGGTGATCGAGGCGGCGCGCGCGCAGATTCCCGCTCTGCTCGCCCACTACGCCGATGCCGCGACGCCGTTTCTCGACGCGCCGCATCCCGGCCGCAAACCCAAGGATCAGCCCTTCGCCGGCATTTCCCGCCGTGCCGAGTGGCAGGAGGACGCATGAGCGACGCCATCGCGATGGCCGAGGCGGCGCAGCGCGCGGCCTCCGACCCATCGGTTTCCGCCTTCGTCGGCGCCTCGGCCGGATCGGGCAAGACCAAGCTGCTGACCGACCGGCTGCTGCGGCTGATGCTCTCCGGCGCACCGCCCAGCCGCATCCTCTGCCTGACCTTCACCCGCGCGGCGGCCGCCGAGATGGCGATCCGCCTGCGCCGGCGGCTCGGCGACTGGGCCATCGCCACCGACGACAAGCTCGATGGCGATCTCACAGCGCTCGACATGCCGACCGATGCGGCGACGCGGCAGCGGGCGCGGATGCTGTTCGGCCAGGTGCTTGACCTGCCGGGCGGCATGCGGATCGACACGGTCCATGCCTTCTGCCAGTCGCTGCTGCGCCGGTTTCCGCTGGAGGCGCAGATCTCGCCGCATTTCGCCGTCGCCGACGAGGCCGAGGCCGCCGGCCGCCGCCGCGCCGCGCGCGAGGCCGTTCTGGGTGATGACAGCCGCAATGCGGAAGCCGCGCTCAGGCTTCTCGCGGGGCAGATTTCGGAAACCGATTTCGCCGGCCTGACCGACCGGATGCTGACCGACGCGCAGGCAAGGCTGGCGGGGCTCGCGTCCCGCTATGGGGATGTCGGGAGCATCGCCGCCATGCAGGCGGCCGCGCTCGACGCCCCCGATGAAGACGAGGATGCGATCCTGCTCTCGATCGTCGCATTCGACGATCGCGACATCCGTGCCACCCTTCGGGCGATGAGCGAACGCAGCTCGCCGAAAGCGCGGGAAAAGGCCGCCGCCCTGCTGGCCTGGCTGAACCTGCCGCCAGCGCAGCGCGCCGCCCGGCTCGATATCTGGCGGGATGGCTTCTTCACCGGCGCCGGCGCGCCGCGCGCGATGACAACGTTGTTGAGCAAGACGCTCGATGCCGCGGAACCGGCGCTGCGGACATCGATCGAGGCCGAGCAGGCACGGCTGCTGCGGATGATGGACCGCCTCGCGGCGCGGCGCCTCGCCGATCTTTCCGCCGCCCTCACCCGGCTCGCGCTGCCGATCCACGCCGCCGAACAGGGGGCGAAGCAGCTCAATGCGCGGTTCGACTATGCCGACCTGATCGCCCGCGCGGCACAGCTCCTGGTCGATCCCGGCGCCGCCTGGGTGCTCTACAAGCTCGATGGCGGGATCGACCATATCCTGCTCGACGAGGTGCAGGACATCGCACCGGCGCAATGGGCGGTGATCGACGCGATCGCGGCCGAGTTCTTTGCCGGCACAGGCGCGCGGAGCGACGGGGCACGCACCATCTTCGCGGTCGGTGATCGGAAACAGTCGATCTACTCCTTCCAGGGCGCCGATCTTGCGAGTTTCGACGCCTGGCGGGCGGGCATCGGCGCCCGCGTGTCAGCCGCCGGCGCGCGCTGGCATGAAGGCAGCCTCGCGACCTCGTTTCGCTCCACGGCACCGGTTCTCGCCCTGGTGGACAAGGTGTTCGAGAGCGGGCCGGCGCGCGCCGGCGTGGTGATGCCCGGCGAGACGCTGGCGCATGGCGCAAGCCGCGCCGGACAGGCCGGCTCGGTCACGCTGTGGCCGCTGATTGCCGCCGACCCCGATCCCGACCTCGCTCCCTGGGCGCCGGCCGAGACCTATGCCGAACAGGCCTCGGCACGGCGGCGGCTTGCCCGGGCGGTGGCGGGATGGATCGCCGCCAATATCGGCACGATGCGCCTTGAGTCGCGCGGGCGCATGCTTGCCCCCGGCGATGTCCTGATCTTGGTCAGGCAGCGCAACGAATTCGGCGTCGCCCTCACCCGCGCGCTGAAGGAGGCCAATGTCGAGGTTGCCGGGCTTGACCGCATGGTGCTGACCGAAACCCGCGCCGTGGCCGACCTGATGGCCCTTGCCCGCGTCGTGTTGCTGCCGCAGGACGATGTCGAACTCGCGACAGTGCTGGCAAGCCCGCTCGGAGGCTTGTCCGACGAGGAGCTGATGCGGCTTGCGCTCGGTCGCAAGGGCTCGCTGCGCGACGCGCTGTTCGCCCGCGCCGACGAGTGCGCTGGCTTCGCCGCCGCGCGCGACCTGATCGCCGAGGCGCAGGCGCGGGCGGATTTCGTCGCTCCCTACCGCTTCTTCGCCGAGGTGCTCGGGCCGATGGGCGGCCGGGCCCGGCTGCTCGCCCGGCTCGGGCCGGAGGCCGCCGAGCCGCTCGACGAACTGCTCGCCACAGCACTCGACCATGGCAGCCGCGAAACGCCAAGCCTGCAAGGCTTTCTCGCAGCGCTCGATGCCGCCGCCGCCGAGGTCAAGCGCGAGGCGGAGGCGGCCGGCAACGCGGTGCGGCTGATGACCGTTCACGGCGCGAAGGGCCTGCAGGCGCCGCTGGTCATCCTGCCGGACACGACCGGACAGCCGGGCAAGGAGGCGCGCGAGATGATCCATTGGCTCGACGCCCCGCAGGATGGAGGTCAGGTGCCCATCTTCTGCCCCCGCGCCGACATGCGCAGCGCGGCGGTAGAGCAGGCTCTTGCCCGGAGCGCCACCCGCGCCGCCGAGGAATACAACCGGCTGCTCTACGTGGCCCTCACCCGCGCCGAGGACCATCTGATCGTCTGTGGCGCGGCGCCGAAAACCAAGCTTCCGGACTCATGCTGGTACGAGAGCGTGCGCGCCGGTTTCACCAGGCTCGACGGCGTTGCCGACCGCGCGGCGGAACCCCCGCTGGAGGGCAGCATCCTCTGCCTCGAAACCGCGCAGACGGCAGCGCCGGACCGGGCCGCCGCTATCGCCACGACGGTCGCTTCACCATTGCCGCGCTGGATCGGCCCGCAAACCGGCTGGCGCGCGGCGCCGCCGCCCGAGCCCGCACGCCGGATCGACCGCCTGGTGCCGAGCCGCAGCGCCGAAGGCGAAAGCTCGGGGCTTGCCGCGGCCTCGCCGCTGGCCGGCCGCGAGACCGGCCGCGCCGCCGCCCTTGCACGCGGGCGGCTGATCCACGCGCTGTTGCAGCATTTGCCCGATCTTGCCCCCGCCGGCCGGCGCGAGGCCGCGCGCCGCTATCTGGCCCAGCCAGGCCACAGCCTTGACGCCGCCGAACAGTCCGCCCTGATCGACGCGGTTTTCGGGGTGCTCGACCATCCTGAGCTGACGCCGCTGTTCGGCCCCGCCTCGCGCGCCGAGGCCCCGGTGGCCGGCATTGTCGGTGGCGTCGAGATCGGCGGCCTGATCGACCGGCTTGCCGTGCTGCCCGACCGGGTGCTGATCGCCGACTACAAGACCGACCGCCGGCCGCCGGACGATCCGGCCGGAATTCCCGAAGCCTATGCGGCGCAGCTCGCCGCCTATGCCGCGGTTCTCGCCGGAATATATCCCGATCGGCGGGTCGAGGCGGTGCTGGTCTGGACATCGCGGGGCCGTGTCATGCCGGTGCCCGCCGCGACGCTGGCCCGGCATGCGCCGAAGCCGGAGCAGCCATAAGCTTGATCGTCACCGGGCGAGACGCCATTCTCGTATGCAACATATCGCTTCAAGGAGCATTATCATGGGTGCAGCCACGAAAGCCGTGTCCGACGCGGAGTTTTCAACCTCGGTTCTCGACTCGAAGGAGCCGGTTCTGGTCGATTTCTGGGCGGAATGGTGCGGTCCCTGCAAGATCATCGGGCCGTCGCTCGAGGAACTCGGCAGCGAATATGCCGGGCGCGTCACCGTCGCCAAGGTGAATATCGACGAGAACCCGATGACGCCGACCCAATATGGTGTGCGCGGCATCCCGACCCTGATCCTGTTCAAGGACGGCAAGCCGGCGGCCCAGCATGTCGGCGCCGCGCCGAAGAGCGTGCTGAAGGCCTGGCTCGACAAGAACATCTGACAGACCTGCGGGCGGGCACGGCGCGCCGCGTCCGCCCGGTCACGATCGGGCGCGCCATCCGGACCAATCGGATGGCGCGCGAACCGGCACGACCGACGCCCAGCTACTGCCGCCGGACTGAGCCGTTCAGAGATGCGGCCCCAATAGCGCGAGATCCGCCGCGCCGAGCCGGTCCTTCGCCGTTTGTGCCTGGTGCCAGTAGGGATAATGCAGCGGGCGCTGGCTTACCGCATCCAGCATCGAACGTTCCTCCTTGGTCAGCGTCAGGCTCGCGGCCCGCAGGTTATCCGCCAGCTGCTCCTCGTTGCGTGCGCCGATAACGAGCGAGGTCACCGCCGGCCGCCCGAGCAGCCAGGCGAGCGCGACCTGCGCCGCGGAAACGCCGTGCGCGCCGGCAACCTCGATCAGCGCCTCCACGATGTCCCAGAGCCGGTCTTCGTCGTGGATCGGCGGTTCGCTCCATCCGGCAAGCTGGCGTGTGCCGGGCGGCGTGTCCTGGTTGCGACGATGCTTGCCGGAGAGCAGCCCGCCAGCGAGCGGACTCCAGACCAGCACGCCCAGTCCCTGATCGACCGCGAGCGGGATCAGCTCGTTCTCGGCCTCCCGCGCCTCCAGCGTGTAGTGGATCTGCTGGCTGACGAACCTTTCGCGATTCGTTCGCTCGGCGATCGCGAGCGCCTTCATGACATGCCAGGCGGAATAGTTCGAGCAGCCGACATACCGCACCTTGCCCTGGCGGATGAGCATGTCGAGCGCCTGCATCGTCTCCTCGAGCGGGGTCAGGCCGTCCCATTCATGAACCTGATACAGATCGATGACATCGGTGCGCAGCCGCGCCAGGCTCGCCTCGCAAGCCTGGATGATGTGATGGCGCGACAGGCCGCGGTCATTCGGCCCCTGTCCCATCGGAAACCGCACCTTGGTCGCTATCAGCAGCCCCTGCGGCCGCTTGCCGCCCAGCGCCTCGCCGATGATCTCCTCGGAGCCGCCGGTGGAATAGATGTCGGCGGTATCGATGAGATTGACGCCGGCATCGACGCACATGTCGACCTGCCGCCGCGCCTCGGCACGCCCGACATTGCCGACCTTCCCGAACACGCCGCGTCCGCCCATCGTCATGGTGCCGAGCGTCAGCGTCGAAATCTTCAGGCCGGACCGGCCGAGCTGGCGATATTCCATCGGGATGCTCCATTGAATTGTTGCGGCAGATGTCGTGCGGTGCCGCCAGCGGAACAAGGGCACGGCCTGTGAGCGGCCATCGCGCGGCGCCCGCGATGCGCCTTCGTAACAACTGTCATCGAGGCTTCACACTAAAGCGCCTCAGGCTCGTCTACACGCGGTGTGACGGGAGGCGGCCCGCAATGTGGGCGCGCCCAGTCGTGTTTGTCGGGCAAAACGATCCGGCCGAAGTCCTCCCGCGCCGGCACCGGCCTGGGAATGCTCCGGGCGGAGTCTCGGAGAGTCAGCATGACCTTGGATTATATCATTCACCTCGCGAATTATTCCGACGGGGTGCTTTACGTTCTCGCCGGTCTTTTCGTCATCGCTGTCGCGGTGATCATCGATCGGATGTGGTATCTTCGCCGCGCGATCCTTCGCGGCAGCTCGATCGTCCGCCGCATGGCCGCCATGGGCCGTGTGAATGAGGACGATCTCGTGACGCTGCGCGACTATGCCGGCCGGATGCCGGAAGCGCTGCTGCTCGATACCGCCCTGAACCACATGCACGATACCAACCACGCCGCGATGAACAGCCGGATGGACGAGGCGATCATGCTGGTCGCACCCCGGCTCGACCGGCGGATGTGGGTGCTGGACACGATCGTGACGCTCGCCCCGCTGCTCGGCCTGTTCGGCACGATCATCGGCATGTTCCACGCCTTCTCGGTGCTCGCCACGCCCGGCCATGCGCCGGCCGAGGTGACCGGCGGCGTGGCCGATGCCCTTGTTGCTACCGCCTGCGGCATCTTCATCGCCATGATCGGCCTCGCCACCTTCAACATGCTGCAGAACCAGGTCCGCCTGATCATCCACCAGCTCGAGACGATCCGCACCATGGTGCTGAACCGCACCGATGGCGCGCCGGTGGTGCCCCATGCCGGCAGCCGCCCCGCGGTTCGCAGCGCGGTGGCGGCCTGATTTCATGAACATGCGCTATTTCGAGGCCCGGAAAGCGCGCGTCGAGATCATCCCGATGATCGACGTGATGCTTTTTCTGCTGGTATTCTTCATCATCGTCACGCTACAGATGATCCCGGATGCCGGAATCCCGATGCAGCTGCCGAACTCGACGCAGACGACGCATCTCAAGCACCCCAAATTCACCGTGAACATTCTTGCCGATGGCAGCATCCAGGTGAAGAAGCAGGTGCTGACGCCGGACCAGCTCACCGCCATGTTCCAGGGCGATGGCGATCCGTCCAAGACCGAGGTGACCATCGCCGCGTCGAAGGCAGTGGCCTTCCAGCATTTCGTGACGGTGATGGACGCCGCGCGAAAGGCGGGCGTGACCGATATCGGCATCGCGGCACAGCCGGTTGCCGGAGCTGCGGCTTCTGCCGCCAGCGGAACGACCGCGACAGCAGCGCCGGCAGCCCCCGCCGCCGCCGCCGCGCCGTCCAGCGGCAACTGACCCGACGGGTTGGCCGGGCCTTGAACGGCCCGGCCGGCCTTCAGTCGAGAAACATCTTTCCAGGATTGAGGATACCGCGTGGATCGAGCGCCTGCTTGATCGCCCGCATCACCCCAAGCGCCGCCGCCCCGTGCTCGCGCGGCAGGAACTCCCGCTTGCCGAGCCCCACCCCATGCTCGCCGCTCGCCGCCCCGCCGAACGAAAGCGCCTGGGCGACAATTTCACGATCAAGCTCCCAGGCTTTCGCCCGGCCCTCCTCGCCTTCAGGATAGAGGATCAGCACGTGGAAATTGCCATCGCCGACATGGCCGACGATGCAGGCTTCGAGGCCGGAGCGCGTCACCGCCTCGCGCGCCAGCGAAACCGCCTCGGCCAGCCGCGAGATCGGCACGATCGTGTCGGTCGCAAAGGCGCCCTTGCCGGGATAGGCCGCGCGAGCCGCCCAATAGGCATCGTGGCGGGCGCGCCAGAGCCGGTTGCGCGCCTCGGTTTCGGTCGCGAAGGCGAAGCCGCTGCCGCCATGGGCCCTGGCAATTTCCTCGGCCAAGGCCCCCTGTTCGGCAACACCCTGCGCGCTGCCGTGGAACTCGAACATCAGCGTCGGGCCGGCGATGAGATGATCGAGCTTCGAATAGGCGATCGAGGCCGCCATCTGCGCGGTATCGGCGAATTCGATGCGGGCGACCGGAATGCCGGTCTGCATGATCTCGATCACCGCGGCCACCGCCGCGTGCTCGTCGGCGAAACCGCAGACGGCGGCGCCGATCGCCTCGGGAATGCCGTAGAGTTTCAGCTGCACCTCGGTGATGATGCCGAGCGTGCCCTCCGAGCCGATCAGCAGGCGGGTCAGGTCATAGCCGGTGGACGATTTGCGGACCCGCCCGCCAGTGTCGATCACCGTGCCATCGGCGAGCACGGCGCGCAGCCCCAGCACATTGTCGCGGATCGTGCCGTAGCGCACCGTGGTCGTGCCGGAGGCGCGCGTCGCGCACATTCCGCCGATTGTCGCATCCGCTCCGGGATCGACCGGGAAGAACAGCCCGTGATCGCGCAGATAGGTGTTGAGCTGCCGCCGTGTCACCCCGGCCTCCACCCGGCCGTCGAGATCCGCGTCGTTCACCTCGATCACCCGGTTCATCCGCGTCAGATCGAGGCTGATGCCGCCACGCACCGGGGTCACATGGCCTTCGAGCGAGGTGCCCGCGCCAAACGGCGTGACCGGCACGCCCGCCGCGTGGCACAGCCGCAGCAGCCGCGAAACCTCCTCGGTCGACTCGGGAAACGCCACCGCATCCGGCAGGCTGGTGGCCGCGTTGGCCTCGCCATGGGCGTGGGTTTCGCGGATATTGGCGTTAAGGCTGAGCCGCTCGCCGAAAATGGCGCGGGCGGCATCGATCGTGCTCTGCGTTTCCATGATGTCAGGCTAACGGCATTTCATCGCAAAGTCATGTGCCGGAACAGGCGCATGCCGCCCCGACCCGACTTGCCCAACCGGCGCGGAGCGAATACCGCATGTCGCCATGCAGATGACAGCGATGAAACTCCTCTATCTGGGTGACGTGGTGGGCCGGTCCGGGCGCGAAGCGGTCATCGCCGCCCTGCCGCGGCTGAAACGGGAACTCGGCGCCGATGTGGCGGTGGTCAACGGCGAGAACGCTTCCCACGGCTTCGGCCTCGCGCCGGACATGGCGGACGCCCTGTTCGCCGCCGGGGCGGATGCCATCACCCTCGGCAACCACGCCTGGGACCGCAAGGAGATCATCCCCTATATCGCGCAGCAGAAGCGGGTGATCAGGCCGCTCAACTTTCCCCCCGGCACGCCGGGCGATGGCGTGGTCGACATCACCCTGCCGGATGGAAGGCGCGTGCTGATCGCCCAGGTGATGGGCCGGCTGTTCATGGACCCGATGGACTGCCCGTTCCGCGCGCTGGAAGGGGTTCTGGCGCGCGTGCGGCTCGGCGTCACCCACGCGGCGATCATGGTGGATTTCCATGGCGAGGCGACGAGCGAGAAAATGGCCTTTGCCCATCGCTTCGACGGCGCCGTAACCGCCGTGCTCGGCACCCATACGCATATCCCGACCGCCGACCACCACGTCATGGCCGGGGGGACCGGCTTCATGGCGGATGTCGGCATGTGCGGCGATTACGACAGCGTGATCGGCATGACCAAGGAGGCGGCCATTGGCCGGTTCATCCGCAAGATGCCGGGCGAGCGGCTGCACCCGACCGAAGGCGAGGCGACGGTGTGCGGCGCGCTGATCCGCATCGCCTCGGACGGGCGGGCACTGGCGGTCGAGCCGGTGCGCCTCGGCGGCCGGCTTGCACCCGCCATGCCCTCACGCTGAGCGCCGGCCGGGCAGCATCCGCCGGATGATGCGCTCGCCGCGCATCTCGTGCCGCACGGCGCCGCCGACATGGGCGAGCAGCAACAGGATGATGGCGATCCCTCCCCAGAAATGGAGAAATTCGAAAACCTCCTGCACGCCATGATTCTTGCCGACGAGAACCGGCAGCGTGAACAGCCCGAAGAATGGCACCTTGCGGCCATGCGCCTCGACGAACAGGATGCCGAAAACCGGCATCGCCAGCAGCAGCGCGTAGAACAGCATCTGTGTCGCATGCGCCGCGATCTGGAACGGCCGGCCGATCGTCTCCGGCAGAGGCGGCACGCCGGAGCGGCGCCGGATGAACAGGCGAACCACCATCAGCGCGAGAATGGCAAGGCCGAAGCTCATGTGGATGACCGCAAGCGGCCGGTGAACGGATTTCGAAATCAGGTCGTAATGCAGCAGCAGCCCGGCAATCACGAGTCCGATGACGGTTGCGGCGATCAGCCAGTGCAGAACCTGGATGGATGGGCGATAACGGGCGTCCATGGATTGACCTCGAATGATGTTCGTATTGATTGACTACAGGAAAATGGCGCAGCAATGGCAGGCTCGTTGCGGCAACCATACAATTTCGTGAGCCCGGTCCTCGCGGTTCATGCCGACTGGAGCGTGAGCCCCGCGAAGCGCTGGATGAGCGTCGCCAGGCGAGAGGGTGGGCGCTGGCGGATCGGGGCGCCGGAGCCAGTGGGCGAAGCCGCAACCCTTGCCGCCCGCCTGCTCGAACGCGCCGCCGGTGCTGCTGTTGCGCTCGGCGTCGACTTCCCGCTCGGCCTACCCCGTGCCTATGCGCGCGCCGCCGGCATCGACGATTTCGCGGCGTGGCTTGCGCGGCTCGATCCCGCCGCGCCCCTGTTTCACCCCTGCGCTAATCTTGCCGAAATCAGCCTCGGGCGACCGTTCTACCCGCTGAAAACCGTCGCCGGCGCCGGGCAGATGGCCCGCCTCGCGGCCGCGCTTGGGCTGGACGACGCGGCTTCGCTGCGCCGCGCGGTCGATTGCCGGACCGCGCGGCGGCCGGCCGGCGCGCCACTGTTCTGGACGATGGGGGCCAACCAGTGCGGCAAGGCGGCCATTTCAGGCTGGCGGGATTGCCTGCTGCCCGCCCTGGCACAGGGGCTCACACTGCGCCTCTGGCCCTTTGCCGGAGCGTTTCACAACCTGCTCGCACCGGATGGTATCGCCGTTGCCGAGACCTATCCCGCCGAAGCCATGGTGCAGACCGGCCTCAGACTGGCCGGGAGCAAGCGTCGACAATCGGACCGGTCGAGCCTCGCCCCTGCCCTGCACGCCTATTTCACCGCTTGGCGTCACGATCCCGTGCCGGAGTTGATCGCCCGGATAGACGATGGATTCGGCGCCGCACCTGAGGGCGAGGATGCATTCGACTCCCTGCTTGGCGTGCTGGGGCTGGTCCGGGTGATCGATGGGGCGCCAGATGGCACGGAGACGGGGCTTCCGGGCGATTCGGCCATCATCCGCGCGGTCGAGGGCTGGGTTCTGGGCCAGGTCGATCCGCCGCTGCCTCCCGCTCCCGCATGAGCGTCGCCTCCTCGTCGCGGCCGGATGCGGCGAGCGCGGCAATCACGCCGGCGCGATCGGCCGGCGGGCGGTTCTGGCTGAGCTTGCGCTTCGCGATCACGGAGTCGATCCGCATCACGAGCCCGACGATCCCCTTCAGCTGGGCGGCGATGAAGTCGTCCGGCGCATCATCCACAAGCCACGGCACGGGCTGCGATGCCTCCTCGCGGTCGGTCAGAGTCGCCACGATCTGGCGCAGCAGCACCGCATCCTCGACGATCTCCACCGGCCCGCGCGCATGCACCGCCTCGTAATTCCAGGTCGGCACGACACGGCCAGTCTCCCGCTTGGTCGCATACCAGCCGGGCGAGACGTAGAAATCATGTGCCTGGAAAATCGCCATCGTCGGCGCGCCATCGCGCAGCGCCTGCCACTGGCGGTTGGCGCGGGCAAGATGCCCGACCAGCGTGCCGTGAGGCGCCGGATCGGTGCGATGGAACAGCGGGAGATGCGTCGCCTCCAGCCCCGCCGCGCCCGCCGTCACCAGGATCGGCAGGCGACAGGCGCGGATGATACCGGCGATGACCGCCGGATCATCCTCGGCGAAGGCCGGCGGGGTATACATCGGCGCTGATCAGCCCGCGCCGCAGGCGATCAGCGTCGCCCGAACCGCCTCCACCGGCACCTCGCGGCTGGTGAACGCGCCACCGATGCCGCGGGCCAGCACGAAGGCAAGCCTGCCATCGCGCATCTTCTTGTCACGCTGCATATGGCCGAGCAGCGCATTGGCGCTCCAGCCGCCGATCCGGTGCGGCAGGCCGACCGCTTGCAGATGCGCGGCGATGCGCGGCGCGATCGCCGCATCGCAATGGCCGAGCCGGGCCGAAAGATCGAACGCGCAGACCAGGCCGATCGCCACCGCTTCGCCATGCAGCAGCGCCGTGCCATAGCCGGTCTCTGCTTCGAAGGCGTGGGCGAAAGTGTGGCCGAGATTGAGCAGCGCGCGGCCGTCCTGCTTCGCCTGCTCACGCGGGTCGGCCATTACCACCCGTGCCTTGAAGGCGACGGCGCGGGCGATCGCCTCTTCCTGCAAGCCCTGATCGCCCCCGAGCAGCGCCGCGCCATGCGTCTCGCACCAGTCGTACAGCGCGGGATCGGCGATCAACCCCGCCTTGACGATTTCCGCATAGCCGGCGGCGGCCTCCCGGCGCGGCAGGGTCGCCAGCGTATCGCTGTCGATGATCACGAGGCGGGGCTGGTGAAACGCACCGACAAGGTTCTTGCCATGACGTGAATTCACGCCAGTCTTGCCGCCGACGCTGGAATCCACTTGGGCGAGCAGCGAGGTCGGGATCTGCGCAAAAGGCAGCCCGCGCAGCACGCTCGCCGCAGCGAACCCGGCGAGATCGCCCATGACACCGCCGCCGAGCGCTATGATCGCGGTCTGCCGTTCGGGCTGCAGCGCGAGAATGTCCTCGACCAGCGCGGCGAAACGCGCAAGGCTCTTCGATCCCTCGCCGGGCGGAACGATGAGCCGCTCATGGATGAAGCCCGCATCGTCGAGCGCGCGCTCAAGCCGCGGCAAATGGGTCTGCGCGACATTGGCATCGGTGACCACCACGGCACGGCGCGCCGGCAGCGCCCCGGCAAGGCGGGCGCCCGCGCCATCGAGCAAGCCGCGGCCGATCACGACGTCATAGCCGGCGTCGGGCAGGTCGATCCGCACTGTCTGCGCCGGCGCGTGGCGGGCAAGGGCGGCGGCAACGGTCTGCGTGGTCATGTCCGGCGAGTCCTCGGTGCTGTCAACGATGATGTCGGCTCCGGCATAGACCGGCCCGCGCAGCGCGGAAAGCCGCGACAGAATTTCGCCAGGGTCGCCCTGATTGAGCAGTGGCCGGTGGGTCCGGCCGCGCACCCGGCCAAGCAAGACGCCGATGGTCGCGCGCAGCCACACCGAGACCGCTCGCGCCGCGATCACAACGCGGGTGTCCGGGTCCATGAAAGCGCCCCCACCGGTCGCGAGCACGACTGGTGAACCGCCGAGCAGGCGGGCAATCACTTCCCGTTCGCGGGAGCGAAAAGCTGCCTCGCCTTCGGTTGCGAAGATCTCGGCAACCGTCTTGCCCGAAACCGCCTCGATTTCGGCATCGGAGTCGTGGAACGGCAGCTGGAGCCGCGCCGCCAGCCTCCGGCCCACCGCCGATTTCCCCGCGCCCATCAGCCCGATCAGCACGATGCTGCACCCTCGATAAGCGCCGGGCACGCCAGCGGCATGAAAACTCTTGTCGGACATCGTTGCGCGGATTACCACAAAATCCGCATGGCACTAGAGCGGCATATCGAAGCTTTCCTCGAATCGATGGTTGCCGAGCGCGGGGCGGCGCAGAACACCGTTCTCGCCTATCAGGCCGATCTCGCCGATTTCGCGGCATTCTGCACCGCGCACGGCAGCGGACCGGCCGCCGCTGATGCCGCGATCGTGACCGACTATCTCGCGAGCCTGGCCGCGGCAGGCCTCTCCGCCCGGACCCAGGCGCGGCGCCTCTCGGCGCTGCGGCAGTTCCAGCGCTTCCTGCTGCGCGACGGGCAGCGCCCCGACGACCCCACCGCCCTCACATCCTCGCCGAAGCAGCCGCGGACGCTTCCAAACACGATCACCGAAGCGGAAGTGAGCGCGCTGCTCGCTGCGGCGGCTGCTCTCTCCGGCACCTCGGGGCGGGTGGCCGAGGCGGGGCTGGAAATTCTGTATGCGACGGGGATGCGGATTTCAGAAATGCTGGCCCTGCCCGCCAATGCGCTGCCGCAGGATGGCAACATGCTGCTGATCCGCGGCAAGGGCGGACGCGAGCGGATCGTGCCACTTTCCGAAGCCGCACGGGACGCGGCGAGGAAATTGCTGGACACCAATCCCGAGCGGCCGGCGCGCTACCTCTTTCCCGGCCGCCGCAAAGGAATGCCGATGACCCGACAGGCCTTCGCGCGTCTGCTGAAGCGGGTCGCGTTCGCCGCCGGGATCGATCCCGGCCGGCTTTCGCCGCACGCCCTGCGCCATGCCTTTGCGACCCATCTTCTCGCCCACGGCGCGGATTTGCGGAGCCTGCAGACGCTGCTCGGCCATGCCGACATCTCGACAACACAAATCTATACGCATGTGCTCGCGGCGCGACTGCAAAAACTCATGGAAGACCATCATCCGATGGCCCGCGGCGGTTCAGGGCCCGGCGAACAACACTCCTGAACACCCGGCCCTATTTCGCGAGCAGCCGACGGGCAATCGACTGCAGGGCCGCCGCGGTGGGGGATTGCGGGAATTCGGAGAGAAACAGACGCTGGCCGCGGATCGCCTCACCGATATTCTCGTCCCGCTGGATGATGCCGAGCAGCGGAGGATCAAGGCGCAGGAAGCCGCGGGCGGCACGCGCCAGAGCGGCATGAGCCCTTCGGCCGGCGCGTTCGGTCTCGATCTGGTTGATCACGATCCGCGCGTCCACGGGCGCGCCACGCTCCGCCCGATCGCGCTGGAGCAGCTTGAGAACGGCATATCCATCGGTCAAACTCGCCGGATCGCCGGTCGAGATCAGAACCAGCGTGTCGGCCAGCGCCGCGAGATGGCGCGATGCAGGCTCGACGCCTGTGCCAAGGTCGAGCAGGACGATGTCGTATCTGGCCCTCGCGTCGAGCAGATTGCGAACAAGGCGCTCGATCACCGCCGGCTCGATGCCGGAGAAAGTGCCCGAGCCCGCCTCTCCCGCCAGGAGATCGAACCCGCCCTGCCCGACCGTGACAACGCTATCCGCCAGTGAGGCCTCGTTGCGCAGAAGCGCCCCGATATCGGACTCGGCGAGATGACCGATCTGGATATCGGCATTGGCGAGCCCAAAATCAGCGTCGAGAACCAGAATACGCGCCCCGCGTGCGCTCATCGCCTGCGCCAGCGAGAGGGTAAGCCAGGTTTTGCCAACGCCGCCCTTTCCCGAGGCAATGGCGATCAGGCGCGGCTGCCGGTGCGGCGCTGGCGTCACGGGATGACGCTGCGCGCGGTCATTGAGAGCAGACATGCCGGCGGGGCGGAGAAAGACGGGCTCAGGCCGCATGAGCAACAGCGTCGCTGGCGGTGCTGGCGGCGAGCAGGCGCTCGACGATGAAGGCGGGAGTTACAGGCTCAAGCGCATCGCTGACGCGGCCGGAGGTTCCGGCCTCGGTCAAGGTGAGGGGCACGGCCCCGGCCGTCGCCACCAGGCCGCCGAGACGGCGGGATATGTCGAGCCGGGTCGGGATCAGCGAGGTTGCACCCGCCTCATGAAACCGCGAGGCGATCTCGACGCTGTCGGTCGCATCGAGGCCGGCCGGCAGCACCAGCGCCACGGTGCCGCCAACCTCCTCTGCCATCGAACGGAGTGTGTCCATCTCCGCGTTGTCGAACGGATCCATGCCCGGCAGATCGATCAGTGTCGGCCGCAGCGCGGCCGGCCGCCGCCGGATGGCCTTGGTATTTGCCGCAGTGTCGATGAATTCGGCCCGCAGGATCCGACAAAGCGCCGCCAGCTGGGCAGAGGCCCCCGCGCGGTTCTGATCGGCGTTGATCACGGTCGGCCGGATGCCGGAGAGTGTAAAGCGCGTGGCGAGTTTTACCGTTGTCATCGTCTTGCCGGCGCCCGGCGGCCCGGCGATGATCAGCGGCCGATCGAAATCAAGCTTGCCGAAGGCAAAGGCGCCCGAGACGGCTTCGTCCGGTGACTGATCCGCCCACGCAGTCGCGATCTCGGCCGGCACGCCGTGAAACGATAGCGCCTGCCGCCAGGGATTGGCCGCATCCTGCGGCACTTCAGGATCGAGTGCGACGGTGATTTCGAACTCGCGTCCGCGCCGGCGGCTGTCGAGGATCAGCGCATCGGGACCGAGGAGGCGATGGGCCTCGGCGAATGCCTCGCGCATGGAGGCCGACCTGATCACTTTGACTTTCATTCAAATCGCTCCAACGGTTCTGATGCGCGCGCGCGGGAAAATTTCGGTCTGGGCAAGCACCGGGGTGGACGGGCGGATACGTTCGAGGATCGCCCGCACATGGGCGCGAAGTTGCGGACTGGTGAGCAGCACGGGCGTCTCGCCCTCGGCGCCAGCGGCCTCGAAAACCTGGGCGAGCCGGCGGGTGAACTCGGTCAGCCGGTTTGGCGGAAGCGAAAGCTGCCGCGCCTCCGCAGGCCCCACCAGCGCCTCGCTGAGCTCGGTTTCCCATTCCGGGCCGATAATCACGAGCGGCACATATCCGTGCATGCCGGTATGGGCGTCTGTGAGCTGGCGAGCGAGGCGGGTGCGGACATGCGCGGCAATGACCGGGATCGCCCGCAACTGCATCGAGACCGCCTCGTGAATGCCCTCGAGGATTGTCGGGAGATCGCGGATCGATACACGCTCGGCCAGCAGGGCTTGCAGCACGCGCTGCACCCCGCCGACGGAGAAATGAGTCGGGATGAGGTCGGTAACCAGACGCTGCTGTTCACGCGGCAGATCGTCGAGCAGCTTCTGGGTTTCGGCGAAGGAGAGCATCTCGGCCATGTTGTCCTTGACCACCTCTGTCAGATGCGTGGTCAGCACGCTTGCCGGGTCGACCACGGTGCAGCCGAGACCGATCGCCCGTTCACGGTCGACCTGATCGATCCAGATCGCCGGCAAGTTGAAGGCAGGCTCCGTGGTCGGGTCGCCTGGCAGTTCCGGCAGGGTCCCCGAAGGCGTCATTGCCAGCAACCGGGTCGGCTGCAGAACGCCGGATGCCGCCTCGATCTCCTTGATCCGCACGGAATAGGTCGTTGCGGCCAGTTGCATGTTGTCCTGAATCCGCACCGGCGGCAGGATGAAGCCCATTTCGGTGGCAATGGCCCTGCGCAGCGCCTTGATCTGCTCGGTCAGGCGGGGCGTGTCGCCACCCGCCAGCACAAGCAGCGCATAGCCGAGTTCAAGCCTGATCTGGTCGATCTTCAGCGCATCGGTAATCGGCGGCTCCGCCGGAATGGCGGGTTCCGGCGTCGCCTCCTCATGGCCGGACGGCGGCGGATTCTTCCAACGGTAATAGGCCCCCCATCCCGCAAGGCCGGACAAGGCGAGAAACGGGATGAACGGCAGCCCCGGCAGGATTGCGAGCACGAAAGCACCTGCCGATGCGATCGCGAGCGGCTTGTGCGAGCGGCTGAGCTGGGCCACCAGCGCCGCATCCGCGGTGCCTTCAGCGCTGCCTTTGGTCACCACGATACCAGCGGCCACCGAAACCAGCAGCGCCGGGATCTGCGACACCAGCCCCTCACCGATCGAGAGGGTGGTGAATGCCGATGCCGCGTCATGCACGGACATGCCGCGCTGCACGACGCCAATGGCAAAGCCGCCAACGATATTGATCGAGGTGATGATCAGCGCCGCGATCGCGTCGCCGCGCACGAATTTCGCGGCACCGTCCATCGCGCCGTAAAAGCCGCTCTCCTGCTCCAGGTCCGCACGTTTGCGGCGGGCTGTCACTTCGTTGATCGCGCCGGAATTGAGCTCGGCGTCGATCGCCATCTGCTTGCCGGGAATGCCATCCAGGGTGAACCGCGCCGCGACCTCGGCGATGCGGGTTGAACCCTTCGTGATCACGATGAAATTCACCACGATCAGGATCGCAAAGACGATCAGCCCGATCAGCAGGTCCCCCCCCATGAGGAAGCCGCCGAACGCCGCGATGACGTGGCCGGCGGCTTCGGGGCCTTCATTACCATGCGAGAGAATTTCGCGTGTCGCCGCGATGTCGAGCGAGAGGCGAAGCAGCGTCGTCAGCAGGAGGACTGTCGGAAAGCTCGTGAAATCGATCGGCCGGCGGATGAACAGCGCGACCATGAGCACGAGGATGCTGCCGGTAAAGGACAGCGACAGGCCGGTATCGAGCAGGAAGGGCGGCAGCGGCACGATCAGGATGGTGATGATGCACACCACTCCGATCGCGAGACCGATATCGGTGCCGATCCGGATTTCCTGCAGACGCCCCCGCAGGGTCGCGATGTCCGTCGCGGCCATCAGGCGGCAACACCGTTATGCGGCGCCGGAACATCGGCGCCGCGCGCGGCATAGTCACGCAGCTTGTTGCGCAGCGCGCGGATGGAGATGCCCAGAATGGTTGCCGCATGCGTGCGATTGCCGAGGCAGCGGTTCAACGTCTCCAGGATCAGCGCCTGTTCGACATCCTCGACCCGCCGCCCGACCAGCGCGCCGATCGTGCCACCGGACGAACGGGCTTCGCCGGCTTCATTCATGCCCGGCGGCTCTCTCGCTTCACCGGAGAGTCCGATATGCTCGACATCGATCATCGGCCCCGGTGACAGCAGCACCGCACGGTGCATGATGTTTTCAAGCTCGCGCACATTGCCGCGCCACGAATGGGCAATCAGCCGCTCCACCGCGCGGCTGCTCAGGTGCTTCACCCCCGCCTCGTTCAACCGGGCATAATGCGCGACGAAATGATGCGCGAGCGGCGCAATATCACCCGGACGCTCACGCAGCGGCGGAATCCGCAGGGCGACGACATTGAGACGAAAGAACAGATCCTCGCGGAAACGGCCATCCGCAATCGCGGCACCAAGGTCGGCATTCGTGGCGGCGAGGATACGCACGTCCACCGGCACCGGGCGGTCGCCACCCAGGCGATCGACCGTTCGTTCCTGCAACGTGCGCAACAGCTTGGCCTGCAGGCGCACATCCATCTCGCCGATCTCGTCAAGCAGAAGGGTGCCGCGATCAGCCGCCTCGAACTTGCCGGCGCGCCGCGCGACGGCACCTGAGAAAGCCCCTTTTTCATGACCGAACAGCTCCGATTCCAGGAGCGTGTCGGGGATCGCGGCGCAGTTGAGAGCCACGAAAGGCCCCTTGCTGCGCCGTGAGCGGCCATGGATGTAGCGCGCCAACACCTCCTTGCCGGTGCCGCTCTCGCCGGTAATCAGGATCGACGCGGTGGACTGCGCCACCTGATCCGCCTGGGCCAGAACCGCCCGCATGGCCGGATCGCGCGCAATGAACTCACCCTGCTGCTCTGCCGAAACTGCCGACAGAATGGCCGCGATGAGGTCGGAATCCGGCGGCAGAGGCAAATACTCCCGCGCTCCGGCACGGATTGCATCAACCGCTGCATCCTCGTCATCCTCGGCGCCGGCTGCGACCACTGTTGTGGTAAACCGCTCGGCCGCCAGCCGCTTCATCAGATCGCCCAGATTATGTGCGACATCGCAGATAATGAGGTCGGTTCGTGCATCCGTACGCAGGCTGTGCAGGGCCGCATCGATGGTCTCCGCCTGGGAAAGCGTCGCACCGCGGGCGGCGGCAATCCGCGCCGCGACGCCGAGTTCACCCGACAGGGAACCGATGATGAGAACCCGCATGGCCGTCTTACCCGTTACGGTCGGACTTGACGATTTCGGTCATCGTGATGCCAAGCTTGGTTTCATCCAGCATCACGACCTCGCCGCGGGCAATCAGGCGGTTGTTGACAAAGATGTCGATCGGGTCGCCCGCCTTGCGGTCAAGCTCGACAACGGCGCCGCGACCCAGCTTGAGCAACTGGCTGACCTGCATGGTCGACCGCCCCAGAACGGCGCTGACAAGCACGGGGATGTCGTAAACCGCTTCCAGATCACGATTCGGACGCTGGGAGTCGCCGCCCTCACCTGCCGGTCGGCGGGAAACGGGGGCGAGTTGCAGATCCGACAAGGTCTGCCCGTTGGGGGTCGGCTCAGTGATGTCAGATGACAAGGTCGTCTTCCTTTCCGGTACCGATCTCGATTTCGCCCTGGGCTGCGAGTTCCTTGGCGGTATTCACGATCGTGAGTTGTGCAGCATCGACATCCCGCAGCCTGACGGGACCAAGTGCCTCGATATCCTCGCGCAGCATCTTCGCGGCGCGTTCGGTCATGTTGCTCATGAACAGGTCGCGGATCTTTTCCGAAGCCCCCTTCAGGGCAAGCGGCATGATGTCACTGTCGACCGAGCGCAGGACGGTCTGGATGTCGCGCGGCGCGAGGCGGATGAGATCCTCGAAGGTAAACATCAGCGAGCGGATGCGGCTTGCGGCTTCCTGATTCCGGCTTTCCAGCGCGCTGAACATGCGGCTCTCGACGGTACGATCGAAGGAGTTGAAGATTTCTGCGAGCTTCTCGTGGGGGTCGCGCTGAATGCTCGAGGCGAGGTTGACCATGAAGTCGACCTTCAGGGTCCGCTCGACATCATCGACCGCTTCGCGCTGCAGCCCTTCGATCGTCAGCATCCGCTCGATCACCTCGATCGCCAGAGGTTCCGGCAGCAATGCGATGACCCGGGCGGCATGCTCGGCGGTCACCCGGGACAGAACCATTGCCGCCGTCTGCGGGTGTTCATGGCAGAGATAATCGGACAGGACCGACTCGTTCACCTTGCCGAGCTTGTCCCAGATGTTCTTTCCCGCCGGCCCGTGGATATCCTCAAGAATTTGGTCGACCCTGCCTGGCGGGATCATCTTGCGCAGCAGCCTCTCGGCCAGCTCCGCCGAGCCCGATACACCCGAAGTCCGCCCCATTCGCCCGGCAAATTCAAGGCAGAGCGCCTCAATGGTCGTCGCGGGCACCGAACGAAGGGCTACCATGGCGCGCGACACCTCGCGCAGCTCGTCGTCATTGAGCATCGCCATCAGCTTTCCGCCGGCTTCCTCGCCCAGGGCAAGAATCAGCGCCGCCGCGCGCGCAGGCCCCTTGAGCTGGAGCTCATCCGTCTCGCTCATTGCACCGGTTCCTGGCCGATCCAGTCACGCAGCACAGCTACGCTCGCGTCGGGATGCCGCTCGATCAGGTCGGCAATCACCTTCACCGGGTTGGTCTCCTCAACGCCGGCCGGGCCCGCAATGGCCGCAACTTGATCGCCATCCGCCGCCGATTGTTGTTCGATCGCGACCACGGCCGGTTCAAGAATTCGGCGGACCATCGGCTTGAACACCACCAGCAGTGCCGCGATGGCAACGCCGGCCGCCAGAACCAGGCGCAGCAACGGCATCAGCAATCCGCTCGAAAGGAACCGGTCGAGGAACGACGGCGCGTGCACCGCCGGTAGCTGGTTCGGCGCAAACTGCAGCGACTGGACGTCGACGACATCGCCACGCGCCTTGTTGTACCCGATGGCGGTTTTGACGAGGTCGCGGATCTGCGCGATCTGCGCGGCCGTGCGGGGTTTCCAAGTCACTTGCCCCTTGGCCCCCTTGGTCGGCACTTCATCAAGCATAACGGCAACGCTGATCCGGGTGATCTGCGGTGTCGCGTGCACGATATGTTTCACGCTCTGGCTGATCTCGTAATTCGTTGTCTGCGTCGACTTGCTTTGCGTATCCAGCCGCGTCGGCGACGAACTCTTCGCCTGGGCACCAGGCAGGTTGTTCGAAACGGAAACGGTCTTGTTCGCCCCGTTGCTGCGCGAGCTCTTCGAGCGCGTCTGCTCCTGGCTGCGCACGACCTGTCCGTTCGGATCGTAGGTGGTCGAGGTCTGGTCGCTGCGGTCGAAATCCATCGAGACGGCAGTAACAACCCGCACCGCGTTCGGCCCGACGACGGCGGCCAACATCGACCGCACCGCGTCCGACAACTGGCGTTCGGTCGAGCGCTTCAGCGCCGCATCGCGGGCGTTGAGCAGGGAGTCATCGGTGCGTCCGGCCTGGGCAAGCAGATCGCCCCGGTTGTCGACGATCGATATGTTGGTCGGCTTGAGCCCCGGAACCGCCGAGGCCACGAGGTTGAGAATAGCATCGACACTTTCATGATCGAGCGGTGCGGCGCCAGCCAGCGAGAGCATGACACTCGCCTGCGCCGGCGCCGTGCTGAGACTGAATTCGTCCCGTCTTGGCAGCACAACCTGCACGCGGGATGCCGACACGCCATGGATCAGGTCGATTGTTCGCTCAAGCTCCGAATCGAGGGCGCGGGTTTCGTCGATCCGGTTCAGAAAACTGGAGCCAAGGAGGGGGTTCTTGTGATCGAATATGGCGAAACCATCGGATGAACCCGCCGGAAGGTTGTGTTGCGCCAGCAGCAGCCGTGCCTCGTCGAGCTGGGCGGGCGTCACGAGGACGCTATGCCCCCCCTCCCCGATCGCATACGGGATATGTGCAGCCTTCAGTGTCGCGGTGATCTGGCCGGCATCCTTGAGGCCGAGACCCGAATACAGCGTTGCCGACGGGGACGGCCCGCCGGTCAGCACCAGCGCTGCCATCAGCCCCAGCACAGCAACCGCCACCGCACCCATGGCACCCAGTTTCACCGGGCCAAGTGCCTTCAGGTTCGCAATCAGCTGTTTCATCGGCCGTGGGACCCTGATTTTGAGTCCCGACGCAGCCAGTTGTTGAACTGCATATATCCATCCTGCGGTTACGACTTTTTGTCGCAGGATCAACATCGCTCAACAGAGTAACTGTTCGGTTAACACTCGGCAGAATTTGCCGAGTCGCGTCGCTCCCGAAAAAATTGTTGCAATAATGACGCGGCTGCCGTCTCCCCGACGCCGCCAATCACCTCCGGCCGATGATGGCAGGAGGATTGAGCGAAAACCCGTGGCCCGTGCTCGACTCCACCCGATTTCGGATCATAGGCGCCGAAGATCAGGCGCTGGATGCGGAACAGCGAAATCGCGGCGGCGCAGAGCGGGCAAGGCTCAAGGGTCACATAAAGCCGGCAACCCTGCAGAAATTTCCCACCACGCCGCTGCGCCGCCGCCCTGAGCGCCAGCAGCTCGGCATGCGCGGTCGGATCGGCGCGTGCCTCCACCTCGTTGCCGGCGGCAGCGAGCACGGCGCCCGCGGCATCGACGACGACTGCGCCGACCGGCACTTCGCCGCGGCGAGCGGCGGCCTCGGCCTCGGCGAGGGCTTGGCGCATCGGGGTCACATCCGCTCTCTTGCCTTGAGGGCGGGATGAGGTCTAGCTCTGCCCATGAAAAACCGTCCCCTGATCGGACTGACGCTGGATGCTGAGCAGCCTGGCGGCTACTCGAAATTCCCCTGGTATGCCCTGCGCGCCAACTATATGGATGCGATCGCCGATTGCGGCGGTGTGCCCGTGGCCTTGCCGCACCGGGCGGAGCTGGCGCCGGACATGCTGGATGCGATTTCGGCATTGGTGGTTACCGGCGGCGCGTTCGATGTCGACCCCACGCTCTACGGCGAAGCCGGGCGGCATGAAACCGTGACGCTGAAGGAGGGCCGCACCGCGGCGGAGGCCGCGCTGATCGGCGGCGCGCTCGCCCGCGACATGCCGGTTCTGGGTATTTGCGGCGGCGAGCAGCTGCTAGCTGTGGCCCTCGGCGGGACGCTCATCCAGCATATTCCCGATTCGGTGCCCGACGCTCTGCTCCACGAGCAGCCCAACCCGCGCAACAAGCCCGGGCACGAAATCGCCATAACGCCCGGAACCCGCCTTGCCGCCATTGTCGGCACAGCCACGATGCTGGTGAACTCGGCGCATCACCAGGCGGTGCGCACGCCCGGCCCACGCCTCACCGTCAATGCGCTGGCGCCGGACGGCGTGATCGAGGGGGTGGAATCGGCAACGCACCGGTTCTGCCTCGGCGTGCAGTGGCATCCGGAATTTCTGATCGACCCGGGCGACCGACGCCTGCTGGAAGCCTTTGTCGAGGCGGCGCGATGACGGATCCGGAAAATGGCGAACGTGGCGAGAGGATTGCGAAATTTCTGGCTCGTGCCGGTATCGCCAGCCGCCGGGACGCCGAACGCATGATCGAGGCCGGGCGGATCTCGCTGAACGGCGCCAAGGTTCTGCACCCGGCAACCTTCATCGCGGCCGGCGATATCGTGCTTGTCGACGGCACGCCGGTGGCAGCCCCGGCGCGCACCCGGCTCTGGCGCTACCACAAGCCGGCGGGTCTGCTGACCACGCATCGCGATCCCGAGGGCCGGCCCACAATCTTCGAGCGGATGCCCGCCGAACTGCCCCGCGTGGTGAGCATCGGCCGGCTCGATCTGAACAGCGAGGGCCTTCTCCTGCTCACCAATGATGGCGCTCTCGCCCGCCAGCTCGAACTGCCGGCGACCGGCTGGCTGCGCCGCTATCGCGTGCGGGTGCATGGCACCATCGACCCGGCGCGGCTCGCGGCGCTGAAAGGCGGCCTCGTGGTCGACGGCGTGCGATTTGGCCCGATCGCGGCTGAAATCGACTCCACCAAGGGTTCGAATTCCTGGCTGTCGGTTGGTCTCAACGAAGGCAAAAATCGTGAAATCCGCAAGGTGATGGCGGCTCTCGGGCTGGACACGACCCGTCTCATCCGCATCGCCTATGGCCCATTCCAGCTCGGCAACCTGCCACGCGGCGCGGTCGCGGAGGTCAACCCCAAGGTGCTCCGCGAGCAATTGCCGAAAGCCGGTTGATGAGCGGCCCGCGGATCATCGCCGGAGCCTGGCGGGGACGTGCCCTTGCCGTGCCGGAGGGCGTCATCACGCGGCCAACCTCCGGGCGGGTGAAGCAGGCGCTGTTCGACATCCTTCTCCACGCGCCCTGGGCGGAGGGCGCTGTCGCCGATCAGTCGGTGCTGGATGCCTTCGCCGGCTCCGGCGCGCTTGGGCTTGAAGCCCTGTCGCGCGGCGCGGCAGTCGCCACTTTCATCGAGCAGGATCGCGCGGCGATCGCGGCACTTCACCGCAATGTCGCCGCATGCCGTGCGGCGGATCGCAGCCGGATCGTCAGCGCCGACATACTTGCCCCGCCCCGTGGCACGCCGCATGGCCTTATCCTGCTGGACCCACCCTATGGCAAGGGCCTCGTGCCACGGGCGGTCCGGGCACTCGCCGAGGCCGGATGGCTCGCCCCTGGCGCGCTGATCGCCGCCGAATTCGGCAAGGCCGACCCCCCGCCGGCCGACCTTTCCGTGCTCGCCGAACGCGCCCACGGCGCGGCGCGGCTGGCCATCTGGCGTCACGCCGCCTGACCATCATGGTCAGGTCATGATGACCGCGACATGCCCCTTCTCGCCGGCATAGCCGAGATAGCGATAGCTCCGCCCGCCCCCGGCGCAGAATTCGTGGAACGCCTTGTATTCGTGCTGCCGCCAGCCGGGATAGTTGAAATACTCGTCGAACACGATGACCGTGCCGGAGCGGATGCGGTCGGACAGCAGATCGAACACGGTTTTCGTCGAGGAATAGATGTCGCAGTCGATATGCAGCAGCGCGACCGGCTCCACCGTCTCCGCCAGGAAAGCGGGCAGTGTCGCGTCGAACCAGCCGACATGCAGGCGCACATTGGCCGGCACTTTCGGCAGCGCACCGCGCCGGTCGAAGGCGCCGCGGGCCGAGGCGGTGCCAGCCCAGTCCTCCGGCAGGCCTTCGAAGGAATCGAACCCGTGCACCGTGCGCTGCGTCGCCCGCGCCAGGCAGTTGACCGACAACCCTTTCTCGACCCCGAATTCGAGCACGAGACCATGTTCCGGCGCACGCGACAGGGCGAAGCGCAACAGGTCGAACCGGTCGCGCAGCATCATCGCCGCCTGCATGTGTGTCATCACATAATCCACCGCTTCCCGCTTGGCCGCGAGGCGGATGTCGAAGGCAAGGTCGTTGAGATACCACGAGTGCAGGATCTTCCTGTACGCCCGTGCCAGAAGCCCGCCGCGCAGGCCGCGCTGAAGAATCGCCATGGTCAGAGCGGCTTCGGCACGCCGGCGCTGGCCAGGGCAGCCTCCTGCCGCGCCTCCAGCGATGCGGCATCGAATTCCGCAACCGTCTCCTGGAACAGCTGGTGCCAGTTCAGCTCTGCCCGCAGCCGGAGGAACACGCTGCCGAGCCCGATCGCCGAGCGGTCCATCAGCACGAATTCGCGCGGCGGCCGAACCCCGCCGGTCCGCTTCAGCCCCTCATGCACTTTTTCGGCAACGCTGCGGCCGAACGTCACGTCGTTGGTCTCCTGGATCGCCCGCACCCGGTCCTGCATCAGCGGCTCGTAGAGAAAGCGCGCCCATTCGTTCAGCACGTCCAGCTTCTCGCGGGTGATGTCGGTGAACCCCCAGGAGGTGTAGGCATGATGGGCAAGCTCATCATCCCTGTCGCGGATCGCCCGGAAAAGGTCGATCACGCCGGCGACGAAGCGCGCGCCGAACACGCGGATGGCGCCGAAATCGAGCAGGTTGATGCCGCCAGCGGCGTTCACCTGGTAATTGCCCAGATGCGGATCGCCGTGGATCACGCCATAGCGGTAGAACGGGACATACCAGGCGCGGAAGAGTGCGCGCGCGACCCGGTTGCGGCTCTCCTGGTCGGGATCGGTATCGAGAAACGCCTGCATGCCGATGCCATCGAGCCAGGTCATGGTCAGCAGGCGGCGGGAGGAATATTCGGGGATCGGTTCGGGAATGACGATATCCGGCTGCCCCTCGAGCATGATCGCGTAGAGCCGTGCCTGCGCCGCCTCGCGTGTGTAGTCGAGCTCCTCGCGCAGCCGCGTCGCCAGCTCGACATAGATGTCGTCCTGGTGGATCGCGTTGTCCATCCGCTTGTAGACGGCCATCGCGAGCTTCAGCTGCCGGAGATCGGATTCCACCGTGCTCGGCATATCCGGATATTGCAGCTTGCAGGCGACGATGCGGCCATCCGGCAATTCGGCCTTGTGGACCTGGCCGAGACTGGCCGCCGCCGCCGCCTCGCGACCGAACGTACGGAATTTTCGTTCCCACTCCGGGCCAAGTTCGGCGGTCATCCGGCGGCGGACGAACGCCCAGCCCATCGGCGGCGCGTTGGCCTGCAACTGCGCGAGTTCCCGCGCATATTCCTCGGGCAGCGCGTCCGGCACGGTGCTGAGGATCTGGGCGATCTTCATCATCGGCCCCTTGAGGCCGCCGAGGATGGTCTTCAAGTCTTCGGCGTGGCGTCCGCGATCGGTGCGGATGCCGAAAACCCGCTCGCCGGCCACCCGCGCGGCAATGCCGGAGACGGCCCCCGACGTGCGTGCGAAGCGCCTGATTTCGCCGAACAGCGTGCCGCCATTATCCGCTTCGTTGGCCATGTATCCCCGGTTTCCCTCAGTGTTCCAGTTCGTCGATGAAGCCGGCGATGACATCGAGCCCACGGCGCCAGAAGGCCGGGTCCGATGCGTCGAGGCCGAACGGCGCCAGCACCTCGCGATGCCGCCTGGTGCCGCCCGCGGCCAGCATGTCGAGATAGCGGTCGACGAATCCGGCCGCTTCACCCCGTGCCGCGGCATCATGGTAGACGCCATACAGGGCGTTCACCAGACAGTCGCCGAACGCGTAGGCATAGACATAGAACGGCGAGTGCACGAAATGCGGCACATAGGCCCAGAACATCCGATAGTCATCGGAAAATTCGAAGGCGGGACCAAGGCTTTCACGCTGCACCGCGAGCCAGATGGCGCTGATCTCATCGGGCAGCAGCTCGCCGCGCCGCCGCGCCGCATGCAGGCGCTGTTCGAACTGGTGAAAGGCGATCTGCCGGACCACCGTGTTCAGCATGTCCTCCACCTTCTGCGCCAGCATCAGCCGCCGCCGCTGCGGGTCGGTCTCGGCATCGAGCAGCGCACGGAAGGTCAGCATCTCGCCGAACACGCTTGCGGTTTCCGCAAGCGTCAGCGGCGTCGACGCCATGAGATAGCCCTGGCGCGCGGCAAGCACCTGGTGCACGCCGTGGCCAAGCTCATGGGCCAGCGTCATCACGTCCCGGGTGCGGCCGTGATAGTTCAGCAGGACATAGGGATGGACATCCGGCACGGCGGGATGGGCGAACGCACCGCCGGACTTGCCGGGGCGGGGCACGGCGTCGATCCAGCCGCCGTCGAAGAACCGGGCGGCGACCGTGCGCATCTCGGGGCTGAAGGCGCCATAGGCGCCAAGTACCGTCTCGCGGGCCTCGGGCCAGCCGATCCGCCGGTCGGACTCGCCCGGCAGCGGCGCGTTGCGATCCCAGTGCTGCAACCGCTCAAGGCCCAGCCATCCGGCCTTCAGCGCGTAGTAGCGGTGCGCCAGCCGTGGATAGGCATCCGTCACCGCCGTCACCAGCGCCTCGACCACCTCGGGCTCGACCCGGTTCGCCAGATGGCGCGCCGCCTCGGGCGAGGGATAGCGCCGCCAGCCATCCTCGATCGCCTTGTCCTTGGCGATCGTGTTGAGGATCTGGGCGAAGAGCCGCGAGTTGCGTTGCAGTGTTGCGCCGATCGCCCGGCCGGCGGCCTCGCGCCGGGCACGGTCCGCATCGGACAGCCGGTTGAGCGCGGCCGACAGCGTCAGTTCCTCGCCGGCCACCGGCACCCGCAGGGCGGCTGTCGTCTCGTCGAACAGGCGGGACCAGGCGGCATGGCCGGTCACTTCCTTTTCGAGCAGCAGCCGCTCTATCTCGCCGGAGAGCTGATGCGGGCGCAGCGCACGCAGGTCGCGCAGCCACGGCGCATACCGGGCGAGCGCGGGATCGGCGAGCGCCGCCTCAAAGGCAGTGTCGTCGATCAGGTTGATCTCGAGCGGGAAGAAAACGAGATTTCCGCCAATCGCGGTCGCCCGTTCCGCGATCGACTGGTAGAACGGCCCGGCGGTCGGCACCGTGGCATCGGCGCTGAAATTGAGCTGCGCGAATGTATGCAGCCGTCCCAGCCCCTGCTCGATCGCCTCGTACCGCGCGATCGCCGCCGCGAGGCCCGCCCCGTCAAGCCCGGCGACAGTTCCGCGCAGCGCTGCCGCGAAGGCGACGGCATCGGCCTCAAGTCGCGCCAGGTCCGCCTCGATCGCCCGGTCCTCGGTCCCGCGATAGAGATCCGTCAGGGTCCAGGACGGCAGGGCAAAGGCGGCATCAGTGCCGGTCTCGGGTCGCACCGTCACGCCAGCCATGTCGTCGGGCAGGGCCAGTGGGCGGGTCAGCGTCATCGAAAACTCCTTGGTGCCAGCCTTGTTCGAGCCTCGAACCCGGCGGATCTCGAATCCGGGGCCGAAGCCGGCGCGTTCAATCTCTCAGTCCCCCGCCAGCCGGATCCACCCGCGTCGCTCAATGGCAGGGCCTTAGAGCATCATCCGATCAGATGGAATCATCTGATCGGATAAAGATGCTCTGAATATCAATATCATAGAGCACTACATCCGATCCGGATGGATCGGAGAGTGCTCTAGAAATAGGCCGGAAAATCCACCCGTCAAATGCCAGGCTCTGGCGCGGCCCGCCGAGGGCGATTATCAGCCGGGACGAGATGAATTACCGCCACGCCTATCATGCCGGCAATGCGGCCGATTGCCTGAAGCATGCCCTGCTGGTCCTGCTGCTGCGCGCGCTGACCCGCAAGGCGAAGCCGCTCTTCGTGCTCGATACCCATGCAGGACTCGGCGCCTACGATCTTGCCGGCCCCGAAGCCGGCCGCACCAGCGAATGGGAAAGCGGAATCGGCAGGCTGCGCGCCGCCTCACCCGCCGCCCTCGCCGACTATCTCGCGCTGGTGCCACCGGGCCTTGCCTATCCGGGCTCACCCGCCATCGCCCGCGCCCTGCTGCGTCCCGGTGACCGCCTCGCCCTTTGCGAGCTTCACCCCGAGGATGCGGCGGCGCTGAAACGCCGGTTCCGCGGCGACCCGACGGCACAGGTTCACGCCCGCGACGGTTACGAGGCCGTCTCCGCGCTGCTGCCACCCGCCGAGCGCCGCGCCCTCGTGCTGATCGATCCGCCCTTCGAACGCCACGACGAGTTCGCCGTGCTGGCGAGGACGCTCGATGCCGGGCGGCGCAAATTCCCCACCGGCGTCTTCGCTGCCTGGTATCCTGTCAAGCATCGCGCGCCGGTCCGTGATTTCATGGCCGACATCGCCGCCAGGGGCATCCCCGATGTCATCGCCTGCGAAATGCTGATCCGCCCGGCGCTCGACCCGGCGCGGCTGAACGGCAGCGGCCTGCTGGTGATCAATCCACCCTACGGATTCGAGGCCGCGGCATCCCCGGTGCTGGAAGCGTTGCGCGCCACACTGGGCGAGGAAGAGGCCAGCACCGCCATCATTCGGCTTGCCGGAGAGGACGTGAGATGACGCAGCATCCCGAGTTCGTGGTGATCGGTGCCGGAGCCTGGGGGGTCGCCCTCGCCGCGCTGTACGCCGCGCAGGGATTGCGGGTGACGCTGATCGCGCGCGATGCCGTGAAAGCCGCGGCGCTCGCGGCCACACGCACGAGCCCGCATTTGCCCAGCCTCCGCCTGCCTGACGGCCTTGCCATCGCGGCACGGCCGCCCGAAGCACCCGTCACGCTGCTCGCCGTGCCCTTCCAGCACTTGCGGGAAACGATCGGCCGCCTGCCGCAAGGCGATGGCACGCTGGTTCTCTGCGCAAAGGGCGTGGAGCGCGAAACCGGCGCGCTGGGGCCGGAAATCGCCGCCGAACTGGAGCCGCGACGGCCCTGCGCGATCCTGACGGGCCCGAACTTCGCGCACGAGATCGCCGCCGGCCTGCCGGCCGCCACCGTGCTGGCGATGACGGATGCCGTAGCCCGGCGCGACCTCGTCAAACGTCTCGCAACACCACGCCTGCGCGTCTATGGCAGTGCGGACCCGATCGGCGCAGCACTCGGGGGGGCTGCGAAAAACGTCATCGCCATCGCCGCCGGCGCGGTGATCGGCGCTGGACTCGGCGAGAATGCGCGCGCGGCGCTGATCACCCGCGGTCTCGCCGAGATTGCCCGCCTCACCGAGGCCATCGGCGGCGCTGCGGAGACGATCTCGGGCCTCGCCGGGCTGGGTGACCTGATCCTGACCGCGACGGGCGGCGCCAGCCGGAACTATCGCGCCGGGCTTGCCCTTGGCCGGGGCGAGCGCCCCGCAGCGGAGGGCGGCGTGATCGAAGGCCTCGCGACCGCTCCTGCACTGCTCGCCCGCGCGCGGGCGGCCGGGTGCGAAATGCCCGTCACGGAGGCGGTGACGGATCTGATCGGAGGGCGCAGCACGCTGGAGGCCAGCATGCACCGGCTGCTTGGCCGCGCCTTGCGGGACGAGCGCTGAACCGCGTCAGACGCCGAATTCGGCAGCCAGCGCCTCAACCGAGTTGACGACAATCTCCCACGGCCCGGACGGATTGGCGCGATCCCCCGTGGCGGCGCCGAATTCGAGCGGACGACTGATGAACGCCGTCCGCAGGCCGAAGCTGGACGCGGCGGCGAGGTCATCATTGTGCGCAGCAGCCAGCATCACTTCGTGCGGCGCGAGGCCGAGATAGTCGCAGGCCCCGAGATAGACCTCGGCATCGGGCTTGTAGTGGCGGAAAATGTCAGACCCGAAGGTGACATCCCAGGGAAAACCGTTTCGCCGCGCCAGCGAAACCTGCAACGCGACATGCCCGTTCGACAGCGGACCGATGATCGCCGCCTGCCGCAGCCGCGTGAGCCCGGCGACCGTGTCGGGCCAGGGCGCCAGCCGGTGCCACAATTTGACCAGGTGCTCGCAATCGGCGTCCTCCAGCGGTCCGAAGCCATGCCGCCGGGCGAGATCGACGATCGCATCGCGGTGCAGGTCATCGAGGAGCGTCCACGGTATGGCGCCGCGGCGCACCCGGTCCATCGAGGGGCGATAGGTCCGGCGCCAGGCATCGGCAACCTCGGCCCAGTCGGCGCTGCGGCCGCGGGCGGAGCCGAAAGCGGTCAGCCCGGCGATGACGCTGCCGCGCCAGTCGACCAGCGTGCCAAATACATCGAACAGCACGGCGCGCGGCTGTGCCATGCGCGTCAGCCGGTCACGATCAGGATGACGACGAGCGCGACCGCGACGGCCTGCAGGCCGACGCGCCAGCGCATCAGGCGGTTTTGCCGACGCGGGTCGGCGCCGCGGGTCATGCCGACGGCGCCCGCTAGCAGCACGGCCACCACCGCGATCATGTCGATACCAAGCAGGATCAGGAGAATATCACGCATGACGATCATATAATGGGGGAATCCCGATGCTGATAGGGGGTGACTGTTGACATCGGCCGCAATGACCCGTTTCTCCCGAACCATGGTCCGCGTCCTGACGCTCGTCATCCCGCTCCTCGCCATGCTCGTCGCCGCCATGCCACAGGCCGCAGCGGGAAGCGCCGCGCCCGCCGGCCGGACCACAGCCGCGCCGGCTGCCGCCCCGGCGGCGCTCACGCCGGCGCAGATCAACGCCGCGATAACCACGTTGCAGAACCCGGCGCAGCGCAGCGCCCTCATCGCGACGCTCGAGGCGATGAGGGCTGGCAAGGCCGTGAGCCCCGCGCCCGTCGCAGCCGCGCTCGGCCTGGGCATCACCCAGAGGGCCGAGGCCTGGACGAAACAGACCTTGCAGGGCGTGGGCCGGGCGCTGAGCGATGCCACCGACGTGTCGCTGATCTGGCACTGGATCACTTTCGTCGCGACCGATTCCTGGCTCCGCCACACCGTGCTGAAGGCCACGTGGCGCCTCGCCGTGGTCATGGCCACATGCCTTGCGCTGGAATTTGTCACCCGCCGGGCCTTGCTGAAGCCGCGAACGCGGCTCGCGCACGGGCCGGCCAGCGCGCGCGGTGGCGACAAGCCCGACCCGCCGAAAGCCAATGCCGGCATTGCCGCGGCGGAAGCCGGCGAAACCGAACATCGCCGCCGGCGCCAACCGCTGCGGCACTGGCTGCGCCGGGTTCCGCGCGCTCTCGCCCATTTCGGCCTTGAACTGGCGCCCGTTCTTGTCTTCGCGCTGGCCGGCTTTGCCCTCATCTCCAGTGACATCGCCGACGATCGGGTCTCCCGCCTCGTCATCATCGCCGCGCTGGAAGCCTATATCGTCTCCCGCGTCGCCATGGAGTGCCTGCGGCTGCTGTTTGCTCCGCATGCGCCGGAACTCCGCCTGACCGGCCTTGACGATGCACGCGCGCGATGGCTCGATCGCTGGCTGCGCACGATCGTCGGCACTGTCGCCTTCGGCTACGCCGCGATCGCCACCGGCGGCCTGTTCGGGCTCTATCCGGCAGCCAGCAGGGTGATGATCAAGATCGTCTCGCTGGCGGTGCATCTGATGCTCGCGGTGATGATCCTGCAGGCGCGGCGGCCGGTCGCGGCCTTCATCCGCGGCGAAACCGCCGCCACCGGGTTCACCGCGACACTGCGCGTCGGGCTCGCGCATACCTGGCACATACTCGCACTCTTCTACGTGATCGCCCTTTGGGTCGCCTGGGCGATCGGCATTCCGCACGCTTTCTTCATCATGCTCCGCATCGTGATCGTGCTCGGCCTGGTGACCATCATCGCGCGCGGAATTGCGGCGAGCATCGCCTCCGCCCTCGATCATGCGTTCGACGAGCGCGGCACGCTGCACCTCCAGCATCCCGGCATGCACGCGCGGCTGCGAACCTATCTGCCGGTCTTCAAGCTGGCGGCGGCGGCTCTCATCGCCGGGCTTGGCCTGCTGGTCACCCTGCAACTCTGGGGCATCGGCGTGTTCGCCTGGTTCACGGGCACCACGATCGGCCGGCAGATCGCCTCCGCCATCGTCACCATCGCCACGGCGATTCTCGCGGCACTCATCGTCTGGGAAGCTGCGAACGCGGCGCTGGAGGCGCATGCCGAGCGTCTTGAGCGCCAGGGCCGTGCCGGGCGGGCCGCGCGCTACCGCACCGTGATGCCGATGCTGCGCTCAACGCTCATGGGCGCAATCCTCGTGGTGGTGACGCTGGTGGTGCTTGACACGATCGGCGTCAATGTCACCCTGCTGCTCGGCGGTCTGTCGATCTTCGGCCTCGCCATCGGCTTCGGCTCGCAGAAGCTGGTGCAGGACATCATCACCGGCCTGTTCCTGCTCCTCGAAGACGCCGTGCAGGTGGGCGACTGGGTGACGCTCGCGGGTGTTTCCGGCAGTGTCGAGAAACTCTCAATCCGCACGATCAGGCTGCGCGCCGGCGACGGGTCGCTGAATGTCATCCCGTTCAGCGCGGTCAGCACGGTGTCCAACTTCTCGCGTGAGTTCTCCTTCGCGCCGATCAGCGTCGGCGTCGCCTACAAGGAAGACATCGACCGGGTCTTCCAGGTGATCCGCGACGAATTCGCGACCATGCGCGCCGATCCGGACTGGGCGCCGAACATCCTCGGCGACATCGAGCTCTGGGGGCTCGACCAGTTCGGCGCATCCTCGCTCGACATCGTCGGCCGGATGCGCACCCCGGCCGGGCAGCAACATGCGGTGCGCCGCGAATTCAACCGCAGACTGAAGAACAGGTTCGACGCCGAGGGGATCGAGATTCCCTTCCCCTATCAGCGGCTTACCATCGATCCCGCTGAGTTCCGCGCCGCATTCGGCACGCCGCCTCGCCCCGCCAGCTCACCGGCGCCCGACCCCGCGTCCGGGAATGGCTGAGTTTACCGCCGCGCGCCCTGTTACCCGGCCTGGAACGTGTTATTTCTGATGCATGGACCCCGTCGGCACTCGCAGTGAACTCGGCCTGAACCTCGTCGCCGAAGGCTTTGCCTTCCTGCCAGGGGCGGCGTTTGACCGCATGCTTCCCGCCGAGGCTATCGCCCCTGCCGCGTGGGGCGCGTTCGCGGCGAGTTGGGACGCCATGCCGCTCGATCAATACATGGCCGATGGCGGCCGCTACCGCCGGCGCCGCTTCGGCGTGTTCGCCGCGGTGCCGGACCAGCCCATCCGCCGCGCCACGCACCAGCCGCATTTCCAGACCCGCGAATACAACGCCCTGAATGGCGGGGTGGAGCGCTGGTTCGAGCCGATACCCGACGCCATTGCCAATGGCGACACGTTCCAGGCCCTGCTCGGCTTCACCCGATCTCTTTTCGAGGAACGAACCGGCAGCATCGCCTGGCATATCGAGGCGCACCAGTTCAGGATCGAGGCGAATCCGGACGGCGCAGGCCTGCCCACGCCGGAGGGCATGCACCGCGACGGCGTTGATTTCGTGCTGGTCCTGATGGTCCGCCGCGAAAACATCGAGCAGGGCACCACAACCATCCACGATCTGCACGGCAACGATCTCGGCAGCTTCACCCTGACGGCGGCGCGAGATGCGGCCCTGGTTGACGATCAGCGGGTGTTTCACGGCGTGACGCCGGTCATCCCGCTCGATCCCGTGCGTCCAGCCTTCCGCGACGTGCTGGTGCTGACCTACCGAAGGGTCTGACCCGCCAGCATCGGCGCCTCGCGGTTCGGCCGATCCGCAAGGCGTCCGTCGCCGTTCAGGCAATCCAGGGCGGTGTGGGCAGTCCCTTGCTCTGCAGGAATTCCGGGTTGAAGAGCTTCGACTGATAGCGCGAGGCGCCGTCGCACAGGATGGTAACGATCGTGTGGCCCGGCCCCATCTCACGCGCGACGCGGATCGCCGCGGCAACGTTGATCCCGGCGGAACCGCCTATGGAAAGCCCCTCATGGATCATCAGGTCGTATACCTGTTCGAGCATCTCCGTATCGGGCACGCGCACCGCATCGTCGATCGGCGCGCCTTCCAGATTGGCGGTGACCCGCCCCTGGCCGATCCCCTCGGAGATCGAGGAGCCGGTCGCCACGATCTCGCCCGTCTTGATCCATGAGTGCAGCGCGCTGCCTTCCGGGTCGGCAAGCACGATTCGTACGGCCGGATCCTGTGCCTTCAGCGCCATGGCGACGCCGGCCAAGGTGCCGCCGGTGCCGCAGGCGCAGGTGAAGGCATCGATCCGCCCGCCGGTCTGCGCCCAGATTTCCGCCCCCGTGGTGCGGCGATGACCCTCGCGGTTGGCGGTGTTGTCGAACTGGTTCGCCCAGCAACCGCCGACCTCCTCGGCGATTCGCCGCGACACATGCACGTAATTGCCCGGATCGCGATAAGGTTTGGCCGGCACGAGGCGCAGGTCGGCACCGATCATGCGCAGGAAATCCTTTTTCTCCTGGCTCTGCGTCTCCGGCATCACGACGATGCTGCGATAGCCGCGGGCATTGGCGACCAGCGTCAGACCGATCCCGGTATTGCCGGCCGTTCCCTCGACGATCGTGCCAGGCGTGCCCGGGATGAGCAGGCCGCGCGCCTCGGCGTCCTCGATGATCGCGAGCGCGGCGCGATCCTTGACCGATCCGCCAGGATTCATGAATTCGGCCTTGCCGAGAATCTCGCAGCCGGTCGCCTCCGAGGCGCGGCGCAGCCGGATCAGGGGCGTATTGCCAATGGCGCCGACAAATCCATCGGCGATCGAGGTCGCTGCTTGCAGTGTCACGCTGTTCTGTCTCCCGTGTAACCGTCTTGCATCAGATCCGGCCGTCGGACAACAATGCCGCAACGCCAGAACGGTGATGATCCGGAGGATGATATGGTTGACGATGTGGCTCCGAAACAGGTGTGGGAAGTGCTGATGAGCAACCCTGACGCCATGCTGTGCGATGTGCGGACCAGTGCGGAATGGACCTTTGTCGGCCTGCCGGACCTGTCCCAGGCCGGCAAGCAGATTGTGCCGATCGAGCTGCAGACCTTCCCCAGCATGCAGCACAACCCGCATTTCCTCGACGAGATGCGGCGGGCGGGCCTGCGGCCGGAACACCATGTCTATTTCATCTGCCGCAGCGGCGGGCGCAGCATGGCCGCCGCACGCATCGCGCAGGAGCACGGCTTTACGCATGTCTACAATGTGCGGGACGGGTTCGAGGGCCCGCACGACCAGCGCGGCCATCGCGGCCTCGTCGCGGGCTGGAAGCACGATGGATTGCCCTGGGTGCAGAAATAGGCGCCGCTCCGCCCCGGCAGGGAGGCTGACCTGCGCGGGCCGGGCTGGAAAACCGCCCTGCCCTGCCGCCATTCAGGACGGATGAACGACCCGACACCGCCGGCCGCCATCCCGTCCCGCATCAGCCGGGGCACGCCCGAATTCCGCCGGACCACGCTCGCGATGTTCGCCGCCGGCTTCGCGACCTTCGCGCTGATGTATTGCGTCCAGCCCCTGCTGCCGGTCTTTGCGGCGGATTTCCGTGTCCGCCCGGTCTCTGCGAGCCTGGCACTCTCCCTGACAACCCTCACCCTTGCCGGATCGCTGCTCGTTGCGAGCGCGCTCTCGGAAGCCTGGGGCCGCAAGCCGATGATGGCGGCCTCGATCATCGGTGCCGCGCTGCTCACCCTCATCTCGGCGGCCATCCCGGATTGGGGAACCTTTCTCGCGCTGAGGGCGCTGATCGGCCTCGTGCTCTCCGGCCTGCCCGCCGTCGCCATGGCCTATCTGGCCGAGGAGATCGATCCGAAATCGATGGGCCTCGCCATGGGACTCTATGTCGGGGGCAGCGGCTTCGGCGGCATGAGCGGGCGCCTGATCGCCGGCATCCTCACCGATGCCGCCGGGTGGCGCGCCGCCCTTGCCGGTGTCGGCGCGATCGGCCTCGCCTCGGGCCTGCTGTTCACCGCAAGCCTGCCTGCCTCTCGCCATTTCATCCGCCGGCCGCTATCGATCGGCGCCCTCGCGCGCAGCTATGCGGCGCATCTCGCCGATCCGGCTCTGCGCCTGCTCTATGCCGAGGGCTTCCTGTTCATGGGCGGCTTCGTGACGGTGTATAACTACATCACCTTTCGCCTGCTTGCGCCGCCGTTCAGCTTGTCGCAGGCAGAAGTCGGCACGATCTTCGCGGTCTATCTGGTGGGTGTCGGCGGTTCCGCCTGGAGCGGGCAGCTTGCCGGCCGGGTCGGCAGGACACGAATGCTCCCCGCGGCGATCACGCTCGAACTGGCCGGGGCATTGCTGACCCTTTCCGGCGCGCTCTGGCTGGTCGTTCTCGGCATCGCGCTGGTCACGCTCGGGTTTTTCGCGAGCCACGCCACGGCGAGCGCCTGGGTCGGTGCGGTTGCCCGCGGCGCGAGGGCGCAAGCCGCTGCGCTGTATCTTTTCCTTTACTATCTCGGCTCCAGCCTCGCGGGTTCACTTGGCGGCGTCGCCTGGAGCGAAGCGGGCTGGAATGGCGTTGTGGCAATGATCGCGGCAATGCTCCTCGCCGGTCTCGCACTGTCGGTCCGGCTCGCCACCTTGCCATCGCTGCGCGCGGAGGTCATTTAACGGCGATGAAACGTAAAGCGGTCAACCCGGCGGAGTGCGGCTGATGGACGGCGGTTCCGAACAGCGGCAGATCACGATCCACAAGCCAGAGGATTTCGCGCCCATGCGCGCCGCAGGGGCGCTTGCGGCCGAGGTGCTCGACATGGTCGGCGCGCTTGTCCGCCCTGGCATCTCGACAGGTGAGATCGACCGGATCTGCCATGACTACATCGTCGCGCGCGGCGCCATCCCGGCGCCGCTCAACTATCGCGGCTTTCCGAAATCGACCTGTATTTCGATCAACCATGTCGTCTGCCACGGCATCCCCGGCGATCGCGTGCTGATGGATGGCGACATCCTGAATATCGACATCACCGTCATCCTCGATGGCTGGCATGGGGATTCGAGCCGGATGTATGTCGCCGGCACGGCGCCGACCAAGGCCCGCCGACTGATCGATGTCACCTACAACTCCCTGCTGGAGGGCATTCGCGCGGCCCGGCCCGGCGCGCATTTCGGCGACATCGGCCATGCCATCCAGACCTATGTCGAGGGGCAACGCTTCTCGGTGGTGCGGGATTTCTGCGGCCACGGCATCGGACGCCACTTCCACGAGCCGCCGAACGTGCTGCATTTCGGCCGCAAGGGCGACGGGCCCGAATTGCGGCCAGGCATGTTCTTCACCATCGAGCCCATGGTCAATGCGGGACGCCCGGAAGTGAAGGTTCTCGACGATGGCTGGACCGCCGTCACCAGGGACCGCAGCCTGTCCGCGCAGTTCGAACACATGATCGGCATCACCGAAACCGGTTGCGAGGTGTTCACTCTCGCCGCCGGCGAGACGATCTGACCGGCAAGGCCGAAAGCGGCTTTTCAAAATCGCCTCAATATGACAATCTCCGGTTGTGATTTCTTCCGGAGATGTGTCGCGCGAACCGGCCGCCCAGCCGGATCTTCTACAGGATGAGGACCCCTCACGGCCCGGGGACACAACCCCTCCCGCTCACGGCGCAGCCGGCCATCGCGCCCGGCTGCGGGCGCGCCTGCTGAAAGCGGGACCGGACGCGCTGGCAGACCATGAGATTCTCGAAATGCTGCTGTTTCTCGCCGTCCCCCGTCGGGATACCAAGCCGGTGGCGAAGGAGCTCATCCGGCATTTCGGCTCCTGCGCGGGCGCCATCGCCGCACCGGCCAAGGCGCTGCGCGGGGTCGAGGGGCTGGGCGAGGCCGGCGCCGCCGCCCTCAAGCTCGTCCAGGCCGCGGCACTTCGCCTCACCCGGGCGGAAATCGCCTATCGGCCGGTCCTGAACCATTGGGACCGGCTGATCGAATACCTCACCGCCGTCCTCGCCCGCGAAAAGATCGAACAGGTCCGGGTTCTGTTTCTTGATCAGCGCAACCGCCTGATCGCGGACGAGGCACTTACACACGGCACGGTGAACCATGCCCCGGTCTATCCGCGGGAAATGATGCGCCGGGCGCTCGAACTGCACACAACCGCACTCATCCTCGTGCATAATCACCCGAGCGGCGACCCCACCCCCTCGGAGGACGACGTGGCGATGACCCGGGAGATCAAGCTCGCGGCTGCGACACTCTCGGTCGTGCTGCACGATCATCTGATCATCGGCAATGGCAGGTGGGTCAGCCTGAAGCGGCTCGGCCTGTTATGAGCCCCAGCCGGTGATGACGCCCATGGGCCATTCGAGCCGCAGCCGGCCATCGGCATCCGCCAGCGCCGCCAGCGCCATCGGAAACAGCGCGCGCGGCGGGCAGCGGCGTGAGCGGTCGCGCAGCGCGTTGGTCTCCCCGGCATCCCGCAGATCGCGAAGCAGGTCGAGCGGCGCGGCATATTCGAGATGCACGATCTCCCGCTCGGCGATCGGCAGCGCGAATCCCGCCCGTTGCATCAGCCCCGCGGCATCGGCGAGCGTGGTAAAGGGCGAGACCCGTGGCGATGCCCCCGCAGCGAGATGGTCCTCCGCCTCGATCAACGCGGCCCGGAGGTCCGCGAGCGTGCCGAGCAAAGGCAGGCTGGCAATGAACAGCCCTTCCGGGCTCAGCGCGCGGCGCAGCTGGATCAGCGCGCCCGGCAGATCATTCACCCAGTGCAGCGAGAGATGCGCGACGATGAGGTCGAAACACCCCTCGCCGAACGGGAGATATTCGGGGTCAGCAGCAACTCCACCTCCGCCGGCGAGCTGCGCGGGCGCGAGATCGGCGGAAATCACCTCGAGCCCGCGTGCCGCCAGCAGCGGGGCCACGGCGCCGCGCCCACCGAAATCGAGCGCGCGGCGAAACTGCCGCCCGGTATCGTCCAGCCGATCGAGAACCCGTTCCGCAAGCTCGTCAAGCACCGGCCTGATCCGCTCAAGGTGCCGCGCCGCACGCGTGCGGTGCAAGGCAACCGCCCTGCGGTCGAATATATCGATATCGCTCATGGCCCCACTTGTGCCGCTTTTGCGCCAGCCGGCAAAGAGCCGCCGATGCTGAAGCATCTTGCCCGCGCGACGCTTGATCTCCTGCTGCCGCCGCATTGCCTCGCCTGCGACGAGGACGTGTCGGGCGAGGGCGTGTTTTGCGTGTCCTGCTTCGCGGCGGTGAAGTTCATCACTGGCACGGTCTGTGGCCAGTGCGGGCTGCCCCTCGAAGAACCGGCCCCGCTCTGCACCGGATGCGACTGGGCGCCACCGGCATTCCGCACTGCGCGCGCCGCTCTTGTCTACAACGACGCCGCCCGAAGGCTGATCCTGCCCTTCAAATATGCCGACCGGCCAGAGCGCGCCGCGGGGCTTGCGCGGCTGCTGCTGCGTCCCGGCGCGCCCTTGCTCGCCCGAGCCGATCTGCTGGTGCCGGTGCCGCTGCACCGCGCACGGCTCGCCCGGCGGGGCTACAACCAGGCTGGATTGCTGGCCCGCGCACTCGGCCGCATGGCCGGGCGAGATACGCTGATCGACGGCCTCGTCCGCCTGCGGGCCACGCCCCCTCTCTCCGAACTCGACCAGTTCGGCCGGGAACAGGCAATGAAGAACGCAATCGGCGTGCGCGGCGGGCGGGCAGCGCGGTTCGCCGGGCGCACGGTGCTGCTCATTGACGATGTGCTGACGACCGGCGCCACCGCGTCCGCCTGCGCCGAGGCCATCCTCGCCGCCGGCGCCGCAGCGGTCGACGTACTGGCTCTCGCCCGCGTCGCAACGCAGGACGATGATTAAGACTTTCGTGACCGTCTTGCACTAAACTCCGTCTTGCGTATGTGAAGCATCGGAGACATCACATGCCGAAAATCGAAATCTACACCCAGGCCTTCTGTCCCTATTGCAGCCGTGCGGTAAGCCTTCTGCGCCAGAAGGGATTCGCCTTCACCGAGATCGACGCGCCCCGCGGTTCCGCCGCGCGCCGCGAAGCCATCGAGAGATCCGGCGGTGGCACCACCGTGCCGCAGATCTTCATCGACGACCGGCCGATCGGCGGTTGCGACAACCTGGTCGAGCTGGAGCGGAGCGGCCGGCTCGATCCGCTGCTTTCGGCATGATCCATTACCAGCTCCGCTGCTCCTGCGGCCATGAATTCGATGGCTGGTTCGCCAGCAGCGAGAGTTTCGACCGCCAGGCAAAGCGCCGCCTGCTGAACTGCCCGCGCTGCGGCGGGGACGACGTCAACCGCGCATTGATGGCGCCGAGGATCGGCAAGGCCGTGGCCGCGGAAGCCACCCCCGCCCAGCCGCCCGCGAAGGCAACGCAAACGACCGCCGTCGCCGGCCGCATTCCGGACGAGCTTCGTGCCGCGCTGGCCGGGTTGCGGCGCGAGGTCGAGACTCAGTGCGACTTCGTGGGGGACGAATTCGCCGCCGAGGCACGCCGGATCCACCGCGGCGAAGCCCCCGCGCGCGGAATCTACGGCGCGGCGACCGAGGCCGAATCCGAAGCGCTGGCGGACGAGGGGATCGCATTTGCGAAAATCCCCTGGGTGCCGCTCGCGGATAGCTGAACCGGAAGGATAGCCCGATGCGCCACGATCAACCGGCCCTGTTCGAACTCGACGGCATCCACCCGGAGATCGACCCGGATGCCTGGGTGGCCCCTGGCGCGGTCCTGATCGGGGCGGTGCGGATCGCTGCCGGCGCGAATATCTGGTTCAACTGCACCCTGCGCGCCGACAATAACGACATCTCGGTCGGCCCGCGCACCAACATCCAGGATGGCACGGTCGTCCACGTCAATGCCGGCGAACGCTTCGCCGCGCGCATTGGCGCCGATGTCACGATCGGTCATGCGGCGGTCATCCATGCCTGCACGCTCGAGGACAGGGCCTTCGTCGCGATGGGGGCCGTGGTGCTGGATGGCGCGGTGATCGAGGAGGGCGGTGTGCTGGCGGCGCATTCCTTGCTCGCCCCCGGCAAACGAATCGGCCGCAATGAGCTCTGGATGGGCTCGCCGGCCCGCTTTGTCCGTCTCCTGCCCGACGAGGAGCGCAGCCGCTTCGACCAGACCGCCCCGCATTACGTCGAACTTGCCGAACGCTTCCGCAAGGGGTTGCGCCCGGCCTGATCCGGCCGGCGCGATTGTCAAGGCACTGCCATGCGCCAGAATTTCCGCTCTCACCGCATGTTCCGTTCTGCCCTCGCCCTCGTGGTGATCGGCCTCTTCCTCGCCGGCTGCGCGATGGTTACCCCGCCGCCATCGACAGGATATCTGCCCGCGAATGCGTTCGATGGGCGGGTGATCGGCGAAGACCCCGCGATCGCCGCAACCAATGAGGCGCGCTGGGCGTTCTCGCATCCTGCGGCAATGCGGGGGCGTCCTGCGGAAATGGCGCTGGCCGCCGCTTCGCTCGACGCCATGGCGGGCCAGTTCTCCACGGTCGGCCGTTGGCTTGGCATGAACAGCCTCACCAAGCTCGAGATGCTGCGCGCCCGCAAGGTCGTGCGGGCGGAACTCGGGATCAGGCCAGGCGCCGCCTCGCAGACCGTCATCGACGCGCTGGTCACGATCAGCCTCGACCTTCGCCACGGCGACCGGACAGCGGCCCTCGCCGCCGCAGGCGGACCGGCATTCACCCTTCCGCCGCGCCGGACGCTGGCGATCCTCGCGCATTTCCCCGCCACTCCCATCGCCGAACGAGCAACCGCTGCTGCCAGCCGCGACCTCTATCCGGGCGGATCGCCGCCATTCTTCGCCCGCTGAACTGCGGCTGCGGGAATTTTAGGACCATCGCGGGCGCAGGATGGCAACCAGATGTCGGCATGCAGAATTCGGCATGGGGCCGGGCCTGAAAAGAAGTTGGAACGCCGAACTGGCTGGAACCGGCTGATAATCCGGGTTCCGCGCCTATTTCCCGGCTCCCGACATTCGGCCTCCGCCCCCGGCCGGTTCGAAACGATAGGGGCTGGCGCTCGTGGTCGACACGTCGAGCGAGAGGCGATGGGCCAGCGGCGGAAACGCGCGCGAGCGGCAGTCCGGCCGGTCGCAGAGCCGGCACGATAGACCGATTCCAACCATCGCCCTGTCGAGGTCGATCCCGTCGGCGTAAACCACCTCTCCGGCACGGCCGATATCGCATCCCATCGCCACCACCCGCGTCGCCGGCGGTTCGCCCCAATGCGAAGGCGATGAGGTGATGGTCCGCGCGAAGCACAGATAGGTGGCACCGTCGGGCAACTGCGCCACCTGCACCCGCACGCTGCCGGGCGTGGCAAAGGCCGAATGCACGATCCAGCGCGGGCAATTTCCGCCATAGCGGGCGAAGGGAAACCCCGCCGCCGAAAACCGCTTCGACACATTCCCCGCCGGATCAACCCGCAGAAAGAAGAACGGCACCCCCCGCGCGCCCTGGCGTTGCAGCGTCGATAGCCGGTGGCAGGCCTGTTCGAATGAAACGCCGAAGCGCATCGCCAGATGCTCGACATCGTGGCGCAGCTCCGACGCTGCCCCCAGAAACGGCGCATAGGGCATCAGCACCGCGCCGGCGAAATAATTGATCAACCCGATTCGCAACAGTTCGCCCGCGTCGCGGGTGGTGAGCGTGGCACGCCGGACGATCTGCTCGATCAGCTCTCGCGCCTCGATCAGACCGAGCTGGAACGCCATCTGGAAGCCCCTGCTCTCCCGCGGCAGCGTCTCGGAGAGAACAAGCTGCCGCCGCGCCGGGTCATAGACTCGCAGCGCGCCAGGCAGCGGTGCGACGGACACAACGAGCCCGTGCTTGTGCCGGAGCCGCTCCGCCAGCGCATGGTTCATGCCCAGAGTTGCCGCCGGCAATTCCGCTCCCAGCGCCTCGGCCGCCGCCTCGATCTCGGGGAAGTGGTTCGCATGTTCGTGAAAGAAATCCCGCACTTCCTCATTCGGCAGCAGGATCTTCCGCCCCGAGGGCAGCGTGATGCCGCCGGTCTCCTCCCGCACCGCCTGATACGCGCGGTAAAGCCCCAGCACCGCCTGCGCCGCCGCCGGCGCCGAAGCGGCGATGAGCTGGGCTTCCGAGTCCGGCACCTGCTCGCTGCCGATCAGCGGGTCGGCAAACGCTTCGCGCAGCGCCTGTTCCATTTGCCGCTCATCGGAGCCTGACAGCGCCGCCAGATCCACGTTCAGCGTTTCGGTCAGCTTGATCAGCAGCGCCGCGGTGATGCCCCGCTGATCGTGCTCGATCAGGTTGAGATAGGACGTCGAAATCCCGAGCCGCGCCGCCAGCCTCTGCTGCGTCAGCCCCTGTTCCTGGCGCAGGCGTCGGACGATGCGGCCAATCAGCGGCTTGGACATGCGGGCACTCCATGACAACGAGCGGTATTTTTCATCTTTTACATATTGTAAAACTTTACAGTCAATACGGCCACCTCTTTCATCATTTTATGCCATTTTCACCGGTGACTTTCGCGGGTGCAGCGTAAATAATTCACCTACCGACGCTATCGGATTGCAAGTTCCCGGCGCCTCCGGACGCCGCCACAACACGCCGCGAGGCGACAAGGAGAGACCATGTCGAACTTCCCCACCCCGACCCATTCCCCCGAAGGCCTGCCGGGCGGGCTCTCCGTAGCGCCCGACCGCTTCGATGGCATCCGCCGTGATTACACCCCGGCCGAAGTCGAAAAACTCGCGGGCTCGTTCCGCGTGCGCCACACCCTCGCCGAAATGGGCGCCAACCGCCTGTGGCACCTGCTGAAGACCGAGCCTTATGTGAACACGCTCGGCGCCCTCACCGGCAATCAGGCGATGCAGCAGGTCAAGGCCGGCCTGAAGGCGATCTATCTCTCCGGCTGGCAGGTGGCGGCCGATGCGAACCTCTCGGGCGAAATGTATCCCGACCAGTCGCTCTATCCGGTGAATTCCGTGCCGATGGTGGTCCGCCGCATCAATTCCGCGCTGCGCCGCGCCGATCAGATCGCCCGGATGGAAGGCGATACGTCACAATACTGGATGGCTCCGATCATCGCCGATGCCGAAGCCGGGTTCGGCGGCGCGCTGAATGCGTATGAGCTGATGAAGGCCATGATCGAGGCCGGCGCCGCGGGCGTGCATTTCGAGGACCAGCTCGCGTCGGAAAAGAAGTGCGGCCATCTCGGCGGCAAGGTTCTGGTGCCGATCGCCCAGCACATCCGCACCCTGACCGCGGCTCGCCTTGCTGCCGATGTGGAAGGTGTGCCGACGGTGCTGCTCTGCCGCACCGACAGCCACGCCGCACAGCTGCTCACCGCCGATGTCGACGAGCGCGACCGCCCCTTCATCAGCGGCGAACGCACGCCCGAGGGCTTCTATCGCATCAAGCCGGGCATCGGCGTCGAATACGCGATCGCCCGCTCCCTCGCCTACGCCCCTTATGCCGACCTGCTGTGGTGGGAAACCTCGGAGCCGAACCTTGAGGAAGCCCGCCAGTTCGCCGAAGCGATCCACAAGCAGTTCCCCGGCAAGATGCTCGCCTATAACTGCTCGCCGAGCTTCAACTGGCGCAGGAAGCTCTCCCCGGAGAAGATCGAGAGCTTCCAGCGCGAGATCGGCGCGATGGGCTACAAGTTCCAGTTCGTTACCCTCGCCGGGTTCCACTCGCTGAACTACTCGATGTTCCAGCTCGCCAAGGGCTACGCGGAGCGCGGCATGGGCGCCTATTCGGAACTGCAGCAGGCCGAGTTCGCCGCCGAGAAGGATGGCTATACCGCGACGCGCCACCAGCGCGAGGTCGGCACCTCCTATTTCGATGCGGTGGCGATGGCGGTCAGCGCTGGCAAGGCCTCGACCACGGCCATGGCGGGGAGCACCGAGACCGAGCAGTTCCACGATCAGGACGATGCGGCGGGCCACGACCACGATCACGACGACGGCCTCGTGCATCACCACAGCTGGGCGGTCAGCTCGCCCGACCGCTGAACCCTTCCCCCGCGGTGCCGGCGCGAGCCGGCACCCGTTCTGTCACCTTACCCCGGATCTCACGATCCGGGATTTTTTTTGCCAGAGTCATCGTCATCGAGCGCCGCGAGACCGGCAACCAGCGCCTTGCGCATGACCGTAGGCAATGGCGTCTCCGGCGGCCTTGCCTCAAGGCCCGGTGGCAGCGTGGAAACCTCGGCCGCCAGCACCAACAGCCGCAACTCGAAATGGGTGAAGACGTGTCCGATGCTCCCGGCCTCCACCCAGTCGGCCGGGCAAGGTGGATCGGTGTCCCCTGGCGCCGCGTCGAGACCGGTTCCCGGCAATTCGAGCATGCCGCCCAGCAGCCCGCGCGGCGGCCGGCGGCGCAGGCCGATCGCGCCACTCCGGTCGCGCATCACAAAAACCGTGCCATGCCGCATTGGCCGCGCCGCCCTCCGCGCCTTGCGCGGCAGATCGGCCGCAATCGCCCGTGCTTGCGCGGCGCACCGTTCGCACCAGGGGCAGATCATGCAGGACGGGCTGCGCGGCGTGCATACCGTGGCACCGAGATCGAACAGTGCCTGGGCGAAATCACCCGGGCTCGCGCAGGCCGCCTCCTGCGCGCCGAGACGGGCCGCGGCGGTGGCGATCTCCACCTTCGCGGCCGGTAGCGGAGTCTCGATCGCGAAAATTCTTGCGGCAACACGTTCGACATTGCCATCCACAGGCACGACGGGCAGACCGAAGGCGATGGCGCCGACAGCCGCCGCCGTGTAGGGACCAATCCCCGGCAGGCGGCGCAGCTCCTCCAGCGTTGCCGGAAATCCTCCCGCGGCGGCGACGGCGCGGGCGCAGCGCGTCAGGTTGCGCGCCCGCGCATAATAGCCGAGCCCGGCCCACAGGCCGAGAACCTCCTCATCCGCCGCCGCTGCAAGATCGACGATCGTGGGGTAGCGCTCGATGAACCTGTGGAAATACGGTATTACCGTTGCGACGACGGTCTGCTGAAGCATGATTTCGCTCAGCCAGACGTGATACGGATCAGGACGGTTTCCGGGGGCGGCCCGCCATGGCAGGACGCGCCGATGAACATGGTACCAGCGGAGCAGGCAATCGGCTGATGGCAGCGACATACTCACGCAACACCCGCACGCGCCCAATACCGGCAAGCAAGGCAGCGGGTGGCGACACGCTGGCGAAGCCGCGCCCGGTTGCGCCGGAGCCGCCGCGCCACGGCGCACCGCGGGGCATCTCGGCCCTGCTGGCGCCGGTGTTGCGGCCGGTCCTCGCCCGGCGGGGTGCAATTCTCGGAACCCTGATCGCCGATTGGCCGGACATCGCCGGGCCTGAACTCGCATCCCGCAGCCAGCCAACCAAATTCGCCGCCGGAACGCTGACCCTTGGTTGTGCGGGCCCGGACTCTCTGGCCCTGCAACACCTTGCGCCGGTACTGATCGGCAAGATCAATCTCGCCCTCGGCGGCGCGCCGGTGCAGCGGCTGCGCTTCACCGACATGACAATCCCCGCCCCCATTCGCCCGGCAACACCAGTTGCCGCGGCCGACGAACCGCCTCCCGCCGGGTTGCCATCGGGGGATCTGGGAGATGCCCTCGCCAGGCTGCATCGCGGTCTTCGGCAACGGCGCAACGCGCGTCGCGCCTAGGCGCAGATACATCCCCACTCAGTGCGCGTCCGACCAGTTGGAACCGATCCCGGTTTCCACCAGCAAGGGTACAGAAAGCGCCGCAGCACCCTGCATCACCTCCCGCGCGAGTGAAGCCGTCGCCTGCGCCTGGTCGAGCGGCATTTCAAAGACGAGTTCGTCATGCACCTGAAGCAGCATCACCGCCTCCAGCCCGGCATCGCGAATCGCCGCTGGCAGCCGCACCATCGCGCGCTTGATGATATCCGCAGCACCGCCCTGCAACGGCGCATTGATGGCCTGCCGCTCGGCATAACCCCGGCGCGCCGGATTTTTCTCGGCAATGCCGGGAACATAGCAGCGCCGGCCGAACGGCGTCAGGACATAACCGTGTGTGCGCGCGAATTCGGCTGTTTCATTCATGTAGCGTCGAATTTCCGGATAGCGCGCGAAATAGGCATCGATATAGCGCTTCGCCTCGCCGTTCTCGATTCCGAGCTGGCGGGCGAGGCCGAAGGCCGAAATGCCATAGATGATGCCGAAATTGATCGCCTTGGCGCGACGCCGGATCATCGGGTCCATCCCCTCCATCGGCAAGCCGAACACTTCGGCCGCGGTGCGGGCATGGATATCTTCACCTTTGGCGAAACTCTCCTTCAGCGCCGGTATGTCGGCGACATGCGCCAGCAGGCGCAGCTCGATCTGCGAATAATCAGCCGAGACCAGCGCCTTGCCGGGGGCGGCGATGAAGGCGCGGCGGATTCGCGCTCCCTCGCTCGTGCGAATCGGGATGTTCTGAAGGTTCGGCTCGTTGGACGAAAGCCGACCCGTCGTCGTGATGGCCTGGGAAAAGCTGGTATGGACCCGCTGATCCCCGATATCGATCTCGCCCACCAACGCGTCGGCATAGGTGGATTTGAGTTTCTGCAGCTGCCGCCACTCCAGCACGCGGGCCGGCAGGTCGTGGCCGGACGCCGCTAGATCCTCAAGCACTGCCGCATCGGTGCCCCATGCCCCGGTCTTGGTTCGCTTGCCGCCCGGCAAGCCCATCTCGTCGAACAGGATCTCGCCGAGCTGCTTCGGGCTGCCTGGGTTGAACGCCCGGCCGGCGAGACGCTCGATCTCACGCTGTATATCGTCCATCCGGCGGGCAAACTCGGCCGACATCGACTCGAGATCACCGCGATCGACCATGATGCCGGCACGTTCCATCGCGAGCAGCACGCTGAGCAGCCGGCGCTCGATCGTCTCGTAAAGCCCGAGCGCTCCCTCCGCGCGCAGGCGGGGGCGCAGCAGCATCCAGAGCCTGAGCGTGATGTCGGCATCCTCGGCGGCATAGGCGGTGGCGCGGTCGATGGGGACGGCGGCAAAGGAAATCCGGTTGCGACCGGTGCCGGTCACCTCGTCATAGGACACCGGCCGGTGATCGAGATGCAGAACCGACAACTCGTCCATACCATGCCCATGCCGTCCGGCCCCGAGCGTGTAGGAGAGGAGCATCGTGTCATCGACCGGCGCGGCATCCGCAAGCCCGCATCCGGCCAGAATGTGAATGTCGAACTTTGCGTTGTGAAAAATCTTCAGGATCGCCGGATCGGCAAGCACCGGCGCCATCCGCCCGATCACCAGGCTCCGCGGCAGCTGCGCCCCATTCTCGTGCCCGAGCGGGATATAGGCAGCCCGGCCCGGCGCGGTGGCCACTGAAATCCCCACGAGTTTCGCATGACGGGGGTTGAGGCCGGTGGTTTCGGTATCGATGGCGAAATATCCGGTCTGCCGTATCTCGGCGATCCAGCGGTCTAGCTCGGCCTCGTCATCGATCGTGACATAAGGCCCGAAGGGCATATCGGTCGCAACGGGCGCAGCCGCCGGTCCGGCGGGCGGATCGGGCGCATCGCCCCTCTCCGCTGCGGCGAGCCGCTCGCCGTTCCGCCGTGCCACCCCATCGAGCCCAAGGCGTGCCTTGATGCTTCTGAAGCCCTGGGAATCAAGGAAATCGTTCAGATCGCCATCATGCAGCGGCGCAACCACAAGCTCGTCAACCGGCACGGGGAGCGGAACATCCCGCCGCAACTCCACAAGCCGGCGTGAGATCCGGGCCTCCTCGGCATGGGCCACAAGTGAGTCTCGCCGCTTGGAAGGCTTCATCGCTCCGGTCGCCGCCGCGGCGAGGATGGCTTCCAGATTGCCGAATTCGGCAATCAACTGCGCCGCCCCCTTCGGCCCGATCCCCGGCACGCCAGGAACGTTATCGACCGTATCGCCCATCAGGGCCTGCGCATCGACCATCTGCACCGGCCTGACGCCGTATTTCGCAATTACCTCATCCGGCCCGATCGGTGTCGACTTGATCGGATCGAGCATCGAAACGCGGTCATCGAGCAATTGCATCAGGTCCTTGTCGGAAGAGACGATCACCGTCTCCCCTCCCGCCCGCTTCATCGCCTCGGCATAGCTTGCAATTAGATCGTCCGCCTCGACCCCCTCAAGCTCGATCGCCGGCACCGCGAAGGCGCGCGTCGCCTCCCGCACCAGCGCGAACTGGGGCACGAGTTCCTCGGGCGGCTCAGGACGGTGCGCCTTGTATCTGGGATCGATCTGGTTGCGGAATGTGGTGCGACCAGCATCGAAAATCACGGCCAGGTGGGTGCCGGAATGCTCCTTGAGCAGCCGCGCCAGCATATTGCAGAAGCCGAATACCGCATTGACCGGTGTGCCATCGTCGCGGGTCATCGGCGGCAAGGCGTGGAAAGCCCGGAAAATGAAGCCCGAGCCGTCAACCAGGACAAGCCGCTGCGTCAATGTCCGGCGCCCGGTCTTGCATCTCCGGCCAGGCGGTAATGGCGGGAGCAATAAGGACAGGCGATCTCGCTGCCCTCGATCTTCAGATAGACCCTGGGGTGTCCTAGCGGACCACCACCGCCATCACACGCAACCACCCGCTCATGCACGAGGATTGGCTCCAAGCTAGTCGCATCTCTTGTATCGGCCATGAGTTCCTCTCGCACAGCAAACCGTTACACAGAGAATATCGCCAAAATGCACCGCTGCCTATCGTTGCCACAGGTGGCCCCCGTGCAACCACATAGTTCAGCGCCAACAGGCATTGAGCCCCAGGCCGATCCGCGCTATGCGAAGTTCATTGGACCCGTAGCTCAGCTGGATAGAGCGTTGCCCTCCGAAGGCAAAGGTCGCGCGTTCGAATCGCGCCGGGTCCGCCAGGTTTTTCAATGGCTTATGAGACTTCCCTACAAGCCGGAAAATCCGCCCGATACCAGCCTGATACTACCAGCCCCGGATCATAGGCTTTTTCGGCCTCAGCATCACGGTTGCGTGATCGTTTCCGCTGCTCCGGATTCGCCGCCTCGCCGGTCGCGGATCAGGCGGGCCAGGTCGCACATGCCCGGCAACTTTGGGTCCCTCCCCAGCCAATCGCCCGGCGGGGATTTCGCCCGCTCTTTTTTTCGCTAGGCGCAGGTCCGCAAAACCTGTCCGCAGTCCGCACCGGGCGCGGCCCCGCTCATGACGGCGGCCCCTGCTTTTCCCCTGTTAAAACAGCGACCCTACGCGCGCGTAGGGCGTTGCCTTTCATTCATCGCCACGTCACGGGGAGCATGGGCTGAACCCGCGCGCGGCGGTGATCGGTCACGGCGGCCCGATCACTGACCGCAGTGATCCAGCCTTGTAGCCTCGCACCCGGATTGCAGGATTTCCGCGCCTCTCCCGCCATTGGAGATGCTTCCACCCGGCGGCGGACAGGATCGCCCCGATTTCGGCGGGCGTCACTGGGGGGCATGGGCTGGACCCGCGCGCGGCGGTGCTGGGGGTGCGCTAGAAACCTGACCCCAGGTAAGGGTGGGGCGGATTACCCACCGTGACCAGAACGCGCGCGCGGGGCAGCGCGGGGGCGGATACCGGCCCATCTGCCACCCTTGCCGCGCGTCATTTCATAGAGTTCAGCACGCCGGAGGGTGGCGATACGGCCCGTTGTCTTATCGAACGGCGGTGCGACGGGGTTGCCGGTGCCGCGTCCCTTCGCTGGCCCTTGCCCTTGGCCTCGCTTGCCGGTCACGTCTCGATCACCCGCACCGGCCCGGCACCGTGCGGCGGGTGGCACGCCATGCAGCGCCAGCTAGCCCTTCGCCTCTCCGCCTCGCACCACCATGACGCACCCCGGCAGCACCGGCACCGCGCGCCCGGTGTTGGGGCTATGGCTGGGTCCGCCCATGAGACCGGCAGATGATGCAGCACCTCCGCCGCCGGGCCTCCCCCAGCCTCGGCCATGATCGCGGCGCGCTCGGTCGCGTCATGGGCGGCGTCGTTCGGATCGCCCGGCCAGCATGCAGCACATAGCCAGAGATCGAAATTCACCACCTCGATAGGATCGGATGCGGCACCGCAGCGGGTGCAGGGGATCGGTCGCTCGGTATCGTTCGCGATATCTCCCTTAGTGACACTGTTGACTGTGTGGACTCTGTGGCGGCCCTTTCGGGTCTCCGCGCCCACTGTGTCCACTGTGTCCACTGTGCCCACTGTGTCCGCTATAGAGAGAGCGCGATATCGGGCGCTCCACCGGCTCACGATGCACCGTCCACAATCGGCGGGTTGACCGGATAGATTGCCTTCGGACGGGTCTGGAAACCACGTTGAGGCGGCGGCGGGCGTAGCCAATCCGCCTCTATCAGCTCTTCGGCGGCGGCATGGATCGCGGCGGCGTTGTTCAGGCCGGACAACCTCACTTCGCGCTGTAGCGTTCGGACATGAACGGCCTCGGGGCGGGCCTTGCGTATCCACCGGGCCAGCGTGGCGGCGTTCCGCTCCGGCTCGGTTGCGGTCGCGTCACCGTAAACCCGCTCGGCCATCGGGATCAGGTAATCAGCTACTAGGTCACAGGCGGCGGCCAGATCGTCCGGGGAAATGGTCGAGGGCGGCGCGTCAAACCCGCCCTTTCCGCACCACCGCAGCATCGCCAGCACCAGGGAGAGGCGCAGCGCCAGGCCGCGCGCCTTGCCCAAGGTCGAGCGAAGCAATCCACCGGCCTCCTGTTGCCGGTCCTGCATGTCCCGCCCGAATTGCTCCATCATGGCAACGGCGGCCTCGGCCAGCGGCACATAGACCGGGCGCGCAATCCCTTCATCATCGCGGGCGAGGTCGAGCATCCGCAGCCGGTCGAGGGCTTCGGTTGCCCATTCGATGCCGGGCGCGGCGCGGCTCAGGCGAAACGGGCGTTGATCCGGCCAGAACCAGCAGAACCGGGGCAACAGCCCATCGACCGGTTGCCGGAACATCTCCGCCACCTTCTCCGGCTGGGTAGAGCCCATGACGGATACGGCAAGGCGCGGGATGATGACCGGCTTTGCCAGCTTTTGCCGATCCACCCGGAAGGGGCGGCCTCCATGCGCCTCAAGCCAGAATTGGCGGCCCGCGTCGTTGTAGGTATTCAAGCCCAAGAGCCAGCCGCTCAACTCATCGCGTGCAATGATGACGCCTTTAGGGGCGGCCTCGGCCAGCGTCATTGCGATTTTCTCAATCGTAACGTCTGACATGGTAAGGTGCGGCGCTTGCGGTTCCGGCGGCTCGGCATCGGTCGGGGCGGGCGGCGGCGGATTGCCGTTTGCGACGCTGCCGACGGACGGTTCGATGCCGGTCTCCATCAGGCGCTCGGTGTATTTGATCGAGACATACTGGCTGCCCCGATCGCTATGATGGACGAGACCGCCGCTACGTACCGGGCGTCTGTCGTGAAGAGCCTGTTCCAGGGCATCGAGGACGAAA
>JAJZSY010000043.1 GCA_021849425.1 Pseudomonadota bacterium
CTCAGCCAGAAACGGTCTGAAAAACGCCCATTCCTCGTCACTCATCAATCCACGAACCAACCCTGACCTCCGCTCCAGAAGTCAGTGTCGAATCACATCTCACCGTGTCGTGGGAATCCCCCCCCCCACGCGGTTTGTCCACGCTGCCTAACCGCCGGTACCGCCACGACAAATGGGAACCTGCCCCCCCCTTTTCCACGCCCGCTCAGACTACCCCCAACGCCGCCAGCGCAGGCACCGCCAGCGCGGTCGCCACCGCCGTCAGCCCGACGCCGAGGGCCGCGTAAGCGCCTGCTTCCGAATCGCGCGCTACCGCTTCCGCAGCGCCGATTCCGCTGCCTGCCACCCCCGCCGCGAGACCGAAGGCCCGATGATCCTCGATTCCGAGCCAGCCCAGCAGCGGCCGTGCCGCGATCGCGACGATCACCCCGCCGGCGATCGCGAACACCGCCGCGAGCGCGGGTGCGGCGCCGATCTCCCGCGCCACCGCCATGGCGATCGGCGTCGTCGCCGCCTTCGGCGCCATCGCCAGCCCCAGCCCGCCACCGCCGCCGCACGCCGCCAGCACCAGCGGCCCGGCGATCGCCGCGGTCAGCGCGCCGGCGGCGAGCGAAACGAGAACCGCCAGGCTGTCCCGCGCGATCGCGCCGAGATTGCGCGCGAGCGGCACGCCCAGCGCCACTGTCGCCGGCCCGAGCAGCCAGGAAACCGGCGCCGCCCCGCGCGCATAGACCGGATAAGGTACGTGCCCCGCCACCAGTCCCGCCATCACGGCGAGGATCGCCACGAGAGTCGGGTTCAGCACCGGGTGCCCGACCCGCCGCGCCAGCCACAGCGCCGCCTCGAAGGCCAGCACCGTGGCGGCGGCAAACCCGAGTCCCGACAAGGTGCCGCTCCATATCTCATTCATGGCCGCCCCCCGCCGGCAACGCCGCCCGCGGCACCGAAGCCCGCAACCCGATCAGAAGCCGCATCGTCAGCCCCGTCACAGCCAGCGCCAGCAGCGAGGAGACGACCAGCGCCGCCAAAACCGCCGGCCAGGCCGTCCGCAGCGCGCCGGCGCTGGTCATCACTCCCACGCCCGCCGGCACGAAGAACAGCGCGTAGCGGCGCAGCAGCAGCGCCCCCGCCTCACCGGCCGCCACCGCCACCCATCCGCGATGCGCGGCGAGCAGTGCCGCCAGCATCACCATGCCCACCAGCGCCCCCGGCAGCTTCACCGGCAGCAGCGGCGCCACGGCACCTCCCGCCGCGAGACAGCCGAGCACGACCGCGAATCCCGTCGCAAGCCGTGCCGCCGGCGCCCATCCCCTTATCCGAAATCCCGAAATCCGGCGCATGTCCCTCACTCCTCATCACCCGATTCCATTTGCGCGCGCCACCGCCCGTGCTGTAGAAGCAGAAATCGCAATTCATTTTTGTCCCGCCAGCACAAGCCCGCTCGATGGATGAACTCGCCCGCCTCCGCGCCTTCGTCCGCGCCGCCGAGCTCGGCAGCTTCTCCGGCGCCGCGCGCGAAGCCCGGCTGCCGCCATCCTCGGTCTCGCGCGCCATCGCCGCCCTCGAGGCCGAACTCGGCGCCGCGCTGTTCAACCGCTCGACCCGCAAGCTGCATCTCACCGAGATCGGCTTTGCCTTTCTGGACCGCGCCCGCCGCGTGCTCGCCGAACTCGACGAGGCCCGCGCCGTCGCCGCCGATCTCAACGCAAGACCGCAAGGCCTTTTGCGCCTCAACGTTCCCTCCGCCTTCGGCCGGCTGCACGTCATGCCTTTCATGCCCGGCTTCGCCGCCGCCTGGCCGGACATCCGGATCGACATCACCTTGAGCGATACGGTGGTCGACATCATCGAGTCCGGAACCGATCTCGCCATCCGCATCGGCGCGCTGGAGGAAAGCCGGCTGATCGCCCGCAAGCTCGCGCCGCACCGCCGGGTCCTCTGCGCCGCGCCCGCCCTGCTCGCCCGGCACGGCCCGATCGCCACCCCGGACGATCTCGCCCGCCTGCCGCATCTCCTCTTCGCCCTGCAGCCGCATGACCGCTGGCTGCTGACCGATCCGGCAGGACAACGGCACGACATCCCGCTTGCCGGTCGCCTCCGCCTGAACGACAGCGAGGCTCTGCTCGCCGCCGCCCGCGCCGGGCTCGGCGCGGCGCTGCTGCCGGGCTGGATCGCGGGGGCGGCGCTGCGCACCGGCGAACTGGTCCGGCTGCTGCCCGATCACCTGGCGATGTTCTGGCCCGGCGAGCGCTTCATCTGGGCGGTCTACCCGCTCAAGCGGGTGGTTCCACCCAAGGTCCGCGCCTTCATCGACGGCTTTGCCGCCTATCTCGGCACACCGCCCTACTGGGAACGTGGCGTGGCACCGCCCTGATTCCGCACGGCACGGCCTATTGCCTCACGCGCGCATGATTGCCAGAACAACCGCAAGGCGAGTCAGGAGAGCTGAACGTGTTGAAAATCGCGATCATCGGCGGCGGCTATGTTGGCCTGGTTTCAGCGGCCTGTTTCGCCGAATTCGGTGTGAGCGTGATGGTCGCGGAAACCGACCCAAGGCGGCTCGACCGGCTGCATCGCGGCGAGATCCCGATCTATGAACCCGGGCTCGATCCGCTGGTTGCGCGCAACCGCGCCGCTGGCCGGCTTGGCTTCACCGGCAACATTGAGGAGGCCATCGCCGGAGCCGAGGCTGTATTCATCGCGGTGGGCACACCCGCCCGCCGCGGCGGCGGCCATGCCGACCTGTCCTATGTTTTTGCCGCCACCGAGCAGGTGCTGGCAGCACTCGACCACCCGACAGTGCTTGTCACGAAGTCGACCGTTCCGGTCGGCACCGGCCGCCGCCTTGCCGCCCTCGCCGCGGCCCGTCGCCCCGACCTCACGATCGACGTCGCCTCGAATCCGGAATTCCTGCGTGAGGGCAGCGCGATCAGCGACTTCATGCGGCCGGACCGCGTCGTCGTCGGTGCCGAGACCGAGCGCGCCCGCGAGGTTCTGCGCGCACTCTATCGTCCGCTGAACCTGATCGAGACGCCGATCCTGATCACCACCCTCGAGACCGCCGAACTCATCAAATACGCGGCCAACGCCTTTCTTGCGATGAAGGTCACCTTCATCAACGAAATGGCCGATCTCTGCGAGGCTTTAGGGGCAGACGTCCACGGCGTTGCCCGCGGCATGGGGCTCGACCGGCGGATCGGCCCGAAATTCCTGCATCCCGGCCCCGGCTTCGGCGGCTCCTGCTTTCCGAAGGACACGCTCGCTTTAGCTCGCATCGCGCAGGACGCCCGCGCCCCCTCGCGGCTGACCGAGGCCGTGGTCGCGGTGAACGAGGCGCGCAAGGCCGGGCTCGGGCGCCGCATCCTCGATGCCGCCGGCGGCTCGGTGCGCGGCATGCGCGTCGCCGTGCTCGGCCTCGCCTTCAAACCCGAGACCGACGACATGCGGGACTCGCCCGCCATTCCCACAATCGAGGCGCTGGCAGATGACGGCGGCGAAATCATCGCCTATGATCCCGCAGCGATGGCAGCGGCGAAGCCGTTGCTGCCAAGCTCGGTTCGGTATGCCGAAACTGCTACCGCGGCGATTGACGGTGCCGCGATTCTGGTCGTGCTGACCGAGTGGAACGAATTCCGTGCCCTCTCGCCAGATTGGCTGGCGGCGCGGATGCAGGGACGACTGATTGTCGACCTGCGGAATATTTTTGATCCGGAGGCAATTCGTGCCGCCGGCTTTGTTTATCATGGCGTGGGCCGTGGCGGCGTTTCACATTTTGCCGCCGGTCCGGAATTTGAGCGGGACAGGGAGTATTTTGATGAGTGAATTGATCGCCGCGGCCCCTGCCGCGGCCGCGCAGCCGGAAATCGCGATGGCTGGCGCCTATCCGGACTTTGCCAATCCCGAGTTGCTTGCCGCCATCCCGCTGGATGCGCGAACGGTCGTCGATGTCGGCTGCAGTGGCGGCGCTCTCGGCGCCGCCTACCTCCGGCTCAACCCGCGCGCCCGTGTCCTCGGTGTCGACGCCGACGCAACGGCGCTCGAACTGGCCCGCACACGGCTGACCGACGTTGCCCTCTGCGACATCGAGACAGAAGACTTTCCTTTCGACCTGTCAGATGGCGTCGACGTTCTGGTTTATGGCGACGTGCTCGAACACATGGCCGATCCCTGGGCGGTGCTGTCACGGCATCTTCGCCACCTCAATCCGGGCGGATCGGTGATCGTATGCTTTCCGAATGTAGAGCACTGGAGCATCGTCTATCGCCTGTTCACCGGCCAGTTCGACTATGACCCGCGAGGCCTGCTCGATCGTACCCATCTGCGCTTCTTCACCGCTCGCAGCATGCGCGCCCTGCTCGAACAGGCGGGGCTGACCCCGTGCGACATCCGCTCCCGCCCGAGCGACCAGGGCCCGGCGTCCCGCTTCGTCGAGGCCATTACCCCCGCCCTCGCCGCGCTCGGCGTCACCCCGTCCGAATATCTCGACCGCGCCACCCCGGTGCAGTTCATCTGGCGGGCAAGCCGTACCCCGCGCGAGCGTCTTGTGGTGATCTCCACGACGTTGCCGCCGCAAGGCGGGGTCTCGGACGTTCGGGTGCTGGAGCCCGCCGCAGCACTCGCGTCCGATCCAACCGTCTTCAGCGCGGTACGGGAAGAAGCCGAGATCGCCCGCCTCATCGATGGATCACCGCATATCGCCGTTCTGCATCGCCCGCTCCTGGTAGGCGATGCCGGCCGCGCCCGCCTCCGCGCGCTGATCGAACGTGGATTCCTCGTTGTCACGGAGTTCGACGATCACCCAGATTTCCTTGCCGCCCGCGGCATCGATGTGAATGACCTGCTCACCTTCACAGGTGTTCATGCGATCCAGACGAGCACCGAACCACTGGCCGCCACCCTGTCCGCATGGAATTCCGAGATCGGGGTCTTTCCCAACGCGATCCGCGAGCTCGAGCCGCCTGCCAATTTCACCGACCCCGACCGCCTGACCATGTTCTTCGGCGCGCTCAACCGCGAGGAAGACTGGGCGCCTTTTATCCCCGTGCTCAACGAGGTTCTGCGCGCCGTCGGGCCCCGGCTGCATATCGACGTCATGCATGATCGTGGTTTCTTCGATGCGCTGGAAACGCCGCATAAGGAATTCACGGCGATCTCCGACTACGCGACCTATCGCAGGCGCCTCGCTGGCTGCGAGATCAGCTTCATGCCGCTCGCCGACACGACATTCAACCGGGGCAAGTCTGACCTGAAATACATCGAGGCCGCCGCCGCCCGCGCGATCCCCCTCGCCAGCACCGTGGTTTATGGTCAGTCACTTCGCGATGGCGAAACCGGCCTGCTCTTCACCTCGCCTGACCATCTGCGCATGCAACTCCTCCGCCTGCTGGCCTACCCCGAGGCCGCCCGCCGCCTTGCCGACGCCGCGCGCGCCGAAATCGCCGCCAACCGGATGCTGGCCTATCAGGTCCGCGCGCGGACCGACTGGTATCGCGCGCTCTGGGCCCGTCGGGAGGAACTGGACGCAGCTCTCCGCGCCCGCGTCCCGACCCTTTTCGTGTGAACACGGACCGCCATCTCCCGGCCATGACGAGCACTCCCCTCCAACCCGCCACCGCCCCGGCGATCCGCGTCCACTGGCCGGATACGCCGGCGGCGCCGCAGGACCTCGTCTGCCCGAACTGCGGCGCCGACGGCCCCAAGCCCCGCCTGCTCGATGTCGCCTGGACCGCGCCCAAACTACCCCGCGGCGACCGCAAGCCGGTGCTCGCCTGCCCCGCCTGCACCGCCCGGTTCTACCCGCCGCTGCGCGTGCCCAACTATGGGGATCCCGACGTGATGGACTGGGGCTGGCACCAGTTCCACATCCAGCACGGCGCCGGCCTCGTCGCCATTACTCGCCTGCTCGGCCGCATCGCCCGCCCCGCCGGCACGCGCTGCCTCGAAATCGGCTGCGGCTACGGTTTCGGCCTCGACTTCGCCCGCCACGCGATGGGCTGGACCTGCCTTGGCATCGACCCCTCGCCGATGGCCCGCGTCGGCGCCGCCGATCTTGGGCTCGACATCATCGACGGCTATTTCCCCGACGCCCTGCCCGATGCTGAACCCGACGCCAAACCTTGGGACGTCATCGCCGCGACCGAGGTGATCGAGCACGTCCAGCGGCCCGCAGCCTTGATCGCCGAACTGCGCGCCCGCCTGGCGCCGGATGGCATTCTCCTGCTCACCACACCCGACGGCGCGGCGATCGACCGCGCAACGCCGGAAAGCGACCTCGCCCAGCTCCTCGCCCCCGGCATCCACATGGTCTTCCAGACCGAGGCGAGTCTGCGCCGCCTGCTCGAATCCGCCGGCTTCGCCAATGTCCGCGTTGCCCACGAGGGGCTCACTCTGGTCGCCTATGCCGGCGCCACCCGCGGCGCGTTGGCCGAGGATGACGCCGCCCAGCGCCCGCGCTTCCGCACCTGGCTCGCCGAACGGGCCCGCGCCCTCGATCCGGTCTCCGATCCCGGCCTCGGCTTCGCCGCCCGCGCCCTGTTCGAGGCGGCGATCGATCTCGACTGGCCGGCCGCTGCCGCCGCACGATCCGGCCTCTGGCCCGCCATCCGCGCCCGCTACGGCTTTGAGCCCGACGCGCTGCAGACCATCCCGGCGGACTGGATGACCATGCCCCTTGCCCGGCTGAACGAGGTCATGCCGCTAAATCTCGGCATGATCCTGCACGCCGAGGCCAGCCGCCTGCGCGCCGCCCCCGCCACGCGGCCGCGCGCCAGCGCCGTCTTCGCCCTCGCCGGCGATGCCGCCGCCGCCCTGCACGAAGCCCTTGCCCGCCTCACCCTGAACGACGCGCTGGCCACCCAGCTCGCCTTCCGCGCCGCCGCCGAAGCCGCGCTCGAGGCCGCCCGCCTCGCCGCCCCCGAAACCCTCGGCCGCTTCGCACACCTCGCCACCCGCGAGGCGCCCGAGGCCGAACGGCGCGACGTGCTCTGGCGCGGCGTGATCGAGCTGGTGAATGCCGGCGCGGAGGACCTCGCTCACGCGCTGATGCAGGCGGAAGGCCTCGCCGAACCCGGCCCCGACCTGCCGCCCGTCACCCGGCGGGACGCGCTGATCGTGCTCGGCCAGCTCGCCCTCGGCCCCGGCGGCGATCCGCGCCACGCCCTCGCGATCGCCGATCGCCTCGGCGCCGACGCCCCCTCAAGCCCCGGCACGCCCCTCCTGCTTGGTGCCCTCGTCCGCCTGTCGAATGACGGCGAGGAGACCGCCCTCGTCCCGCTGCTTCACCGTGCCGCGCCGCTCTGCGCCGGCCGCACCGACGCGCTCGGCACCGACGCTTCCAATGCCCTCGCCGGCGCCATCGAGCGCCATGCCGACCCGGCTGAAATTCCGCTCCTGCTCCGCCCGCTGGGGATCGACCCGCGGCGCCGGATCGAGGCGGTGCTCACCGCCTTCACCCGCCTCGTCGCTGACGGCCGCCACGACGAGGCGGTAGCGATGGCCGATGCCGAGAACATCGTCAGCCACGCCGTTGCCCGCGAAGACGCGATCGGACGCGACACCCGCCGCGCCCTCGCCTTGCTTGATCTTGCGACCGGCGATCCTGCTGATATTCCATCCCGCCTGTCCGGCCTTGCGCTTGATGATGCCACGCGACGGGAAATGGTCATCGATGGGTTTTGCCGGCTGGTGAACAACGGCCGCTACGCCGACGCCGCCCGCTATGCCGAAGCGGCCGACCTGGAGGCGCTCGCCGTCACCGGCAAGTCGGCCGATCCCCCGCGCATCGCAGCGGTCAGCGGCCTTGCCATTCTCGACCTCGTCATTGGCGATCCGGCCCACGCCCCCGCCCGCATCGCCTCGGTGGAGGTTTCACCCGAGCGACGCCGGCAGATCACGCTCGGTGCCTTCGTCACCTTGGTCAACCGCGCCCGCTACGACGAGGCCGTTACCCTCGCCGAATCCGCCCCGATCGTCGACTGGGCCGCGACAGACGATGCCGACGGGCACGACGCCGCGATCGCCCTGATCGCCCTCACCCTGGTCGCCGGCGATCCCGCCGTACTGCCCACCCTGCTCGACGGTCTGCCACATCTCGATCACGCCGCAAGCAGTGATGCTCTGGTTCAGGGCGCGCTCCGCCTGCTCCACCTCAACCGGCCCGACGAAGCCATCCGCCTGATCGCCCCAGTGAACGAGACCGCCCTCGCCCCGCCTGCGCGGATCGAATTGCTCGCCGCCAGGGCGGGCTGCGCCGCCGCCACGGGCGACATTGTCAATTTTACTCTTCTTCTGGACCGGCTTGAATCCGAGGGCGCGTCGGCCGAGCGCATAGCCAGCCTTGCGCTGGTCAGCTTCACCCAGGCGGTGAGTGCAGGAGATTTCGCGGTGGCATCGCTGCTGCGCCGGCGCATCGAACCTGCCTTCGCCGGCTTTGCCCCGGCGGCAAACGCGACGCTGCGCGGCGCCGGCTTCGCCCTCGGCCTGCTCGAACTTCAGGAGCCCGCCCGCCCGCACCGCGCCGAACTTGCCTTCGCGGCCGTTCGCCGCGGTTTCACCGCCGATCTCGCGGGGGGCGACGCCGCGCCGCCGCTATTCTGGGAAGCGCTGCGCGGCGAGATGATCGCCTTGCACCGCACAGGCCGTGCTGCCGAAGCCACCGCTCTGGGCCGCGCCATGCTCTCGCGCTATGACGGCGCTCCCGACAGCCTCAGGACCGAACTGGCCCCGCCCGCGCCATGAACACCGCCCAGCTTCTCCGCGCCGCCTGGCGCACCCTCAGCGACGCCTGCAATCTTGCCACGATGAGCGTTGCCGCCGTGCTTGGCCGGCTGCGCAACCCGCACCAGGTCATCGTCCGCAAGCCGGACCAGGGCGTCGCCCTCGGCCCGCGCGTCGTTCTTTTCCTGCACTGGGACCGCGGTGGACGGGTGCGCGAGGCGCTGTTCGACTATATCGGCCAGTTCGCCGCCTCCGGCCGCTCGGTCGTCTTTGTCACCAATGCCGGCGAACTCGACCCCATCGCCGAGGTCCGGCTGCTCGCCCTCTGCGCCGGCATTCTCGTCCGCCGCAACATCGGCTACGATTTTGGCGGCTGGCGCGACGCAATCGAAACGCTCGATCTCCCGCAGGCCGGAACTGAGGAGATCATCATCGCCAATGACAGCATTTTCGGTCCGGTCCGCCCGATCGATTCGATGCTGCTCCGGCTCGACTACGACGAAGCCGATGTCTGGGGCCTGACCGAGAGCTGGCAGCGCCGCTATCACCTGCAATCCTATTTCGTTGCCTTCGGCCCGCGCGCGATCCGCAGCCCCGCCTTCCGCAGCTTCTGGTCCGGCGTGATTCCGGCGCCGTCGAAAGCCTATGTAATCGGCAAATACGAGGTCGGGCTGACCCAGGCGATGATCCGCGGCGGTCTGCGCGTCGCCGCACTCTGGTCCTACGAGGCGCTGACCCGGCAGATCACCCGCGACCAGCTCGCCCCCTATCTCGACATCGAGCCCGGCGGGCGCGCCGACCCGCACGACCTCACCCGGTGGCTGCACATCCTGCGTCTGCGCGACGCCATTGCCCGCCGCCGCCCGCTGAACCCCACCTCCGATCTCTGGCGCCACCTGCTTCTGTCGGGCTATCCGTTCATCAAACGCGAACTGCTGCGCGACAACCCCACGAAAGTCGAGGATATCGGTGACTGGGCCGACCTGCTGCGCGACGAACTTGGCGCCGACCCTGCCCCTATCCTCGCCGATCTGCGCATGATGCTGCGCGGCGCCGCGCCATGAACGGGTGCGCCAGATGCGATGTCATCGCGCCACACGCCGCGGCGGCGCGCCACGGCGGCGCCCCATGGTGAAAAAAATCTTCGGCGCGCGCATGTATGTCCGGCTCGCGGCCGTGCTGGCCTGGACAATGGCGCTGCTGCCGGTCCAGCTCGTGCTGATCCGCCGGCACGGCCGCGCCAAGCGGGCGCTGCCGCTGCGCTACTGGGGCGGCGTAGCACGCATCCTCGGCCTTCAGATCCAGGTCATCGGCCGGCTGGCCGAAACCGAGACTCGTCCTGTCCTATTCGTCTCCAACCACACCTCCTGGCTCGACATCGTCGCCCTCGGCGCGGTGCTGCCGGGCTGCTTCATCGCCAAGGCGGATGTCGGGCGCTGGCCGGGCATCAGCGCCGTCGCCCGTGCCGGGCGCACCATCTTCGTCAGCCGTGCGCGCACCGGCGCCGGGCGCGAGCGCGCCGAACTCGCCGAGCGCCTCGCCGCCGGCGACAGCCTGATCCTCTTTCCCGAGGGCACCACGTCGGACGGCGCGCGGGTGCTGCCCTTCCGCTCCAGCTTCCTCGCGCTGGCCGAAACCGACCCGCCGCCGCTGATCCAGCCCGTCACCATCGTCTACGACCGAATGGATTCGCTGCCTGTCTGCCGCCGCAACCGCCCCCGCATCGCCTGGTATGGCGACATGGACATCGCCTCGCACTATGCCGAACTCGGTCGGCACGACTGGCGCGCCACCATCGTGCTCGACGACCCGATCGAGATCGACGGCGGTCGCAAGGCACTGACCGCGAGCCTCGAACGGCAGATCGCCGCCCGCGCCGCCGCAATCCGCCAGGGTCGCTTTCCCGGCCCCTTCACGAAAGCATAACCGGAATCCGCTTGACAGTGCCGCCCCACGATCTGCGATAGTTATGATCATGGAATCGGGAGCAATCTCATTCTCACGCGCTTGACCCGCCCGGCGTCCCGGCACATCCACAGGGCAAACCCTTGCCCGGATGTACTGGAATGACCGAGACCGCCTCCCGCCGCACGCTGCACATCACCACTTGGGGCTGCCAGATGAACGTCTACGACAGTGGACGCATGGCGGACGTCCTCCGCCCGCTCGGCTACCAGCAGGTCGCCACCCAGGACGCGGACATGGTGATCCTCAACACCTGCCACATCCGCGAGCGCGCCTCGGAAAAACTGTTCTCCGAGCTCGGCCGCCTGCGCGCGCTGAAGGAATCCCGCGGCGGCGCGATGATGATCGCCGTCGCCGGCTGCGTCGCCCAGGCCGAGGGCGCGGAAATCCTCGCCCGCGCCCCGCATGTGGATCTCGTGGTCGGCTCGCAGGCCTATCACCGCCTGCCCGAGCTGATCGCCGAGATCGAGCAGAAGCGCCGCGCCGTGATCGACACCGATTTCCCCGCGGCGCAGAAATTCGACCTGCTGCCCGAGGACCAGGCCAGCCAGGGCCCGATCGCCTTCCTCGCCATCCAGGAAGGCTGCGACAAGTTCTGCACCTTCTGCGTCGTCCCCTACACGCGCGGCGCCGAGGCCAGCCGCCCGGCCGCCGCCATCCTCGCCGAGGCCCGTCGCCTCGTCGCCGGCGGGGCGCGCGAAATCGCCTTGCTCGGCCAGAACGTCAACGCCTGGCATGGCGAAGCGCCGGACGGCAGCACCTGGCCCCTCGCCCGCCTGCTCGCCGAACTCGCCGACATCGACGGCCTTGCCCGGCTGCGCTACACCACCTCCCACCCGCGCGACATGGATGCCGCCCTGATCGCCGCCCATCGCGACAATCCGAAACTCATGCCCTTCCTGCACCTGCCGGTGCAGTCTGGCTCGGATGCGGTCCTCGCCCGCATGAACCGCCGCCACGGGGCGGACCTGTTCCGCCGCATCGCCGGCGAGCTGCGCGCGGCCCGGCCGGACATCGCGCTGTCGTCGGATTTCATCGTCGGCTTCCCCGGCGAGACCGACGCCGATTTTGCCGCGACCATGCGGCTCGTCCGCGAAACCGGCTTTGCCCTGGCTTACAGCTTCAAGTATTCCCGCCGCCCCGGCACCCCCGCCGCCGACGCCGCCGACCAGATCGACGAGGCGGTGAAGGATGCCCGCCTGCAGGAACTCCAGGCCGTGCTGCGCGACCAGCAGCACGAATTCAACCGCGCCCAGGTCGGCCGCAGCTTCGAGGTCCTCTTCACCGGCTCCGGCCGCCATCCCGGCCAGTCCGCCGGCCGCTCGCCCTACCTGCAACCCGTCGTCGTCGACGATGCCGACATAGCGCCCGGGACTCTCCGCACGGTGAAAATCGTGCAGTCCAACCCCAATTCTCTCATGGCCAGTCTCACACAGGAGCAGATCGCCGCTTGAGCCAGATCGTCACATCCCAGCCGCCCAGGCTGTCCCGCACCCTCACCTTCAACGACAACGGGTTGCTCTCCATCCTGCTCGGCGATCACGACCGCAACCTCGCCCGCCTTGAAAAGCGCCTGCATGTCCGGCTCGCCTGCCGCGGCAACCGGGTGTCGATCTCGGGCGAGCCCGACCAGGTCGTCGCCGCCGAAACCGCCCTGTCGTCGCTCTACGACCGTCTCGCCCGCGGCGAACAGATCTCCGGCGCCGAGGTCGATGCCGCCGCCCGCCTGGTCGATCCCGCCGCCGAGCCCCGCCTGCCGCTGTCCGACCTGCCGGCGATCCGCACCCGCAAGGGCGTGGTCGGCCCGCGCAGCCCCGGCCAGGCCGCCTATATCGAGGAGCTCTCCCGCCACGAAATGGTCTTCGGCATCGGCCCCGCCGGCACCGGCAAGACCTATCTCGCCGTCGCCCAGGCCGTCGCCATGCTCACCTCCGGCCGGGTCGACCGCATCGTCCTCTCCCGCCCCGCGGTCGAGGCCGGCGAGCGCCTCGGCTTCCTGCCCGGCGACATGAAGGAAAAGGTAGACCCCTATCTCCGCCCGCTCTACGACGCGCTGCAGGACATGATGCCCGGCGAGGTCATGGCCCGCCGCATGGCCGCCGGCGAGATCGAGATCGCCCCGCTCGCCTTCATGCGCGGCCGCACCCTCGCCCATGCCTTCGTCATCCTCGACGAGGCGCAGAACACCACCCCGGCGCAGATGAAGATGTTCCTCACCCGCATGGGCGAGGGCACCCGCATGGTCATCACCGGCGACCTCTCGCAGATCGACCTGCCGCCCGGCAGCCGCTCGGGCCTGGCCGACGCGCTGGAGACGCTGGAAGGCGTATCGGGCATCGGCGTCACCCGCTTCAATGCCGGCGACGTGGTGCGCCACCCGCTGGTCGCCCGCATCGTCGAGGCCTACGACCATCGCTCGGAGGCGCAGCGCGAGCGCGCGCGGGATCTGTGAACGAGCCTCCAAGTAGCCTCCCCCGCGGCGCCGCGCTGCGGGGGCTCATCCACATTTCTGAGCCCCGCTGGCGCCGCTTCGTGCCGGACGCCGAGCGCGTGGTCGCCCGCGCGCTCGAAGCCGCCGGCGCCGCCTGCCCCGTCATCCTGGCCGACAACCGCACGGTGAAGGCGCTGAACGCGCGCGACCGCGGCCGCAACAAGCCCACCAACGTCCTCACCTACGAGATGCCGCCGGAGATCATCCTCGCCCTCGGCGTCGTCCTGCGCGAGGCCCGCGCCGCTCGCCGCCGCCCCGCGCACCACCTCGCCCATCTCGTTGTCCACGGCGCGCTCCACCTCGCCGGCGAGGACCACCACGAAGCCGGCGAGGCCCGCCGCATGGAACGCCTCGAAACCCGCCTGCTGCACCGCCTCGGCGTGCCCAACCCGTGGAAATACGCGTCATGACCGCGCGCAGGGCTGGTGTGGCGGCTGCGCGCCAAAATATGACCGCGCGCAGGGCTGGCGTGGCGGCTGCGCGCCGAAGCGAAAAAATTCATCGGCGAAGCCGGAGGATGCGCCGATGAGCGGCAGCTGGTTCTCCCGCCTGCTCAGCAAGATGCGCGAGCAGCCCGACCTGCGCCGGCAGATCGGCGAGCTGATGGAGGAAGCCGCCGAGGAAGCCGGCGGCGATGAGGGCGGCACCGGGCTCGACCGCCAGGAACGCGCGCTGATCGCCAACGTGCTCCGCCTGCGCGGCATCACCGCCGACGACGTGATGATCCCCCGCGCCGACATCGTCGCCATGCGCGCCGACGTCACGCTGGACCAGGCGATCGACCAGATCCGCCGCGAGGGCCATTCCCGCATGC
>JAJZSY010000003.1 GCA_021849425.1 Pseudomonadota bacterium
CGACCAGGAGCGGATCTGCTCCGGCGAGGCGATCTGGATACGGATCTGGTCGAACGTGGCGGCCTGACCGGTCTGGCCGAGAATCTTCATCAAATCGTTCATGCGATAGTCCCTTTCATCAGCGCGGAACGGGCTTGCCGCCCCGCGCCATGACAAATCCGAACGGTCCTGGTCAGTCCACGGACTGGTTGAGATCGACGTTGAGGCCGAGCGACTTCAGTTCCTTGGTCAGAACGTTGAAGCTCTCGGGCACGCCGGCCTCGAAATTGTCCTGCTCGCGCACGATCGCCTCATAGACCTTGGTGCGGCCCGAAACGTCGTCCGACTTCACGGTCAGCATCTCCTGCAGCGTGTAGGCCGCGCCATAGGCCTCGAGCGCCCAGACCTCCATCTCGCCGAAGCGCTGGCCGCCGAACTGCGCCTTGCCGCCCAGCGGCTGCTGGGTGACGAGGCTGTAGGGGCCGATCGAGCGGGCATGGATCTTGTCGTCAACCATGTGACCGAGCTTGAGCATGTACATGTAGCCCACCGTCACCTTGCGCTCGAACTGCTCGCCAGTCCGGCCGTCGAACACGGTCATCTGGCCGGAGACGTCGAGGCCGGCCTTGGCCAGCATGTCCTCGATATCGGTGATGCGCGCGCCATCGAACACGGGGGTGGCGATCGGCACGCCCTTGCGGATGTTGCCGCACAGCTCCTGCACCTCGGCTTCCGACATCGAGGCGATCTGCTCGTTGTAGATCTCCTCGCCATAGGCGCTCTTCAGCATCCCGTGCAGCCGCTCCCGCTCGGCAGCGTCGCGACGATACGCCTCGACCGCCTCGCCGATCTGCTTGCCAAGGTTGGCGCAGGCCCAGCCAAGATGCGTCTCGAGAATCTGCCCGACATTCATGCGTGAGGGCACGCCGAGCGGATTGAGCACGACATCGACGGCCGTACCGTCTTCCAGGAACGGCATGTCCTCGATCGGGACAACGCGGGAGACGACACCCTTGTTGCCGTGCCGGCCGGCCATCTTGTCGCCCGGCTGCAGCTTGCGCTTCACCGCGATGAACACCTTGACCATCTTCATCACGCCAGGCGGCATTTCATCGCCGCGCTGGAGCTTCTCGACCTTGCTCTCGAAACGCTGCTGCAGCTTGTGCACGGCGGCATCGAACTCGCGCTTCAGCGTCTCGATCTCCGCCATCACCCGGTCGTCCTGCACCGTCAGGTTGCGCCAGGCGCCACGCGGCACCTCGGCCAGCAACGCTGTGGTGATCTCGGTGCCCGACCGCACGCCCTTGTAGCCGGACCCGGCAACCTGGCCGAGCAGCTTCTCGCGCAGCCGGTTGAGGAAGGCGCGTTCCTGAATGGCGCGCTCGTCGTCCCGGTCCTTGGCAAGGCGTTCGATCTCGGCGCGCTCGATCGCCAGGGCGCGCTCATCCTTGTCGACGCCCCGGCGGTTGAACACCCGCACATCCACGACCGTGCCGTTCACCCCCGGCGGCAGCTTCAGCGAGGTGTCGCGCACATCCGACGCCTTTTCGCCGAAGATCGCGCGCAGCAGTTTTTCCTCCGGCGTCATCGGGCTCTCGCCCTTCGGCGTGACCTTGCCGACCAGGATGTCGCCCGGATTCACCTCTGCCCCGACATAGACGATGCCGGCCTCATCCAGGTTGCGCAGCGCTTCCTCGCCGACATTCGGAATGTCGCGGGTGATTTCCTCCTGCCCCAGCTTGGTATCGCGGGCCATCACCTCGAATTCCTCGATATGGATCGAGGTGAACATGTCCTCGCGGGCAACGCGCTCCGAGATGAGGATGGAGTCCTCGAAGTTATACCCGTTCCACGGCATGAACGCGCAAAGCACGTTGCGGCCAAGCGCGAGTTCGCCCAGCTCGGTCGACGGACCATCGGCGATGATGTCGCCGGCGCCGACGCGGTCGCCCACCCGCACCAGCGGACGCTGGTTGATGCAGGTTGACTGGTTCGAGCGCATGTATTTGCGCAGGCGATAGATATCCACGCCCTGGGTCGTGCCATCCTCGCCGGTGGCGCGCACCACGATGCGCGCGCCGTCGATCTGGTCGATCACGCCGGCGCGGCGGGCCACGATTGTCGCGCCCGAGTCGCGGGCAACCGGCGCTTCCATGCCGGTGCCGACCAGCGGCGCATCGGAACGGATCAGCGGCACCGCCTGGCGCTGCATGTTCGAGCCCATCAGCGCGCGGTTGGCGTCGTCGTTCTCAAGGAAGGGGATCAGCGCCGCGGCGACGGAGACGAGCTGGCGCGGCGAGACGTCGATCGCGGTAACCTCGTCGGGCTTGACCAGACGGAAATCACCATTGCGGCGCACCGAAACCAGATCCTCGGTCAGCGTGCCGTCGGCGAGCTTCGGCGCATCGGCCTGGGCAACGGTGAGGCGCTCCTCCTCCATCGCCGAGAGATACTTGTAGTCATCGAGCACCTTGCCATCCTTCACCAGGCGATAGGGCGTCTCGATGAAGCCATACTTGTTCACCTTGGCGAAGGTGGCCAGCGAGTTGATCAGGCCGATATTCGGGCCTTCCGGCGTTTCGATCGGGCAGATACGGCCGTAATGCGTCGGGTGCACGTCGCGAACCTCGAACCCGGCCCGCTCGCGGGTCAGACCACCCGGCCCAAGGGCCGAGAGACGGCGCTTGTGGGTGACTTCCGAAAGCGGATTGGTCTGGTCCATGAACTGCGAGAGCTGCGACGAACCGAAGAATTCCCGCACCGCCGCCGCCGCCGGCTTGGCGTTGATCAGGTCGTGCGGCATTACCCCGTCGATATCGACCGAGCCCATCCGCTCGCGAATGGCGCGCTCCATGCGGAGCAGGCCGACGCGATACTGGTTTTCCATCAGCTCGCCGACCGAGCGGACACGACGATTGCCGAGATTGTCGATGTCGTCGATCTGGCCGCGGCCGTCCTTCAGCTCGCACATGATCTGGATGGTGCGCAGGATGTCTTCCTTGCGCAGCACCCGCACCGTGTCCTCGCATTCAACGCCGAGCCGCATGTTCATCTTGACGCGGCCGACCGCCGAGAGGTCGTAGCGCTCGGAGTCGAAGAACAGGCCCCGGAACAGCGCCTCGGCGGTTTCCGAGGTCGGCGGCTCGCCAGGGCGGATCACCCGGTAGATGTCGATCAGCGCGTCCTCGCGGCTGGCATTCTTGTCGGTCGCGAGCGTGTTGCGGATCCACGGCCCCTTGGCCTGATCGATCGCAAGCGTCGGAATCTCGTCGAGCCCGGCATCCTCCAGCACCTTCAGCTTGGCGTCGGAGATTTCCTCGCCCGCGTCGGCGAAAATCTCACCGGTATTCGGATCGAACAGATCTTCCGCCACGAAACGGCCGACCAGGTCGGCGCGGCTGACGAGCACGGAGCGGGTCTTGGCCGCGATCTGCCGCGCGGTGCGCGCGGTGAGCTTGTCATCGGCCTTGGCGACAACCTCGCCGGTCTCGGCGTCCACCAGGTCCTCGACCAGCTTGGCGCCGCGGAAGGTTTCCGGCTCGAACGGACGCGCCCAGGCCCCCTCCCCTCCGGCGGTGCGGGTGCGGGTGAACGGCACCTTGCCATAGAAGAAACCAAGGATCTCCTCGGCATCCATGCCGCGAATCTCGCCGATCTCCAGCGTCTCGCCCTTGGCCTCGCGCGCGGCGCGCAGCGCCTCGGTCGCGCGCCCCTCAAGCGCGTAGAGCAGCGTCGTGACCGGCAGCTTCCGCTTGCGGTCGATGCGGACATAGATAAGGTCCTTGGCGTCGAATTCGAAATCGAGCCAGGAGCCGCGATAGGGAATGACGCGAGCGGCAAAGAGATACTTGCCGGAGCTGTGGGTCTTGCCCTTGTCATGGTCGAAGAACACGCCGGGGCTGCGGTGCATCTGGCTGACGATGACGCGCTCGGTGCCGTTCACGACGAAGGTGCCGTTGTCGGTCATCAGCGGCATGTCGCCCATGTACACGGGCTGCTCCTTGATGTCGCGGATCGAGCGGGCGCCGGTATCTTCATCGACATCCCAGACGATCAGACGCAGCACCACCTTGAGCGGCGCGGCATAGGTCATGCCGCGCTGGATGCATTCCTCGACGTCGTATTTCGGCTCCTCGAGCTCGTAATAGACGAATTCGAGACGGCCGCGGCCGGCAAAATCGTCGATCGGGAAGACCGACTTGAAGACTTCCTGCAGCCCGGAATTGGTGCGGGAGTCGGGAGAGACGTGCATCTGCAGGAACGCGTCATAGCTCGCGCGCTGCACGTCGATCAGATTCGGCATCGGCGTGGTTTCAGGGATACGCCCGAAGCTCTTGCGGATGCGCTTGCGATTGGTGAAGGAAACTTTGTTCAGGCCACCCGAAATCGCATTCATGCTCAGACCCCGATCTTCATTCCAGTGACCGCGCCGCGGCCCGGGGCTACCATCAGCCCGGGCGTCGCCGCGTCAGCGGCGGGAAACCCCGCCAGTCATCAACCGCCGCCACGCCCTCGCCCGAGGCACGCAACGGCAAACGGGCGGAGCGCCATGGGGCGCCCCGCCAGTTTCAGTCCTGTCGCGCCGACGGCCCGAAGGCCGCGCGGCGCGGGGTAACATCACTCGATGCCGACAGATGCGCCCTGCTCTTCCAGAACCTTCTTGATCTTCTCGGCCTCGTCCTTGTTCACGCCTTCCTTCACGGTCTTCGGCGCGCCCTCGACGAGATCCTTGGCCTCCTTGAGGCCGAGGCCGGTGATCGTGCGGATTTCCTTGATCACGTTGATCTTCTTGTCGCCAGCGACCTTGAGGATCACGTTGAATTCGGTCTTCTCCTCGGCCGGCGCGGCGGCAGCACCGCCACCGGCAGGCATCGCCGCCGCAACCGCGACCGGAGCCGCAGCCGAAACGCCCCACTTGTCCTCGAGCAGCTTGGAAAGCTCCGCCGCTTCGAGAACAGTCAGGCTCGAAAGCTGTTCAACCAGATTTGCCAGATCAGCCATTGTTCAATTCCTTAGAATAGTCGTTCAGTTGGTTCCATGCAAGCCGACCCTGCCGGCTCGCCTCATCTCGTCTCAGGCCGCGTCGGCCTCATCCGCCTTGGCATAGGCCGCAAAGACCCGCGCGAGCTGGCCGGCCGGAGCCTGCAGCACGCCCGCCACCTTCGTCGCCGGCGCCTGGATGAGACCCAGGAGCCTGGCGCGGAGCTGATCGAGCGACGGCAGTTCGGCGAGCGCCTTGACGCCGGATGCATCGAGCATCTGCGTCCCAAGCGCGCCGCCGACCAGCACGAACTTCTCGTTGGTCTTGGCGAACTCGACGGCCACCTTCGCCACCGCCACAGGGTCCTGCGACCACGCAATCGCGGTCGGCCCCTTCAGCATCGGCTTCAGCCCGTCGAATCGGGTCCCTTCCAAGGCGAGGTGAGCCAGACGGTTCTTCGCCACCTTGTACTGCGCGCCCGCTTCCCGCATCTTCACGCGCAGTGCCGTGACATCGGCCACGGTCAGACCATCATTGCGGCTGACCACGACCATCGACGTCTCGGCGAACACCGCGGCGAGCTGGTCCACGAATTCACGCTTCTGTGCGCGATCCACGTCGATCTCCACTCGTCAGGCGAAATACGTTTGGACCGTATCCCGCCGGGTTGCCCAGGCAGCCGGGACCATCCCGGCCGCCGTTCGCCTGTCCTCAGACCGGAACCATCGGAACAAAACGCCCCGATCCCCGTCTCCGGCGTGCGGGAGACTTCCCTTCAAGGCTTGCGCCACATACCGTCTTGGACAGGTCCGGAACCGCCGGCGCGAACCGGCCGATCCCGTCATGGCCGGAGCCGAGGCTCCGGCGCATCTCATCAGGCAGAAAGACTGCCCACATCCACACGCACGCCCGGCCCCATGGTGGAGGAGAGCGCCGCCTTCTGCAGATAGGTGCCCTTGGCGCCCGCCGGCTTGGCCTTCTGGATCGCGTCGACCAGGGCCTTCGCGTTCTCCACCAGCTTCTCGACCTCGAAGCTCGCCTTGCCGATGCCGGCGTGAATGATCCCCGCCTTCTCGGCGCGGAACTCGATCTGGCCCGACTTGGCGGCGGTGATCGCGCCCTTGACGTCCATCGTCACGGTGCCGAGCTTCGGATTCGGCATCAGGCCACGCGGGCCGAGAATCTTGCCGAGACGGCCGACCAGGGCCATCATGTCCGGCGTCGCGATGCAGCGGTCGAATTCGATCGTGCCATTCTGGACCAGCTCGGCGAGGTCCTCGGCGCCGACCACATCCGCACCGGCCGCCTTCGCCTCCTCGGCCTTCGGGCCGCGCGCGAACACGCCGACGCGCAGCGTCTTGCCGGTGCCGTTCGGCAGGCTGAGCAGGCCGCGCACCATCTGGTCGGCATGGCGCGGATCGATGCCGAGGTTGAGCGACAGCTCGACCGTCTCGTCGAACTTTGCCGTGGCGTTGGATTTCACCAGCGCCATCGCCTCCACCACCGGATAGAGCTTCGCCTGATCGACGGTGGATTGCGCTTTCACCAGCCGCTTGTTCTTCGCCATGATCAGCCCTCCACCACCGAAAGACCCATCGAGCGGGCCGAACCGATCAGCATGCGCACCGCGCCATCGACATCGTTCGCATTCATGTGAACCATCTTGGTCTGCGCGATTTCGCGCAGCTGGCTCATCGTCACCTTGCCGACCGTGGCACCCTTGCCGGTCGCGGTCGAGCCTTTCGGGATACCCGCGGCCTTCTTGAGGAAGTAGGTGTTCGGCGGCGTCTTGGTGATGAAGCTGAAAGTGCGGTCCGCATAGGCGGTGATCACCACCGGGACCGGCATGCCCACTTCCATTCCCTGGGTCGCCGCGTTGAAATCCTTGCAGAACTGCATGATGTTGAGACCGCGCTGACCGAGCGCGGGGCCGACGGGCGGCGACGGATTGGCCTTGCCCGCAGGAATCTGCAACTTGATATAGCCGACTACTTTTTTCGCCATGAGGCGCGCTCCTGATCCGAAGGCGTGCAGGCGGGCGAACCCGAAACACGCCAATGGACCGCGGTTCCACCGGCCCGGCCACCCGTGGCCGAACCTCCCGCGTTCCGATTGAGCGATGGCCTATACAGCCCCGCGGCCCCGCTGTCGAGTCGCGCGAGACACATCCCGCCTCGACCCTGAGAATACGGCAACAGGGCTGCATCACCGCAACGAACGCCCCATATGGGCGGCGACCCAACAGATGGAGACACGCATGAAGACAAGGAAACTCGGCACGCTTACGGTTTCCGCCCTCGGCCTCGGCTGCATGGGCATGTCCGATTTCTATGCCGGACGCGACGAGGCGGAGGCGCGCGCGACGCTCGAACGCGCGCTGGAACGCGGCATCACCTTCTTCGACTCGGCCGACATGTACGGCTTCGGCGACAATGAGCGCCTGCTGTCCGATTTCGTGAAGGCGAACCGGAGCAGGATCGTCCTCGCCACCAAATTCGGCAACGAATTCAGCGAAGACCGCCAGCGCCTCGGCATCAACGGCCGGCCGGACTATGTGCGCCGCGCCTGCGACGCCTCGCTGCAGCGGCTCGGGATCGACACGATCGACCTTTATTACCAGCACCGCGTCGATCCGAACGTGCCGATCGAGGAGACCGTCGGCGCAATGGCGGAGCTGGTGAAGGCCGGCAAGGTGCGGCATCTCGGCCTGTCCGAGGCGGCGCCGGCCACCATCCGCCGGGCGCACAAGATCCATCCGATCACCGCGCTGCAAACCGAATATTCGCTCTGGTCGCGCGAGCCGGAGGGCGACATCCTCGCCACCGTGCGCGAACTCGGGATCGGCTTCGTGCCCTACTCACCGCTCGGCCGCGGCTTCCTGACCGGCGCGATCCGCACGCCGGACGATCTCGCCGCCGATGACTGGCGCCGCCACGCCCCGCGCTTCCAGGGCGAGAATTTCACGAAGAATCTCGAACTTGTCGGCAAGGTGAAGGCGCTCGCGGCGGAAAAGGGCTGCACGGCGGGCCAACTGGCACTGGCCTGGGTGCTCGCCCAGGGCGAGGATATCGTGCCAATCCCGGGCACCAAGCGCCGGACCTATCTCGACGAGAATATCGGCGCGCTCGACGTGACGCTGACGCCGGAAGACCTCGCCGCGATCGAGCGGATCATGCCTGCCGGCACCGTCGCCGGCACGCGCTATCCGGAAGCGGGGTTGAAGGCGGTCAATCGCTGATCGCCCGCGCCTCCTCCGCTGAAACGCGAATGGCGGGCGGCTTGCGGCGCCCGCCGTTTTTCAGCCGTGAACAGCGGCGCTATTCGCCGAGAACGGCGAAAATCCGCTTGCGGACCTCGATCGGGCCGAGGGCTTCCATCACCGCGTCGATCGGCGGGCTGACCGTGCTGCCGGTCAGCGCCGCGCGCAGCGGCTGGGCGATGGCGCCGAGCTTCTTCTCCTCGCGTTCGGCATAGGCCTTCATCGCCTCGTGCAGCGCCGCCTTCGAGAAATCGGTGTTGTCGAAGTCGAGTAGCAGCGCCGCGAGGTCGTCGCGCGCCGCCTCGGTGAGCAGGGCGGCGGCCTTTTCGGTCATCGGCAGCGGCGCCTCGCGAACGATGAACAGGGCGGATTCCGCCAGTTCGGCGAGGGTGCGGGCGCGCTCCTTCAGCCCCGGCATCAGCATCGCGATGCGGCCGGCCGCCTCGGTGCCCACCGTAAAGCCGTGGTCGCGCGCAAGCCGGGCAACAATATCGGCGGCAAGCCGCTCATCCTCGGCGGCGCGAAGGAAGACGGCGTTGACATGGACAAGCTTGGCATAGTCCATCCGGCTCGCGGCGCGGCCGACGCCATCGAGGTCGAACAGCGCGACCTGCTGGTCGCGGGGCAGGATCTCGGCATCGCCATGGCCCCAGCCGAGGCGGAGCAGGTAGTTGCAGAGCGCCTCGGGCAGATAGCCCTCGTCGCGAAACTGCAGCACCGAGACGGCGCCGTGGCGCTTCGACAGCTTTGCCCCATCGGCGCCGTGGATCAGCGGAATATGGGCGAAATTCGGCCGCGCCCAGCCCATCGCGTCATAGATCTGGGCCTGGCGGAACGTGTTGGTCAGATGGTCGTCGCCACGGATGACATGGGAGATGGCCATGTCGTGATCATCCACCACGACGGCGTGCAGATAGGTCGGCGTGCCGTCTGACCGGAGCAGGATCATGTCGTCGAGTTCGGCGTTCCTCACCCGCACCTCGCCCTGGACGAGGTCATGGATCACGGTCTCGCCCTCGCGCGGGGCGCGCAGGCGGATCACCGGATCGACGCCGGGCGGCGCCTCGGCCGGGTCGCGGTCGCGCCAGCGCCCGTCATAGCGGAACGGCTTCTTGCTCCGCTCGGCCTCGGCGCGCAATTCGGCAAGCTCCTCGCGGCTGCAATAGCAGCGATAGGCCGTGCCGGCCGCAAGCATCTGCTCGACCACCTCGCGATGGCGGGCGTAGCGGGTCGACTGATAGACCGGCGGTTCGTCCGATTTGAGGTCGAGCCAGTCCAGCGCGTCGAGGATCACCTGCGTCGCCTCGGGCGTGCTGCGCTCGCGGTCGGTATCCTCGATGCGGAGCAGGAACTGGCCGCCGTGATGGCGGGCGAAGAGATAGTTGAACAGGGCGGTGCGGGCGCCGCCGATATGGAGCATGCCGGTGGGCGACGGGGCGAAACGGACGCGTATTGTCATGCCGCCGGCGCTATCACGAAACGGCGCGGGGATGAACCCTTACCAGCGGAACCCGCCGATGATGGCGCGCGGGTCGAGCCCGGCGGCAGCGCAATCGGCCCAAGCCTCCTCGGGCGTCGCGACGTGGACGCCTGAGAGCACGAGCACCGAGGCGATGCCGGCGGCCTTCGCGCCGGCGATATCGGTTCGCAGCGAGTCGCCGAACGCGATCGTCCGCGCCGGTTCGGTGCCGAGCAGATCCAGGGTCGGACGATAGACGGCCGGATCGGGCTTGCCGCGCCAGATCACCCGCCCGCCCCAGGCGGCGTAGCGCTGGGCGAGCGCCCCTGCGCAAATGATACGGCGCCCGTCGCGGATCACCTCCAGGTCGGGATTGGCGCAGATCATCGGCAGCCCCGCGCCGAGCGCCTCGCGCAGCAGCGGATCGAAGGCGGCGGGATCGTCGGGCGGCGCGAGATCGTCGGGTCCGGTATTGAGCAGGAAATCCGCCGCATCCGGCCGGTCGGCCTCGGCGAGCCCGAGATCGTCGAACAGGTTGCGGTCACGCGGCGGACCGAGATGAAACAGCCGCTCGCCAAGCCCCGCGAAATCGGGCTCGCTGCGCGAAACCAGGGCGGTGCGCACGGCCTCGCCGCTGGTCATGATCCCGTCGTAAAGCTCGGGGCCGATGCCCATCGCGGCCAAAGCGGCCGCGACCGGCGCGGTGCGGCGCGGCGCGTTGGAGAGAAAAACGACGCGCTTGCCGGCCTCGCGCAGATGGCGCAGGCAGGCGGCAACGCCGGGATAGGGGCGCACCCCGTCATGCACCACGCCCCAGAGATCGACGATGAAGCCATCGCGATCGCGGGCAAGAGTTTCGACGCTCATCGGGGCTTCGCTCACGGCGCGATCTCCGCGAGCCGGTCGGCATCCCGGCCGACAAGTTCTGCCAGCGTCGCCGCGCCATACTGGTCGAGCAGGGCGGACAGTCCGGCGGCGATGCGCGGCAGCACCGACGGCCCCTGATAGACGAAAGCGGTATAGACCTGCACGAGGCTCGCACCGGCGCGGAATTTGGCGAGCGCCTGCTCCGGCGTCGCCACGCCGCCGACGCCGATCAGCAAAAGCCGGTCGCCGGCGAGCAGGCGAACCCGCGCCAGCATGCGCGTCGCCCGGTTGAACAGCGGCGCGCCGGACAGGCCGCCCGCCTCGCCGCGTGCCGCGCCGCGCAGGGCATCGGGCCGGGCGAGCGTGGTGTTGCTGACGATCAGCCCGGCGACACCGCGGCCAATCACCATCTCGACCAGTTCCGGCAGAACCCCTTCATCGAGGTCGGGGGCGAGCTTGACGAAAAGCGGCGGGGCGCCTGGCACGGCGGCACGGATCGCATCGAGGATCGCGGCCAGCCGGTCGGTCGCCTGCAGGTCGCGCAGGCCGGGCGTGTTGGGCGAGGAGACGTTGATGGCGATGTAGTCGGCATGCGGCGCGACCGCATGAACCAGGGCGGGGTAATCGGCCAGCGGGTCCGCCCCTTCCTTGTTGATGCCGAGATTGGCGCCAATGGCCGCCCGCGTGCGGTCGGCGCCGGCAAGCCGGGCGGCGAACCCCTCGATGCCGCCATTGTTGAACCCCATCCGGTTGATCAGCGCCCGATCCTGGGCCAGCCGGAACAGGCGCGGCTTCGGATTGCCCGGTTGCGGCCGCCTCGTCACCGTGCCGGCCTCGATGAATCCGAACCCAAGGCGGGACAGCCCGGCAAGGGCGGCGGCATCCTTGTCGAACCCCGCGGCAAGCCCGATCGGCAGGGTTATCGTTCGTCCGAAGGCGGACATCGCAAGGCGCGGATCGGCCGGAACCTCGCGCCGCCCCGCGAGCCCGAGACGCAACCCGGCCAATGCGATGTCGTGCGCCGTCTCGGGTTCCAGCAGGCGCAGCGCGGCCGCGGCGATATCCGCGACAGGCATTACTTCGCGAAGACCACGATCTCGGGGGTCGAAGAGGCGGGAATCCCGGCAAGCGGCGCGGCGGCGCCGAGCGAGACGTGTTCCGCCGCCACCCCATCGGCCACGATCGCATCCGCAACCTGCGCGGCGCGCGGCGCGAGGCGGGCCATCGCCCGTTCGGCCGCCGCCGGCCCACCCGCGGCCGGCGCGGTGACAACCACCCGGAATTCCGCCTTGGGATTGATTTTCAACGCCGCGTCCACGGCATATTTCACCGAGGGGGACCATGTTTCGACCGCCTCGGGAATCGTCACCAGCGGAAGCCGCCCGTTGAAAGCGGTAAGCGCCGCGACATCCACCAGCGACGGCGCGCCGGCATAGGGGCCCGGCACATGGCGGCCGGGCACCGCGCACCCGGCAAGGATGGCTGGAAGCACGAAAATCATGAGGATCGAGCGACGCATGAACGGCCTTTACTGGAGCTTGCCCGTGGCCTCAATGGCAGGGGAATTAACGAAAGTCTAGATTGCGCGGCGCGATCGCCGAATTGCCGGACCGATCGCCGGCGGGTGTTCTGAACCCGCCGGCGACGCCGGGCAATCCGGCCTTTTCGGGCATCCCTCCGGCGGTCAGCCGCCGGTGGTTTTCTGCGTCTGTTCGCCGAGACCGGCAATGCCGAGGCGCACGGTCTGACCCGGCCGCAGGAAAACCGGCTCCGGCTTGATCCCCATGCCGACGCCGGGCGGCGTGCCGGTGGCGATGATGTCGCCGGGTTCGAGACGGATGAACCGGCTGACATAGGATACCAGCGTCTTCACGCCGAAGATCATCGTCCGCGTGTTGCCGTTCTGCATCCGCTTGCCATCGACCTCGCACCACAGATCGAGCGCCTGCGGGTCCGGCACCTCGTCGCGGGTCACGAGGAACGGACCCGTCGGGCCAAAGCTCGGGCAGCCCTTGCCCTTGTCCCAGGTGCCGCCGCGGCGGATCTGGTATTCGCGCTCGCTGACATCATTGACGATGCAATAGCCGGCGACATGCTCAAGCGCCGCGTCCTCGGCGATGTGCGAGCCGCCCGTGCCGATGATCACGCCGAGTTCGACTTCCCAGTCGGTTTCCTTCGAGCCGGGCGGGATCACGATATCGTCGTTCGGGCCCGAATAGGCGCTGCCGGCCTTGAGGAAGATGATCGGCTCCTCCGGCACCTTGAGCCCGGACTCGGCCGCATGGTCGGCATAGTTGAGGCCGATGCAGATGAAATTCACCGGCCGGGGAACCGGCGCGCCGATCCGCGTGCCGGCGGGCACCAGCGGCAGCGTCGCGGCGTCGAGCGCGGCGAGGCGCGCAAGCCCGGCATCGCCAAGGACGGCGGCGTCGATTTCGGAAACAACACCGGAGAGATCGCGCAGCGCGCCGGATGCATCGACGATTCCTGGACGTTCGGCGCCGGCGGCGCCATGCCTGAACAGTTTCATATATTTAAACTCCCGTTATACTCGTGGTCTGCTTGTAGTCCGCGCGACGCCGCCGGCCAAGAGGATCGACGGGCGCCGCATCATGTTCAGGATAATCGACAGCCCCTGTTGAACTTGCGCTGTTTCCGCCCGACTTGCTCCTGCTGTGCTTAAAATAATAGTCTAGCGAGACCTGCTTCATTCAAGGACCGATCCATGACCCAGCCCGCGCCGCGCTCGAACGAGCCGCTGATCCATCACTGGATGCCGTTCACCGCCAACCGCCAGTTCCATGACGCGCCGCGAATCATCGCCCGCGCCGAGGGTGTGCATTACTGGAACACCGCGGGGGAAAAACTGCTCGATGCGGTCTCCGGCCTTTACACCACGCCGGCCGGGCATGGCCGGCGCGAAATCCGCGATGCGGTGGCGCGGCAGCTTGAAGAACTTGACTACGCGCCGGCCTTCCAGTTCGGCGTCCCCGGCTCGTTCCGTCTGGCCAACGAGCTGGCGCAGATGCTGCCCGCCGGGCTGAACCGGGTCTTCTTCGCCGGCTCGGGGTCGGAAGCGGTCGAATCCGCCCTCAAGGTCGCGATCCAGTATCATCGCGTGCGCGGCCAGGGGCAGCGTCAGCGCTTCGTCGGCCGGGCGCGCGGCTATCATGGGGTCAATTTCGCCGGCTGGTCGGTCGGCGGCATGGTCAAGAACCGCGAGGCATTCGGTCTCGGCCTCCCGGGTGTCGCCCACATGCGCCACACGCATATCCCCGAAAACCGCTTCCAGATGGGCCAGGGCGAGCATGGCGGCGTCGATCTGGCCGACGACCTGCAGCGCCTGATCGACCTGCATGGCGCGGACACCATCGCCGCCTGCATCGTCGAGCCGATCGCGGGATCGACGGGCGTTCTGGTGCCGCCGAAGGGCTATCTGGAGCGGCTGCGCGAGATCTGCACCAGGCACGGCATCCTGCTGATCTTCGACGAGGTGATCTGCGGCTTCGGGCGCACCGGCGCGCCCTTCGCGGCGGATGCGTTCGGCGTGGTGCCGGACATGCTGACCATGGCCAAGGCGATCACCAACGGCAACATCCCGATGGCCGCCGTCGCCGTGCGGGAAGACGTCCAGCAGGCGATTCTCGACGCCGCCGGGCCGGACGCGGTGGAGTTCTTCCACGGTTACACCTATTCGGCGCATCCGGTGGCCTGCGCCGCCGCGCTGGCGACGCTGCGGATCTACCGCGAGGACGACCTGTTCGCCCGCGCCGCGGCACTGGCGCCGAAATTCCTCGAACGCATCGCCTCGCTCCGCGACCTGCCGATCGTCACCGACACCCGCGGTTTCGGCCTGCTCGGCGCGGTCGATCTCGCGCCCGAGGGCGGGCCGGGCAAGCGCGGCTTCGCCGTGCTGCGCCGCGCCTTCGAACAGGGTCTGGTGCTGCGGGTCGCCGGCGATACGGCGATCTTCGCCCCGCTCTTCATCACCACCGACGACCAGCTCGACGAGATGTTCGACAAGCTGCGCAAGGTGCTGGCCACGGTCTGACCCGGCGGCCAGCCAGTACACGGAGACAGGATCAGAGATGTACAAGGACGTTTTGCTGCATATCGGCGGGGAATGGACGAAATCCGCCTCGGGCCGCACGCTCGACGTGATCAACCCGGCCACCGAGGAGGTCATCGGCACCGCCGCCCATGCCGGGCGCGCGGATCTCGACGCCGCGATCGAGGCGGCCGAGACCGGCTACGCGACCTGGCGGGCGACGCCGGCATTCCAGCGCGCGGCACTGCTGCGCAAGGCCGCCGAGCTGATCCGCGCGCGGATCCCCGAAATCGCAACGATCATGACGATGGAACAGGGCAAGCCGCTCGCCGAGGCGAAGGGCGAGACCACCGTCGCCGCCGACGTGATCGACTGGTTCGCCGAAGAGGCGAAGCGCACCTATGGCCGGGTGATCCCGGCGCGCGCGGCGGGCGTCTACCAGCTCGTGGTCAAGGAGCCGGTCGGCATCGTCGCCGCCTTCACGCCGTGGAACTTCCCGATCAACCAGGCGGTGCGCAAGGTCTCCGCCGCGCTGGCCGCCGGCTGCGCGGTGATCCTGAAGGGGCCGGAGGAAACGCCGGGCGCCTGCGCCGAGCTGGTGCGCGCCTTCGCCGATGCCGGGCTGCCGCCGGGCGTGCTCAACCTCGTCTACGGCGTGCCGGCGGAGATTTCCGAATACCTGATCCCGCACCGCGCCGTCCGGAAGATCTCCTTCACCGGTTCGACCGCGGTGGGCAAGCACCTCGCCGCCCTTGCCGGGGCGCACATGAAGCGGGCGACGATGGAACTCGGCGGCCACGCGCCGGCGATCGTCTTCGAGGACGCCGATCTCGACGCGGCGGCGAAGATCCTCGCCGCCAACAAGTTCCGCAATGCCGGCCAGGTCTGCGTCGCGCCGACGCGCTTCCTCGTGCAGGAGAGCGTCTATGACGGGTTCATGGAGCGCTTCCTCGGCGCCGTCCGCAAGATCAAGGTCGGCAACGGGCTCGAGGAGGGCACGACGATGGGGCCGCTGGCCAACGAGCGCCGCATCCCGGCGATCGAGGGCTTCATCGCCGACGCCACGAAGCACGGCGCGAAGGTGGCCGAAGGCGGCGAGCGGATCGGCAACAAGGGGTATTTCTTCCAGCCCACCGTGCTGACCGACATTCCCACCACGGCGCGGGTGATGAACGAGGAACCGTTCGGCCCGCTCGCGCTGGTCAACCGGTTCTCGACCTTCGAGGACGCCGTGGCCGAAGCCAACCGGCTGGAATACGGCCTGGCCTCCTATGCCTATTCGCGATCGGCCAAAACGGTGACGGCGCTGGGCGACCGCATCGAGGCCGGGATGATCTCGATCAACCATCACGGCATCGCCCTGCCCGAAACCCCGTTCGGCGGCATGAAGGACAGCGGCTATGGCTGGGAAGGCGGCGCCGAGGCGATCGAGGCCTATCTCGCCACCAAGTTCGTGACCCAGGCGTCGTAAGACGCCAGAACAACAACGTCGTAAGACGCCAGAACAAAAGCGTCGTAAGACGCCGAACCCACCGGGGCGCTCAGCCGAGTTTCGGCGTGAGCGCCTCGGCCTCCATCGCGTTGGCGAGTTCGATCAGGCTGGACCGGCCGACCAGCCGCAGCAGCGAGAATTTCCGCTTCGGGCCGAGAAAGACCGGCTTCGCCCGCGCGCCGCAGCGCCCGGCGATCAGGCCGCGCACATCGCCGAACCCGTCAATCAGACCGCGTGCCTTCGCCGCGCTACCCAGCATGTAGGAGCCGTCGAACACCGTGTCGTCGCCTTTCAGGGCAGCGCCGCGGCGCTCGCGCACCCACGCCTTGAACGCCGCGTGAATGTCGTCGAGCAGCGCCTGGTTGAATGCGGCGTCTCCCGGCCGTTCGGGCGAGAACGGGTCGTTGCGCAGCTTGTTGGCGCCGGCGGTGACGATGCGGCGCTCGATGCCGAAGCGGCGGATCAGGTCATGCACGCCGAAGCCGCCGCCGACCACCCCGATCGAGCCGACGATGGACATCGGGTTGGCGAAAATCTCATCGCCCGCGCAGGCGATCCAGTAGCCACCCGAGGCGCCGACATCGCCGATCACGGCAAGCACGCGCACGCCGGTCTCCTCGGCCTTGCGGCGGATATGGCGGCCAAGCAGGTCGGATTGGACCGGCGAGCCGCCGGGGCTCTCGATCGCGAGGATCAGCAGGTTCGAGCCACCCTTGGCGAGGTCGAACCCGCGATCGATGGCCGGCGCGAAACGTTCGAGATTGACGGCCCCCTCGCGCGGCGAAATCAGCCCGGCGAGCCGGATCACCGGCACCCGCGGGCGCGACCACGGCAAGCGGAACGTCATGGCAGCAGAGCCAGGGCGCGCAACTCGCGCCGCAGCGCCGGCGGCAGCGCCTCGATGCCGGAAATGCGGCCGCCCTCCGGCAGGTCGGCCGGTGCGTCGTCCGGCGCGAGATAGCGCCAGCCCTGGAAGGGCTTCATCGGCCGCGCCTCGACCCGGACGAGCGTGGGGTCGAGCACCAGGCCGGTACAGGTCGTGCCGTCATCCCAGACATCCTCGATGACGTCGAGCACGAGCTGGCGGACGAGAATGGCGCCGGTAATGACCCAGTAGATCGACCCGCCATCGGCGAGCTCCGCCGCGCGCTTGGGAAAGCTGCGGGTCTGGTGGCGCAGCGGCGGGTCGGCCGCGGCGCGGCGGCGCTGGATCTCGGCCAGATGGCCGGGATCCTTCACGCCGACCGCGAGCTTGACCAGATGGATCAAGCGGCCTGCCGCGCCGCGATCGCCTGCCAGACGCGCTCGGGCGTCGCCGGCATGTCGATCTCGCGGATGCCGTCCGCGGCGAGCGCGTCGATCACCGCGTTGATCAGCGCCGGCGGCGAACCGACCGCGCCGGCCTCGCCCGCGCCCTTCACGCCGAGCGGGTTGGAGGCGCAGGGCACCGAGACGAACTCCACCTCGATATCCGGCAGATCGTCGGCGCGGGGCAGCGCGTAGTCCATCAGGCTGCCGGCGACGAGCTGGCCCGACTCCGGATCATAGGCGGTGTTTTCCAGCAGCGCCTGCCCGAGCCCCTGGGCGACGCCGCCATGCACCTGCCCGCGCACGATCATCGGGTTCACGATGGTGCCGACATCGTCGCACACGAGATAGCGCAGCACCGAGGTAACGCCGGTTTCCGGATCGATCTCGACCTCGGCGATATGGCAGCCGTTCGGGAAGGTGTGCTTCTCGATCTTGGCGATCTCGGCCGTATCGAGCGCGTTGCCCTGCTCGCCGTGCAGATCCGCCGCCAGCGTGACGACATCGATCGCCCGGTCGGTGCCGACGATGCGGAACGCGCCGTCCTGGAACACGATGTCCGCCTCCGCCGCCTCCAGATGATCGGCCGCCGCCTTGCGACCCTTTTCAAGGATCGTCGCGGTGGTCAGCGCAATCGCCTGCCCCTCGGAATAGAGGCTGCGCGCGCCGCCGGTGCCGCCCCCCTGCGGGATCGTATCGGTATCGCCCTGGCGGACGCGGATCTTGTCCGGGTCGATGCCGAGCCGGTCGTTCACCAGCTGCACATAGGCGGTTTCATGGCCCTGCCCGGTGGACTGGGTGCCGACATAGACATCGACATACCCATCCTTGGTGAAGCGGATCTCGGCGCGCTCCTCCGGCGCGCCGCCGGTCGCCTCGAGGTAGTAGGCCATGCCGATGCCGCGGCGCTTGCCGGCGGCGGCGGATTTCGCGCGGCGGGCGGGGAAGCCCTTCCAGTCGATCAGTCCGAGCGCATGGTCGAGCACCTTGTGGAAATCGCCCGAATCATAGGTTTGCGCCATCGCGGTGGTGAAGGGCATGGCGCTCGCCGGCACCATGTTGAGGCGGCGCAGCTCGGCGCTGTCGATCCCGAGTTCGCGGGCGGCGGCGTCGATCAGCCGCTCGACGAGATAGTTGCTCTCCGGGCGGCCGGCGCCGCGATAGGCGTCGACCGGCACGGTGTTGGTGAACACGCCGAACACCCGCGCATGGATCGCCTTCATGCCATAGACGCTGGCCAGCACCTTGGTGCCCGCGAGGGTCGGGATGAAAGGGCCGAAATTCGAGAGATAGGCGCCCATGTTCGCCGTGTCGGTCACCCGCATCGCGGTGATCCGGTGATCGGCGTCGAGCGCCAGCTCGCCGAACGTGATGTGATCGCGGCCATGCGTGTCCGACAGGAACGCTTCGCTGCGCTCGGAGGTCCATTTCACCGGGCGGCCCAGCTTGCGGGCGGCGTGGCAGACCATGACATGCTCGGGATAGACGAACAGCTTCATGCCGAACCCGCCGCCGACATCCGGGGTGATGACCCGGAACTTCGCCGGCTCGACCTTGAAGACGGCGCCGGCGAGGCAGTCCTTCAGCAGCCAGCCGCCCTGGGTGTTGGTGGTCAGCGTCCAGCGGCCGGAGGCCGCGTCGAATTCGGCGCGGGCGGCGCGGGCCTCCAGCGAGTTGACGACGATGCGGTTGTTGACGATGCGCAGCTTCGTCACATGCGCGGCGGCGGCGAACAGCTCGTCCACCTTCGCGGCGTCGCCCACCGCCCAGTCGAACACGCGGTTGGCCGGCGCGTCGTCATGCACGCGCGGCGCGCTGTCCGACATCGCGCTGGCGAGATCGGTGATCGAGGCCTTCATGTCGTAGCGGACATCGACCAGCTCGGCGGCATCGCGCGCGGCCTGCGCGGTTTCGGCGACGATATAGACCACCGGCTCGCCGACATGGCGCACCGCGCCCACAGCGAGGGCCGGGCGATCCGCCTGGGCGCGCGGCGTGCCGTCCTGGTTCTTGATCGGCACCATGCAGGGAATCGGCGCGATGCCCTCGGCGGCGAGGTCCGCGCCGGTGACGACGGCAAGAACGCCCGGCACCGCGCGGGCAGCCTCGGTGTCGATCCCGGTGATCGTCGCGGCGGCGTGCGGCGAGCGCAGAACGTGAAGGTGGAGCACCCCCTCGCCCGGAACGTCGTCGGTATATTGGCCATCTCCGCGCAGCAGCCGCGAATCCTCGACGCGCTTGACCGGCTGGGCAAGACCGAATTTCACCATGATCGATTCCTCATCTTCCAGTTGCTGACGGCGGCAGCAGCCCGCCTTCCCTGCGCTCAGGATATGGGGCGGTCGGGAAAATACAATACACCGGCACGGCAAGAGCGGTTTGCCGTCGGCGCGAAACCGACCATATGCAGGCGAGATAGTGAGTTCGGAGACCGGCCTCGGGCCGAAAGGAGCAGACATGCAGATCAACGCCGATCTTCGCCAGCCGGCACTCGTCGCATCGGAGGCGCTCGACTGGATCGCCTCGCCGATGGCCGGCGTCGAGCGCCGGATGCTGGAGCGCGACGGCGGCGAAGTGGCGCGGGCGACCTCGCTGGTGCGCTACGCGCCGGGTTCGGCCTTCAGTCCGCACAGGCATGACGAGGGCGAGGAATTCCTGGTGCTGGACGGCGTGTTCTCGGACGAGACCGGAGACTTCCCGCGCGGCCATTACGTGCGCAATCCGCCTGGCTCGCGGCACACGCCCTCCAGCGCGCCGGGCGCGACCATCCTGGTGAAGCTGCGGCAGATGCCGCCGGAAGAGGCTGCCCCGGTGCGGATTGACACCACCGATCCCGGGCTCTGGCGCGAGCGCGCGGCCGGGTGGTCGGAGGCGCTGCTGTTCTCCGCCCCCTGGGAGCAGGTGGACATGATCCGCCTCGCCGCCGGCATCGAAACGGTGGAACAGGCCTATCCGCGCGGCGTCGAGATTTTCGTGGTCGAGGGGACGATCGCGCGGAATGGCGCCACGCTTGGCGCCGGCACCTGGCTGCGGCTGCCCGCCGGCAGCCGGCTCGCGCTGTCCAGCGCCGACGGGGCGCTGCTCTACCGCAAGAGCGGCCATCTGCCGGCGGCAGCCTGACGCCGATGCACGACCTGATCGTGGTCGGGGCGGGCCTCGCCGGGCTCGCCCTCGCGGCGCGGGCGCAGCAAGAGGGCCAGGAAGTCGCGGTGATCGAGGCGCGTTCGCGAATCGGCGGGCGCAGCCTCGCGCATCGCACCGAATCAGGCTGCTACGATCTCGGCCCGGCCTGGATCTGGCCTTCCATGCAGCCGCGCGTCGCACGGGCCGCCGCCGCCTTCGGTCTGCGGCTGCATCGTCAGGCGGATGACGGCGGTTTCGTGTTTCAGGACACCGACGGCGCGGTCCAGCGCCTGCCCCACGGCTTCGCGCAGGAGCCGCCGAGCATGCGGATCGAGGGCGGAACCACCGCCCTCGCCGAAGGTTTCGCCGCCCGCCTCGCCCCCGGCACGATCCGGCTCGGCACCCGGGTCGAGCATCTGGTGCTGGCAGCGGACGCGGTCAGCGTCGCGGCCGGGGAAACACGGTTGCGGGCGCGGCGCGTGGCGCTGGCGCTGCCGCCGCGGCTGGCGGCGGCGATCGGGTTTGAACCCGCCCTGCCGGCTTCGGCGCTGCGGCAGCTTGAAGCGGTGCCAACCTGGATGGCCGGGCACGCCAAGGCGCTGGCGATCTATGACACGCCGGTCTGGCGCGCTTCCGGCCTGTCCGGCGGGGCCTTCAGCCGCTGCGGACCGCTGGGCGAGATACACGACGCCAGCCTGCCCGGCGCGGCGAGCGAGGCGGCGCTGTTCGGCTTCTTCGCCTGGCCGGCCGCGATGCGGGCAGCGCGCCGGGCGACACTGGAGGATGCCGTGCGCGCCCAGCTCGCGGCGCTGTTCGGTCCGGCGGCAGGGTCGCCGCGCGCTCTGCTGATCCAGGACTGGTCGGCCGATGACCTGACCGCGACACCCGCCGACGCCCCGCCGCTGGCCGGGCACCCGCCCTATGCGCCGCTCGCCCTGCCCGCGCCCTGGCACGGCCGCGTCCTGCTCTCAGGGTCGGAGAGCGCGCCGGAATTCGGCGGCTATCTCGAAGGCGCGCTCGCCGCCGCCGAGGCAGCCGCCGCCATGAATGCGCAACATGGCGGCGGCCTTCCCGCGGCGGGCGCGGCGGTCGGGCGTTAGGCCCGGCCGCTGCGCATCCGCCGGAGGCGGAGGATGGTGTCGATGGTGATCGCGGCCAGCAGGATCAGCCCCTCGACGATGAAGCGCACGGACGAGGCAGCACCAAGCAGGTTCATCCCGTTGCTCACACTCGCGATCACCAGCGCGCCGAACAGCGCGCCATAGACGCTGCCGCGCCCGCCGAACAGCGAGGTGCCGCCGATCACCGCCGCGGCGACGGCGTTCAGCATGATGTCGCCATTGCCCACCGAGGCGGAGGCGACGCCGAGGCGGGCGGCATCGAGATAGCCGGCGAGACCGACGAGGAAGCCGGCGATGATGAAGACCGCGAGCTGGATTCCCTTCACCGAGATGCCGGCGCGCCGCGCCGCCTCGGCATTGCCGCCGACCGCGTAGAGATGCCGGCCGAAGCGGGTGGACTTGGTGACGAAGGCCGAGGCGAACAGCGCGATCAGGAACAGCATCAGCAGGAACGGCACGCCGCGATAGGCGTTCAGCATGAACACCGCGCCGAACAGCATGATGGCGACGCCGACCAGCCGCATCGTCGCGGCGAACCCGCCCTCATGGCCGCTGGCGGCGCGCTTGCGGATGCCGCCGAGCGTGACCGCCGCATACCCGCCGAACAGCAGCAGGCTCAGCACCCACGACCACAGCGGATCGAGATTGAGCGTGCCGATCGCGGTGGTGAAATCATCCGCCAACGGCACCGATCCGCCATGCGGCGTCAGGATCGCGAGCGTCAGCCCCTCGGCGATCATCCCCCCGCCAAGGGTGACGACGAAGCTCGGTACGCCGATCCGCGACACCACCATGCCCTGGAGAAAGCCGATCCCGGTCGCCAGCGCGATCCCGAGCACGATGCCGACGCCGACCGGCAGGTGAAAGAACACCGTCGCCAGCGAGAACACCGAGGCGGCGAGCACCGAGTTCCAGCCGATCGACAGGTCGATCATGCCGAGCAGGATGATATAGATTTCGGCCAGCGCCAGCGTGCCGGTGACGACGATCTGCGCCGCGAGATTGGAAAGGTTGCGCGGGGTGAGGAAGTTGGCGTTCAGCGTCTCGAACACGGCCCAGATGACGATCAGCGCCGCGATCACCGGCAGCATGCCGAGATCAGTCGATTGCGCGACTCCGGTCAGCCAGCGCCTGAACGGGGATTTCTGCTCGGATTTCTGCTCCGGATGCTGCACGCTGCTCATGCCATGGCTCCTGCCGTGCCGGTTCCGGGGATTGCGAGCGTGCCTGTGATGGCGCCGACCACCTGCTCCGGCGTCACGTCGCTCTTGCGGGCCTGCATCACCGTGGCGCCGAGGCGCAGCACGGCGATGTTGTCCGCCACCTGGAAGACGTTCTGCATGTTGTGGGTGATGAGAATGACGCCATAGCCCTGCTCGGCGAGGTCGCGCACGAGGCGAAGCACCTCCGCCGTCTGGGCGACGCCGAGGGCCGCGGTCGGTTCGTCCATGATGACGAGCTTGGAATCCCACAGCACCGCGCGGGCGATGGCGACCGCCTGGCGCTGGCCGCCGGAGAGCGAGGCCACCGGCGTATCCAGCGCGGGCAGGTTGATCCGCAGCGTCTTCAGCACCCGCCGCGCTTCAAGCTCCATGTCGACATCGCGCAGGACATGCGGGCCGAGCGCGGTCGGCGAACTGACGAGCTCGCGGCCGAGATAGAGATTGGCGCAGATGCCGAGATTGTCGCAGAGGGCGAGGTCCTGATACACGGTCTGGATGCCCAGCGCCGTTGCCTCGGACGGATGGCGGATCGAGACCGGCCGCCCCTCCAGCAGGATGTCCCCCTCGTCGATCGGCGCGACACCGGCGATCGCCTTGATGGTCGTGGATTTGCCCGCGCCGTTGTCGCCGAGCAGGGCGGTGACCTCGCCGCGGCGAACGGTGAAATTCACGTCGCGCAGGGCGACCACGGCGCCGTAGCGCTTTTGCAGGCCGCGCACCTCCAGCAGGGGTGCTGCGACGGGTTCAGCCGCGATTGCCGCACTCATCTCTCATCCTCCCAGGCAAACGGCGGACGCGCGGGGCGTCCGCCGCGCAGTCAATGATCGCGGATCAGGCGCCGTGGGCCTTGCAGATCTTGCCCTGGGCCGCGGGGCCCACGCAGATCGCCTTCCAGGTCGTATAGCCCGACTTGATCACCGAGCCCGCGATATTCGCCTTGGTAACCACCAGCGGCTTGAGCAGCACCGACGGGACGTCGATCATCTTGTTGTTGACCTTGCCGTTGACGAGGCCGGCCGGCGGCTTCGCGCCGGTCGCCACCGCAACCGCGAGATCGGCCGCCGCCGCCGCTTCCTCGGGGACGTATTTGAACACCGTCATCGACTGCAGACCCTCGAGGATGAAGGTCAGGCCGCCATTGGTCGCATCCTGGCCGGTCACCGGCACCTTGCCGGCAAGGCCAACCGCCTGCAGCGCGCGGATCACGCCCGAGGCCGTGCCGTCATTGGCGGCGAGAACGGCATTGACCTTGTTGTGCAGCCGGGTCAGCGCCTGCTGGCTTTCCTCGAACGCGTTCTGCGGGCTCCAGTCCGGCGTCATCACCGAATAGGCGAGATGCAGCTTGCCCGACTTGAACAGCGGACCGAGCACGTTCATCGCGCCCTTGCGGAAGTCGAACGCGTTCGGATCGGTCGGCGCGCCGTTGATCATCATCACGCTGCCGCCGGCCTTGGTGTGCTTGGCGATATATTCGCCCTGCAACTCGCCGACCTTCGTGTTGTCGAAGGAGACGTAGTAATCGGGCTTCGAATCCTGGATCAGGCGGTCATAGGAAATGACCTTCACATGGTTGCGCGCGGCGTAATTCACCACCGCGGCGCCGGCCTTGCCGTCCACAGGATCGACGACGAGCACGTCCGCCCCGTTCGAAATCGCGGACTCGGCCTGGTTGAGCTGGGTGTCCGGGCTCGAATTGGCGTTGCTGACGATTAGCTTGGCGTTCGGATCGGCCGCATGCGCCATCTTGATGAACCAGGGACGATCGACCTGCTCGTAGCGCGGCGAGGAATTCTCCGGCAGCAGGAAGGCGATCGTGGTCTTCTTGCTGCTGATCTGGTGCACGGACGGCTGGGTAACCGACTGGGCGTGCGCGGCCGTCAGGCCGAAGGCGGCAACCGCCAGCGCGGACGCGGCAATGATCGTCGGGAACGCGATTTTCATGGTGTTTCCTCTTCCAAGATATGATGGATCGAATTCTGGCCCCGGCATGCCGCGAGGTTCCAATTAATTTGACCCTTGTAGTAAATCGGTTGCTATCGTGAAGCCCGAACCATTGTCAAGCGGGAAATGCAGACCTGCCGTGACTGCGGAGCCGGCGAGGCCTATTGCCTCGGTTCGTCAAGCTCGCGCAGGGCGCCCGAGCGCACGCTCTGCATGGCATTGTCGAGGATTCTCAGGATCGCGTCGTCGGGAAGCTCCGCTCCCAGCAGGTTGAGCGCGCCGCCAAGCAGGGCCGAGGCGATGGCGATGGTCGGGATCTCCTTCTCGACCATGTGATGGACGAGCTGGTCGATGATCTGCCCGGCTTCGAGAATCTGCGCCTCGGTGGCTTGTTGGTGCATCGGCTTGTTCCCTTGCGTCATGAAATCGTGATGTCGTCCGGCCGCATCAGGCCGGGGTTGCCGCGGAGCCGAGCGGCAGCTCGCGGGTGCGCGGGCCGGTCGCGAGCCCCTGCTCGGCCGAGGCCGCCTCGATCTGTTCGGACTGCGCCGCCCACATCGCGGCATAGATGCCACCCGCGGCGAGCAGCGAGGCATGGGTACCGCGCTCGACGATGTTGCCGTCGCGCAGCACGAGGATTTCGTCTGCGTCGATCACGGTGGACAGGCGATGGGCGATCACCAGCGTGGTGCGGTCGCGCGCCACCTGCCGCAGCGCCGCCCCGATATCCTGCTCGGTCGCGGTATCGAGGGCGCTGGTCGCCTCGTCGAGGATGAGCAGGCGCGGGTCCTTGAGAATGGTGCGGGCGATGGCGACGCGCTGCTTCTCGCCGCCCGAAAGCTTGAGCCCGCGCTCGCCGACGGTGGTCGCATAGCCCTGCGGCAACGACATGATGAAATCGTGAATCTGCGCGAGGCGGGCCGCCCGCTCGACCTCGGCGTCCGACGCGCCGGGGCGGCCATAGGCGATGTTGTAGCGGATGCTGTCGTTGAACAGCACGGTGTCTTGCGGCACGACGCCGATCGCCCCGCGCAGGCTCGCCTGCGTCAGGTCGCGCACGTCGATCCCATCGACCAGCACGGCGCCCTCGCTCACGTCGTAGAAGCGGAACAGCAGCCGCGAAATGGTCGACTTGCCCGACCCGGTCGGCCCGACCAGGGCGATCTTGCGGCCCGGCTCGGCGCGGAAGGAGATGCCGTGCAGGATTTCGCGATCCTGGCTGTAGCCGAAGCGGACATCGACGAACTCGACCGGCACAGGCGCTCCTCGCGCTTGCAGGGTCTTCGCGTCCGCCCGGTCGGTGATTTCCTGGGGCGTGCGGAGCAGCGAAAACATCTGCTCCATGTCGACCAGCCCCTGTTTCAGCTCGCGATAGACGAACCCGACGAAGTTGAGCGGCTGGTAGAGCTGGATCAGGTAGGTGTTCACCAGCACGAACTGGCCGACATTCAGCCGCCCGGTAACGACGCCGTTCGCCGCCATCAGCATCAGCACGGCGAGGCCGGTGGCGATGATCGCGGCCTGGCCGAGATTGAGCGCGTTGAGCGTCACCTGCGAGCGGACCGCCGCCGTCTCGTAGGCGGCGAGGCTCGCGTCGAACCGCACGCTCTCATGCGCCTCGTTGCCGAAATACTTCACCGTCTCGAAATTCAGCAGGCTGTCGATCGCCTTGGTCTGGGCGGCGTTGTCGGTCTCGTTCATCTGCCGGCGGAACTTGATGCGCCACGAGGTGAAGCCGAAGGTGAAGCCGAGATAGCCGCCGACCGCGAGCAGGGTGATCGCGGCGTATTTCCAGTTGAACATGTGCCAGAGAATGCCGACCGTCAGCAGCAGTTCGATCAGCGTCGGCACCACGTTGAACACGGCGAGCCGCAGCACCGTCTGGATGCCGGTGGTGCCGCGCAGGATGACGCGGGAAAGCCCGCCGGTCTGCCGGTCAAGATGAAAGCGCATCGAGAGGTTGTGCAGATGCTCGAAGGTCTCGCGGCTGATCACCCGCGCCGCGCGCTGCTGCACGGCGGCGAACAGCGCATCGCGCAACTCGCCGAACCCCGACGAGGCGATACGCACCAGCGCATAGGCGACGATCAGCGCCGCCGGAACGGCGAGCGGCCCCGCCTTGGCCGACAGCACGTCCACCGCCCGCGCATACAGGATCGGAATGACGACGGTCGCAACCTTGGCGAGCACGAGGCAGAGCGACGCCAGCACGACGCGGAGGCGCAGGCCGGGCTCGCGCCGCGGCCAGAGATAGGGCAGCAGCGAGCGCACCGTCGCGAGGCTGCTTTCACTCTTGGCAATATCTAATGTTCGGGCCATCTCCGGCAAATGGCATTTGATACGCGGATTGCAAATGGCGGGTAGTGCTGAGCAGGTATCGGCGGGATTGCTGGCGCGCATCGCGCAATGCCGCACGGCGGTTCTGCCAGGCCGGCGGATACCGCTGCTGATCGGCGACGCGCCGGTGGGCTATGTCGGGGGCGAACTTGCCGCCGATCTCGCGGGATACGCGCGGGCGCATCCCGCCGGGCTCAGCATTCCCGCGCCCGATGCGGCGCGGCTGAACGCGGTGGCGACCCCGCTCGGCCCGGCGCACGGCTTCCGCACCCGCGGCGAATTGTTCGACGTGCGCAGCCGGATCGACGGCCCGGTGCTCGCGACGCTCGACCGCGGGGCGCTGCCCGCCTTCGGCATCATCGGCGTCGGCGTCCATCTCAACGGCTATGTCGGCCGGGCGGACGGGCCGCATCTGTGGATCGGCCGGCGGAGCGCGACCAAGAAACTCGATCCCGGCAAGCTCGACAATCTCGTCGGCGGCGGCGTGTCCGCCGGCATGGGCGCCTTCGACACGCTGGCCAAGGAAGCCGCCGAGGAAGCCAGCATCCCCGCCGATGTCATCGCCACGGCGCGCCCCGTCGCCCGGATCGCCTATGACATGGAACGGCCCGAAGGGCTGCGGCGCGACCTGCTGGTCTGCTACGATCTCGAACTTCCCCCCTCGTTCCGCCCCGAGGCGGCGGATGGCGAGGTCGAGTCGTTCATGCTCGTCCCGGCGCGCGAGATGGTGGACATCATCGCCGAAACCGACGAGGTGAAGTTCAACGTCAATCTTGTGCTGATCGATTTCCTGCTCCGCCACGGCGTGCTCGACGATCCGGGCGGACGGCTGCGATCGGCGCTCGCCGCCCATCCCGCGGCCGCCGGAGACTGACGCCCGCCAGCGGGCGGGGATCAGAAATCGAGATCGGCGTAATGCGGCGGCGGCGTGAAGCCGGAAACCCGGTCGTTCAGCAGCGGCCGGAACGCCGGGCGGGATTTGATCCGCGCATACCATTCCCGCGCGGCCGGGTTCACCGACCAGTCGATATCGCCGATGAAATCGAGGGCCGAGAGCTGCGCCGCGGCGGCGAAATCGGCGAGCGAGAGATTGGCGCCGGCCAAATATTTCCGCCGCTCGGCGAGAAAACCGATATGACCGAGATGGGCGCGCAGCGCCGCATAGCCGTCGCGGATTCGCGAGGGGTCGGGCGCGCCGCGCTTGGCCGCCGGCTTCATCACCTTCTCGTACAGCAGGTTGCGCGACACTTCGGTGGCGAAACGCTCGTCGAACCAGGCGGTGACGGCGCGAATCTCGGCGCGTTCGGCAAGGGTGCGCCCGATCAGCGAAATATCCGGATAGGCCTCGTCGAGATATTCGCAGATGGCATTCGAGTGCGGCACCACCAGCCCGTTTTCCTCGACCAGGGTGGGCACCGTGCCGGCCGGGTTCATCGCCAGATATTCCGGCCGGCGTTCCCAGGTCTTTTCCAGCTTGAGTTCGAAGGGCAGCCGCTTCTCGGCCAGAACGAGCCGGACCTTGCGGGCATAGGGCGAAAGCGGGAGGTGATGGAGAATGCGCATGCAGGCCGGTTATCGCAGGACCGCCACGCCGTGCAAGGCCGCTGCCGCGCCGGGGCGAAAATTACAATTCCGTCGCGCAACGGATACAAACATGGCCCAAGCTCGCTGCATCGGGGAGATTGATGATGAGCGAGACAAACACGGGCGCACCTGCGCCCCGGCCTATCCATCCATCGCGCCGGGCGGCGCTTGCCGGCGGGGCTGCCATTGCCGGGCTTGCCGCCCTGCCCCGCACTACGCGGGCCGCGACCGTCACCCTGCCTTTCGACAATGGCGAACGGCCGCTGGTGCCGGCCGGAACCTTTCCGCAGAAGGGCGAGATGATCCTCCAGCGCACGCGCCCGCCGCTGCTGGAAACGCCGTTCGCCGTGTTCGGCGACCATCTCTACACGCCGAACGACCTCGCTTTCGTGCGCTGGCATCTGGGCGATGTACCGACCTCGGTCGATCCCGCCACCTACCGGCTGCGGATCGGCGGCGCGGTGAAGCGGCCCTACGAGCTCACGCTCGAGGAGCTGGTGCGCGGCTTCCCCCATCGCCGCCTCGCCGCGGTGAACCAGTGCGCCGGCAACAGCCGCGGGCTCATCGAGCCGCGGGTGCCCGGCGCCCAGTGGGGCAACGGCGCGATGTTCAACGCGATCTGGACCGGCGTGCCCCTGCGCGCGCTGCTCGCCCGCGCCGGGCTCAGCCCGAAAGCGACGCATGTCGCGTTCCGCAGCCTGGAGTCGGGCGGCATCTTCCCGCCCGATGCGCAGTTCGAAAAGGCGCTGCCACTCCGCCGGGCGAATGACGGCGTCACCATGGTCGCCTTCCGCATGAACGGCGCCTACCTGCCGCTGCTCAACGGCTATCCGCTGCGCCTCGTCGTGCCCGGCTGGTTCTCGACCTACTGGATGAAGATGCTCACCGAGATCGAGGTGCTCGAACATCCCTCGACCGATTTCTGGATGGCCAAGGCCTATCGCATCCCCGACCGGCAGGATGGCGGGATGCGCCCGGGCGAGACCGGCGTGAAGATGGTCCCGATCGGGCCGATGCGCCCGCGCAGCTTCTTCACCGGCATCGCCAACGGCGCCCGCGTGCCGACGACGGCGGCGCTCACGCTGCGCGGCTTCGGCTTCGGCGGCGATGCCGCGCTCCGCGCGATCGACATCTCGACCGATGCCGGCGCGAGCTGGCGCCCGGCAACACTCGGGCCGGATCATGGCCCCTATGGCTTCCGCGAATGGCACGCCGTCACCCGGTTTCCCAAAGCCGGGGACTACCGGCTGATGGTGCGGGCGCGCAACGCCGCCGGCCGGATGCAGCCGATGCGCGCGGTGTGGAACCCCGGCGGCTATCTCTACAACCCTGTCGAACATGTCGACGTCGTGGCCGGTTAGAGCGTCATCCGAGCGGATGGAGGTATCTGATCGGATAAATATTCTTTATTTATCAATATTTTAGAGCACGATATCCGATCCGGATGGATCGGCAACTGCTCTAAAGGAGACCGCTGATGATCCGTCCGCTCCCCCTCCTGCTCGGCGCCGCGATCGGCCTTGTCGCCTGTGCCGCCGCCGCGCGCGCCGCCGCACCGGCGGACACCGCCGCCGGTTTCGCCACACGCACGGTCGACCTGCCCTCGCCCGGCGCGATGTTCTCGGGCTCGGGGGCCGAAACCCTGAACCGCGACTGCACGATGTGCCACTCCGCCGGGTTCATCGACCGTCAGCCGCCACTTCCGGCCGCAACCTGGAGGGCGGAGGTGACGAAAATGAAGGCGATCTTCGGCGCGCCCTATGCCGAGGCCGACATTCCGGCAATCGTCGATGCCCTGGTGGCGCGGCAGCAGGCCGCGAAATAGCCCGGCTCAGCCGCTGCGGTCCGCCTCGAAGAGGGACTGCAACTCGGCGACACTCTGCTCGATGCTGGCGACCACGCGCGACGGGTCGCCGGCAAAGCCCAGCGTTTCGGTGAGCAGCGCCTCGTCCCGCGCCCGGAACGTGCCGATGGTGCGCACCACCTCCTCGGCCGGAATCCCGAGTTCGCGCAGCGCGCGCTCACCGAGTTCAAGGCTCGATGCGAAGGTTTCGCGCACGATGTGCTCGACGCCGCGATCCATCAGCAGCTGCGCGTGGCGGCGGTTGCGCGCCCGGGCCAGGATGGTCAGATGCGGCAGGTGGCGGCGCGCGAGATCGGCGACCCGCAGCGCCGCCTCAGGATCGTCGAGTGCGATGACGAGCAGCTTCGCATTGCCCGCCCCGGCGGCGCGCAGCACGGTCAGCCGCGCCGGATCGCCGAAATAGGCGCGCGCGCCGAAGCGGCGGACGAAGGCGACATGATCGGCATTCTGGTCGAGGGCGACGAAGGGAATCCGCCGCACCGAGAGCAGCCGGCCGACGATCTGGCCGACCCGGCCGAAACCGCAGATCAGCACCGGCACCGCCACCCCCTCCTCGATCGGGGTGGAGGGCGGCGCCTGGCGGCGGGCGATGCGCGGCATGATCCAGCGCTCGATGCCGGCGAAGCCGAGCGGAACCACGAGCATCGAGAGCGCGACCGTGAGCGTCGCAAGGCCAGACTGCGCCGGGCTCAGCACCCCGGCGCCGACGGCGGCGGCGAACACCACGAAGCTGAACTCGCTGCCCTCCGGCAGCGCCACGGCGAAACGCAGCGCGGTGGCCACGTTGCGGCGCTTGATGAACGCAACGGCGAAGCCCACCGCCGTCTTCACCGCCAGCAGCACGGCCACGGAAGCGATGATCCGCAAAGGTTCCACGTGAAACAATGACACATCGACCGACATGCCGACCGAGATGAAGAAGAAGCCGAGCAGCAGACCCTCGAACGGCTCGATATCGGCCTGGATGGCGTGGCGGAATTCCGAGTCGGAGAGCAGCGCGCCGGCCATGAAGGCGCCGAGCGAGGCGGACAGCCCGGCCCAGTGGGCGAGCGCCGCGGTGCCGACGACGATCAGCAGCGTCATCGCCGTGAACACCTCCGGGGTGCGAGCGCCGCCGATCAGGCGGAAAATCCGGTCGGCGAGCACCATCCCGCCGAACAGGATCGCCGCCACCGCCAGCGTCGCCCGCCCCACCGCGAGCCAGGGCACATGATCGGCGAAACGCGCCGCGACATCCGCCGGCGCCGCCCCCGCGGCGATGTGACCCGCCAGCGTGTTGCCGACGAGCAGCGGTACCAGCGCGACGAGGGGGATGAACGCCATGTCCTGGAACAGCAAGACCGCGAAAGCATCGCGGCCGGACGCGGCGCCGAGCAGGTTCCGCTCGTTCAGCATCGGCAGCACGATCGCGGTGGAGGAGAGCGACAGGCCGAGCCCGATCACGGTCGCCGCCGGCCAGCCGAGCCCGGCGAGATGGGCCAGCGCCGCGAGGATCGCCGCACTCGGGATCATGTGGCCAAGGCCGAGACCGAGAATGGTCTTGCGCAGGATCCAGAGCCGGTGAGGGCGGATTTCCAGCCCGATCAGGAAGAGCAGCATGGTCACGCCGAACTCGGATACGCTGCGGATCTGCGACACGCCGGTGACGAGGCGCAGCCCGGCCGGGCCGATGACGAGCCCGGCGAACAGATACCCCACGATGCTGCCCACCCCGAGGCGGCGCGCCAGCGGAACCATGACGACCGTGGCCGCGAGCAGGGCGACGAGGGTGATGATCATTGTGCCAGAGTCCCCGAAACAGGCATGGGCGCGGCGCACGGGCCGAACCGGCGCAACCCTGCCACCGGCGGGCGCGCCCGCCAACTGGCGCGATCGATGCCGGATCGGCTTTCCGTTTCCTTCCCCTGCCAATCATGCGACAACCCCCCGGACTGGAAGTCGGCAAGACGGGGTTGTCCGGATGAATCACGATTTTGATCTCTTTGTCATTGGCGGCGGCTCGGCGGGCGTGCGGCTCGCGCGGATCGCGGCGGGGCACGGCGCGCGCGTCGGCATCGCCGAGGACCGGCACTGGGGCGGCACCTGCGTCAATATCGGCTGCGTGCCGAAAAAGCTGATGGTGATGGCAGCGGAATACGGGCTCGGCGCCGCCGATGCCCGCGGCTTCGGCTGGGACATGCGCGCCGTCGCGCATGACTGGCCCGGCTTCATCGCCGCCAAGGACCGCGAGATCGGCCGGCTGAACGGCGCCTATACCGGGCTGCTGGAGCGCGCGGGCGCGAAAATCTTCAATGCGCGGGCGCGGTTTCTCGGCCCGCACACGCTGATGGTGGGCGAGCATCACGTCACCGCCGACCGGATCGCGATCGCGACCGGCGGCCAGCCGGTCCGTCTCGACATTCCCGGCGCGGAACTCGCGATCGTCTCGGACGACGCCTTCCACCTGCCGGCGCGGCCGGAGCACGTGGTGATGGTGGGCGGCGGTTATATCGCGGTCGAGTTCGCCGGAATCTTTGCCGGTCTGGGCTCGAAGGTGGACATCGCCTACCGCCAGCCGCTGCCGCTGCGCGGGTTCGACCCCGACCTGCGGGCGGGGCTGGCCGAGGCGCTGGCAGCGAACGGCATCGGCGTGCATCACGGCGTGGCCCCGGTGCGGATCGAGGCGGCCGGCGCGCGCAGGCGGCTGCATTTGTCGAACGGGCATGTGATCGAGGCGGATTGCGTGTTTCTCGCCACCGGACGAGCGCCGAACGTGGCCGGACTCGGCCTCGACAAGGCCGGGGTGACGGCCGGGCCCGGCGGCGCCATCCCGATCGACGACGCCTATCGCACGAACGTGCCGCATATTTTCGCGCTCGGCGACGTGACCGACCGGCTCAACCTCACCCCGGTCGCCACCGCCGAGGGCCATGCGTTGGCCGACACGCTGTTCGGCAACCGGCCGCGCCGCATTTCCCTGGCCAACGTGCCGAGCGCGGTCTTCTCGATCCCGCCGCTGGCCAGCGTCGGCGTGACCGAGGACGAGGCGCCGGAGGGAGCGAAAGTGTTCGTCGCCCGGTTCACCCCCATGCGCCATACGCTGAGCGGCCGCGCGCGCAAGACGATGATGAAACTGATCGTCGATGCAGAATCCGACCGCGTGCTCGGCGCCCACATGCTCGGCGAGGATGCGGCGGAGATCATGCAGGGGCTCGCCGTGGCGATCACCGCCGGAGCGACCAAGGCGGATTTCGACGGCACGATCGGCATCCATCCGACAGCGGCGGAGGAATTCGTCACCCTGCGGAGCGCGACGCGGCGTGTCGATCGCGGCGGCGAATCGGCGAAGACGCGGGCAGCGGAGTAGCGCGCGGCCCCGGTTTTGGCCTATGAGGTCGCTTCTCCAAGGAGATCGCCATGAACGACGCTGATACGACGATGCATGATCCGGCGGGCTGGAGCCCGGAATCCTGGCGGGCGAAACCGATCAGGCAGGTGCCGACCTATCCCGACACGGACAGGCTCGCCGCGACGGAAGCCCGGCTGCACGGCTATCCGCCGCTCGTCTTCGCCGGCGAGGCGCGCCGCCTCAAGGCCTCGCTCGCGCTGGCGGCCGAGGGCAAGGCGTTCATCCTGCAGGGCGGCGACTGCGCCGAGAGCTTCGGCGACTTCACCGCCAACGTGATCCGCGACACGTTCCGCGTGCTGCTGCAAATGGCGGTGGTGCTCACCTTCGGCGGATCGGTGCCGGTGGTGAAGCTCGGCCGCATGGCTGGCCAGTTCGCCAAGCCGCGCAGCTCGGACAGCGAGACGATCGACGGCGTCACCCTGCCCTCCTATCGTGGCGACATCATCAACGGGCCGGACTTCACCGCCGAAGCCCGCATTCCCGACCCGGCGCGGATGGAGTTCGGCTACTTCCAGTCAGCCGGCACGCTCAACCTGCTGCGCGCCTTCGCCTCGGGCGGCTATGCCGACCTGCACCAGGTGCATCGCTGGAACCTCGATTTCGTCCGCCGCTCGCCGCTCGCCGAGCGCTATCGCGACCTCGCGGCGCGGATCGACGAGACGCTGCAATTCATGGCGGCCTGCGGCATGACCAGCCAGTCCACCCCGCAGATCCACGAAACCGAGTTCTACACCAGCCACGAGGCGCTGCTGCTGCCCTACGAGCAGGCGCTGACCCGCGTCGATTCCACGACCGGCGATCACTACGCCTGTTCGGCGCATTTCCTCTGGATCGGCGACCGCACCCGCCAGCTCGACGGCGCGCATGTCGAGTTCATGCGCGGCGTGAAGAACCCGATCGGCATGAAGGTCGGCCCGAGCATGGACGAAGACGACATGCTGCGGCTCATCGAGCGGCTCGATCCGGCGAACGAGGCCGGGCGGCTGACGCTGATCGCGCGGATGGGGTCCGAACAGGTCGCGGCGAAGCTGCCGCGGCTGGTCCGGGCGACGAAGCGCGAGGGCCGCAAGGTGGCCTGGCAGTGCGACCCGATGCACGGCAACACGATCACCACCTCGGGCAAGGTGAAAACCCGCCGCTTCGATGCGATCCTGTCGGAAGTGCGCGGCTTTTTCGACATCCACGAGGCCGAGGGAACGACGCCGGCCGGCGTTCACGTCGAGATGACCGGGCGGGACGTGACCGAATGCGTCGGCGGCGCGCGGCAGCTTTCCGAGGCCGATCTCGGCGCGCGGTACGAAACGTTCTGCGACCCGCGGCTGAATGCCGAGCAGTCGCTCGAACTCGCCTTCCTCATCGCGGCGGAACTCAAGACCCGCCGCGCCCCCCGCGGCGCCTCGATCGCCGCCGAGTAAATGACCCGCGCCGCACGCCGGGCGTTGCCGCGCCCCGATCTCGACGCCGGGATTGCGGCGCAGACCGACGCCTATTTCAACCGGACCCGGGCGATCGTCGCACGGTTCGGCGATGCGCGGGTCACATACGCGCTGTTCATGCGCCGCCCCGTCGTCTCCGCGCCGATGCTGATGCTGCGCTGGCTCGACGAGGTGATGGAAGCCCGCGGCGAGCGGATCGAGGTCGAACTCGCCCGGCCCGAGGGATCATGGGTCGGCGCCGGCGAGCCGATCGTCTATATCACCGGCAGTTTCGTCGCGCTGGTCGATCTCGAGACGATCCTGCTGCAGAAGCTCGGCCCGGCCTGTGTCGCCGCGCATAACGCCTATCAGATGTGCGCCGCCCTGCCGAAAGCGGCGTTTCTGGCCATGGAGGCGCGCCATTGCGCGGGCGCCGAAATGGAAGAGATGATGGCCTATGCGGCCGCGGTCGGCTCCCGCGCCGCGCGGGCCGAAGGAGCGCGGGGCTTCATCGGCAACGCGACCGACGCCACCGCGCATTATTTCGGCGCGCCCCATGGCTACGGCACCATGCCCCATGCCCTGATCGGCTATGCCGGCGGCACCGTGCGGGCGGCCGAGATGTTCCATGAAACCTTTCCGGACTCGGATCTCACGGTGCTGACCGATTATTTCGGCCGCGAGGTGACCGACGCGCTCGCCGTCTGCCGGCGATTTTCCGAACTCGCCGATGCCGGCCGGCTGTCGATCCGGCTCGACACCCATGGCGGTCGCTTCCTCGAAGGGCTCGACCCGCAGGAGAGCTACGCGGTGATGGAGCGCCACGCGCCGGGCGCGATTCGCCGCTACCGCAGCCATAACGAGCTGCGCTACCTGATCGGCACCGGCGTTTCCGCCGCCGCGATCTGGCGGCTGCGCGAAGTTCTGGACGATGCCGGCTTCGTCCGCGTGAAGATCGTCGCCTCGTCAGGCTTCGGCGTCGAGAAATGCAGCGTGATGGCGGATGCGCATGTGCCGGTCGACATCGTCGGCACGGGCAGCTTCATTCCCGAGACCTGGAGCGAAACCTACGCAACGGCGGATGTCGTCGCCTATGACGGCGAGCCGCGGGTCAAGATCGGTCGCGAGTTCCTGCTCCGCGAACGGGGCTGAACGGGGGTTCAGCCCGCGGAACCGTCGTCGGCCGTATCGTCGGCGGATGGTGTCTGGCTTACCGCGGCGGGCAGATGATCGGCGACGAGCTGGGCCGCGGCCGCGGTGTCGATCCCGAAATGCGCCGCGATCTTTTCCACCAGCGGATTGCCGAGCGCCTGCTGCACCTCGGCCGCGCTGACCGGCATGTTGTCACTGGTTCCGAGCCATGAGGCGAGATGGGCGCCGAGTCCGCCCTGTTCGAGGCTTTGCGTGATGTCTGACAGGTTGATGCCGCTCCCCTCGAGCGCGCCCATCAGCCCGTTGCCCGACCCGCCACCGGCAAGACTGCCGACCAGACCGGAAATCCCGTCGAAAAGCCCCATTGCATGCCCTCCCGATGAAATGCAGCCGGAGCGTGGCATACGTTCCGGCTGCGGATCAAGCTCTCCCGATCCGAAGGATCAGGATCGGATCGTCACTTCTTCGCGGCGTGAAGGTGATGCTCGACGGCAACCGTCTCGCAGACATAGGCGCCGTGCTTGGTCTTGCCGAAATATTTCGACTTGTCGGTGTGGAAAACCTTGCTGCCGCGCGCGTGCCAGACCACCGCGCCGTGGCAGGCCGCCTTGGCTTCGCTGAGCGTCTTGTAGCCCGGCATGGCGGCGACATGGTGCTTCATCGCCATCGCTTCATGGGCCTTCTTGGTGGAGGCCTGGGCGGTACCCGCTGCGGTCATGGTGAAGGCGAGCGCGAGCGCGGGAATGGTGGCGCGCAGGATCGTGCCGATGGTCATGGGAGAACTCTCCGATACAAGGTTGTTTGTTGACAAGAGGTTGCCGCTTGTCGCGCCGAAGCGATCTGTGCCGCTTCCGCGTGACAGGTGAATTAACTTCGAGTTGGGGCCAAATCATGGCAATTTGGAAACAATTCGTCACAAAGAGTCATGCGATGACGGAGACGGAAAAACCGCCTATTTTGCGGGAATGACCGATACACTGTCTCTTGCCATCGCCCAGCTCAACCCGCATGTCGGCGCGATCGACCGCAATCTCGCCGCCATCCGCGCCGCGCGGGCCGAGGCCGCGGCGCGCGGCGCCGACCTGCTGGTGACCCCCGAACTCGGCCTCGCCGGCTATCCGCCGGAAGACCTTGTCCTGAAGCCGGCCTTCGTCGCCGCCTGCGAGGCGGCGGTGAACGAGCTCGCGCGCGATACCGAGGATGGCGGGCCGGGCATCATCGTCGGGCTGCCGTGGCAAACGGCGGAGGGGCTGCACAACGCCGCCTTCGTGCTGGATGGCGGGCGCATCGTCGCCCGGCGCGCCAAGCACGAACTGCCGAATTACGGCGTGTTCGACGAGAAGCGGATTTTCACCCCCGGCCCCGCGCCGGGCCCGGTGGCCTTTCGCGGGTTTCGCCTCGGCGTGATGATCTGCGAGGATTGGTGGCTCCCGGCGGTCCCGGAAACATTGGCGGAAACCGGCGCCGAGCTGCTTGTCTCGATCAATGGCTCGCCCTTCGAGGATGGCAAGCTCGGCGTGCGGCTGCAACTCGGGTTGCGGCGGGTGGTGGAAACCGGCCTGCCCTTCGTTTTCGCCGCGATGACCGGCGGGCAGGATGAAATCGTCTTCGATGGCGCGTCCTTCGCGCTGAATGCCGATCGCTCGCTGGCGCTGCGGATGCCGCATTTTCAGGAGGCCATCGAAACGCTGGTCTGGCGACGCACCGGCCAGGGCCTCGTCGCCGAACCGCGGCCGCTGCCGCCCGAGCCGGAAAGACTCGATCTCGTCTACCGGGCGATGGTGCGGGGCCTCGCCGATTATGTGAACAAGAACGGATTTCCCGGCGTCATTCTCGGCCTCTCCGGGGGGATCGACAGCGCGCTTTCGGCGGCCGTGGCGGTTGACGCGCTGGGGCCGGAGCGGGTGCGCGCGGTGATGATGCCCAGCCAGTATACCAGCGCGCACAGCCTGGAGGACGCGGACCAATGTGCGAGGCTGCTCAACATACGCTGCGACACGGTGCCCATCGGCGGCGCGACGGCGGCCTTCGCCACCGTGCTGGAGCCGCTTTACGACGGGCGGCCGCCCGATATCACGGAGGAAAACATCCAGTCCCGCGCCCGCGGGCTGATCCTCATGGCGCTGTCCAACAAGCTGGGCCATATGGTGCTGACGACGGGCAACAAGTCCGAAATGTCGGTGGGCTATGCCACGCTCTATGGCGACATGTGCGGCGGGTATTCGGTGCTGAAGGATGTCTACAAGAGTACCGTCTTCGCGCTGTCGCACTGGCGCAACGCCAACCACCCGGCGGGCGGCCTCGGCCCCGCCGGGCCCGTGATGCCCGAGCGGGTGATCACCAAGCCCCCCTCGGCCGAATTGCGCGAGAACCAGACCGATCAGGACAGCCTGCCGCCCTACGACGTGCTCGATGCGGTGCTGGAGGGGCTGGTTGAAGGCGAAAAATCGATCGACCAGCTGGTGGACGCCGGTCACGATCGGGCCACCGTCGCCCGGGTCTGGAAACTGCTGGACAGGGCGGAATACAAACGCCGGCAGGCTCCGCCCGGGGTCAAGATCACCGCGCGCGCCTTTGGCCGCGACCGGCGCTATCCGATCACCAACGGCTTCACCCGGCTGATCGGCTGATCAGCCATACGCCCCGGGGCGCACATCTTGCGCCAGGGGATAGACCGTCTTTCCGGCAAGGCGCACCAGCAGCGTGGTGGCGCCGGCGGTGAGCGTTGCCGGAACCAGCGCGCTGCCATTCGTCCACCGGCACGCGGTTTCGAGAGCGTGCCAGCCCGCCGCCAGAAGCGGACTATCGAGCGGCACGGCTTCAGCCTTGCCCTGGCTGACCGTAAAGAGCTGCGCCACGCCAAGGCCGAGGATTCGCCGATCTTCCGCATCGGGGTGGAGTTCGGCCGGCACCACGACGTTGGAGACGAGCAGGATATCGGCCGGTTCCGCGGGCAATTCGACCGCGTAGGTCAGGCTGTCCAGGAGCGAAACGGGGAGGGCCTGGCCATTGGCCAGCGCGCGCACCCCCGGATCACTGGTGACGCCGCGGGTGGGAAGCCGGGAATCGATTCTCGCACGGATCGCCGCGAGAATGGGGCCGGTCTGGACGAGCGGCGCGCAACCGCGGGCCTCGCGCGGCGACCCGCCGGCTTCGCCCGCGCGCTCGCCATCGCCGTCCGCACTCTCGAACAGCCGCCGATTGCCAGTGTCAAGATACGACTCGGCGGCCAGACCTTCGGCGAGCAGAATGTCATGCGTTTCAAGCTCGATATGATAATAGGTCAAATGACGCCGGCGTTCCTGCGCGATCGATCGGCCATTGACCAGCGCCTTCGCCGGAACGAGGCAACCGTCGAGATACACGGCGTGATCGGGCGAGAGATAGAGGTTCCGCTCGGGCAGGCCATCGGCAAAAGCGCCACGGTCGATCCGCACCGGCCAGACGGCGTGCGGTTGCGCGTGATCCTCCGCGTCGAGATTGCGCCTGCCAACCCAGCGCACCGCCCGCATCGCGCCGGATCGGGTGATGAGCCGGTCGCCGCGGTTCATGGTTTCAACCGGAATGTCGCCATGCAGGCCCAGAATCCGCGTCCCCTCCAGAAAGCCCAGCGTTCCGTCAACGCCCGCGGCCGGTTCGCGAGGAGGATCGGGCAGATCATCAGGCACCGAAACCGCGGCAACAGGCATAAAATCCGCCACGTTGACAGGGCCAGAGCCCGGCCCGGCCGAAGCCGCCTCGCCCTGCGTTCCGGCCGGCGGCGGCGGGAGTGCGGGCGCGATGGGGCCGCGCTGTTGCGGGCGACCCGCTTGGCCTTCGCCCGGGTCCTTGTCATCGACAAACGACCCGGTCGCGACCGGGTAATGGGGTTCAAGCACCGACATCAGAAGTTCGTCGGCATATTCAAGTGCTGCTGGCATGCCGAGATCGGTGTCGATTGCGCCGACAATCCTGATGGGGTCCACCTCGGCGGAACGGAGATCGAGAATCTCGATTCCGCAACGCTCCGCGCTGCGGAATGAATACCTTGTGCCCGCCGGGGGCTCCGGCGGATTCGTGCCCAATCTCTCTGACCCAGCCATGCTCTTCTCCCGCCGGCATTCAGACTCGTAGCAGCACGAGATGAAGGCCGGGTTAATCTCAAAAACTGATACAATTTTTTTAATTTTCTCATTTTTGTAATTGTTAATTATTATATTATTTTTTTCAAAGCTTTGCAAATTTACTTTTTTTGTTTATAAATTTTTGAATATTCTGGATTTATCAGAAAAACATGAAATCAATTCTTATTTGATTAAATGTGCGTAAAGTTATGGTTCATGTAAAGAATCAATTTCAAAAAAGAAAAAGCGGCCCAGTTTCATGGACCGCCTTGCTGAGAAAAAAATATTATTTTTATTGGTATTTTATCGCCATGGCCGAACCGACCGGTCAGACGATGATATTAGACCGGGCTCGCATCCACCGGGATCGGGTCTCGTGGTCTATCATCTTGATAATCAGAGAGCATTTGTCCGACCGGATCACACCACCCGACCGGATGATGCACGCGGGAACGTCAGACCAGTTTCTTCAAGGTCGGAGACGCCTTGAAACGGACGGTCTTCCCGGCCTTCACCTTGATCTCCTCGCCCGTGCGCGGGTTCACGCCCTTGCGGGCCTTGGTCTTGCGGACCGTGAACGTCCCGAAGCTCGGCAGGGTAAATTTGCCGTTTTTCTTGAGTTCCTTGACGATGGCTTCAATCAGGTCCGTGGCAGCGCGGTTGGCTGCAACGCCGGTGATCTCGGCTGAACCCTGAATAACCTCGGCGATAAACGCTTTCGACATGGTCGAAGCCTCTTTCCTGTCTAAGATCGGCTTTCGAGCCGATGCCGGCCTTTCCGGCGGTTGGACAATCTGTCGGTACGGCCAACAACGAATCGGCCGGGCGCGATTTTTGTAGCGATTCGGTGCATTTTTCAACACTCGAAAACGCATTTGGGCGATTTTTGGCTTCTGGCGCCGCTTTTAAACAAAGATGAGCGCTCGGAAATCAATAAACCATGTTATTTAAGAATATAATCGCCGATATATACGGAAATTCTTAGACAAAATCGTCCACCATCCGCAGCCCGTGCACCATCCGATCCATCGGGATCGAACCGTGCTCTCGGCCAACCCCTCAAAATCCCGGGCCGATCACCCGCGCATGCCGCCGCGACAGGCGCCGGCTTAGATGAAAGCCATGACGACGACACCGCCGAGGAAGGATATTCCGCCCAAAAGGGCGGCAACGAGCCCAAACGCGGTCACCTCCGTCACCACGGAAACCGATGCCAGCACGATCGCAATCTGCAAGAGACCGACCACGACTTCCAGCTGATGATAGCGTTCGAGCTGATGGTCGCGCGCCTCGGCCTGGCGTTCCGCCTGCGCCCGCAGCTGCGCCTTGCCCTCTCCACCATCGGGGTCGGATGCCTCGTGCTCGGCCCGCGCCTCTGCGGCCCGGGCGGCTTGCGTCACACCAGGGTCGGGGGATCGCAACGAAAGCGCTTTCAGAACCTGGGCCTGGGCGGTCGCGATATCGGCCTTGATCGCCTTGGCCTGGTAGAAAGACCATGTGTCGTTCACCGCGATCTGCTTGGCGATATAGTCATTCTGCGCCGATTTTTCCCCCATCTCGCAAATCGCGAGCCCCGCCGCGAGAATGCCGATGAGCAGCGCCATGCGCCGCGCATGAAGGTTTTCGGGATGTTCGCGCAGGTGCTTGTGCCGCTCGAGGCTATCGGTCGCCGTTTCAATACCGTCCATGCTTCCACCATTGTCTCCGGCCGGGCACCAGCACCCGCGGCCGCATCAGAGCACCTTCCGGTCCATCCGATCGGATGATGCTCTATCCTAAAGCATCGCTCACGAAAACGGGATCAGCTCTTGGCGGGAAGGATCAGCCCGGACCCGGCGTCTGAGGCGGGCGCGGGCACAGGCGTTCCATAAACGTCGCGCGCCCGCTTGAGGAAAGCGGCGACCATCCGGCGCACCGCCTCGGCGAACACCGCGCCGATGGCCTTTTGCAGAATGAGGCTGCGGAACTCGAAATCCACATAGAAATCGATCATCGTGCCGCGCTCGTCCGGCAGGAATCGCCACTCGTTGCGCAAATATCGGAAAGGCCCGTTCTCGTAGCGGACATGGATATGCTCGGGCGCGTTCAGCATCACGCGGGAGGTGAAACTCTCGCGGAACGGACCGAAGCCAATGGTGAGATCGGCCAGCATTTCATCGCCGCGCTGCGAGCGGACGCGCGCACCGATGCACCAGGGCAGGAATTGCGGATATTTCCCCACATCAGCCACCAGATCGAACATCTGGCCGGGCTGGTAGAGAACCAGTTTCCGCTCCGTGTAGCGCGGCATGCTCAGGCCGCGCGCCGGGCGGCCCGGGCTTCGCGCAGGGCGGCGAAATCGGCATCCGCGTGATAGGAGGAGCGGGTCAGCGGCGTCGCCGAAACCATCAGGAACCCCTTGGCGCGGGCCATGGCGGCAAGTTCGGCGAACTCGTCCGGCGTGACGAACCGGTCGACCGCGGCGTGCTTGACCGTCGGCTGGAGATACTGGCCGATGGTGAGGAAATCCACATCGGCGACGCGCAGATCGTCCATCACCTGGCCGATCTCGCTGCGGTCCTCGCCCAGCCCGGCCATCAGACCGGATTTGGTGAAGATGCCGGGGTCGAGCTGCTTCACCCGGTCGAGCAGGCGGAGCGACTGGTAATAGCGCGCCCCAGGGCGGATCATGGGGTAAAGCCGCGGCACGGTTTCGAGATTGTGGTTGAACACGTCCGGCCGGGCGGCGACCACCACCTCCAGCGCGCCGGGCTTGCGCAGGAAATCCGGGGTGAGAATCTCGATCGTGGTGGCGGGCGCCGCGGCGCGGATCGCGCCGATCACCGCCGCGAAATGCGCCGCGCCGCCATCATCGAGATCGTCGCGGTCGACCGAGGTGATCACGACATGCTGCAAGCCCAGCCGGGCCACGGCATCGGCCACGCGCGCCGGCTCATCGGCGGCGAGCGGCGCCGGCTGGCCGGTGGTGACGTTGCAGAAGGCGCAGGCGCGGGTGCAGATCTCGCCCATGATCATCATGGTCGCGTGACGCTGCGACCAGCATTCGCCGATATTCGGGCAGGCCGCCTCCTCGCACACCGTCACCAGCTTGGCCTCGCGCATCAGCGCGCGGGTCTCGTGATAGACGGGGTGATTGGGCGCCTTCACCCTGATCCAGGCGGGTTTCCGCTGGATCGGGTTATCCGGCCGGTGCTGCTTTTCCGGGTGGCGGGGCTTGCCGCCCCCGGCATTCCGGTGATCGATCTCGACGCGCATGATGGATCAGAAGTGGATGACCTGCCCATAGGCGTCAAGCACCGATTCATGCATCGCTTCACTGATCGTGGGGTGGGGGAAGACGGTGTGCATCAGTTCAGCCTCGGTGGTTTCGAGCTGCCGGGCGACGACATAGCCCTGGATCATCTCGGTCACCTCGGCGCCGGCCATGTGCGCACCCAGCAACTCGCCGGTCTCGGCGTCGAACACGGTCTTGATCATGCCCTCGGGTTCGCCCATGGCGATCGCCTTGCCGTTGCCGATGAAGGGGAACCGGCCGACCTTGACCTTGCGGCCGGCTTCCTTCGCCTTCGCCTCCGTCATGCCGACCGAGGCGACCTGCGGGCGGCAATAGGTGCAGCCGGGGATGTTCCAGGTCTCGAACGGATGCGGCTTCAGCCCCGCGATATGCTCGATGCAGACCACGCCCTCGTGGCTGGCCTTGTGGGCGAGCCAGGGCGGGCCGGTGAGATCGCCGATCGCGTAGATGCCCTCGACGCCGGTGCGGCCGAAACCATCGACCACCACATGCGTGCGCTCGACCTTCACGCCGGCCTGCTCAAGGCCGAGATTTTCGACATTGCCGACGATGCCGACCGCGGAGATCACCCGCTCGGCGGTGATTTTCTGCGCCTTTCCGCCGGCCTCGACGGTGACGGTCACGCTGTCCTTGCCCTTCTCGACACCCTTCACGCTCGCGCCAACGAGCAGCTTCATGCCCTGTTTCTCGAACTGCTTGTGCATGAAGGCCGAGATTTCCTCATCCTCCACCGGCAGGATGCGCGGCAGCGCCTCGATCACCGTCACCTCCGCCCCCATGTTGCGGTAGAAGCTTGCGAACTCGATGCCGATCGCGCCGGAGCCGATCACCACCAAGGATTTCGGCATGATGTCGGGCACCATCGCCTCGCGATACGACCAGATGAACTTGCCGTCCGGCTCGATGCCGGGCAGGACGCGGGCGCGGGCACCAGTGGCGAGGATGATGTGCTTCGCCTTCAGGGTGGCGACCGGCTTGCCGTCCTTCTCGACCGCGAGCGTCCCCTTGCCGGCGAGCCTGCCGGTGCCGTCGAACACCGTCACCTTGTTCTTCCTGAGCAGATGGCTGACGCCGGAGGACAGCTGCTTCGCCACCCCGCGCGAACGCTTCACCACCTTGTCGAGATCGAACTTCACGTTCTCGGCGGAGAAGCCGTATTCGGGCAGGGTGTGAAGCAGATGATTGATCTCGGAGGAGCGAAGCAGCGCCTTGGTCGGAATGCAGCCCCAGTTCAGGCAAATCCCGCCAAGGTTCTCGCGCTCGACCAGGGCCACCTTCAGCTTGAGCTGCGCGCCGCGGATCGCGGTCACATAGCCGCCGGGGCCGCCGCCCACCACCACCACGTCGAAACTCTGATCGGTCATTGTTCTGCTCCTATGCGGCAAGGGCGGCGAGGGCCTCGCCCTTCAGACGGTAGCGCGTCCACTGGTCGATCGGGACGGCGCCGAGGGATTGATAGAAATCGATGGCGGGGCGGTTCCAGTCGAGCACCGACCATTCGAGCCGGGCGCAGCCGAGCCGGACCGCCTCGCGCGCGAGATGGCGCAGCAGGGCGCGACCGATGCCCCGCCCCCGCGCCGCGGGCAGGACGAACAGGTCTTCGAGATAGAGCCCGGCCCGGCCGGTCCAGGTCGAGAAGCTGGTGAAGAACAGCGCGAAGCCGGCGACCGCGCCATCGGCCTCGGCCAGCACGGCGCGGGCGAGAGGCTGCGCGCCGAACAGCGCCTCGTGCAGCATCGGCGCCGTCATCTCGACCTCGTGCGGCGCCTTTTCATAGTCGGCGAGCGCATGAACAAGATCGAGCAGCACGGCAATGTCGGCCGGTGAAGCGGGGCGAAGCGTTACCGCCGCCGCCGCGACTCCGGCCGAATGGTCGCTCAAAGCATCAGCCCCAGCGGCTGTTCGACGATGGCCTTGAACGCCGCGAGGAATTCGGCGCCCACCGCGCCATCCACCACGCGGTGATCGCAGGAGAGCGTGACGGTCATCATTGTGGCGATGGCGATCTGCTCGCCCTTCACCACCGGCCGCTTCTCGCCGGCGCCGATGGCGAGAATGCCGCCCTGCGGCGGGTTGATGATCGCCGAGAACGAGCTGATCCCATACATGCCGAGATTGGAGATCGAGAACGAACCGCCCTGGAACTCGTCCGGCTTCAGCTTGCCGGCCTTGGCGCGGGCGGCGAGATCCTTCATCTCGTTGCTGATCGCGGCCAGCCCCTTCTGGTCCGCCTTGCGGATGATCGGTGTGATCAACCCGTCCGGGATCGCGACGGCAACCGAAATGTCCACGTCGTGATAGCGGATCATCGCCTCCTCGGTGAACGAGGCGTTGGCCGCCGGAACGCGGCGCAGCGCCACGGCGACCGCCTTGATGATCAGGTCGTTGACCGAGAGCTTGAACGCGCCCGGCCCGTCTTTCGGCGATTGCGCGTTGAGGTCGGCGCGCAGCTTGAGCAGCGCGTCGAGGTCCACATCCATCGACAGATAGAAATGCGGAATGGTCTGCTTCGCGGTCTGCAGCCGCTTCGCGATCACCTTGCGCATCGAGGAATGCGGGATGGCATCGTGCGGCGCGGTGATCGGCGCGGCGGCGGCGGGCGCCGGCGCGGCGGCCTTCGGTGCCGGTGCCGGCGCCGGTGCCGCGGTCGCCGGGGCCTTGCCGCGGGCGGCGTCGATATCCGCCTTGACGATCCGCCCATTCGGGCCGCTGCCTTGCAACGAGGCGAGGTCGATTCCCGCCTGCTGCGCCATGCGGCGGGCGAGCGGCGAGGCGAAGACGCGCTCGCCGTGGCCGGTTTTCCCTGCCACAGGCGCGGCCGCCGGGGCGGACGTTGCCGGCGCTTCAGGTGCTGCGGCGGCTTTCGGCGCGGGGGCGGCGGGCGCATTGTCGGGCACATTCTCGCCAGGCTCGACGAGAATGGCGATCGGCGCGTTCACCGCGACATTCTCGGTCCCGGCCGCGACGAGGATCTTGCCGAGAACGCCCTCGTCCACGGCCTCGACCTCCATCGTCGCCTTGTCGGTCTCGATCTCGGCGATGACGTCGCCGGCCTTGATCGTCTCGCCTTCCTTCTTGAGCCAGCGCGCCAGCGTGCCTTCCGTCATGGTGGGCGAGAGCGCCGGCATCAGGATGTTCGTGGCCATGTTCGCGCCTCCCTCAGAACAGTTTCTTGACGGCGCCGACGACCCAGTCCGGCTGGGGCAGCGCGAGCTTTTCGAGATTGGCGGCGTAGGGCATCGGCACGTCGAGCCCGGCGACGCGGGTCGGCGGCGCGTCCAGCCAGTCGAACGCGTGCTCGGTGATCTGCATCGCGATCTCGGCGCCGATGCCGGCGAAGGGCCAGCCTTCCTCGACCGAGACGACGCGGTTGGTCTTCTTCACCGAGGCCACGATGGTCTCGATGTCGAGCGGACGGATCGTGCGCAGGTTGATCACCTCGGCCGAAATGCCCTGCTGGTCCAGCGCCTCGGCCGCCTTGAGCGCGACATCGACCATCAGCGAGAAGGCGACGATGGTGACATCCTCACCCACGCGCTCGACCTTGGCTTTGCCGATCGGCAGGATGAAGTCATCATCGGTCGGGCACTGGTGCTTGTGGCCGTAGAGAATCTCGTTTTCGAGGAAGATGACCGGGTTCGGATCGCGGATCGCGGCGCGGAGCAGGCCCTTGGCATCCGCCGCCGACCACGGTGCGACGACCTTCAGGCCCGGGCAATGCGCATACCACGAGGCGTAGCACTGGCTGTGCTGCGCGGCGACGCGGGCGGCAGCACCATTTGGCCCGCGAAAGACGATGGGACAGCCCATCTGCCCGCCGGACATGTAGAGCGTCTTCGCCGCCGAGTTGATGATCTGGTCGATCGCCTGCATGGCGAAGTTGAAGGTCATGAACTCGACGATCGGCTTGAGGCCGGACATCGCCGCCCCCACCGCCATGCCGGTGAAGCCGTGCTCGGTGATTGGCGTGTCGATCACGCGTTTCGCGCCGAACTCGTCGAGCAACCCCTGGCTGATCTTGTAGGCGCCCTGATACTGGGCAACCTCCTCACCCATCAGGAACACGTCGGCATCGCGCCGCATCTCGGCCGCCATCGCATCGCGCAACGCCTCGCGGACGGTGATCTCCTGCGTCGGGCCCCAATCCGTCTCGGCGGCCGGCGCAATCTCGGCGGGCGGCGCCTTCGGCGCGGCGGCGGGCTGGTGCGCGGGCGCCGCCTGCGGCGCCGGGGCGGGGACCGGAGCGGCGGCCGGGGCGCCGGCTTTCTCGCCATGCGCGCCGAGCACGGCGATCGGCGTGTTCACGGCGACGTTTTCCGTCCCCTCATCGACGAGAATCCCGAGCAGTTCGCCCTCGTCCACCGCCTCGACCTCCATCGTCGCCTTGTCGGTCTCGATCTCGGCCAGAACGTCGCCGGCCTTGACCTGGTCGCCGACCTTCTTCAGCCATCTGGCGAGCTTGCCCTCGGTCATCGTCGGCGACAGCGCGGGCATCAGAACGTCCGTGGTCATGCTCAGCCCTCCACCATCACATCGGTCCAGAGTTCGGATTCATCGGGTTCGGGGCTCTGCTGCGCGAAATCGGCGGCATCCTGCACCCGCTTCTTGATGTCGTCGTCGATCGATTTGAACATTTCGTCGGTCACCCCCAGCGCCTCGAGCGCCTTGCGGGCGAGATCGATGCAATCGTGCTCGGTCCGCATCTTCTGCACCTCCTCGCGGGTGCGGTATTTCGCGGGGTCGGACATCGAGTGGCCGCGATAGCGATAGGTCTTCATCTCCAGCAGGAACGGGCCATTGCCGGCCCGGCAATGCGCGACCGCCTGCTCGCCGGCCTCCTTGACGGCCTGAACGTCCATGCCATCGACCTGCAGGCCCGGAATGCTCCAGGGCGAACCGTTCTGGCTGAGATCGCGCGAGGCCGACGCGCGCTCGACGCTGGTACCCATGCCGTAGCGGTTGTTCTCGATGATGAAGATCACCGGCAGCTTCATCAGCGCCGCGAGGTTGAAGCTCTCGAACACCTGCCCCTGGTTCGAGGCGCCCTCGCCGAAATAGGTCAGGCAGACCCGGTCATTGCCGCGATAGTGATTGGCGAAGGCGAGGCCGGCGCCAAGCGAAACCTGCGCGCCGACGATGCCGTGCCCGCCGAAGAAGCCCTTCTCCTTCGAGAACATGTGCATCGAGCCGCCCTTGCCCCTGGAATAGCCGCCGGCGCGGCCGGTCAGCTCGGCCATAACGCCTTTCGGGTCCATGTCGCAGGCGATCATGTGGCCGTGATCGCGATATGAGGTGATGACCTGATCCCCCGGCTCGATCGCCATCTGCATGCCGGTCACCACCGCTTCCTGCCCGATATAGAGATGGCAGAACCCGCCGATCAGCCCCATGCCGTAGAGCTGCCCGGCCTTTTCCTCGAACCGGCGGATCAGCAGCATCTTCCCGTAGGCGGCGAGCAACTCGTCCCGGTCCATCGCCGGCTGTCTCTGGCTGGTCCGCCTGCGGGCGGCTGGCTGGGCTTTTGCGCCTGTCGGTCTGGTACGGCTGGCCACGATCATTCCCCTCCGTCGGTTGATGGTTTCTCCATGCGTCGGATCGGCCGATCAAAGCAAGCGGGAATTGAAAATTCAATGATGTTGCAACGCAATATTCAAGTTAACCAGAAAGCAGTTAATGTCTTGCCTCCGCAAGGCGCAATGGCGCGGCGGGCGCCATTCACGCCCTTGACGCAAGGCAGCACGACCCTGCGCGCGCGGTAACGTTTACGGATGCTTTCCCTGCCGGGCGGCGGGCTGCGCGGCGCCGGCCGGGCCGGACGCGGCCGGAACCGCGGCGCCCGCCGCGCCATTGGCCGCTTGCTTGCCGAGCGGCACCGCGAGATCGCCGGGATCGGCCAGGTTGAGAACCGCCCTCGCCTGCTCGTTGAGCATGTCCGGCGCGATGGCATGGTGACGCAGCGCGTTCACCCGCGCCTGCCAGCGGTCGCGCCGGATCGCGACATCGTGCAGCGCCTGCCGGTCCTGCGCCAGTACCGCCTGGTCTCGGCGCTGGGCGACGATGCCGCGCGAGCCGTTGATGGCGTTGAAGACGAAATACGCCGTCACGGCGAGAAACAGGAACGGCAACACAAGCCCGCGCAGGCGCCGCTTCATCGCGGTCTCCGGATAGGGCGGAACATCGGCTGCAACATGCTCACGCCCCCTGCATGCCCGCGCGCCGGGGGGTTTCGCAAGAGGCTTTGCCGGCATGGGCCGGGTATGAAAATTTTGTAAGCCATAATTCGCCCTGAAATCAGCCGTCTCGGCGCCATCATACAATGGTGTCTGGCGGATCGAGACGACAGGAGATTCTGACATGAACGCTCGAAGCACAGGATCGGCGAAATGGCTGGGCCGGATGATCGCGGCAGCCATGGTGACCGGACTCGGCCTCGCGGCAACCGGTGCGACGGCCTATGCCGACCCGCCCTGGCACCACGACGGCGGCGACCGCGGCGGCTGGCATCACCGCGACTGGCATCACCAAGACTGGCATCATGAGGACGACGATGGCTGGCGCGGCGGATATGCCTATGCGCCGCCGCCGGCCTATTACCCGCCGCCGCCGGTCTATTACGCGCCGCCGCCGCCGGTTTATGTCGGCCCGCCGAGCGTGTCCTTCGGCGTGAACATCCCCCTCGGTCACTGAACCATGATCGCCCGCAAACCGGCCTTCAGCATCGCCTGAAGGTCGGGCAAGGCGAGGGCGATGCACCCCTCGGTCGGCGACCAGTCCGCCCGCGCGACATGCAGGAAAATCGCCGATCCCGCGCCGCGCACCACCGGATCGTCGTTCCATCCGAGCACGCCGACGACATCATACACCCCGTCCTCCCGCCAGAGCGCCTCGTGGCGCGCCGGGTGCGGCCGGCGGATCAGGCGGTTGTAGTCGGGATGCGCGGGATCGTCGCACCAGCCATCATCGGGCGCCAGCGGTTCGCGCGGCACCGCGCAGGCGGGCGATGCCAGCCGGTCGGCCCGGTAGAGCACCCGGCGGAGCGGCAGCAGGCCGCGCGGTGTCGCGCCATCGCCCTCGCGCTTGAGTGCGGCGATACCACCGCGGCCAAGGGCGGCACGGCAGCGCAGCCCCGCGGCCGGGAGGAGAATCGTCCCGTCCGCCAGCACAATCGCAGTTGTCTCGTCGGGCCCGGCCATCGCCGCCTAGTCCAGCAAGTGGCCGAAGCGACGCGCCTTTGTCTGCAGATAGGCGTCGTTCACCCCGTTCGGCGCGATGACATGCGGCGTCCGCTCGACGACATCGACGCCACACGCGGCAAGCCCCGCCACCTTGTCCGGGTTGTTGGTCAGCAGGCGGATATGGTCGAGGTCGAGTTCCGCGAGCATCGCGGCCGCGATATGGAAATTCCGCTCATCCGCCTGCCAGCCAAGCGCACGGTTGGCATCGAGCGTGTCGAGGCCGCGATCCTGCAGCGTATAGGCCCGCAGCTTGTTGATCAGCCCGATCCCCCGCCCCTCCTGCGCGAGATACAGCACGACGCCGCCCCCCTCCTCCGCCATCCGCCGGATCGCGCCCCTGAGCTGCGGCCCGCAGTCGCACCGCAGCGAACCCAGCAGGTCGCCGGTAAAGCACTCGGAATGGACCCGCACGAGCGGCGCGGCCTGGGCGCGCGGATCGCCGATCAGGATCGCCATATGCTCGATCCCCTGATCGAGCGCGCGGAAGGCGACGAGCCGCGCATCGGGCGCATCGTCGAGCGGCACCGCGACCTCGGCGACACGATGCAGCGTCGCGGCCACATTGGTGTTGTAGCCGAGCAGGTCCGCCGCCGGAACGGCGAGCAGGCCGCCGCCAAGCGGCAGCGACGCCCAGCCCGGCCGCACCGGTGCCGCGATCATCGCCGGCAGCAGGCGGGCGAGCTTGCCAAGGGCGAGGGCGGCATCGGCCAGAGGCGGCGGCGCCGCCCGCCGGAATCCCGGCATGATCTGCTCCAGTGTCGGGTCCGCGAGGCGGCGCAGCGTTGCCGGATCAATCAGGGGCCTGGCAAGTTCGAGCGCGACCGCCGGGGCCGCATCGTCGAGGCTTTGCCGGAGGATCGCCGCCGCCCGCGCCGGGGCGAGCAGCAGCGTGGCCGCCGCCCGCCCCAGCCGGTCGATCAGGTGCAGCCCCTCGGCCCCCACCGTCTCGGCCGGCGCGGCAATCAACGGTTGCGGCCCGGCGAGAATCACCGGCACCCCCCGGCGCGCTTCGCCAATGGCGCGGTGCACGGCCCGCGTGCGCGCCGGATCGAGCGGCGCCGGCGCTTCAGCGGCGGAAGCGGCCGGGCCGGACATGTCGGGTGAATGGGTTTGCGTCATGATGTCATGATATAGGATGTGCCGGCGTGGTTTCGCCATACGTGGCCAGAACGCCGCAACGCCGCGGTTTCATGTCAGCATCACATGCATGTGAGCGCGATCATGGAGTTTTTATAATGAAACACCCGCGAATCGGGGCTGTTGAACTATAGGAAAGTTCAGCAAAATCTCTAAAGACAGGGCAGGTGCCCGGCTCGCGACGGAGATTTGAGGAAATGGGACATATGAACAACATTCACCCCATCCTGGTCGTCGATGATGACCTCGCCCTGCGTTCGACCCTCTGCGATCAGTTGCGGGCCGAACATGAATTCGCCCCGGGAGAGGCCGGCTCGATCGCCGAGGCCGAGCGCATGATCGCGACGGCCGAACGCAATTACGACGCGATCATTCTCGATGTCGGCCTGCCGGATGGCGATGGCCGGAATTTCTGCGCCCGCCTGCGCGAAGAGGGCGTGAAGGTGCCGATCATCATGCTCACCGGATCGGGCGCGGAGCAGGACGTCGTTCGAGGGCTGAATTCCGGCGCGAACGATTATGTCTCCAAGCCCTTCCGACTCGCGGAGCTGATGGCGCGGCTACGCGCGCATCTGCGCAATTTCGAGAGCAGCGAGGACGCGGTGCTGCAAATCGGCCCGTACTCGTTCAGGCCGGCGATGAAGCTCCTGCACGAACCATCGCAGAACCGGCGCATCCGGCTGACCGACAAGGAAGCCGCGATCCTGAAATTCCTTTATCGCGCCGGCGGAAAATCGGTCGCGCGCCAGGTCCTGCTGAACGAGGTCTGGGGCTACAACGCCGCGGTCACGACACACACGCTCGAAACCCATGTCTACCGTCTCCGCCAGAAGATCGAGCCGGAGCCGACCCACGCCCGGCTGCTGATCACCGAAGGTGGTGGCTACCGCCTCAATCAACCGCCACCCGACGCGGCGTGACGCCTTCGCCACGTTGCGCTATACGAAAAGGACGTCTCCGTAGCTCAGCCGGATAGAGCACAGGATTCCTAATCCTGGGGCCGTGGGTTCGAATCCCGCCGGGGACGCCACAAATCCCGATTGTCATCTCTTGGTCCCCGCGCGCCCTGGCTGCATGGCTCCTGAAGCCCGAAGCCGGTCCACCGGGCTTACGTGGCGATGTCGGCGAGGGTGTGGTGGTCGAGAGCGGAGATGAACGCCTCGGCCGCGCCGGCGAGCGCGCCACGCAGGCGGCAGGCGGGGCGCAGATTGCAGTCGCCGCCATCGGCGCGAAAGCATTCGACCAACGCGTCGTGCCGGCCGAGATGACGAACGATCTCGCCGACGCGGATGTCCGCCGCCGGGCGGGCGAGGCGCACCCCGCCGGCCGCGCCGCGGACGCTGACGAGATAGCCGCCGGCCACCAGGTCGAGCAGGATCTTGGCGAGGTGGTGACGGGACACGCCGAGCCGGTCGGCGAGCGTGGCGGCGGATTGCACCCGCTCTGGCGCGGCAGCGAGCAGCATCAGGGCGCGAAGGCCGAAATCGGTGTAGGAGGTGAGCGTCATGGACCATGTCTAGACGCATAAATACGTATTGACAATGCGTATTTATGCGTCGTAATTCGGTATCTATGGTACGGAATTCAGCCGTACCGATCCAGGAGACGACGATGACAGGCGGCGAAGCGACCGAGGCGGCAGAGATCGACGAAGCGATGATCGCGCGGCTGGTGGATGCCTTCTACACGGCGGCGCGGCGAGATCCTGTGATCGGCCCGGTGTTCGCGACGAAGATCACCGATTGGGACCATCATCTCCGGCGCATGTGCGCCTTCTGGTCGTCAGTGACGCTGGGCAGCGGGCGCTACACCGGCTCGCCGATGCAGGCGCATGCGCCGCTGCCGATCATGGACGATCATTTCGCGCGCTGGCTCGACCTCTGGATCGAGACCGTGCGCCGCGAGTGCCCGCCGCAAGCGGCGGCGCGGTTCACCCTGTTCGCGCGGCGGATCGCGCAGAGCCTGTCGCACGGAATCGAGGCATATCGCGGGCGGCTGCCGCAGGCCCGCGATGCCGGCGCGGCGGGACCGCCGGTCGCGACGCCACCGTCTCGCCCATCGCGGATCTGATCTCCGGCGCTCCCTGCCGCCGGCGGAATGTTTCACATGAAACAATCGGCCGGTGGCAGACGAGCGACGCGCAAAGCCCCGCCTCGTCGTCTCCCGCCACCGCCCGCATCAGGCCGAGCGACGATGAGAGCGGACACAAACCCGCATGCCCACCATGTGATCGGAGAGCCGATTTATATATGTGAGGGAAATGGTGCCCAGGGGCGGAATCGAACCACCGACACTGCGATTTTCAGTCGCATGCTCTACCAACTGAGCTACCTGGGCGCGCTATCGTCTGCGCAGCGACGATGTAGCCGAAGCTCAGGCCGACATCAAGTCATCGTCCGGTCATTTACCGCTTATGGCTGCCCGGCAAGATCAGTTCTTTACGATCGCCGCCTGCGGTATCTCGATGTCGATCTCGAGCGTGGACATGGTGCCGTCCTGGCCGAGCTTCACATTGACCTTTTCGCGGTCGATGGAAACGTGTTTGGCGATGACCGCGAGGATTTCCTCCTGCAGCACCGCCGCGAGGTCGGACTTGCCGGAAAGCGCGCGCTCATGTGCGAGCAGCAATTGCAGCCGCTCGCGCGCCACCGGGGCGGTGTTGCGCGACCGGGTGAAGAAATTGAACAGACTCATGCGACCTTCCTGCCAAACAGACGGCTCATGAGGGTCTTCTTTTCGGATGGCGTGACGATCTCGATCGTCTCGCCGAGCAGGCGGCGCGCGGAGTCGTTGTAGGCCCTGGCAGGGGCGCAGGACGGGTCGTGCAGCGTCACCGGGCAGCCGACATTCGAGGCGCGCAGCACGTCTTCGCTGTCGGGGATGATGCCGATCAGCGGAATGGCGAGGATTTCGAGAATGTCGTCCACCTTCAGCATCTCGCCGCGCGCGGCCCGGCCCGGGTCGTAGCGTGTCAGCAGCAGGTGTTTCTCGATCGTCTCGCCGGACTCGGCCTTCACCGTCTTCGAATCGAGCAGGCCGATGATCCGGTCGGAGTCGCGGACCGAGGAGACTTCCGGATTGGTGACGACGATCGCCATGTCCGCATGGCGCATCGCGAGCGTCGCGCCGCGTTCGATGCCGGCCGGGCTGTCGCAGATGATCCAGTCGAACTTCTCGCGCAGTTCGTCGATCACCCGCTCCACGCCCTCGGGGGTCAGCGCGTCCTTGTCCCGAGTTTGCGAGGCGGGCAGCAGCGACAGCGTGTCGACCCGCTTGTCGCGGATCAGCGCCTGCGCCAGCTTGGCGTCGCCCTGCACGACGTTGACGAGATCGAAAACGACGCGCCGCTCCGCGCCCATGATGAGGTCGAGATTGCGCAGGCCGACATCGAAATCGACAACGACGACATTCTGCCCGGTCTGGGCGAGAGCAGCACCCAGAGCGGCAGAGGAGGTCGTCTTGCCGACGCCGCCCTTGCCCGATGTGACCACGAGAACCTTCGCCATGAGTTGATTCCTATCCCAATGCTGCGAGGCGCAGCTCCTTGTCATGCAACCAGACCTGAACGGCCCGCCCTTGCAGCCCGGTCCCCCAATGATCCGCCGTGCGGTAGAGACCATCGATCGCCAGCAATTCGGCTGCAAGGCGGGAGCAGAAAATGCGGGCGCCCTGGCCGCTCGCGAGCCCCGCGACGGCGCGGCCGCGCAGCGTGCCGTACACATGGATCGAACCGCCCGCAATCAGCTCGGCGCCCGAGGCCACCGGCCCGACCACGGTGATGTCGCCGTCCTCGAACACGATCGACTGGCCGGACCGCACCGGACGATCGATCAGCAGCGATGGGCGTGGCGAGGCGGCCGGCGGAGGCTCGGGCGGCGCTGGTTCGGTGCGCTCGGGGATCTCGATCGCGCGGTCGCCGCGCCCTTCACGGCCAGGCGGCGCGAGGTTGACGCCATACCACGGCGTTTCCCGCAACCGCTCCATGTCGATCCCCTCGACACCGATGATCCGCAGGTCGCGCGCCTCAAGGGATTTGAGCACCGCCGGCGCGTCGTCCTCGCTATCGGCAAGGAGGGACAGGTTGACCACCACCGGCCGGCCTTCGAAAAACCCGACCGAGCGCCCGATCTGGCGGTCGAGCGCATCCAGCCAGGCGGGGAAAGGCGCTTCCGGCATGACCACCATGGCCATGAAGGTGCGGCCACGTATGCGAATCGTCGGAAGCGGAAGCACTGTTTCAGACACGTGAAGGACGTAGCGGCAGCCGGCTTCGCGCGTCAACAACGGATTTCGAAATGTCCAGTCGCCAGCGTAACGATGAAGGATCGGGCGGGGGGTTCCGGTTCATCCGAAAGGCTGAAGCCCGGCGGCTCCGGCAGCGACCCGGCGCGCCTCAGCGCCGCGAGATCAAGCCCGACGCCTCGGCCCGCGCCCGGCTTTCCATGATCGAACGGCCAACGCCGATCGCGGCTTCGAGCGCGAGCCGCCCCGCCTCGGCATCGACGAGCACCGGCGCCCCATCAAGGCAGGCGGCGTGGAAGGCCGCGTGCTCGGCGGCGAGCGCGTCGTGATCCTCCCAGCTCGTCTCCTCGATGCCGAACGCCTCGAACCCCGGCATGCGCAGCCCGCCTTCCTGCCCCCGCCCGACCAGGCTGAGCCGGCGCGCGGCGAAATCGACGGCCAGATATCCGGCCTCGGAGAAAATCCGCATCCGCCGCTCGGTCTTCATCGAGATGCGGCTCGCGGTCACGGTGGCGACGCAGCCGTTGGCGAAGCGCACGCGGGCGTTGGCGATGTCCTCATGCGCGCTGGCCACCGCGGCGCCGACCGCATCGATGCTCTCGATCGGCTGGGCCACGAGGGCGAGGATCAGGTCGAGATCGTGGATCATCAGGTCGAGGATCACGGACACGTCGGTGCCGCGCGGCTTGAAGGGCGCGATCCGCACCGCCTCGATGTAGAGCGGCTTGCCCATCCGCGCCGCGACCGCGCCGTGGGCGGCGGAAAACCGCTCCAGATGGCCCACCTGCAGCACGAGCCCGCGCGCGCGCGCGAGACGGCCCAGCTCTTCCGCCTCGTCCACCGTCGCGGCGATCGGCTTTTCGACGAGAACGTGGCGCCCGGCCTCGAGCGCGCGGGAGGCGAGCGCGAAATGGGTATCGGCGGGCGAGGCGATGATCACCGCCTCCGCCGCCGCGATCAGCGCATCGAGCGGGAGTGCGGCGCAGCCGGCCTCCGCTGCCACCGCGCCGGCGCGGGTCATGTCGGGGTCGGAAACGCCGACGAGGTCCGCCCGCGTGGCGGCCGCCGTCTTCAACGCATGGTAACGGCCGAAATGGCCGACCCCGATCACCCCAACCCGAAGTTTGTGCATCGCGTTTCGTTCCTGACAGAAGCGGGCTTGCACCGGCAAGCCGAGGCCGCCATACCACCCATGCGTCGCCGTTGGGAGCCCTTCGCCTGTCATGCTTTACTTCACGCGCCTGAAAACCACCCTGATCGTGCTGTTCTGCGCGGTGGGCGTGCTGCTCACGCTGCCGAACCTGATCAAGCGCCCGGCCCAGTCCATTCCCTGGCCGCAGATCCATCTCGGGCTCGACCTGCGCGGCGGATCGTATCTGCTGATGCAGATCGACATGAACGCGGTGGTGAAGGAGCAGCTCGCCAACCTGACCGACGAGGTGCGCCACACCCTGTTGCAGGCCGATATCGGCTATACCGATCTGGGCGGCGATGTCGCGGGGCGGCGGGTGCAGTTCAACCTGGTCAAGCCGGCGGATGCCGCAAAGGTGCGCCAGCTGCTTGCGAAGCTCGTCTCGCCGGTGGCCGCCGCCGGCGGCGCGCCCGACCTCGACGTGAAGGTGACGGATGCGGGGGCGGCAACGCTCACCCTCTCCCGCCCGGCGCTGATCGCCAAGCAGACCCAGGCCATCGCCCAGTCGATCACCATCATCGGCCGCCGCATCGATGGCAGCGGCGTGGTCGATCCGCAGATCGCGCGGCAGGGCGCCGACCAGATCGTCATCCAGCTCCCCGGCGTGTCCGACCCGAACCAGATCAAGAAACTGCTCGGCAAGACCGCGCACATGACCTTCCACATGGTCGCCGAGGACGTGAACCCGGAGACCAAGACGCCGCCACCCGGCGTCGAGATCCTGCCGATGAGCGATGGCAGCGGCCGCAAGCTCGCGATCCGCTCGCGCGTCGCGGTCGACGGCGCCGACCTGACCAACGCCCAGGCCGGGCAGGACCCGCAGAGCGGGCAATGGGTGGTGAACTTCACCTTCAACAGCGTCGGCGCCCGCAAGTTCGCCGACATCACGACCCATAACGTCGGCAAGCTGTTCGCGATCGAACTCGATCACAAGATCATCGAGGCGCCGGTCATCCGCACGCCGATCGTCGGCGGGCGGGGGCAGATTTCGGGCAGCTTCACCGCCAAGAGCGCGTCCGACCTCGCGCTGCTGCTGCGCGCGGGCGCCCTGCCCGCCCCGCTCAAGGTGGTCGAACAGCAGAGCGTCGGCCCGGAACTCGGAGCGGACGCGATCCGCGCCGGTATCGTTTCGCTGGCGGTGGGCTTCGTGCTGGTCATCACCTTCATGGCGAGTTTCTACGGCCTGTTCGGCTGGTTCGCGAACATCGCGCTGGTGGTCAACCTGCTGCTGCTGATCGCGGTGCTGTCGCTGATGGGGGCGACGCTGACGCTGCCGGGCATGGCGGGCATCCTGCTCACGCTCGGCATGGCGGTGGACTCCAACGTGCTGATCAACGAGCGCGTGCGCGAGGAGGTCAAGCTCGGCCGCAAGCCGCTCGCCGCACTCGAGGCCGGCTACAAGCGCGCCTACAGCACCATCATCGACAGCAACGTGACCACGCTGCTCGCCCACATCATGCTGTTCATCTTCGGATCGCCGCCGGTGCGCGGCTTCGCGGTGACCATCTGTGTCGGCATCATCACAACCCTGTTCACATCGACCGTGCTGGTCCGGCTGATCACGGCGCGCTGGTATGTCGCGCGCCGCCCGGCCGCGCTGCCGGTTCTCTGAGGCCCGCGCCATGAAGTTCCTCACCCGCCCCGCCCTCCGCCTGGTGCCGGACGGCACGCGCATCCAGTTCATGAAGGGACGGTTCATCGGCCTCGCGGTCTCGGCCATCCTCTCGACCGCGTCGCTGATCCTGTTCTTCCATCCCGGCCTCAATCTCGGCCTCGATTTCCGTGGCGGCGTCGTCATCCAGGTGGCGACCCCGCAGACGCCGGATTTCACCAGGCTGCGCGCGGAACTTGCCGCGGCCCACCTGCCCGGCGCCTCGCTGCAAAGCTTCGGCGGCGACAAGGGCGTGCTCATCAGCCTGGAGTCGCAGGACAACGCCAAGGATACGCAGAAATCCCTCGCCGCCGCGGAAGGGGTGGTGAAGCAGAACCTGCCGGGCGCCAAAATCCTCTCGACCCAGGCGATCGGCGCCTCGGTCTCGGCGACGCTGTTCCAGCAGGGGCTGATCGCGCTCGGGATCAGCTTCCTGATGATCCTCGTCTATATCTGGTTCCGCTTCGAGTGGCAGTTCGCCGTCGGCGCGGTGGCGACGCTGATCCTCGACGTGACCAAGACGATCGGCTTCATGGTCATCACCCGCCTGCCCTTCGACCTCGTCACCATCGCCGCGATCCTGACCGTGATCGGCTATTCCACCAACGACAAGGTGGTGGTCTATGACCGGATGCGGGAGAACCTGCGCAAATACAAGACCATGCCGCTGCGCGAGCTGATCGACCTCTCGATCAACGAAACCCTCAACCGCACGCTCGGCACCTCCAGCACGGTATTCCTCGCCGCCCTGCCGCTCGCGCTGTTCGGCGGCGCCTCGCTGTCCGGCTTCGCCTGGGTGATGCTGTTCGGCATCGTCGTCGGCACCTCGTCGTCGATCTATATCGCGGCGCCGATCCTGCTGCTGCTGGGCGAGCACCGGCTGCGCCGGGGCAATCCGAAACTCGCCGACGATCCGACCGTGACCAAGGACACCGCGCGGGCCTCGCGCTGACATCTTCGCCTTCCGGAGGGGTTCAAACCGGACGGCGCGATGCACAGATGCGGAGTCGGACCGATGAGGAGACTCCGCCATGGCCAACCCGGATCGTGACCGCAAGCGCGTGATCGACACCGAGGAACCCGAGCCGGTTCCGCTCGACATCGCGCCCGAGCATGTCGCGTTCATCATCCTCAAGGCGCGCGCCGCCGAGGCGCAGGTGCCGCCGGTGGAGCCGGAGGAGGAAAGCCCGGCCGGCACACCCCCGCCCGAGGAAGAGACCGACATGCTGGACGAGCAGGCCCCCGATGACAGCGAGGCCGAATTGCGCGAGGCGATCGATCAACTCTCCGACGAAGCGGCGGTCGACCTGCTGGCGCTGTTCCTTATCGGCCGCGGCGATTTCGCCCGGGAGGAGTGGGACGACGCCCGGGCCCAGGCGGCCGAGCAGATCGATGGCAGCCTCGCCGGCACCCTGCTCGGCGAGGCCGGCCTTGGCGACATGCTCGAAGAAGGGCTGAACGCGCTCGGCTACCGGCCCGAGGCGCTCGAACCCGACGCCTGAACGCCAGAGCGCTTTCCGATCCATCAGGATCGGATGCAGTGCTCTATCATATTGATACCCAGAGCATCTTTATCCGATCAAATGACTCCATCTGATCGGATGATGCTCTATTTCACCGCGGCGACGATCGAATCGGCCAGCGCCGCGGCGGTGCAGGCATAGCCGCGGTCGTTCATGTGCATGCCATCCGCGGCGAGAAAACCGGCGGGGGCGGCGCCGGCGCGGGCCCAGGCGCGCATCAGCGCATCGCGCGAGAACAGCCCGACCCGGTAGCGCCGGGCGAGATGGGCGAGCGCCGCGTTGATCCGCGCATTGTCCGGCGCGCTCAGCAGGCGGCGCGAGCGCTTGTTGTCCATCAGTACCACGTCGAGATCGGCGGCGCGCAGCCGGCGCAGTCCCTGCTCGACCAGAGCCGTGAACCGGTCCGGCGATTCGCCGCGCATCGCTGCGTTGGCGCCGACCTGCCAGATCACCAGCGCGGGCCGCAGGGCAAGCACGTCGCGCGCCATCCGGCGGTCCTCGCGCAGCGCATCCTCGCCGCCGATGCCGCGATTGATCACGCTGATCTCGGCATCCGGCAGGCGGTCGCCCAGCTCGTCCTGGAGCATCGCCGGATAGGAATCGCCGATATCGTGCGCCATCGCCCCCCAGGTGGACGACGACCCGATCGCGGCGATCACCACCGGCTGGCCGCGATGGATCGCCGCGCGCAGATGCGGCAGGCGCAGATATTGCGCCGGCACGGCCGGGCATGCGGGTGCCGCGGCGGCGACGCCGGCCCAGGCGAGCACGAGCGCGAGAACAAGACTATGCAACGGACGGTTTGGCATCTTTCACCCTGTACCAGGCGGAGAGCGCGGCCACGCCGAGCAGGGCGGCGAGGCCGGCGAGGTTGACGACGACCTGCATCGCCCAGCCATGATCGGTGTCCATCACGATCCGCCCGGCGTAGGAGAGCAGGATGCTGGCGCAATAGGTCGGCAGGCCATACTGGCCGATCAGGATGAACACGCGCGACAGGCGGGCTTTCAGCAGCCGCGCATCGGCGCGCAGATGGCGGGCGGCGAGCCAGGCCAGCGACAGGATCGAGACCAGCCGGTAGGGATGAAGCCCGGTCTTGTCGATATTGCGGACCAGCGGCCGCAGCGCCGCGGGGATGTGCCGGGCGAGCGAGGGTTCGAGCCAGGTGGTCAGCAGGATCGCGAAGCCGACCAGAAGCAGCAGCACCGCGGCGATGTCGGTCGCAAGGCCCGGCAGCGCCGGCCTGCCGTGGCGGGAGAACAGCATGCCGAGCACGAAGAGCAGCTGCCAGGTGAAGGGGTTGAAGAACCAGCCATGGCCGCCGTGGGTCGGCAGGTTCCAGCCATGGATCCGCGCGCCGGCATAGAGTGCCACGCTGAGCGCGAGCAGCGTGCGCGGGAAGCGCAGCATGAAGAGCAGCGGCGCCAGCCCGCCCATGATCGCGACATAGAGCGGCAGCACGTTGAGATAGGCCGGCTGGTAGAGCAGCGGCACCGCCTCGGTGATCGCCGCGAGCGGCTTCGCCGCCAGATGGTCGATGCCGACGCCGGAGAGATATTGCGGCCGGCCGAGCCAGGTTGCGGCGAAGGCGACCTGGGCGGCGAACAGCACGAAGAGGAAGATATGCGCGATATAGAGCGTCCACGCCCGCTTGAGCATGTCCGCCGAGGCGGAGAGCGGCCCGGCGCGGTCCAGCTTGCGGCCATAGACGAGGGCGGCGGCGAAGCCGGCGAGCAGGATGAAGATTTCCGTCGCGTCGTTCAGCGCGAGGTTGCGCACGGTGAAGCGGGCGAGCGTGTCATGCGGGATGTGATCGAGAAAGATGCAGAACAGCGCGATGCCGCGGAAGAAATCGACCCTGAGGTCGCGGCCGTCGCGAATCAGCGGCATCATCCGGCGGCGCGGCGGGCGGAGAGAGCGAGGGCGAGCGTGCCCTCGTCGAGGATTTCGATGCTGCCGCCGACGGGCACACCCTGGGCCAGCCGGGTGACGCTGGCGCCGCAGGCGGCGAGGCGTTCGGTGAGGTAATGGGTGGTCGCCTGACCATCGACGGTGGCCGGCAGGGCGAGGATCACCTCGCGCACCGACCCGTCGAGCCGGGTGAGCAGCCGGTCGATCCCGAGTTCCTCGGGGCCACGGCCGGCGATGGCCGAAAGCAATCCGCCGAGGATGTGATAGCGGCCGCGATAGACGGCGGTACGCTCCAGCGCCCATTGGTCCGCCACCGACTCGACCACGCAGATCAGCGGCTCGCGGGCGATGTCGGCGCAGATGGCGCAGGGCTGCTCGGAGTCGAGCCCGCCGCAGGTCGGGCAGACCGCGACGCGCTGGCAGGCGGCATCGAGGGCGGCGATCAGCGGCAGCAGGCGCTGCTCGCGCTCGGCCATCAGCTTCAGCACGATGCGCCGGGCGGAACGCGGGCCAAGGCCCGGCAGCCGCGCCATCAGCCCGACCAGCCGCTCGATCTCGGGCCCCATCATCGCGGGACGATCCGCCGCTGCGACCTCAGAACGGCAGTTTCATGCCGGGGGGCAGCGAAATCCCGCCGGTTACCTTCTGCATTTCCTCGGCGGCAACCGCCTCCAGCCGCGACTTGGCGTCGCGATGGGCGGCGAGGATCAGATCCTGGAGCATCTCGGCATCGCTCGGGTCGATCAGCTTGGGGTCGATCTCGATCCCCTTCATCTCGCCCTTGCCGGACAGCGTGACCTTCACCAGACCGGCGCCGGCCTCGCCCCGGATGTCCATCGCTTCGAGACGCGACTGCATCTCCTGCATGTTCTGCTGCATTTGCTGGGCCTGCTTCATCAGGCCGGCGAGGTTCTTCATCAGTCGATCTCCATGGCGTCGGCGATGTCGTCGTCGGAAATCGGCGGGACATCGTCGAAGCGGTCATCATCCATCGCGGGCGGCTCCGCAAGGGCGGGCGGCGCATCGACCTCCACACTGGCGATCTTCGCACCGGGAAACGTCTCGAAGATGGCCCTCACCAGCGGATGATCCAGCGCCTCGTCGCGCGCCGTCTCGCGCGCCGTGGTTTCGGCCTCGACCATGCTCGGCGCGCCGGCAGCGCGGGATAGGGCGATGGTCCAGCGCCGCCCGGTTTCGGCCTCGAGAAACCTGGCGAGGCGGGACGAGAGATCGCGTGGCGCCTCGGGCGCGAGATTCAGTTCGATCACCGGCGGGGCGAAGCGCACCAGCCGGGCGTCGTGGCGGAGATGGGCATAGAGCAGGGCGTCGCGCTTCTCGCCGGCCAGGGCGATGACATCCTCGAAGCGGGCAAGGCGCGGGGCGGATGAGGGGGCGGATTCGACCTGCGCGACCGGGGCGTGCGCGACCGGGGCGCCGTTCACCACCGCCCTCGGCGCCGGGCCGGGCGCCGGGGCCGGCGCCGCCCCGCCGCGGATTGTCGCCGCCTCGCCGGCGAGGCGGCGGACGAGTTCGCCTGGCGCCGGCAGGTCGGACACGTAGCAGAGGCGGATCAGGATCATGTCGGCGGCGGCGCGGCGGTCGGTCGCCTGCTCCACCTCGGCGATGCCCTTGAGCAGCATCTGCCACAGCCGGCCGAGAAACGGCACCGACAGCCGGGCGGCGAGCGGCGCGCCGCGGGCACGATCAAGCTCGGGCAGTTCGCTGCCCTCGGCCAGCGCCGGAATCGCCTTGATGCGCGAGAGCGTATGAGCGAGGCCGAGCAGATCCTGCATCACCAGCACCGGATCGGCGCCGGCTTCATGCGCGCGGTCCATCACGCCGAGCGCGCCGGCCGGATCGCCGGCGGCGATGGCGTCCAGCAGATCGAAGACGAGGCTGCGATCGGCAAGGCCGAGCATGTCGGCCACCAGTTCGGCGGTCACCGGCGCGCCCTCGTCGGCGCGGGCGATCGCCTGGTCGAGCAGGGACAGCCCATCGCGCACCGACCCGTCGGCGGCGCGGGCGATGGCTTCGAGCGCGCCACTTTCGGCCGCGACCGCCTCCTTCTCCGCGATGCGGGCGAAATGCGCGGCCAGCACATCGACCGGCACGCGCTTGAGGTCGAAACGCTGACAACGCGATAGCACGGTGATCGGCACCTTGCGGATTTCCGTGGTGGCGAACACGAATTTCACATGCGGCGGCGGTTCCTCAAGCGTCTTGAGCAGCGCGTTGAAGGCGTTGCGCGAGAGCATGTGGACTTCGTCGATGATGAACACCTTGGTGCGGGCGATCATCGGGCGGAAGCGCGTCGCCTCGATGATTTCGCGCACGTCGTCGACGCCGGTGTTCGAGGCCGCGTCCATCTCCACCACGTCGGGGTGGCGGTCGGCGAGAATGGCCACGCAATTGTCGCAGACGCCGCAGGGATCGGGCGTGGGGCCGCCCTGCCCGTCCGCCCCGGTGCAGTTCAGCGCGCGGGCGAGAATCCGCGCCGTGGTCGTCTTGCCCACACCGCGCACGCCGGTGAGCATGAAGGCATGGGCGATCCGATTCATCGCGAAGGCATTGCGCAGGGTGCGGACCAGCCCGTCCTGACCGATCAGGTCGTCGAAGGTGGTCGGGCGGTATTTGCGGGCGAGGACGCGGTAGGATTCAGCATGGACCGGGGCTGCGGCCTCGGGCAGTTCGTCGTCGCCGAACAGCGAGGGCCCCGGCGGCGGCGGCTCGGACCTGGGCTGATCGTCCGTCTCGTCGTCGTCGAACAGACCGGCCATGCGCCTCCGATGAGCTGGGCAGGAGTGAGAGGTGGGAGACCGGAACCGCGACCCGTGCGGAAACTCGTTGCGGCTGCTGCCTTCCGGCCCTGACCGGGTTGGCGAGGCGCCCGTCCGCGACCGGCCTCCCGCTTTCCATATCTATCCTTTGACGCCGCTTTGCAAGGCCGGCTTGCCGGCGCGCAGGACCAATGCCACCTTCCCGCCATGCACGACATCCCGCCCCCCTCCGCCCTGCTCTACAGCTCCGCCCGGCTCGACCGCGCCAGCCACCGCCGCACCGATGCCGGCTGGCTGGCGGCGGCGCGCGCCGATGCCGGCGCCGGCTTCGTCGCCTACTGGCGCGGCAAGCTGCTGATCGCCGCCGAACCCGAGCCCCGCGCCGTGCTCGACGCTCCGCCGCGCGAGGACGCGAGGGAGAGCGTCTTTCTCGGGCTGATGAACGGCAGCCCGGTTTTCGCGGTCGATCTGTCAGCGCATGAGGCGCCGCTCGATGCGCTGCGCCGGCCGCGCGGCGCGTTTCTCGAACTGCGCGGGCTGACCGCGACGCTGCCGGCCGAGGAAGCCGGGCTGCTCGCCACCGCGCGCGGCCTGCTCTACTGGCGATCCCGCCACAAATTCTGCGGCGTATGCGGCGGCAGCTGCACGCCGGAGCGCGGCGGCCACACCATGCGCTGCACGCAATGCGGCACGGAGCATTTCCCGCGCACCGATCCGGCGGTGATCATGCTGGTGGCGAAGGGCGATCGCGTGCTGCTCGGCCAGTCGCAGAAATTTCCGCCCGAGCGGAACATGTTCTCGACCCTCGCCGGCTTCGTCGAGCCCGGCGAAAGCCTCGAGGACGCCGTGCGCCGGGAAACGATGGAGGAGGTCGGCGTCGAGGTCGGGCCGGTGGCCTATACCGGCAGCCAGCCCTGGCCGTTCCCGGCATCGCTGATGCTGGGCTTCCGCGCCGAGGCGATGAGCGAGGCGATCACGCTCGATGCCGAGGAAATGCGCGCCGCCGCCTGGTTCACCCGCGAGGACCTCGCGAACCGCCATGCGGCCGGATTCAACCTGCCGCCGCGGGATTCGATCGCGCGCAGGCTGATCGACGACTGGATCGCCGAAGCGCGGTGAGCCGGACACCGAATTGTCATCAGATAACGTTTGATATCGAAAGAATTGCGGCGTATAGCGGTCGCATTGCAACCTGACGGAGAGACGGAAATGGCGAAAGTTCTCGTACTTTACTACAGCACCTGGGGCCATGTTGAGACGATGGCGACGGCGGTGGCGGAAGGGGCGAAGGCCGCCGGTGCCGAGGTGGTGGTCAAGCGCGTGCCGGAAACCATGCCGGAAGACACCGCGAAGGCGATCCATGCCAAGACCGAGCAGGACGCGCCGGTGGCGAACCCGGCGGAACTCGCCGATTACGACGCCATCATTTTCGGCACCCCCACCCGCTTCGGCAACATGTGCGGCCAGATGCGCAACTTCCTCGACCAGACCGGCGGCCTGTGGGCCAAGGGCGCGCTGATCGGCAAGGTCGGCTCGGTGTTCGCCTCGACCGGCAGCCAGCATGGCGGGCAGGAGACCACCATCACCTCGTTCCACACCACGCTGTTCCATCACGGCATGATCGTGGTCGGCGTTCCGTATTCCAACCCCGAGCTGACCAACATGAACGAGATCACCGGCGGCACGCCCTATGGCGCGACGACGCTCGCCGGCAGCGACGGCTCCCGCCAGCCGAGCGCCAACGAACTCGCCATCGCCCGCGCCCAGGGCAAGCACGTCGCCGAGATCGCGGCCAAACTCGCCCGCTGACACCCGGGACGGCGCCGCGAGGCGCCGTCCGCTGTCGCCGTCTTGTCATATGACACGGCAGGGACAGCGGGCTAGACGAGGCGCCGTACGACCGACGGAGACACTCCCATGACGATTTCCCGACGCGGTTTCATCGGCACCGGCGCCGAACTCACCGCGGCATCGCTGCTCGCCGCCGCCCCCACGGCACAGGCCGCAGCGCCGGCCCCCTTCAATTTCATCTCGATCGGCGACTGGGGCCGCAATGGCGCCCACCACCAGCGCAATGTCGCACAGGCGATGGCCGACCGCGCCGCATCGGACGCGCCGCGCTTCATCCTGTCGCTCGGCGATAATTTTTATGAATCCGGCGTGACCTCCGTCACCGATCCGCAGTGGAAGACCAGCTTCGAGGATGTCTATCACCAGGCGTCGCTGCAACGTCCCTGGAAGGTGATCCTGGGGAATCACGACTATCGCGGCAATGTGCCAGCGCAGCTCGACTATTCGGCGCATTCGCGGCGCTGGCAGCTGCCCGCCCGCTACCATACCCATGCCGAAACCCTCGCGGATGGCACCACGGTCGAGATTTTCTTCCTCGATACCTCGCCCTTCATCCGCAAGTATCTCGGCACGGTGACCGACATTTCCGGGCAAGACCCGCGCGCGCAGCGGGCCTGGCTCGACACGGCGCTCGGCCGCTCGAAGGCGCGGTGGAAGATCGTGGTCGGCCATCACCCGATCTACACCGCGCTCGGCGGCGCGGACCATGACCAGCCGGACCTCATCGCCGCGCTCGAACCGGTGCTGCGCCGGCACGCAGTCAAGCTCTACATCAACGGCCACGATCACTGCATGCAATATGTCGAGATGGGCGGAATCGCCTATGTGACGAACGGCGTCGGCTCGGAAATCTACACGCCGGGCACGCCGAGCCGGGCGGGCTTCGCCCTCGGTGCGCACGGGTTTCTGACCACCTCGGTAACCCGCGGAGAGATCAGCTTCGCCTTTATCGACATGAACGGCAAGACCCGCTTCGCCAGGACCATCGCCGCCTAGAGCATCATCTGATCAGATAAAGATGCTCTATTTATCAATACCATAGAGCATCATCCGATCAGATGGAGTGATCTGATCGGATAAAGATGCTCTGTCTATCAATATCATAGAGCACGACATCCGATCCGGATGGATCGGAAAGTGCTCTAATGCCGCGTCGCTTCCGGCTCAGGCGCGCTCGCGCCACCAGCCGGCGGCGACCAGCAGCAACCCCAGGATCGCGCCGGGAATCGCCGGCGGCAGCCTGATGTCGCGCTCGCCCGTCACCAGGCGGGCATGGCGCGGCCGGTAGAGCCCGGTCCAGCCCGGCTCAGGGGCGCGTGCCAGCCAGACGATTCGCCCGGAGCTGCGGTGGACGAGCGGGGCAAAGCGCCGGCTGGTGGCGGCGAGGTCCTCCTGCTCGGCCGGATCCTCGTCCGAAGCCGCGGCGTAGGCGGTGCGCCCGCCCGCCGAAACCCGCCACACGCCGGGCCCGCCAGCCGGCATCGCGGCTTCGAAACGACCCGGCGCGGTGCGATGCAGCGGCACCGTGACCCGCTGCCCATCCGGCGCCGTCACCTCGGCCGTGCCAGGCGGGCCGGCCGGCGCGACACGGCGGATCGTCAGGTGGCCGGCGGCGATGGCTGCGTGCAGCTGGCGGGCGGCGAGCGCCGGATCGCCCAGCAGCCAGTGGACCGTGCGCCCGAGCAGCGCCGTCGCCGGCCCCTGCATCGCGCCATTGCCGGCGAGCGCGCCGCGCGCCCAGAGCCAGAACTGGTCGGACAGCAGGACGGCGACCCGGCCCTTGCCCTCATGCGCGAGGATGAGCAGCGGCGCGGAAGCGGGGCCGGTGCCGGGCCCGCCAAGCAGCGAAACGCCTGATGTCTGCTGCACCGTCTCGTAGCGGTACCATGGGCCGAGCGTCTCGTGGGCGAAGGGGAAGGTCACCGGGTCGCGCCGACCCTGCGCCGTCAGCGCCGGGGTGAAGCGCCCCGTCACCGTGCCCGCGCCATAGGGCCTGACGGGAAGGATGGGCCCGAGCGGCGAGCCGGCGATCGAGCGCTGGCCCTCGAATTCCGGCCCGGCCTCGACCAGCAGCGCGCCGCCCGCCCGCACATGGCGGGCGATATTCACCAGATAGGGCGGCAGCAGAAGGTCATCATTGGCGAACTGGTCGAGAATGATGAGGTCGAACTTCCCGATTTCCTGGTCGAACAGCTTGTCGACCGGGAACGGGATCAGCGCCATGTCGCGCAGCGGTGCGGGCATCGGTTCGTCGGGCAGGCGGAGAATGGTGAAATTCACCAGCCGCACCGCGGGGTCCGACTTGAGCAGGAGCCGCCAGGCGCGCAGCCCGGGATTGGGTTGCCCGGCGATCAGCAGCACGGTCAGCCGCCGGCGCACGCCGTCGAGATGGAATACCGCCTCGTCGTTGATCCGGGAAATCTCGCCGCCGAGCGGCGCCGCCGCGACCGCGACGACGGCGCGCCCGGCATGGGCGACCGGGAGCCGCACCGTCTCCGGCCGGCCGATACGGGCGCCAAGCGTGCGCACCGCCCGGCCATCGACCGAAATCGTGACCGGAACCGTGCGCCCGGCATCGTCCACCCCATGATCGCGGATCACGAAGCTCAGCGTCGCGTCGTGGCCGACCAGCCCGTATCGCGGGGCGGAGAGCAGGCGCAGGGAACGATCCGTCTCGCCGGGGGCGGCGGGGATGAGGAGCGAGAGCGGCGCATTGCCGGGCAGGCGCGCCGGCGGCGCGTCCGTCGCCTCGCCATCGCCGAGAACGACGATTCCCGCGAGCTGGCGGGGCGGGATCGCGGCGAGCGCCGCGCTCAGCCTGCCGAACAGCGGCGAGCCATCCCGGCCGTCGCCGCCGACATCGACCGTGCGCAGCGTGACGCCCTTTGGAAGGCTCGCCACGAGATGGCGATAGGCGGCGCCGGCCAGCGCCGCGCGGCGGCCGATCGCCATCGAGGGGGTCTGGTCGCGGATCACCAGCACCGTATCGGGCAGGGCGGCGGTGGTCCGCACCTGCCAGCGCGGCGAGGCCAGCACGACGAGCAGGAAGATCATCCCGGCAAGCCGCAAGACGCTGCCGCGCGCCCGCCGCAGCAGGCCGATGCCGACTAGGATCGCCGCGATCAGGGCGAGGCCCGCGATCAGCGGCCACGGCACCAGCGGCGCGAAGACGATCGGCAGGGTCATTCGCCGAGCCCCTGTTTGCCGAGCCCCTGTTTGCCGGGCCCCTGTTCGCCGAGCCTCTGGAGGATGGCCGGAATCTGCAACTGGTCGGCCTTGTAGGTGCCGGTCAGCGCGTACATCACGAGGTTGACACCGACCCTGAGCGCGGCCTGGCGCTGGCCCGGCTGGCCCGGCAGGAGGGCGAGCAGCGGGGTTCCATCCGCCCCCAGCGCCCAGGCGCCGGCCCAGTCATCGGCGCCGATCACGACCGGGCTGACGCCGTCCGCATCGCGGCCGCCGCGGGACGCGATATAGACCGGCGCGCCATCGAACCGGCCGGGAAAGCTGCGCAGCAGAAAGAACGTGTGCGCGAGGGTGTCGCGATCGGTCAGTTTCCTGAGCGGCGGCAGCGACAGGCACGACGTGACCCGGCGGCGGGCCGCCGGCGCCCCGGGATCGAACCCGGCGCCCGATCCTGCCTGCCCGGCATCGCCGCCATCGGTGTCGATCACGAGCAGGCCGCCGCCGCGCATGAAGGCGTCGAGCGCGGCGCAGACCGCCGGCGCGGGCGGGCGGGTCCGCGAGGTGATCATCCAGTAAAGCAGCGGATAGAGGTCGAGATTGTCCCGCCCGGGCACGACGCCGCGCGGCGGCCCCAGCACGGCCGCGGTCTCGGCATTGACATCGGCCGTCAGCGCGGCGAGCCCCGCGCGCACGATCCGGTCGGTCGCCGGATCATCGGCGCGGACATAGGCGAGCGTCGTGTTCAGCGCCGCCTCGGGCGGGGCGGCCCGCGCGTGCGGGATGCAGCCGGGCCAGAGGCAGAGCAGCGCCCCGCCCAGAATGGCACCGATCCGCAGCGCGCCGATCCGTAGCGCGCCGCGGAGCCAGAGCGTGGCCAGCATGTCGAGCAGCAGCAGCGCGAGGGCGAGGGCAAGGACATCCGGGCCGAACCGGCGGGCCCGCTTCAGGGCGTCGAGCCCGGTGACGGGAACCATTGCCGGCCATGACGCCGCCGCCAGCGGTGGCACATGACCCGCCAGATTGAGCGCGACGGTGCCATGCGCATCGCCCCACAGGCCCGGCGGCTGCGCCGGGGACACTGCGACCTGGCCGATCCGCGCGGCATCGAGCGGTTTCGTGGCGTCATGGGGCGAAACAAGGCGCCCCGCCCCGTCGAGCGCGCGGACCAGGGCAAGCCTTCCGGAACTTGGCGCGGCGCCGGTGCCGAGGTGGACCAGGGTGTGGATCAGCGCCGGGAAGGCGGCGGAGAGCGGCAGGTCCGACCAGTCGGGATTCGCCGTCGTCAGCACGTCGACCAGCGCGCCGCGGCCAAGACGCTGGCCGAGAATGATCGGCGTGCCATCGGCCAGCCGGGCCCAGACGCTGGCCGGGGCAAGGCGCGCGGGATCGGGAAGGATCAGGCGGCGGATCCGTGCATCGCGCGGCGGCTTCAGGCCGGCGAGCGGCGACTGCGGCGCGAACGCGGCGATCGTCTCGGGATGGCCGCCCGCCAGCGCGCCGGAGAGATCGCGGATGCCGGGCAGCAGCGGATCGGGGTTCAGCGGATCGGGGCGGGAAGCGGTCAGCGGCCCGGCAAAGCGGATCACCACCCCGCCCGCCGCGATGTAGCGCCGCAACCGCGCGACACTCTCCGGGCGCAGATGCACATCCGCGAGGATCAGCGCGCCCGGATCGGCCCCGACCACCTGGGCCAGCTTGCCTTCGAGGCGGCGCGTTCCCTCCGGCAGGGCGCGGCGGACATAATACAGCGCGCCGGTGAAGCGCTGCTCGGCATCCGCCGTGCCGCCCGCCGTCATCCCCACCAGCAGCTGCCGCGACGCCCCGCCGAGCAGGGCGACCGCCGCCGCGCCACCCTCGCCCGGAATGACGAGGCGGCTGACCCGGGACTGCAAGGCGAAGGGCAGGTCGATCCTCGCTGTTCCGGTCGGGTGGCCGGGGCGGATCGTCACCATCGCGCGGGCCAGCGCGTCTCCGGCCCGATCCTCCGCCAGCACGGGCACGCTGACCGGAGCCGGCCGCGGCAACAGCCGCACGCGGGCGCGCATCGCGCCATCCGCCGCGAAGCCGGCATCGTCGAGCAGCCGGAGCGATGCGACCGACCCGGTCACGATCCGCACCGGGCGAAGTGCGGCGACGAAGGCATCGAGCCCGGGCCCCGCCAGCCCATCGGCCACGTAGACCGCGGCGAGACCGGGATGCGCGCGCCGCGCCGCCCGCGCCGCCGCCGCATCCGCCCGCCGGTCCGCGGGCCAGGGTTCGGGATGGAGCCCGCCGATCGCCGTGAGCGCCGCCGCGCGCCCGAGCACCGGGCCAGGGCGGGGCGGCTTTCCATCGCGACCTTGCGCCGTCGGCAGCAGGATGATGCCGCGCCGGCCCGCCTCGTCGGCGATCCTGCGCGCGGCAGCCTGGCGGGCGGCGAAGTCGGCCGCGCTGGCCCAGCCATTGTCGATCGCCAGCAGAACCGGACCATGCCCGGCGAGGATCGGCGGCGGGACGATCTGCGGGCCGGCGAAGCCGACGATCAGCAGGGCGGCGGCGGCGAGGCGCAGGAGCAGCAGCCAGAGCGGCATGCGCACCGGCGTGGGCGCCGTGGGCGCAAGCTCGCGCAGCAGGCGGATCGGCGGAAAGATCTGCCGGCGCGGCGCCGGCGGTGTCGCCCGCAGGATCAGGTAGAGCGCCGGAAGGACGATCAGCCCGGCGAGAACGGCGGGGGCGGCGAAACTGACAGCGCCGATCATCGCGCCGGCTCAAGGGCCGCGCGCAGGGCAGCGAGCGCGGGCCCGGCGGGCGCGTCGGTCCGGTGGAACAGGGGCTGCAGCCGCGCCGCCTCGGCGATCCGCGCCACGGCGTCGCGCTGGGCCTCGACGCGGTTGCGGTAGGCCGCCGCCATGTCGTCGGCGCGGGAGATGTCCTCCTTCGGCCCGCCGGCCGGGTCTTCGAAAAGAATCCGCCCGCGATACGGAAAATCGCATTCCGCCGGGTCGAGCAGCTGGAGCAGGGCCCCGCCCCGCGGGCTGGCGCCCATCGCCGAGAGGGAGGCGGCGATCGCCTCTGGCGGGTCGAGGAAATCGCCGATCAGCGCGAGCCGTCCGCCCGCCGGCGGCAGCGCGGCTTGCATCAGGAACCCGGCCGCGAGGCGTTCCAGCGCGCCGGGGCCGCCGAGCGGCGGTGTCCGCCGCCAGGCGGCGACGCGTTCGCCGCCATCGAGCGCGAGGGACGCGAGGGCGAGGCCGAGCAGCAGCGCCCGATCCGCCTTGGTCCCGCCCGAACCGCCGGCGGGAAACGCCATGCCGGGATGATCCGCGATGTCGATAACCAGGGTTTCGGCCGTTTCCCATTCCCGTTCGCGGACATAGAGGCGTTCGCCGCGGGCGCTGCGCCGCCAGTCGATGCTGCGGGCCGGATCGGCCTGGTTCAGCTCGCGATACTGCCAGAACTGCTCCCCGATGCCGGCGCGGCGACGGCCATGATGCCCTGGCGCCATGGATGAGGCGAGACGGCGGGCGGCGAGGACGAGTGCCGGCAGCCGGGCGGCGAGCGCGCCGGCCGCCGCGACACGTGCGGCCCGGCCCCGCCGGTCAGCCAAGGACGCGCGCCGCGACCGCGCGGATCAGCGCCTCGACACTCTCCCCTTCGGCGCGGGCGGCGAACGACAGCCCCATCCGGTGCCGCAGGACCGGCGCCGCCAGCGCGGCGATATCGTCAAGGCTCGGCGCCTCGCGCCCATCGAGCAGGGCACGGGCGCGGCTCGCCAGCATCAGCGCCTGCGCCGCTCGCGGCCCCGGCCCCCAGGCGAGGGCGGCGGCAATTCTGGGATCTTCCGCGGTTTCCGGCCGCGCGCCGCGCACCAGCGCCAGGATGGCATCGACGATTCTGGCCCCCACCGGCATGGCGCGGACCACGTGCTGGGCCGCACGCAGGCCGGCAGGATCGAACATCGGAGCGACCTCCTGCCGGGCGAGCCCGGTGGTGGCCAGCAGCATGCGCCGCTCATCCGCCGCGGCGGGATAATCGATGCGGATTTCGAACAGGAAACGGTCGAGCTGCGCCTCGGGCAGCGGATAGGTGCCTTCCTGCTCCAGCGGGTTCTGGGTGGCGAGCACGTGAAACGGATCGGGCAAGTTCCGGTTGAGCCCGGCGACCGCGACCTGCCGCTCGGCCATGGCCTGAAGCAGGGCGGACTGGGTTCGCGGGCTGGCGCGGTTGATTTCGTCAGCCATCAGCAGCTCGGTGAACACCGGCCCCTCGATGAAGCGGAAGGCGCGCGTGCCGTCGGCCGCGGTTTCGAGCACCTCGCTGCCGAGAATGTCGCCGGGCATCAGGTCCGGCGTGCACTGGATGCGCCGGGTGGACAGGCCCAGCGCGTCGGCCAGCGCTTCCACCAGCCGGGTCTTGCCAAGGCCGGGCGCGCCCACGATCAGCGCGTGGCCACCCGCCAGAATGGCGGCAAGGCACTGGTCGATCACGTCGTCCTGGCCGATGATGACGCCGCGGATCTGCTCGCGCGCCTCGCCGAGCCGCGCCGCCGCCGCGCCGAAGGCGGCGAGGATGTCTTCCGGCTGTGGCGTGTTTACAATCGCCCCATCATTTCGCAACATTCCCGTCATTAGTGATCGCCTGAATGGTTTTCCCGGAGCCCCGCGCTGCCTATATCCAATCTAATGCATATGAGGACGTTGGATAGAGGCTAGCCGTGGACGATCATGGACTCGGGGCAGAGATGTCATCGGGAGCGGGTTCCGTTGCCCCACGGAATGCCTCCGAGAAGTTCGGCGCCACGCGGCGCGCCGGTATCCTGCCGGCGCGCCGGCAGGATCGGGGGGAGGCTGCCCACCCGCCGAAAGGCCGCACCCCGGTCGATTGCGGCGATCTGCCGTTCCTGATCCGGCGCGACGGCACCTGGCTGTATCGCGGCAGCCCGATCGGCCGGAAATCCATGGTCTGCCTGTTCGCCAGCGTGCTGAAGCGGGATTCCACCGGCGCCTATCTGCTCGAAACCCCGGTGGAGCGCGGCCGGATCGAGGTCGAGGACGCCCCGTTCGTCGCCGTCGAGCTTGACTGGCACGGCGAGGGCCGCGACCAGGTGCTCTATCTGCGCACCAATGTCGACGAGACGGTCGCCCTCGGGGCCGAACACCCGCTGCGGGTGGCGCACGACCTGCTGACCTGCGAACCCACGCCCTATGTTCTGGTGCGTCCCGGTCTCGGCCCCTTTCCGATCGAGGCGCGAATCAGCCGCTCGGTCTATTATGAGCTGGTGGCGCTCGCCGAGCCGGGTGTCCAGTTCGGCAAGCGGGTGCTCGGGGTCTGGAGCCAGGGCGCCTTCTTCTCGCTGGGCGAACTTGCCCAGACGGTTGACTGACCCGGTGCCGATCGACGAGGAGGCGCTGCGGCGCGCGCTGCGCGACCGCAAGGCGCAGGGCAAGGGCCCGGGAGCGGCGCGGGCCGCCGCCGTTCTGGTCGGGATCGAGCCGGCGCGGGGCGTCTGGCTGACCCGGCGGTCGGAACATCTCGTCCATCACGCCGGTCAGGTGGCGCTGCCGGGCGGCACCGTCGACCCGTCCGACGCCTCGCCCGAGGCCGCGGCGCTGCGCGAGGCCGAGGAGGAAATCGGGCTCGACCCGCGATCGGTCGAACTGCTCGGCCGGCTCGATGATTTCGCCACCGGCACCGGATTTCACATCACCCCGGTCACCGCGCTCATTCGCGGCACGCCGGCGTTCAGGATCGCGCCCGAGGAAGTCTCGGCCGTGTTCCCGCTAAGGCTCGAAGACCTGCTCGATCCGGCGCTGCCGGAATGGCGGAAGGGCACATGGCACGGCGGCACCAGGGTATTTCCTGTCTGGCCGCATCCGGATCACGTCATCTGGGGGGCGACGGCATGGATTCTCCACCAGCTCGCGCTGACGCTGCGCGAAACCCTGGGCGCGCCGGCACGCTGAGGACGGCACGGGGGGCGCCGTGCCGGCGGATGGTCCATTCTGGCCGGAGATGCGGTAAGGACGCCAGGTGACAGCGCAAACCCCATCCGCCAACGCCGAGGGCAAGACCCTGCTGCGGCTCTGGATCGCTGGAGACGAAAAGCTGTCGCGGCTCTGGGACGTGCTGCCGGAAGCGCGGATCGTGGGCGGGGCCGTGCGCGACCGGATCGCCGGGCGCGCGGTCAGCGATATCGATCTGGCCAGCCCCCTGAAGCCTGAGACGGTATCGGGCCGGCTCGCCGCCGCCGGCATCCGCGCCGTGCCAACGGGCCTCGACCACGGCACGGTCACCGCCGTGCTCGATGGACGGCACTTCGAGATCACCACCTTGCGGCGGGACGTCGAGACCGACGGACGGCACGCCGTGGTCGCCTTCACCGAGGACTGGCGGGAGGACGCGGCCCGGCGCGACTTCACCATCAACGCCATGTCGATGGAACGCGACGGCACGATCCACGACCATTTCGGCGGCCAGGCCGATCTCGCGGCGGGTCTCGTCCGCTTCGTGGGCGATCCGGCGACGCGGATCAGGGAGGATTTCCTCAGAATTCTGCGGTTCTTCCGCTTTTACGGGCGCTACGCCGTCTCGCCGCCGGATGCGGACGCGATCGACGCGATCCGGTCGCTGCGGGAGGGGCTGCGCCAGCTCTCGGCCGAGCGGGTGTGGAGCGAGATCAAGCGCATCCTGGCGGCCCCCGATCCGCTGCCGGCGCTGCGGCTCATGGCCGAGACCGGCGTTCTGCCGCTGGTGCTGCCGGAGGCGGCGAGCCTCGCCGCGCTGGAACGCCTGCAGGCGCGGGGCGCACCGGCCGATCCGCTGCTGCGCGTGGCGGCGCTGATCGGCGGCCAGATCCAGCCTCTCGCCCGCCGCCTCAAACTCGCCGATGCCGAGCGCGCCCGCCTTGCCGCCATTGCCGCAGCACCGGACTTGCCGGCAGATGCCGACGCCGCCACGCTGCGCCGCGCGCTGGCCGAGCGGCCGGCAGCGGTTCTGGCGGATCGCAGCTGGCTGACCGCTGACGATGGCGACCGCTCGGCGCTGCGGCAGCGTCTTGCGACCACCGAGCGGCCCGCGTTTCCGCTGAAGGGGCGGGATGTCCTCGCCCTCGGCGCCGAGGCGGGGCCGAGCGTGGGCGCGGCGCTCGCCGCGGTGCGGCGCTGGTGGATCGAGCGGGACTGCCTGCCGGATGAGGCCGCGTGCCGCGCCGAGCTGGCGCGGCACCTGGAACATTTTCCGATCCATCGGGAGCGGATGTAGTGCTCCTCGATGTTGATAATTCGAGCATCTTCATCCGATCGGGTGGTGCTCTGGCGCTTCAGCCCTCCTCGGGCCGGTAGCCGGTCGCGACGAGATACAGCTCGCGGCTGTCCTTGCGGCTCGCCTCGGGCTTGGCGTGGCGGACGACGGCGAAGCGCCGCTTCAGCGTCTCCAGCATCTCGCCCTGCGCGCCGCCCTGAAACAGCTTGGTGACGAAGGCGCCGCCGGGAGCGAGATGGCGAAAGGCGAAGTCGAGCGCGAGTTCGGCCAGCCCCATGATTCGCAGATGGTCGGTCGCGGTGTGGCCGGTGGTGTTCGGCGCCATGTCCGACATCACGAGATCGACCGGCCCGCCCAGCGCCTCGGCAAGGGCGGCCTCCATCGAATCGTCCTGGAAATCGCCCTTGATCAGCGCCGCGCCGGCGATCGGCTCGATATCGAGCAGGTCGATGCCGACGACGCGGTCGGCCCCACGCTCCAGCGCCACCTGCGTCCACCCGCCCGGCGCGGCGCCGAGATCGACCACCCGCGCCCCCTTGCGGATCAGCCCGAACTTGCCGTCGAGCTCGATCAGCTTGAAGGCGGCACGGGAGCGGTACCCCTTTTCCTTCGCCGCGATCACGTAAGGATCGTTCAGCTGGCGGATCAGCCATTTCTGCGACGAGGGCTTGTGCTTGCGCGCCGCCTTGAGCCGCACGGCGGAGCGGCGGCGCGAGCCGATGGTCTCGCCGGTCATGCCTGGAGGCGGCGTGAGCGCGCGCGCGCGGTGCGGATCAGGCGGGTGAGCATGCCCTCGCGCAGCCCCCGGTCGGCGACGGCGAGATCGGTGGCGGGCCACATCTCGGCGATGGCGGCGAAGATCGCGCAGCCCGGCAGCACGAAATCCACCCGGTCGGCACCGATGCAGGGATGCTCGGCGAGCCGGCTCCGCCCCATCGCGCGGATCGATTCGAGACCGGACGTCACCACCTCGTGCGGCAGCACGGCACCGTCGATCGCGCCGCGGCGATAGCGATCGAGATTGAGCGCGATGCCGGCGATGGTCGTCACCGTTCCACTGGTGCCGACGAGCCGCACGCCGCCCATGCGGATTTCCTGGCTGATGCGGTGGGTCTCCTCGAAGGGACGCAGCAGGGCCTTTACCTCCTCGACCACGCCGGCGAACCCGGCCTCGGTTTCGCACCAGCCGGCGCAACGCTCGGAAAGCGTCACGACGCCGACGGGGATCGTGTGGTAGCCGATGAGCTGGGGGGTCACCCGGTCCGACGGGCCATGCGGGGCGGGGACGCGAACCCAGGCGATCTCGGTGGAGCCGCCGCCGATATCGAACAGGATGGCCCGCCGTTCAGCCTGGCTGATCAGCGAAGCGCAGCTTTCCATCGCAAGGCAGATTTCCTCCCGCGGCGAGATCGTCTCGAGCGGCAGCCCGGTTTCCGCCCGCGCCCGCGCGATGAAGGCCGCGCCGTTCTCGGCCTGGCGGCACGCCTCCGTCGCGATCGCCTTGGTCGCGGCGACCTGCCAGCGGCGCGAACGCTCGGCACAGATGGCCAGAGCATCGATCGCACGGTCCATCGCCGCGTCCGACAGCTCGCCGGTCCGGTAGAGACCTTCGCCAAGCCGGACGACCCGGCTGAAACTGTCGAGCACATGAAACCCGTTGCCGCTCGGCACCCCGACCAGCATGCGGCAGTTGTTGGTGCCGAGATCGATCGCCGCGAAGGCCGGCGGACGGGCCCGGCGATCCGGCAGGCGCCGACGTTCTCCGTTCCCCTCGGCAACGGCGGCGGCAGACCCGGACGGATGCGGAACAACGAGGTTGGTTCCCATGATTCCAATATAATGGGCCGACCCATGGGCCGAGAGCAAGTCAGATTTGCGCGCAACTCCAGATGGACGACGCAAGCGGCGGGGCGATTGCCTCCGGCAATCGCTAGTGCTATGGCGTGCTGCAGCTTCAGACGACCCGCGACTGGGGGATAGTTTAGCGGTAGAACTCCCGGCTCTGACCCGGGCAGCCTTGGTTCGAATCCAGGTCCCCCAGCCATTCACCCCGAACATGTCATGTGGCCAGCCCAGCGGCTTCCGCCCTCTCGCGGGCATGGCGGCGGGTTCGGCGATTGAGCCCGTCATGCCGGGCAACGCTCCCATGCCGCAGCACTGCCGTTTCAAACGGACGCATGAATTCCAGATAATCTGGTCTATAGGGAATGCAGGAAGCGGACAGGCCGGGATCAAGGCATGAACAAGTTGCTCGTTCCCGGCGATCGGCCGGATGACCACGCACCAGCCAGTGCGGATTATGGGCGGCTGCGACAACTCGAACGCAAGCTGCTGTGGCTTTCCGCATGGATGATCCACCACGCCAACAACATCCGCCCGAACCGCGACGGGCTCAAGGTCGGCGGGCATCAGGCCTCATGCGCGTCGGCCGTCACGATCATGACCGCGCTCTATTTCCACATCCTCCGGCCGCAGGACCGGGTGGCGGTGAAGCCGCATGCCGGCCCCGTCCTGCACGCGATCAATTACCTCCTCGGGCGGCAGACCCTCGAAAAACTGGCCGCCCTGCGCAGCCTCGGCGGCGCGCAGGCCTATCCCTCGCGCCGCAAGGATGGGGCGGAGATCGATTTTTCGACCGGCTCGGTCGGGCTCGGCGTTGCGATCACCTCGTTCGCGGCGCTGGTCCAGGATTATGTGCGCGCCCACGGGATGGTCGCCGCCGACCGCCCCGCCGCGCGGCACATCGCGATCGCCGGTGATGCCGAACTGGACGAGGGCAATATCTACGAAGCCCTGCTGGAAGGGTGGAAACACGACATCCGCGACGTTTGGTGGGTTGTGGATTATAATCGGCAGAGCCTCGACTCGGTCATGCCCGACCGCCTGTTCGGCCGGATCGAGGGGCTGTTCCGGGACATGGGCTGGAGTGTCGTCAGCCTCAAATACGGCCGGAAGCTCGAAGCCGCGTTCGCCCGCCCCGGCGGCCAGGCGCTGCGTGCCTGGATCGACGACTGCCCGAACAGCCTCTACTCCGCCCTGACCTTCCAGGGTGGCGCCGCCTGGCGCGAGGCGCTGACGACCGATCTCGGCCGCTCGCGCGGGGTGCGGGCGATCATCGACCCGATGAACGACGAGGCGCTGGCCGGGCTGATGACGAATCTCGCCGGGCACGACCTGCCGACGCTGGTCGAGGCCTTCGCCGCCGCCGCCCGCTCGGACCAGCCGACCTGCTTCCTGACCTACACCACAAAGGGCGCCGGCCTGCCCTTCGCCGGGCACAAGGACAATCATTCCGGCCTGATGAACGCCGAGCAGATGGAGGCCTTCCGCCAGCAGATGCGGATTCGCCCCGGCCGCGAATGGGACCGGTTCGAGGGGCTCGACGATCCGGACGGGCTTGCCCGGTTCCTCGCCACGGCGCCCTATGCCCGCACGCTGACCGCGACCGGGCGCGCCTATGCGGCGCCGCCGGTCGCTGTGCCGCAGGTGCTGCCGCATACGCCGTTCGCCGGGCGGCGCCTCTCGACCCAGGCGGGGTTTGGCGAAATCCTCTCGGAAATCGGACGCGGCGGCGGTGATGCGGCGGAGCTTGCGCGGCATATCGTCACCTCCAGCCCGGATGTGACCGTCACCACCAGCCTTGGCCCCTGGGTCAACCGCCGCGGCATTTTCGACCGGCATACGCGAAACGACATGTTTCGCGACCAGAAGCTCGCCTCGGCGCAGCGCTGGGGCATGAGCCCGGAAGGCCAGCATATCGAGCTTGGCATCGCCGAACAGAACCTGTTCCTGCTGCTCGCGGCCGCCGGGCTTGCGGCGCCGCTCTACGGCGCGCGGCTGCTGCCGGTTGGCACCGTCTATGATCCGTTCGTCAATCGCGGCCACGATGCGCTGGTCTATGGCTGCTACCAGGATGCGCGGTTCATGCTGGTGGCGACCCCCTCGGGCATCAGCATTTCGCCGGAGGGCGGCCAGCACCAGTCCAACAACACGCCGCTGCTGGGCATGGTGCAGGACGGCATCGCCGCCTTCGAGCCCGCCTATTGCGACGAATTGCTGCTGCTGATGCGCTACGGGTTCGACTGGATGCAGCGCCCCGAGGGCTCGTCGATCTGGTTCCGCCTGTCGACCCGCGCCATGTCCCAGCCCGAACGGCGGATCGAGGCGGCGGACGTGATCGCCGGCGGTCACTGGGTGCGGCCGCCGGCGCCGGGCGCGCGCATCGCGATCATCTACCAGGGCGCCGTGGCGCCGGAAGCGGAAGCGGCGCATGCGATGCTGCTGGAGGACATTCCCGGCGCCGGGCTGCTGGCCCTGACCAGCCCCGACCGGCTTTTCGCCGAGTGGCGCAGCGCGCAGCAGGCCCGCCGGAGCGGCGAGCCCGCCGCCCTTTCCCATATCGAGCGGCTGCTCGCACCGCTCTGCGCCGAAGCGAGGCTGGTGACGGTGCTGGACGGCCATCCCAGCACCCATGCATGGATCGGCGGCGTGCGCGGCCAGCGGATCAACACGCTCGGCGTCGACCGGTTCGGCCAGTCGGGGGATATCCCCGATCTCTATCGTGTCTACGGCATCGATACCGACGCGATTCTCGAAGCCTGCGCCGCCGCCCTGCTGGCCTGATCCGCGTCTCGCCCCGCTGACCCGGCACCGGGACGACGCGACGGGCGCCGCCCGCCCGTCGTTAGCCGGCTGTTTACCTTTAGGGTTTAGAATCAACTCACGAAGCACTATTTTCAATAGTATTTTAAACTATATTTAAGATTTAAATATCATGATCATTCGACTATGATTTGAAGTGAACATGGAAAGCATTTATCAGTCAAACTGACGAAATACAGGCAGACAACTCGAGTCACTTTCGGCATGCGCAACCAGAAATCTCCCTGGATGAGAGACGTGATCGGCTTTCTCTGGGGCACGGTTGCTCTCGTTGTCCTGATTTGCGGCGGCTTCGAGTGGTTCAAGTATGGAGAGCTTTCCAGCCGTGTCCGGGCGGAGGCGAAAACGGTCGCCACCGAGTATGCCGGCACGATCGCGCGGCGGCTGTTCAACCAGTTCACCGAGTTGGAATTCATCGGCGTGAGCCTGCTGGCCCCCGCGCCGGATGGCACGATCGCACCATCGCCGCGGACCGTCCGGGCGCTCTATCGCTTCATGGCGCTGCACCCGAGCCTCTATGCCTTCAACGTGCAGTCACCCGACGGCAACCGCATCATCTGGTCGACGAAGAAACAGCCCAAGCGCCCGATCACCCTGGCCAACGGATTTACGCCGCTCGCCAGCCACCCCCAATATCTGCTCGGTCGGCCCCGCTACGCGGCCCGGGTTCACAGCTACGCCATCACGATGCGGTTCCGCGACATCGGCGCCAACGGCCAGACGCGCTATTTCGTCGGCACGCCCTACCGGCTCGACCGGCTGCTGGCTTATGCCGGCCATGCCCGCCTGCCGCTCACCCTTGCCGTCACCGACATGCGAAACCGCTCCAATCTCGTGGTCTGGCATAACGGCAGGCTCGAGTTCAGCAGCCTCGCCCATCGCGGCCCGCACCAGCCCGCCGCCGCCGGGGCCGGCGCCACGCCGGCTGCCAGCACGGCTGAGCCCGCGGCCGTTCCGGGCCTGCCGCTGGAGGTGACGGCGAGCTGGCCCGCCGCCTATGTCACCAATCGCTGGGTCAGCAGCGGCTGGATCAGGTGGAGCCTTGAAATCCTCTTCGTCGTCATCCTTTCGCAACTGGTCATGCTCGTCGCGCGCAGCCGCCGGCGCGAGCAGATCGCGGCGGAGGCGCTGGAAAGGGCGCGGCGGGTCGACGACCTGACCGGCCTCGCGACCCGGACCAGGTTCGAGGAGGAGATTCCAGCGCTTTGCAGCGGCCTCGCGCCCGGCCGGCAACTTGCCGTCATCGTCGTCGACATTGAGGATTTCTCGGATATCAACGCCCGCATCGGGCGCGCCGCCGGCGACAACCTGCTGCGCACCCTCGCGCAGCGGCTCGCGGCGCTGCCGGACGCGGTTCTCCACGCCCGGGTCGGGGCGGATTCGTTCGCTTTCGCGCATGCCGACATTGCCGAGGGCGAGATGCATGCGCGGATCGATGCGGTTCTCGCGGTTGCCGCCGAGCCGTTCCAGATTGCCGGAGCAACCGCCGAGACGATCGGCATTTCCCTCGGCAGCGCGCTATACCCTGCGGATACGGATTCCGCCGCCTCGCTGCTGGGCCGGGCCGAGATCTCGCTGTTCGGGCAGGTGCAACGCCGATACGGATCGAGGCGGCGGCAGCTCGACCCGTATTCGTCCGAACATATCCTTCCCATCGCCTGGGCCCTGCGCTTCCTGCGGCCCTGTATTCCCGACATCGCGCAGGCGATGCTGGACGACATCATGTCCGACCCGCGAAACCGCGCCGTGATGGAGCCGCTGGACGAGGGGCGGCACGAGCGTCTGAAGCTGGCGGTCGCCCGCCATATCCTCATGCTGCTCGATCCCGCGCTGAACCCCGAACGACATCGCGCGGAAGCATCCCGCATCGGCCGGCTGCACGTCGCCCTCGGGGTCGATATCAGCGCCCGCACCAACGCGATGAGCGGGCTGTATCAGCGCATCTCGGTAGCGAGCCAGCGAATTCCGGGCCGGATCAGCCAGCGCCAGCTCTATCTCGACATCATCCTGCAACGCTGCGAACTGGACATGGAGATCCAGCAGGACGCGGCGGCGGGATTGCGCCACGAGATCCATCGCACGCTCGGCACGCTGGCGCTGGAAACCCGCCGGATGACCCGCAGCGTCGATGTCTGCGACGCCATCACCGCGGCGCTGGCCGGCTGGCCGTTCATCGCCTGCTGCGCGATCTATACCGAGGCGGTGGACGGACGGCTCGTCATCGAGTCCGAGAGTTCGGGGCATGCGGGGATGATGGAGCGGCATCCGACGCTGCGGCTGGGCGGGCTGAAGCTGAAGGATCTGGGCGATCATCCGATCGCACGGGCGTGGTTCACCGCCGAACCCGAACGCGGCCCGGCGCACGCTTTCGTCGGCCCTGACGATGCCGATGCGTGCCAGCGCGTTCTCGCTGCCGAGGGCGTGCTGAGCGCGGTGGCGTTGCCGATCACCGAACTCACCGGCCGGCTGCGGGCGGTGCTTGTGATGTATGGCAGGCTGCCGAACCAGTTCGCCGCCCCGGTGACGAGCGACTCGCTCGAGGCGCTCAGCCTGATCGCCGCCCGTGGCCTTGAGCAGACCAGGGACGAGTCCCTGGCGCTGATGCCCGCCGCCGAGCGGCAGGCGTGGCGCAGCCGGCTGTTCGATGGCGGCTTGCAGATGTTCATGCAGCCGATCGTCAATCTGCGGACCGGCAAGGTCGCGAAACTCGAAGCCCTCGCCAGGCTCGATCTCGGCGATGGCCGGCTGGTCGGTCCGGGGCAGTTTCTGCCGGTTCTCAGCCAGCAGGATCTCGACCGCCTGTTCATCGAAGGCATGCACCAGGCCATGCATGCGGTTTGCGGCTATCGCCGGCTCGGATTCGATGTTGATCTGTCGCTCAACCTGCCACCGACGACGCTGCGCCACCCGGACTGTGTCCGCTGGATCCGCGCCGCCCTCGATACGTTCGATCTCGATCCGCGGCGGCTGACCCTCGAACTGCTCGAAGATCAGGATTTCGTTGCCGGCGATCTGGGGCTGAGCACGATCGAAACCCTTCATCACATGGGCGTGCAACTGGCGCTGGACGATCTCGGCGCCGGTTATGGCAGCCTGATGCGGCTGCGGAACCTTCCGTTCGACATGGTCAAGATCGACCAGGGGCTGGTGCGGGGGATTTCGGCACAGGACGAACGGTCGATCAAGCTGGTCGAAGCGCTCGTGCAGCTCGCGCTGCGGCTCGAGATCGCGGTGACGGTGGAGGGGCTCGAAACCCCGGAGCTGATCGACATGGCGCTGCGCTGCGGCGCCGGATTTGGACAGGGATACGGAATCGCCCGGCCGATGCCGGCCGACCGGGTTCCGGCATGGCTCGCGGAATTTCATCTCGACACCGAGGGATCGCGCGCGTCCTTCATCGCCCTGTTCTGAGGCGCATCCGGCCTGTCGGCGGCGCCGATCCGGGGCGGCGCTGTCATCCGATTGCAAAATGTTCATCACGTTTTGAGCCCCCGCTTCTTGCCGGCGGGCGATTCAAGCGCCAACATCCGTTTCATGGGACATTATCACGGCCCGACCATAGACATGACCGTTTCGGGGGATTTCCGCGATCTTCCGACCCGCAAACCGTCACTGGTGGCCATCGCGGCGCGGCTCCTGATGTTCGGGATCGCGCTCGGCTTCGTCGCAATGCTGTTCTGGCTTGCGGTGTTCACCCTGCCGGTGCTGCTGCTGGCGGGTGTCGGCCTCTATTTCTACGCGCGGTTCGTGCCGAGCCGAAACCCAGGACCGGCAGGGCCGACGATCCGGATGTTCCGGTTCTGAACCCTGCGCGTCGTCCAATCCGGATGGACCGGCAACGGCGATGGCGGCTGGACGGAGGGATGGTCAGCGCTGAAGGCGGGCAAGCGATCCGCTCGCCCGCACGCGTCGCCTATTCGGCGATCAGCTTTCCGGACCCGCCGAATTCCGCCGGAAAGTCGGCGAATTTCGGCAATCCGTCGTGAATGGGTAGAACAGTTTCGCTGTAATTCACATGCAGGCCGGGCTTGTGATCGAGTGTCGGGATCGTCGCCGAGAACACGTCGACCAGTCCGAGAGGCGGGTGATTGGCCATGATGTGGCCGCCGCAAAGCCGGCAGAACTTGCGCTCGCTCATCGGCGTCTTGGCGTAGGTGGCGATGTGTTCCTCACCTTTGGTGACCGTGACGGCCTCGGGTTTCCACAGGCTGAAGGCGTTCACCGGGCCGCCGGACCACGAACGGCAGGAACGGCAATGGCAGATGCCCATGCCTTCCGGCTCGCCGCTCGCTTCGATTTCGACAGCGCCGCAGAAACAGGCGCCCTTATGGGTCGTCATATCTGGAAGTCTCCTCTGCTTATGCCTCCATGGTGCCGCAGGCGGAGTCGTTGGGCAAGTGTCACAGTCCGTGAGACATTGCCCCGGCGGTTCACTTTTCCGCCGCCTCACCCCCGGCGGACGGTGGAACGGGCGTTTCACGCAGCAACGCATCGATCGCGGCAACCGTGTGGTCCGGCAGGTGCCGCAGCTGGCGGGCGAAGCGGTTGGCCAGCGCGGTCTGCGCCGGGGAAAGCCCACCGGTGTGCAGGCTGATCCGCGGGCGGGAATCGCGGGCGAGATCGGCCAGCTCGTGCGCCTCGTCCCAGATCAGGCTGAACAGCTCGCAGATCTGATGGATCAGCCCCGGCGAGGGCGCGCCGCGCCTGCCGTGTTCGAGCGCGGACAGATAGGCCGCCGAGACGCCGATGCCCTCAGCCATCTCGCGCAGGGTCATTCCGCGCTGGGCCCGCAGGGCGCGCAGCCGCGCGCCGAACGGGGTCATCCGCCGGGCCTCACGGGCGGACCCTGCGCAGCAGCACGCGCAGCGCCCCCTGGTTGGCGGCGTGCGGATGGCAGACCGCGAGGATGTGCGAGCGCAGCGCGCCATCGTTGAGCCAGAACGGAACCTCGCGCCGCAGCACCCCCTCGCCGCCGGCACGCCTTCCATGGCCGGTGACGATCTCCACACAGCGCATCCCACGCGAAACCGCGCCGGCGATGAGCGCGCTGACCGCGACATGCGCGGCCGCCGTGGTCATGCCGTGCAGGTCGAGCGTGCGTTCCGGCGCGATCCGCCCGGCGCGGAATTTTGTCCAGGTCGCGCGGTCGAGCCCCGGCGGCGCCACGCCGATCGCCACTGCCGGGCGGCGTGGCGGCAAAACCGGCGCCAGAGCCGGAGCCGGCGTTGGCGCCGCGATTGTGGGCTCGGGCCTCGCGCTGGCGGGCTTGTTGGCAGGCGGCGCCTCGGGCACGCGCACGCCGCGCAACGGGCGGACGTGGCGCAGATAGCGCGTCCAGACCTCCAGATCGGCGGCCGGAAGGGGTTTAGCCCTGCGCGCCATCTCCGCCTGCGTCGCCGAGCAGCACGATATGCAGCCGCCGCGGGCCATGCGCGCCGAGTTCGAGCGTGCGCTCGATATCGGCCGAGCGCGACGGCCCGGTGACCAGCATCACGTTGCGCGGCATGCCGCCCGCCTGGCGCAGCCGGTCGAACGCGTCCTCATAGGGACCGACCACGTCGGAGTCGCGGAGCACGACGATTTCGGTATCCGGCAGCAGGTTGAGCGTGGTCGGCGAGCGCTGGCCCGAGGGCAGCATCAGCGTGCCGGTTTCCGCGATCGCCGCGAAGCCGCGCTGCACCGAGACCATGTCGCTCGGCTGGGCGCGGCCGAAGCGATGGGCGAGCAGCGGGGCATCGTTCCAGTTCGCGTCCTCCAGATCGGGATGCGGGGCGATCACCAGTTCCGCCGGCAGGTTCTGCTCGCGCAGGTAGCCCGCGACATGGGCGGGCAGATCCGCCGGGTCGGCCAGGCGCTGGACGGTCGCGTATTCCCGCGTCGCATTGGCGATGAACAGCTCGATCAGCGCGTCATGGTCGAGTGCGACGCGGGCGGGGATGGTGTGGCGCGGATGGGCATCGAGCCGGGTGCGGAGCATCGCCGCCTGATCGGCGGGCAGCGCGCCGCGCCCGAGGCCGCGCCGGATCGTGCCGAGAATCGCCGCGCGCTGGGCCTGGTTGTCCTGTTTCATCGGCTGCGCTGCTCCCGTGCATAGCGTGCGAAGAAGGTCTCGCCCTCGGGGGCGGGCATGTCGCGCGCGGCGGTCCAGGCGCCGGCCAGCGGTAGCCAGCCGAAGCGGCCGCGCTTGCGGCCCATCATGCCGAGCCCCCAGGCGGCGATGCGGGCAACGCCGCGATAGAGCCCGGGGCGGCGGGCGACGAATCCCCAGCCGCGAATGCCGTAGCGCGTGGTCGCCGGGGCGAGATGCCGCTCGAAGGCCCGCTCGCGCCAGTGACGCATCATGCCGGTGAGCGGAATCTTCATCGGGCAGACGCTTTCGCATTTGCCGCAGAAGGTCGAGGCCGTGGGCAGCAGATGCGCCTGCTCGGCGCCGAAGATGGCCGGGGTCAGCACGCTGCCCATCGGGCCGGAATACATCGAGCCATAGGCGTGGCCGCCCACGGTGAGATAGACCGGGCAATGGTTCATGCAGGCCGAGCAGCGGATGCAGCGCAGCATGTCCTGGAACTCGGTGCCGACCATGTTCGAGCGGCCATTGTCGAGCAGGATGACGTGATATTCCTCCGGCCCGTCGGGGTCGCCAGGGCGTTTCGCGCCGGTGGAGAACGTCGTGTAGACCGAGAATTCCTGCCCGGTGGCCGAGCGCGCCAGAACCCGCAGCAGCGAGACGGTGTCCTCCAGGGTCGGGACGATTTTCTCGAGGCTGGCGAGCACGATATGCACGCGCGGCAGGGTCTGCGTGAGGTCGCCATTGCCCTCGTTGGTGACGATCACCGAACTGCCGGTTTCAGCGATCAGGAAATTGGCGCCGGTGATGCCGACATCCGCGGCGATGAACTGCTCGCGCAGCACCGCGCGGGCTTCGGCCTGGATGTCGCGTTTCTCGTGAAACACGCGGTCGGCCGGCAGATGGGTGTGGGCGGCGCGGAAACTGGCTTCCCAATCCTCGCGGTTGAGATGGAAGGCCGGGCCGATGATGTGGCTCGGCGCCTCGCCCCTGATCTGCAGAATGTATTCGCCGAGATCGGTCTCGACCGGGCGGACGCCGTTCTCCGCGAGGTGCTCGTTCAGCCCGATCTCTTCGGAGATCATCGACTTGCCCTTGGTCACGGTTTTCGCGCCCACCCGGCGGCAGATGTCGAGCACGGCGGCCCGCGCATCCTCGGCGGTGCGGCACCAGTGAACCTGCCCGCCATGGGCCTCGACCTGCTCGGCATAGCGCTCGAGATAGACGTCGAGATTCGCCAGCGTGTGATTCTTGATGCCTTTCGCGGTTTCGCGCAGGGTCTCGAACTCGGGCAGCCGGGCAACCGCGGCGGCGCGGGTCTGCGCGAAGGGCTTGCGGGCGCGATCGAGCGCCTTCTGCAACCCGGCGTCCTGCATCGCGCGGCGAGAATTTTCCTTGAAATCGGGGCTGGTATTCAGCATCGGGAACTCCTTCACGCACGAGTGTAGTGAATGGCCGCACTGAAGTGAACGCCCCCCATCGCCGCCGCAATTTCTTGATGGATCAAAAAAAATGGCGGCACTTTCGTGCCGCCAAGTTTAGGGAGGAAACGTCCAAGAAAGCAAACAGAGCGAATGAACGCCGTGTTGCTGACCGATGATATAGTCTCGGCGAATGGCTCGCGCAAGAACTTTTTTGCAGTGCAGCATCGCAAAAGGCGCGGCATATGCAGAAGATAACGCCATTGCCGGAGTTGCCCGATCCCGGCAGCAGCATCGGGCGCGCCGGCCGGATGGGGCACTGCCAGCCTTGCTCACCCCGCGTCCACGTCGGGGAACTAACCTGAAATTAATCCTCTTGCCCGATACTGTGGCCATGTTTCGGCCTGTTGTCAGAACTCTGATCGCTATGGGTTTCGTTGTCACGGCCGGAACCCTGGCCTGCACGGGGATGGCGCGCGCCCTGCCGAGCGGCGTTGCGCCGGATGGCGGCGCGGCGATCGACCCGGCGCTGCTGTGCCAGGCGGCCGTCATCATGGCCGAATCGGACCAGCAAACCCCGACCGGGCTTCTGCGCGCGATCGGGACGGTGGAAAGCGGCCGGCCCGACCGGGTGACCGGCCAGCTCGCGCCTTGGCCCTGGACGATCGATGCCAATGGCAGCGGCCATATGTATCAGACCGAAGCCGAGGCGATCGCGGCGGCGCAATCCTTCCTCCAGCAGGGCATCACGTCGCTCGATATCGGCTGCATGCAGGTGAACATCAGGGAGCATCCGCACGCCTTCGCCAGTCTTGCCCAGGCCTTCGATCCGATGGCGAACGTCTTTTATGCGGCGGATTTCCTGAAGCGGCTGAAGCAGCAAATGGGCAACTGGCAGCAGGCGATCGCCGCCTATCACTCCGAGACGCCATCGCTCGGCACGCCCTATGCCAATCAGGTCCTGGCCCGCTGGCGCGGACAGACCGGTGGGCAGACCGGCTTGCCGCTGGTGCAGACCGCGATGACACAGAAGCTGCCGATGGCCGCGAAATCAGCCGCCACCCCGCATGTTTGGGGTCCCGCACCGCCGCCCGCCCAGCCGCCCACCCGGACGGCCGCCGCCGGGAGTGCCGGAAAGAAGGCCAAGCCGACCGCCGGTGGAATCGATGTCCGGCATTTCGCACCGGGCTCGTTCGCCTTTGCGCCGCTGCACGGCACCGCATCGATCCTGCCGCTGCAGAACCAGCCCGCGGCGCCGGGGCCGCACGTGTCCGTGCCGGGGAGCATTGGCGGCGCAATGGCCGGCCGATCCCTCGCCGCCTACCGGCGGATGCCGATCCCGATCGCCGGCGCGTCTTCCTGATCACGCGCCCTGAGTTTCACCTCGTGTCCTGCTTCTGAAATTCATGGGTGAATTTCAGAAGCGAACAGGACACTAAATCATTGATTTTCCTAGTGTCCACTTTCAATCTGAAATCCATCGGATTTCAGATTCGGGACACTCGGGCAGTTCCCGATCCATCCGGGCCGGGAACTGCTTTATCCTGTTGATGACCGGAACGTCATCCCAAGCGGCCGGCAACGGCTCAGGAGAGCAGCGGCCCCCAGGACGGGTCCTCGGCATTGGTCGGCGTCGGCGTGATCCGCTCGTTGAACCCGTCGACACCGATCGTCACCAGATGCGAGACATTGCCGATCTTGAGGGGATTCTGGCGATAGAACATGATCACCCGCCCGTTCGGGCAGAAGGTCGCGGCCTCTTCGAGATACCCCTGGGAGAGCAGCCGCTCGCCGGAGCCATCCGGTTTCATCACGCCAATCCCGAAACCGCCGGCATCCAGCCGGGTGAAGGCAATCATGTCGCCCCGCGGCGACCAGACCGGCTCGGCGTAGCGGGCATGACCGTAGGAGATGCGCTGGATGTTCGTGCCATCGGCGTTCATGACAAAAAGCTGCTGGTCGCCCGGACCGTCGCGGTCCGAGTTGAACACGATCTTGGTGCCATCCGGGCTGTAGCACGGGGTGACGTTGATCGAATTCGCGTCGGTCAGCTGGGTCATCCTGCGGCTGCCGAGTTCGTATTTCACGATCATCGCCCCCCCGCCTTTCGAGACCGAGAACAGCAGGGCCGAACCATCGGGGCTGAAGCGGGGGCCGAAGCTCATCTCGCCGAACGAGCCGATATTGGTGCGCGCCCCCGTTTGCAGGTCGAACAGATAGACCTGGGGCTGACCGTTCTCGAAGCTGGCGAAGGCGAGCTGCTGGCGCGACGGGTTGAACTGCGGCGACAGCGCCATGTTCCGGCCCGAGGTCAGGAAACGGACATTCGCGCCATCGTAATCCATCACGGCCATGCGACGGATCGGATCGGTCGGCCGGCCGGCGACCGAGATGAAGGCGACGCGGGTGTCGAAATAGCCCTTTTCACCAATCATCTGCTGGTAGATGTCATCGGCGATGATGTGCGCGATTCGGCGCCAGTTGTTGGACGCGGTCGTGTAGGCGGTGCCCTGAAGCTGCTTCTGCTGCGAGATACCCCATAGCCGGTACTCGACACGGATCTGCCCGCCGCCCTGGTTCGTCACCTGCCCGGTGACGAGCGCCTGGGCACCAAGGATGCTCCAGTTGTTCCAGACCGGAATGCTGTTGACCACCGAATTCGGCACGAAGCTCGTCTGGTCGATCGCGCGGAACAGGCCGCAATGGTCGAGATCGGAGGTGACGACCTGGGTGATCTGCGCGCCGAGATCGGAGGTGTTGCCGCTGGCGTCGGTGAACGAGGGCAGCGCGATCGGGATCGGCGCGTTGTGCGCGCCCGAAACGTTGATCGCATCGCCGGGGCCGTTCGAGGCGCTCTGCGCCCGGGCGAAGCGCGGCAGAACGAGACCCGCGGCGCCTGCGCCCATCAGCAAACGGCGAGAGAGCGACGGCAGGCGTTCCATCGTGGTTCCCGCAAGGCGCGGGTGAGCGGTTGGCTGCGGACGGCGGATCGTCATGAAGGACCTCTATCCTGAAACGCTTTGAATGCTACGGCGTGAACCTGAAAATGAAGGTATGGACCGAGCCGAGCATATAGGACGGCAGCGGCAGCTTGGCACATTGATAGTTCTTAACCGCGTCGACGGCCCGGTTGGCGAAGGCGGCGAACAGCGGATCGCCCAGCTTGCCCTGGTCCTGCGGCGCGACCTGCGCTTCGCGGACGATGCCGGCCGCATCGGTCACGACCTGGAGCAGCACGCTGAATTTCCGTACACCCGGCGCCCCGGCGTCGATCCCCCAGCAGGGCCTGACCGTGTTGGCGATGGCGTTGCGCTGCGATGCCGACAGACCTGAATTGGCGGTGCTCATCTTCGAGCCGCCACCATGCGGCGCGCCGCCCTGTTCAGGGTTGTAGCGCGCGGTCGGCGGTTTCTTCTGCTTCTGCAGTGACCGCAATTTCGCCAGCGTATTCAGCACGGACTGGCTCATCGGCACCGGCGTCTTGACCGTGTGCTTCTGGCTGGTCGGGCTCTTTTCCGCCGGGGCGGGCGGCGTCTTTTTCGGCGGCAGCGGCAGTTTTTTGGCCGGCTTCGGCGGCGTGGGCTTCTGCGGCCGCTGTGGCGGCGGCGGCGGCGGCGTGGGAATCGGGGTCGGCGCCGGCGAGGGCGGTGGGGGCGGCGGCGGCGGGGATGGCGGCTGCGGCAGTTTCGGCGTGGCGTGGGGTGCCGGCGGCGGCGGCGGTGGGGGTGGCGGCGGCGCGACCTTTGGCTGCGGCGTCGGCTTCTGCACCGCGAGATGCGCCTTGTGCACGGTTTTGGTTTTTGCCGGCGCTGCGACCTTGCCCTTGTGCAGGGCCTGCTGGGGCGCCGCGTTGCCGACCAGCGTGACGTCGACGGCTTCCGCCGCCGGCGCGTCGAGCTTTTCCCGCGGCAGGACGGCGACGAGCAGCAGCACGATCGCCAGATGGACGATTGCCGAGACGATCGCTCCCCGCCGAAGCTCTGGTTCCATGGGTCAGTCCCGCCTCAATCGATGCACGCGCCGGATGCCGGGTCTTCCGGGATCAGCGTTTTGCCGCGGTCGGCTGCTGGGCAAGCAGGGCGACCTTGTTGAACCCGCCATTGGTGATCGTCGCCATGACCTTCAGCATGGTTCCGTAGGGCACCGCCGTGTCGCCGCGCACGAAGATGCGGCGGTCAGTGTTGTTTTTGGCGATCTGCTGCAGGGTCGCGACCAGGTTGTCGAGCTGGACCGCCGAATTCTGCAGGTAGACGCCGCCATCGGACTTGACGGTGATGGTGATCGGCGTGGCGTCGGAATTGACCGGCTTCGCGTTCGCGTGCGGCAGGTTGACGGTGACGCCCGAGGTGATCAGCGGCGCGGTCACCATGAAAATGATCAGCAGCACCAGCATCACGTCGACCAGCGGAGTCACGTTGATTTCCGACATCGGCCGGTAGCGGCCGCGGCGGCTGCCGGATTTGCGCTCGACCACGCCCCCGGCCATCTCAGCCGCGCTCCTCGGCCTGACGCGACAGGATCGCGCTGAATTCGGCGGCGAAGGCATCGAGCCGGCCGGCGATCCGCGTCAGGTCGGTCGAGAGCTTGTTGTAGGCGAGAACCGCCGGCACCGCGGCCACGAGGCCCATGGCGGTGGCGAACAGCGCCTCGGCAATACCCGGCGCCACCACGGCGAGATTGGTGTTGTGCATCGCGGCGATCGCCGAGAACGAATGCATGATGCCCCAGACCGTGCCGAACAGGCCGACGAACGTGCCGACCGAGCCGATCGAGGCGAGGAAGATCATGTTCCGCTCGAGTCGCTCCATCTCGCGCATGGTGGTGACATCCATCGCCCGGTCGATGCGCGCGGAAACGCTGGAGCGCGCGATGTCCGCGCCGGCGATCCGGCTGGAGCGGCGCCACTCGCCCATCGCGGCGCCGAAGACGGCGGCGATCGGATGGTCCGGCTCGGCCCCTTCCTGGTCGTAGAGTTCATCGAGGCTGCGACCGGACCAGAACTTGTCCTCGAACGCGTCCGCGGCGCGATTGATCTTGCGGATCGTCATCGACTTCTCGATGATGATGGCCCAGACCCAGACGCTGGCGGCCAGCAGCAGGATGATGACCACCTGCACGACGAATCCCGCATGCAGGAACATGCCCAGCAGCGACAGATCTGACCCCGGCGTCGCCAGCCCGGTCGTGTTCACAGCCTGATCCACCTTCAGTCCCCTTCCACGGCCCTCTGGCCGTCACCTGTTTCGCCGCCCGGCACGCCCGCCTCATGCATCCGCACCAGCGCAGCGCGCATGTCCGCCGGCAGGCGAGACGCCCGCCCGCCCGCCCGGTCGACACAGGCCAGCCGCAAGCCGATCCGCACCAGCGTCTCGTCACCACGCCTGATCATCTGGTCGAGAGTGACGGTTGCCGCGGAAACCCGCCGCACCCTCGTCGCCACCGTGATCAGGTCGTCGAGCCGCGCCGGCCGCTCATAGTCGATTTCCGCATGGCGCACCACAAACATACGGTCGTGGACTTCTACCATTTGCGCGTGTGGCACCCCCAGCGAACGCAGGGCTTCGGACCGCGCGCGCTCGGCATAGCGGAGGTAATTGGCGTGATAGACGATTCCCCCGGCGTCGGTATCCTCGAAATAGATGCGGATATCGAGCCGGTGCTCACCGCCATGAAGCGCGTTGTCCATCGTTTTCATCGCGGGGGTCATCACTCCAACGGCAGGTCCGCCTGGCCGGGCACGGCGGCGGGCGGCAGCAGGCCGAGATGCGCCCAGGCCTCGCGTCCCAGCATTCGCCCACGCGGGGTGCGGATCACGAAACCTTCCTGGATCAGATAGGGCTCGATCACGTCCTCGAGCGTGTCGCGCGGCTCGGAAAGCGCCGCCGCCAGGGTCTCGATGCCGACCGGCCCGCCATTGTGGTGCTCGGCGATGCGGCGGAGATAGCGCCGGTCCATCGCATCGAGCCCGCGCTGGTCGACGTCGAGCCGGGTCAGCGCCGCGTCGGCCGCCGCGCGATCGACCGTCGCCGTGCCGGCGACAGCGGCGAAATCGCGCACCCGGCGCGTCAGCCGGCCGGCGATCCGCGGCGTGCCGCGCGAGCGGCGGGCGATTTCCGCGGCGCCATCCGCCGTGATGTCCATCTCCAGCAGTGAAGCGGCGCGGGTGACGATCAGTCGAAGCTCCTCGGGCGTGTAGAAAACCAGCCGCAGCGGAATGCCGAAGCGGTCGCGCAGCGGATTGGCGAGCAGGCCGGACCGCGTGGTCGCGCCGATCAGGGTGAAGCGCGGCAGGTCGATCCGCACCGAACGCGCTCCGGGCCCCTCGCCGATGATCAGGTCGAGCACGAAATCCTCCATCGCGGGATAGAGAACCTCCTCGATCGAGGGCTGCAGGCGGTGAATCTCGTCGATGAACAGAACGTCCCTCGGTTGCAGGTTGGTCAGGATGGCCGCGAGATCGCCCGATTTCTGGATGATCGGCCCCGAGGTTGCCCGGAAACCCACCCCCATCTCGCGGGCGATGATCTGCGCCAGAGTGGTCTTGCCCAGCCCCGGCGGGCCGTGCAGCAGCACATGGTCGAGCGATTCGCCCCGGCCGCGTGCCGCGGCGATGAATATCGCAAGATTTTCTCGGCTCGCTTTCTGCCCGGTGAATTCGGCGAGAGTTTGCGGCCGCAAGGCGGCCTCCGGCCCGTCCTCGGCATCGCGCACGCCGGAAAGCAGGGCCCGATCTTCCGCGCCGCTCATCGGGCCAGCCGCTTCAGCCCGCCGCGGATCAGCTCATCCAGCGGCGCGTCCTGGCCGGCTTCCGCCTGGACCGCGGCGAGGGCGGCCTCCGCCTCGGCGCGGCGGTAACCGAGATTGACCAGGGCCGAAAGCGCGTCGGCCAGCGGTCCCTGCGGCAGGGCGGCGAACGGGGAGGTCGCCGCCGGGGCGAAGACGGAGCCGGTGGGCATCGCGGCGATCCGCTCGCGCAATTCGGAAATCAGTCTGGCGGCGAGCTTCGGGCCCACACCGGGGGCGCGGGTGATGGCGCCCTTGTCGCTCGCGGCGATGGCGCTGGCGAGCTGGTCCGGCGGCAGCGCCGAAAGCAGGTTGAGCGCCACTTTCGCGCCCACGCCCTGAATGGTGGTGAGCAGGCGGAACCAGTCGCGCTCGGCGGCGTCGATGAAGCCGAACAGGGTGATCGCGTCCTCGCGGACCTGGGTTTCGACGAGCAGCGTCGCGCGCGCCGGCGGCGCCGGCAGCGCGGCGAGGCTGCGCGCCGAGCAGAGCACCACGTAGCCGACGCCGTTCACATCGATCAGGCAGCGCCCGTCCTCGATCTGCTCGGCCGTGCCGGACAGCCGCCCGATCATGCCGCCGGCACCCGGCTGGCGGTGGCGAGATGATGCGCATGGCAGATGGCGACGGCCAGAGCATCCGCCGCGTCGGCGCGGGTGATCGCCGCCCCCGGCAGCAGGCGGCGCACCATCAGGGCGACCTGGTCCTTTTCCGCCGCCCCGGTGCCGACCACCGCGCGCTTCACCGTTTTCGCGCCATATTCGGCAACCGCGATGCCCGCCCGCGCCGGCGCGAGCAGGGCGACGCCGCGGGCGTAGCCGAGCTTGAGCGTCGCGGTCGCGTTGCGGTTGACATAGGTTTCCTCGACGGCCGCATGATCCGGCGCATAGGCCGCGAGCAGCCGGGCGAGTTCCGCATCGAGCGTATGCAACCGCTCGGCCACCGCCGCCGCGCCATCGGTCGCGATCACCCCGTCGGCGATATGGCGCAGCCGGTTGCCGTCGGCCTCGATGATGCCGAAGCCGGTGAAGCGAAGGCCGGGATCGATCCCGATGATGCGCGCGCGAATCGGCATGTCTGCGGACTATAGAGGATTCGGCGCCCCCCGTCCGGTCAGGCCGAGAGCGCCTGCATCACCTCATCGGGAATTTCGAAATTGGCGTAAACGCTCTGCACGTCGTCGCTCTCCTCCAGCGCGTCGATCAGCTTCATCACGCTGCGGGCGGCCTCCTCGTCGAGCGGCGTGGTGGTGGTCGGCCGCCAGTCGAGCTTGGCGGTTTCGGGCTCGCCGAATTTCTGCTCCATCGCATCGCGCACGGCGAAGACATTTTCCACCGCGCAGACGATCTCGTGGCCCTCATCGGTGCTCTGCACGTCGTCCGCCCCGGCCTCGATCGCGGCTTCGAGCATGTCGTCCGCGCTCGCCGCGGCGGCGGGATAGCGGATCAGGCCGATCCGGTCGAACATGAAGGCGACAGAATTGGTCTCGCCCAGCGCGCCGCCATGCTTCGAGAACGCGGCCCGCACGTCGGAGGCCGTGCGGTTGCGGTTGTCGGTCAGCGCCTCGACGATGATCGCGATGCCGGACGGGCCGTAGCCCTCATAGCGCACCTCCACGTAATCGTCGCCACCGGCGCCACCGGCCGCCTTCTTGATCGCCCGCTCGATCGTGTCGCGCGGCATGTTCGCCTGGCGGGCGGCGGCGCAGGCCGCGCGCAGCCGCGGGTTCGCTGCCGGGTCGGGCAGGCCGGTTCTTGCCGAAACGGTGATCTCGCGGATCAATTTGGCGAATTGCCGGGCGCGCCGCGCATCCTGCGCGCCCTTGCGGTGCATGATGTTCTTGAATTGCGAATGTCCGGCCATCAGAAAATCCATGGTTCTGCATCGGAGCGCGGGGGCGCGCTCCGGGAGTTTCGGTCGCGGGTGGCGATATCATGTCCGGTCCGAATTTGATATGCCCCGTCAGCGGCCGGGTGTTGCGGCCACGATCGGGGGATGGATGGAGAGAGCTTCGCTGGGGCTGGCGCATCGCGCATGGCGCATGCTGCCGGCCGAGACGCGGCGCCGGGCGATGACCCGGGTGGCGGGCCTCGTCGCCGGCCGGCCCGACCGCGCGCCGCCGGCAGCGAGCGAGGGCATCGTGGTGGCGGGCGATATCGACGGAGCGAACGGCCTCGCCGAGACCAGCCGGATCATGGACACGGTGTTCCGCCAGATCGGCGTGGGGCGCGGCACCATCCAGCTCGGCCTGCCCAGCGTCACGCCCGCACCGGCTGGGCTGCCGCCGGCGACTGCCGCGATGCTCGCGGTGGTGAACGCGCCGATCCTGCCGGTCGGCCTCGCCCGCTGGCCGCGCGCGCTGATGCGCGGCCGCCGGGTGATCGGCCTGTTCGTGTGGGAACTGCCGGCGGTGCCGGCCGCCTGGCATGTGGGGGCGAAATTCGTCCACGAGATCTGGGCGCCGTCCGCCTTCTGCGCCGAGGCGTTCGAGCCCCTGGCGCCGGGGCGCGTGCGCGTCGTGCCCTATCCCCTCGCCGCCTTGCCACCGCCGCGCATCGAGGGCGGGCGCGCCGATTTCGGCCTGCCCGAAGGCGCGCTGGTGGTGCTCGTCGTGTTCAATCTCGCGTCCAGCCGCGTGCGCAAGAACCCCGAAGGCGCCATCCGCGCCTTCCGCACCGCCTTCGGCGACCGCGCCGACCGGATGCTGGTGCTCAAACTCTCCGGCACGACGATGTATCCCGAGGATCTGGCGGAGATCCGGGCGCTGGTGGCCGATGCGCCGAACATCCGCGTGATCGACGAGACCATTCCCGAGCCCGCGCTCCGCGGCCTGATCGCGGCGAGCGACATCGTGATGTCGCTGCATCGCGCCGAGGGGTTCGGCCTCATCCCGGCCACCGCGATGCTGCTCGGCCGCCCGGTGGTGACCACCGGCTGGTCCGGCAACATGAGCTTCATGGATGCGGACAGCGCCGCCCTCGTGCGGTACGATCTGGTGCCGGTGAACGATCCGCGCGGCACCTACCGGCTGGCGGGAAGCCGCTGGGCGGAGCCGGATGCCGGGCATGCGGCCGTCCTGCTCCGGCAACTGGCCGACGATCCCGCAGCGCGGGCGGCGCTCGCAGCGCGCGGACGGGAGCACGCGATGCGCGCGCTCGGCGATGCGCCGGTGCGCGACGCCCTCGGCGCGTCCGGCATCCGATGAGGGTCCTGACCTGGCAATGGGGACGGCGCGGCGCCGGGCCGCGCTTCGCCGCCCTGCTCCATGCGGCGTTCGGCCGCCTGCCGGCGACCGAAGCGATGCTGTCGCTCTCGGCGGAGGCGGAAATTCTCGCCGCGGCGGATGCGCCCGACTGCGCCTGGCGATATCCCACCTATGCGAGCGCCGCCGGCGCGCTGGCGCGGCTGCTCACCCTGCCCCTCGCCGGGCGCAGCGTTCGGGCGGACCTCGCGCGCCTCGCCCCGGATGTGGCGCTATGCGCCATGCCGGCGGTGCTCGACCGGCTGATGGTCGCCAATCTGCGCGTGCCCTACGGACTCATCGTGCATGACGCGGTCTCGCATCCGGGGGAAAGCCTGAGTTTCCGGCTGGTGAACCAGGCGCGGCTGCTGCGCGGCGCGGGATTGCTCGTCACGCTCAGCCAGGCGGTGACCGACGAGTTGCACGGTGCTGGCGCGGTCCGCCCCGGCCAGCGGGTTCTCACCCTCACGCATCCGCCGATGCCGGTAGGCGATGGCGCGATGCCGGCCGCGCCCTTCGCCCATGGCGGCCTGCCCCGACTGCTGATGTTCGGCCGGCTGCTGCCCTACAAGGGGCTCGACCTGCTGTGCGAGGCGATGGAACGCCTCGGCCCCGATCCGGGATTCGGGCTGCGCGTGGCGGGCGATGGTCCGGACTCGGCCGAACTCGGCCGGCTCGGCGCGATGCCGCATGTCACGCTCGACCGGCGCTGGATTCCCGAGGCCGAACTGCCACGGCTGATCGGCGAGGCGGACGCGCTGGTCCTGCCCTACCGGCAGGCGAGCCAGTCCGGTGTTGCGGCGGCGGCGCTCGCTTTGGGCCGGCAGGTGATCGCCACCGATGTCGGCGGTCTCGCCGAACAGTTGCGGGACGCGCCGCAGGCGATCCTCTGCCCGCCGGATGCCGGCGCGCTGGCGGATGCGCTGCGGCGCTGGCGGGATCGGCGGGACACGCAGGGAGCCTGGAGGCCCACCGATCCGATGGCGGCGTGGACGGCGATGGCGGCTCAGATTCGCGCTGGGCTGGAGGCGCTTTCGGGTTCGGGCTGAGCCGGCTGCACCGACCAGACGAGCAGTGCTGCGCCGGCCAGCATGGCCGCGACCATAACGAACGGCGCGCCGGGAAAGCGCCACGGCAGGAAGCCGCTGAACGCCTCGAATACGGCAGCACCGGTCAGCGGGGCGACGATGGCGGTCAGCCCCTCGATGGAGGACAGCGCGCCGTTCATCCGCCCCTGCTGGTCCGCCGGCGCGGCGCGCGAAAGCATGCTGCGGATCGCGGGGTTGGCAATCGAGCCCAGCGCCATCAGCCCCACCCCGGCGAACAGCCAGGACGCCGTAGGCGCAAGGCCGAAGATGAGATAGGCGGCGGCGTTGCAGGCGAAGCCGGCGAAAGCGGCGCCGCGCTCGCCGAGCCATGTCACCGCCCGGCGGACGAGGCCGAACTGCACGAGCGTCGAGGCGAGGCCGATGCAGGCGAAATAGACGCCGCTCTCGCGCGGCCCCCAGCCGAAGCGCAGCGCGGCATAGAGAACGAACACCGCCTGGATCGCGCCGAGACCGAACCATCGCACACTCCAGGCCGCGGCCAGCCGCCAGAGACGCGGGGCCGCGGTGAGCAGCCGGATCGCGCCGAGCGGCGTTGCTTCCCGCAGGCGAAACGGCCGCCGCCGCTCCGGCGGCAGCGATTCGGGCAGCACGAAAACGCCATAGATCACGTTCACCCCGACCAGCCCGGCGGCGGCGAGAAAGGGGAGCCGCAGGTCGATCGCGCCGAGAAAGCCGCCAATCATCGGGCCGGTGGTGAAGCCGAGGCCGAAGGCGGCGCCGATCAGGCCGAAACGCTGGGCCCGGCGCTCCGGCGGGGTGATGTCGGCGATATAGGCGCTGGCGGCCGAAACATTGCCGGCCGTCGCACCGGCGATCAGCCGGCCGACGAATAGCCAGAGCAGGTTGGGCGCGAAGGCGAGCAGCAGATAATTCGCGGCACTTCCGGCAAGGGAGACGAGGATGAGGCGGCGGCGGCCGAACCGGTCGCTGAGCTGGCCGAGCACCGGGGCGGCGAAGAACTGCGTCGCCGCGAAGGTCATGCTCAGCACGCCGACCCAGAGCGCCGCCTGCGAGGCCGGCGTGGCCGAGAGATGTTCCACAAGATCGGGCAGGATCGGCGCGACCAGGCCGAAGCCGATGGAATCGATGACGAGAACGGCGAAAATGAAGCCCAAGCTCAACCCGCCTCCGCCCGGCGCACGGCACCGCGCATCATGCGGGGCAGGCCCGCATGGCACGCGGACAATGCCGCATCAGACGTCGAGATTGGCCACCTTCAGCGCATTGCCGACGATGAATTCGCGGCGCGGCTCCACCACATCGCCCATCAGGGTGGAGAAGATCTGGTCGCTGTCCTCGGCATCGCCGATACGCACCTGGAGCAGGCGGCGGGTCGTCGGATCGAGCGTGGTCTGCCAGAGCTGGTCCGGGTTCATCTCGCCCAGCCCCTTGAAGCGCTGGATCGACAGGCCCTTGCGCCCGATCGCGAAAAGCTGCTCGATGAGGCTGGACGGCCCCCGCACCGGCAGCGTCTGCGCGCCATGGACGAGGTGCAGGCCGGCAGCGAAATCGCCGGCAAGCCGACTGGCGCGTTCCGCGAGCCATCGCGCGTCGGTCGAGCGGAGCATCGCGAGGTCGATCGTGTGCCGCTCGGCAACGCTGCGGACCGTGCGGGCCATGGTGACACCCTGCGCGTCCACCGCGACGACCCAGCCGCGCTCGTTCGGCAGCGAGATGGAATCGAGCCGCGCGGCGAGAACCGGCGCAAGATCGGACACGGTTTCCGGCGCCGCGCTGAGCAGCCCGACAATGGCCGCCTGCTCGACATAGGCGACCGGAATGTCGCGCGCGAGATCGACGATGCGCCGCGCCGCCTCGCGCATGAACGGCAGTTCCCGCGAAAGGTCCATCCCCTCGATGGTCACCTCGGACTGTGCCCGCTCGAAGAGGAAGGCCTCCATCGCGTCGTCGTCTTTCAGATATCGCTCCTCGTTGCCGCGCTTGACGCGGTAGAGCGGCGGCTGCGCGATGTAGAGATGGCCGCGCTCGATCAGCTCGCGCATCTGGCGGAAGAAGAAGGTGAGCAGCAATGTGCGGATATGCGAGCCGTCGACATCCGCGTCCGTCATGATGACGATGCGGTGGTAGCGCAGCTTCGAGATGTCGAACCCGCCCTGCTCCGGCTCGGCCGGGCCGATGCCGGTGCCGAGCGCTGTGATCAGCGTGCCGATTTCCGCCGAGCCCAGCATGCGGTCGAACCGCGCCCGCTCGACATTGAGGATCTTGCCCTTGAGCGGCAGGATCGCCTGGGTCTTGCGATCGCGCCCCTGCTTGGCCGAGCCGCCCGCCGAATCACCCTCGACGATGAAGATTTCCGACTTCGCCGGGTCGCGTTCCTGACAGTCGGCCAGCTTGCCCGGCAGGGTCGAGATGTCGAGCACGCCCTTGCGGCGGGTGAGTTCGCGGGCCTTGCGCGCGGCCTCGCGGGCCGAGGCGGCGTCCATCACCTTCTGGGCGATCAGCCTGCCTTCCTTCGGATGGGTCTCGAACCAGTGTTCGAGCGTGTCCGCCACCGCGGCCTGGACCAGCGGCTGCACCTCGGAGGAGACCAGCTTGTCCTTGGTCTGCGAGGAGAATTTCGGATCGGGCACCTTCACCGAAAGCACAGCCGTCAGCCCCTCACGCATGTCTTCGCCGGAGAGCGAGAGGCTGTCCTTCTTGCCGATGCTCTCGGCGTATTTCGAGACGATCCGGGTCAGCGCCGAGCGGAACCCGGCGAGATGGGTGCCGCCATCGCGCTGGACAATGTTGTTGGTGAAGCAGAGCATCGTCTCGTGGTAGGTGTCGTTCCACGCGAGGGCGAACTCGACCTTCATGCCCGCCGAGCTGTCGTCCCTGAAGGTGGCGATCGGCGGCGAAAAGAGCTGCGTTTTCGAGCGGTCGAGCCAAGAGACGAATTCGACGAGGCCGCCCTCGTAGCGGAAATGGGCGTCCTGCGGGGTGCTGTGCCGCTCGTCGCGCAGGGTGATCGTCAGGCCGGAATTCAGGAAGGCGAGTTCGCGCAGCCGGCGTTCGTAGATCGCGAAATCGAATTCGGTGCGGGTGAAGGTGGCAGCAGAGGGCTTGAAGGTGACGGATGTGCCGGTGGCGTGCCCGGACGGGCCGGTCACCGCGAGGGGGGCGACCGTGTCGCCGTTCTCGAAGCGGATGAAATGCTCCTGGCCCTCGCGCCAGATCCGCACCTCCATCCATTCCGACAGCGCGTTGACCACCGCCGCGCCCACCCCGTGCAGGCCGCCCGAAACCTTGTAGGAATTCTGGTTGAACTTGCCGCCGGCATGCAGCCGCGTGAGCACGACCTCCGCTGCGGAGATACCTTCCTCGGCGTGGATGTCGGTCGGAATGCCGCGGCCATTGTCGGTCACGGTCATCGACCCGTCGCCGTTCAGCACGACATCGACGCGGTCGGCGAAGCCGGCCTGCGCCTCGTCCACCGCGTTGTCGATGATCTCAAAGCCCATATGGTGCAGGCCGGAGCCGTCATCGGTGTCGCCGATATACATGCCGGGTCGCTTGCGCACCGCATCCAGCCCGCGCAGCACGCTGATCGAGCCGGCGTCATAGGCGGTGTCGGGGGCAAGGTCGGAACCCGCCGTTTCATCCGAAGCGGGAACGGCGGTCGAGTCGGCGGTGCTGGTCATGCCGGTCAAGCACTCCATTGGTCAGGAAATCACCCTTTTTCTTAGCAGAAGCGGCGCAGATCGCCTAATCGTGGCGGAGGGGCGGGCGAAAAATGCCAGACGGTCTGTAAGCCGGGTTCTGTCCCCATCCTCGCGGACGCTGGACGGCCATTCATCTGGGACGCGCATTGCTGCGCGCCTCACGCGACCAACCCGGGCGACAAGGCGGAATCCCTTCGCGGCCATGATCGCTCACGCCGCCGGCCGCCCCTATTCGGTCTTGCTCCCGGTGGGGTTTTCCCTGCCGCTCCCGTCACCGGGACCGCGGTGCGCTCTTACCGCACCTTTTCACCCTTGCCGGCAGGCCGAAGCGTGCTGGCGGTATGTTTTCTGTGGCACTTTCCCTGGGGTCGCCCCCGCCGGCCGTTAGCCGGCACCGTCATTCCATGGAGCCCGGACTTTCCTCCGCGCCGCTTGCGGCACGGCGGCCGTCCAACCGTCTGGCCCGTGCTTCTTGGGCGATCGTCAGGGTTTGGTCAATGGCGGGGCGGACGCCTCGAACAGGGTGCGGATCGCCGCCGCGCGGCCGCGGGTTTGCGCATCGGCGACACCATCGACGCGCGCGGGCCGGAACCGCCGCTGGAACGCCGCCACCACGATGGCGGCCGGCAACGACGTGTCGTAGCCGATCGCGGCGAGTTCGGCGAGGATATCGGCACCATCGGCCGAGGCGTCGGTCCACAGTCCGACCCCGGCGGCGGCAAGGCATGGCCAGGGAAACAGCTCGCCCGGGTCCTGCTTGCGGTCCGGCGCGATGTCGGAATGCCCGACCACGTTGCGGGGCGGCACCGGGTGCCGCGCCACGATGTCCCGGCAGAGCCCGATCACGGCGTCGACCTGCCGCCGCGGGAACGGGACATAGCCCCATTCATGGCCTGGATTGACGATTTCGATGCCGATCGAGCGGTCGTTGAGCGCGCTGGCGCCCCGCCAGAAGCTGATCCCGGCATGCCAGGCGCGCCGGGGTTCCGGCACGAGGGCGTGGACCGCGCCGTCTTCCTCGACGAGGTAATGGGACGATACTTTCGCCGCCGGATCGCACAGCCGCTCCAGCGCCGCGTGCGCACTCCGCATCCCGGTATAGTGCAGAACCAGATGATCGACCGGCACGCCTTGGGGCCGGTCGTCATGGTTCGGCGAGATCACGCGCCGCGCTCGCGCTTGATCGCGTCCCAGGCAGCGTTGATCCGCGCGACCCGCTCCGTCGCGCGGGCGATGAATTCCGCCGGCACGCCGCGGGCGGCCAGCTGGTCGGGGTGGTTCTCGCGCATCAGCGTCTTCCAGTGCGCGCGGATCGCCGGCGTGGAAGCGCTGCGGGCGATGCCGAGAACCTGGTAGGGGTCTTCCGCGGCATCGCCGCCGGAGGGGTTGGATGCCCGGCCGCGCGCCGTCTCGCCTAGTCCGAACAGGGTGCCGATGCGGGCGAGCATGTCCGCCTCGCGCGGGTTGACCGGCCCATCCGCCCGGGCGATGGCGAACAGGGCGCCGAGAACCTGTTCCAGCGCCAGCCGGTTGTCGGCGAAGCTCTCGCCCAACTGCCGCGCATAGGGCTCGAACCCGGTGGCGTCTTCGCGGGCCTGGTCGAACAGGTGTCCGACCGTCGGGATTGCCGCCTCGTCGATCCGGAACTGCCGCTTGAAGGCGTCGATCTCGGCGCGCACCACCGGACCGTCGCATTTGGCCAGCTTCGCCGCGAGAACGGTGACGCCGATCGCGAACACCTGCTCGCGCCGGCCGAGCAGGGCGGCAAACCGGGCGGAGTCGAGCGGCAGGGCGCGACCGAGCCGGGCGCCGAACGAGCCGAGATCGCCGGTATCGGCCGCATGGCCGAGTGCCGCTCCGGCAACCGCGCCGAGCGGCCCGCCCACGGCGAAACCGGCCACGCCGCCAATGATCTTGCCCCACACGTTCATGCGCCCAGTATCGGCCCGCGCGGGTAAGGGGTCAAAGGGGGGCTGGATGAAACAAGTCAGTAGCGCCGGAACAGGGCGACGAGCCGGCCCTGCACCTTGACCCGCTCCGCGGGAAAGATGCGGATTTCATAGCGCGGATTGGCAGGCTCCAGCGCCGTCGAATTGCCGCGCCGGCGCAGGCGCTTGAGGGTCACTTCCGTGTCGTCGATCATGGCGACGACGATCTCGCCGGTTTCGGCGGTTTCGCCGCGGCGGATGATGGCGAGATCGCCATCGAGAATACCGGCCTCGATCATCGAATCGCCGGTGACCTCGAGCGCATAGTGTTCACCGGGCCCGACGAGGGAGGCGGGGATCTCGATCTCGCTCTGGGTCTCGCGCAGCGCCTCGATCGGCTGTCCCGCCGCGATCCGCCCGTAGAGCGGCAGGGTGATGGCCGCCGCCGGGTCGGCGGCGCGCGCGCCCTGGAGCCGGGCCGCGAAATTGCCCTGGATCACGTTCGGGGCGAAAGTCGTCTCCCGCCGCTCCGCCGCCACGTCGGACGGCAGGCGCAGCACCTCAAGCGCCCGCGCCCGGTGCTTGTGGCGCCGCAGGAAGCCGCGCTCCTCGAGCGCGCCGATCAGCCGGTGGATCCCCGATTTCGACTTGAGATCGAGCGCGTCCTTCATCTCCTCGAAACTCGGGGAGCAACCCGTCCGGCGCAGGTGCTGATCGATGAAGACCAGCAGTTCGTGTTGCTTGCGGGTGAGCATCGACAAACTCCGGCGTGCGCTTCCCGAACGCGCCTGAAGGGCCGGGAAAACGGCAACGCAACGAGGGAACAAAGCGCTAACATCGTTTTACCGGCCGCTTCGGCGCCGCGTCAAGCCCTTCCCGCGGGCAGAGCCTGACGCGGCGTTCCGTCAGACGGTCGCGCGCTGATATTGCGGCACGAGTTCCGGCTGCAAGCCGAAATGCCGGGCCACGTTCAGCGGCCAAGCCGGATCGGCCAGCACCGCGCGGGCGACGAAGACGAGGTCGGCCCGCTCGTTGGCGATGATCTCGGCGGCAAGCTCCGGCGCGCGGATCATGCCGACGGCGCCGGTCGCGATCCCGGCCTCGCGCCGGATCCGTTCGGCGAAGGGCACCTGGTAGCCGGGGTGGATCGAGGGGATCTTCTGCTGCGGCGCGATGCCACCGGTCGAGCTGTCGATCAGGTCGACATCGCCGCGCGCGGCGAGCCAGCGGCAGAGCGTCACCGCCTGCTCGGCGTCGAAGCCGCCCTCGATCCAGTCGGTGCAGGACAGGCGCACGAAAAAGGGCAGGTCGTCCGGCCATTCCGCGCGCATCGCGTCAATCGCCTCCATCACGATCCGCGCGCGGTTGGCAAGGTCACCGCCATAGGCATCGGTGCGATGGTTGCTGACCGGCGAGAGGAACTGATGCAGCAGGTAGCCATGTGCCGCGTGAAGCTCGACGACGCGGAACCCGGCGCGGCGGGCGCGCGCCGTGGTCGCGGCGAAATCGCGCAGGATGGCGGCGATCTCGCCGGTGGTCAGCTCGTGCGGGGCGGGGCGATCGGCCGCGAAGGGCAGCGGGCTCGGCGCCACCGGCAGCCAGCCATCCGGCGCATCGGGTGCCACGAACCCATCCCCTTTCCAGGGCTGGGTCTGGCTCGCCTTGCGGCCGGCATGGGCGATCTGGATGGCCGGGACCGCGCCGCCATACTCGATGAGCGCGACCACCCGCTTCAGGAAGGCCTCCTGCTCGTCATTCCAGAGCCCGAGGCAATGGGCGGTGATCCGCGCCTCCGGCGAGACATGGGTGGCCTCGGTGAAGACGATGCCGGCGCCGCCCATCGCCTTCGAGCCCAGGGTCTGGATGTGCCAGTCCTGTCCCACACCGTCGATCGCGCTGTACTGGCACATCGGCGAGACGACGATGCGGTTGCGCGCCTCGACGCTGCGAAAGCTGACCGGCTGCAGAAGCTTGGGGATACGCGCCATGGAAAACCCTTTCGATCGTGAATCTGACCGGTCAGATGGCCCAGGGAAGGCGGGCATGCAACCGCCGGCCCTTGCCAGCAGCCCCGCGCTGCCGCCAACTCGGCGCATGGCGATTCTCTCGATCCAGTCCCAGGTGCTCAACGGCGCTGTCGGCAATTCAGGTGCGGCGTTCATCCTGGCGCGGCTTGGCCACGAGGTCTGGCCGCTGCCGACGGTCTTGCTGTCGCATCATCCGGGCCATGGCGGCGCCGAGGGCGGGCCGGTGAAGCCGGCGCGGCTCGCCGCACTGGTCGCAGGGCTCGCCGCGCGCGGGGCCTTCGCCCGGTGCGAGGCGGTCGTCTCCGGCTATCTTGGCGTCGATGCCGCCGCGCCCGTCGTCGAGGACGCGGTGGCGCGCGCGCGGGCGGCCCATCCGGGCGCGCTCTACGTATGCGATCCGGTGATCGGCGATCATGGCCGGGCCTATGTGCCGTCAGCGCTGATCGCGGCGATCCGCGAGCGGCTGGTGCCGCGTGCCGACATCGTGATGCCCAATGCGTTCGAGCTCGGCGTGCTCGCCGGATCGCCGCCTTCCGACCGGCGTTCCGCCTTCGCGGCGATGGAAGCTCTCGGCCCGAACACCGTCATCCTCACCGGTTTCTGCGGCGCGGACACGCCGCCGGACATGCTCGACATCCTGGCACTCGACGGCGACGGCCCGCGGCAGATCGCGGTGCCGCACCTCGCCGGGCGGTTTTCCGGCGCAGGAGACGCCTTCGCCGCGCTGTTCCTCGCGCATTATCTGCCGGAGCGCCATCTCGACAAGGCGCTGGCGGCGGCCTCGGCATCGATGACCGCGCTGCTGCGCGCCACCCTTCGCCACGGCACCGACGAGCTGGCGATCGTCGCCGGGCAGGACGCATGGATCGCCGCGGCGCAAGACGCCAAACAATGAAAATCGGGCCAGCCCGAGCAATTCAGTTGATCTTGGTTAAAGCGTTGTCATAGTCTTGTCGCTCTATGGTCTGACTGCCGCCTCGTCCTGCGGCGCGGGCTTTCTCGGGAGGATCGCAATGACAACGATGGCCGCCATTCTGAAGCGCAAACCCATGGCGCTGATCTCGGTCCAGCCCGAGACACGTATCCGCGACGTCGTCGCGCTTCTCGCCGAGAAGCGGATCGGCGCGGTTGTGGTGCAGTCGGCGGAGAACGACCTGCTCGGCATTCTCTCCGAACGCGACGTGGTGCGCAGCCTCGCCGCCAACGGCGCGGCGACGCTCGACATGCAGACGAGCCAGCTGATGACCCGCGCGCCGACGACGGCGACGCCGGCGACCACCGTGCTCGAAGCCGAAAACCTGATGACCGATGGCCGGTTCCGCCATCTGCCCATCGTCGATGGCGGGAAGCTGATCGGCGTCGTCAGCATCGGCGACGTCGTCAAGTCGCTGATCGAGGTGCAGACCCACGAGGTCCGCAGCCTGCGTGAATATGTGAACGGCGGCGTCTGACCGCGCCGCCGGGGCGCTCAGCGCGGCGGCGCGAGGGGCTGGGCCTGCACGCTTCCGGCCGCATCCGTCGCGGCGGGTGCATTGGTATAGCCGGAGACCGGCGCCGCCGCCGGTTGCAGCGATTGCGGCCGCCCCCCGGCTGATGCCCCTGCTTGCGCACCGGGCGCGGCCGTGGCGCCGCCAGCCCAGGGCGGATTGCCGAGATTGACCTGCTTCGGCGTCGTGTTGGCGGCGGTCAGCGCGCCAATGCCGCCCCCCACCGCACCGCCGACCAGAACCCCGATCGGACCGCCGATCAGCCCGAACGTCGCCCCCGTGGCCGCGCCGCCGGCGGCACCACCGCCGAGGCGGTTGCTCGCCTGCGTGCCGCACCCCGTCAGCGATACGGCCATGGAAATTGCGAGGCCGATTGTGGCTGCCAGTCGCCGATAAGCCGGGCGGTCATTCATGAAGCGTGTTCCTTGCGGTGAACGGTATCGCCTGTCGGCCTCTCACACAGCGTGGAATCATGGCAAAACGGAGTCCGGGCGCGACGGTGCGACGTAAATCTTCCACACGGCGCAGCGTTGGCGGATCAACAGCGTCCGTCAAGCGTTTTCATGCGCGAAGGTTGACATGCCGGCATTTGCGCCGACGAGATTGGCACATTTTCTGCTTGTAACCCCCTGTCACACGGATCAGCCGCACCGGGTAACGGACGGCATAAAAAAGGAGCAGGTCGCCATGAAGCGGCGTTTTTGGACCGCGGGAGCCCTCGTGCTCGCGCTGCAAGCTGTTTGTCTGCCTGCAAAAGCGGCACAAGCCGGGTTGAGCGCGGGCGATACTGCCTGGATGTTGGTCAGTTCGGTCCTCGTGCTGCTGATGACAATTCCGGGCCTCGTGCTGTTCTACGGCGGCATGGTCCGCAAGAAGAACGTGCTGTCGATCATGATGCAGAGCGTGATCATCTGCGCCGCGGTCACGGTTCTCTGGCTCGTCGTCGGCTACAGCCTCGCGTTTTCCAACGGCAACGGCTTCATCGGCGGCATCGGGGATGTCCTGCTCAACAACCTGGCGGGCGACTGGAACCAGCCCTTCACCCTGGGCGCCGGGCTGCCCGGCGCGGTGCATATGCGGGTGCCGGAGAGCGTTTTCGTCATGTTCCAGCTCACCTTCGCCGTGATCACGCCGGCGGTGATCACCGGCAGCTTCGCCGAGCGGATGAAATTCTCGGCGCTGCTGATCGTGATGGCCGCATGGTCGCTGCTCGTCTATGCGCCGATCGCGCATTGGGTCTGGAGCCCGGCCGGCTGGCTCTACCGGCTCGGCATCGCGGATTACGCGGGCGGCACGGTGGTGGAGGTGAATTCCGGCATCGCCGGCCTGATCTGCGCCCTTTATCTCGGCCGCCGCCTCGGATTCGGTCAGGACAACATGATGCCGTGGAACCTGTCCTATGCGGTGATGGGCGCCTCCCTGCTCTGGGTCGGCTGGCTCGGCTTCAACTCGGGCGGGGCTGGCGGCGCCAACCCCAATGCCGGCATGGCGGTGCTGGTCACCCAGATGGCGGCGGCGGGCGCGACCCTGTCATGGACCGCCATCGAATGGGCGCATCTCGGCCGGCCGACCGTGCTGGGCGCGATTTCCGGCGCCGTCGCCGGCCTGGTCGCGATCACCCCGGCGGCCGGCTTTCTGCTGCCGGGGCCGGCGCTGCTGCTCGGCATCGCGGCCGGCGTCGTCTGTTTCTGGGCCGTGACGGTGGTGAAGATCCGCCTGCGATATGACGATTCGCTCGATGCCTTCGGCGTGCACGGCGTCGCCGGCATCGTCGGCACGCTCGCGACCGGGCTGCTCGCCTTCGCCCCGCTCTCGGGCGGCGCGGTGCGGCCGGGCCTTCACCAGCTTGCCATCCAGGCGCTCGGAGTTGCCGCCACCATCATCTATTGCGGCATCGTCACCGCGGGGATTCTCTTCGTGACCCAGCGCCTGGTCGGGCTGCGCGTGAGCCGCGACGAGGAGCGGCAGGGGCTCGACGAAGTGCTGCACGGCGAGTCGATCGCATGATGCCGGGCCGGCCCGTCCGCGGGCCGGCTTGACGCCACGGGTCCGCAGGCGAACGATGGCGCGTCCGGCGCCCGCGATACCCGAAGGAAACCATCATGCTCATCGGCCTCGATCCGCTTCTCACCGCCGACCTGCTGCACGCGCTGCGCGCGATGGGGCATGGCGACAGCATCGCGGTGGTCGACGCCAATTTTCCGGCGGCGACCTGCGCGCGGCGCCTCATCGTCCTGCCGGGAACCAGTTCGGGGCAGATGATGCGGGCGGTCCTCGGCGTGCTGCCGATCGATGATTTCGTGGCCGAACCGTTGCGGACCATGCAGGTGGTGGGCGACCCGGCGGCGGTGCCGCCGGCGGTGGCCGAGTTCCGCCAGATCGCGGCGGCGGCGGGGATCGGCGCCGCGCGCATCGGCGGGCGCGACAGACACGCATTCTATGCCGAGTCACGCGACAGCTTCGCCATCGTGCAGACCGGGGATCGCCGAGCCTATGCCAATATCCTCATCACCAAAGGCGTGATCGCGGCCGGGGCATGAAGATGCGACCTCGCCGCCAGGGTTGGAGCGGACGCGGCCCGGATCAAGGCAGGGACGATGACAGTCTCTGAGCCGTCGCAAGCCGCACCGCCGCCGCGGGATCGTTCCCCCAAACGACGCCGCCCGAGTGCCGCGGATGCCTATGAGAGCCTGCTGAAGGCGATCGAGGAGGGCGCATTGCCGCCGGGCGCGCGGCTGCGCGAGGCCGAGCTGGCCCAACGCTTCGGCATCAGCCGCACCCCGGTGCGCGAGGCCCTGAAACGGCTCGAACATCAGGGGCTTGTCGTCCACACCCCGCATCAGGGGGCCACGGTGGCCACGCTCAGCGATGTGCAGATGAGTGAGCTGTACGAAATGCGTGCGGTGCTGGAGGGGGCGGCGGCGCGGATGGCCGCGCAGCATGCAGCGGAGTCCGACATCGCCCTGCTCGCGGCGCTGATCGAGCGCGACGCCGCCCTCATCGGCAGCCCCGCAGACCTCGCGCTCAACAACCGCCTGTTTCATCGCCAGATCCTGACCGCGTCGCGCAACCGGTATCTGCACGACATGCTCGAAAGCCTGCGGCTGTCGCTCGCATTGCTCGGCGGCACGAGCCTTGCCGTCGCGGGGCGCGCCGCGAAATCCGTCGAGGAACACAGGGCGATCCTCGACCGGATCGCCGCACGCGATCCGGACGGCGCCGAGGCTGCTTCCAGGGACCATATCCGGGCGGCGTTTCAGGCCCGCATCCTGCGGGCGGCGATGCGGGATGCCGGTTGCGAACCGTGAATTGCATCCGATTGTATACAATATTGACCTGACCATCGCGCCGCTCTAGGTGTGTCGTCCATGGCGAACGGAGCGGACCTTCCCGATTCGATCGATACGCTGGTGATCGGCGGCGGCAATGCCGCGCTCTGCGCCGCGATCAGCGCGCGGCGCGGCGGCGCGTCGGTTCTCGTTCTGGAGGCGGCGCCCGAATTCTATCGCGGCGGAAACACGCGGCACACGCGCAACATGCGCTGCGCCCATGACAGCGCGACGGCGTTTCTCACCGGCCCCTATACCGAGGAGGAATTCTGGCAGGACCTGCTGCGCGTGACCGGCGGCGAGACCGACGAGGATCTCGCCCGCCACATGATCGCGGAATCGAAGGACATGCTGGACTGGATCGGCCAGCAGGGCGTGCGGTTCCAGCCCTCGCTCGGCGGCACGCTGAGCCTCGGGCGCACCAACTCCTTCTTCCTCGGCGGCGGCCGCGCCATGCTGAAATCGCTCTATCGCACCGCCGAGGCTCTCGGGGTCCGCGTCGCCTACGAGGCGGAGGTGGTCGGCCTCGATATCGAGGATGGCGTGTTCCGCGCCGCCCGGGTCCGCCGGGGCGAGCGCACCGTGAGCATCGGCGCGCGCACGCTGATCGCCGCCGCCGGCGGGTTCGAGGCGAATACCGAGTGGCTCAGGGACTCCTGGGGGCCGGCCGCCGACAATTTCCTCATCCGCGGCACGCCGTATAATCGCGGCACCGTGCTGCGGTTGCTGCTGGATGCCGGGGCGATGCCGGTTGGCGACCCGACGCAGTGCCACGCCGTCGCCATCGACGCCCGGGCGCCGCGGTTCGATGGCGGCATCATCACCCGGCTGGATTGCGTGGTGTTCGGCGTGGTGGTCAACGCGAATGCCGAACGCTTCTACGACGAGGGCGAGGATGTCTGGCCGAAGCGCTACGCGATCTGGGGCCGCCTGATCGCCGCCCAGCCCGGGCAGATCGCCTATATCGTGTTCGACGCCAAATCCCTCGGCCTGTTCATGCCATCGCTGTTTCCGCCGGTGCAGGCAAATGACCTCGGCTCGCTGGCGGCAAAGCTCGGGCTCGACCCGAGCCGCTTCCAGGCCACGCTCGCCGGTTTCAACGCCGCCATCCGCGACGGGACGTTCGATCATACGGTGCTCGACGATTGCCGCACCGAAGGTCTCGATCCGCCGAAATCCCACTGGGCGCGGCGGATCGACACTCCGCCCTTCTATGCCTATCCGGTCCGCCCCGGCATCACCTTCACCTATCTCGGCGTGCGGGTGGACCGGAACGCCCGGATCAGGATGCAGGACGGGCGGCCTTCGCCCAACATGTTCGCCGCCGGCGAGATCATGGCCGGCAACGTGCTCGGGCGCGGCTATGCCGCGGGTATCGGCATGACGATCGGCAGCGTGTTCGGCAGGATTGCGGGACGGGAGGCCGCGCGCCATGGGCGAAACTGAAATGAAGGCGGGCGCCGCGCTCGAAGAGGCCGGGCGGATCATGACGATCTGCAATTCCTGCCGCTATTGCGAGGGGCTGTGCGCCGTCTTTCCGGCGATGGAGCGGCACACCACCTTCGATGCCGGCACCCTCGCCCATCTTGCCAGCCTTTGCCATGGCTGCGGCGCCTGCCTCGACGATTGCCAGTTCGCGCCGCCGCACGAATTCGCCGTCAACGTGCCGCGCACCATGGCGGCCGCGCGGCGCGAATCCTACGCGGCACATGCCTGGCCGCGCGGGACCGGCATCGCCTTCCTCCATGGCGGCCGCATCACCGCCGCGGTCATGCTGGCCAGCATTGCGGCGTTCCTGCTGGTTCTCGCCCCCGCAATGTCGGGGACGAGGGGCGTGCTGGCCGCACCGGGCGCGTTCTATCGCCTCATGTCGCACCAGATGATGGTCGCGGTGTTCGGACTGGCGTTCGTCTATGCCGTGTTCGCGATCGCCGCGGGGGTCAGGCGGTTCTGGCGCGCGGGCGGCGCGGCGCGAGCGATCGGCCGCACCACCATCGCCGTGGCGCTGAATGACGCGGCACGGCTGCGCTATCTCGATGGCGGCGGCGCCGGCTGCCCGGACACGCAGGACGCACCGCGGGACCATCGCAAGATATATCACCACCTGGTGTTCTACGGCTTCGGCCTCTGCTTCGCCGCGACAACGGTCGCGACCCTCTTTCACTACGTGCTGGGGCGCGAGGCGCCCTATCCGTTCCTGTCATTGCCGGTGCTGCTGGGCACCGCCGGCGGGGTGGGGCTCGTGATCGGCGCGCCGGGGTTGCTGTTCGAGAAACTCCGCCGCAAGCGCGACTTCGCCGATGCGGCGGGCCGCCCGCTCGACCTCGCCTTCGTCCTGTCGCTGTTCCTGGTCGGGCTGACCGGCCTTGCCTTGCTGGCCCTGCGCGCGACACCCTGGGCGGCGGTTCTGCTCTGCCTGCATCTCGGCGTCGTGCTCGGATTCTTCCTGACCATGCCCTATGGCAAGTTCGTCCACGGCATCTGGCGTTTCGCCGCCCTGCTGCGGCATGCCGCCGAGGGGCAGACCGGCGCCGCCGAGTCCGACGCCGCGACTTGACAAGACCCGGAGAGACGCGAACCTCTGTCACCACCACGGATACCGACGCCAACAACGAATAACAGGGAGGAACACATGACAAACGCGGCCGACGCGCCGAGCGAAAAGCAGATCTACAAAGTCGCACTGGCCAGCATCATCGGGTCGGTGATCGAACAATACGACTTTCTCGTCACCGGCATCATCGCCGCCACGGTGTGGGGCGGGGTGTTCTTCAAGCTGCCCGGGCTTGCCGCGATCGCCGCCGCCATCGGCGTCTATGGCATCGGCATCGTCATCCGCCCTCTGGGAGCCTTCATCTTCGGCAACATCGCCGATCGGCGCGGCCGCAAGGACGCGATGGTCTATGCGCTGGTGCTGATGGGTGTCAGCACCCTGCTGATCGGTCTGACGCCCGGTTATGATTCGATCGGTGCTGCCGCGCCGATGCTGCTGATCGTCTTCCGGCTCGCCCAGGGGATCAGCTTCGGCGCCGAATTCGGCACGGCGTCGACCTGGGTCGTCGAGCAGGCGGCGCGCTCGCGGCACCGCGCCTTCTGGGGCGCCTGGGTCGGCTTCGCGATCCCGATCGGCCTGCTGCTCGGTTTCGGCTCGGTGATCGTGGTGAAGTCGATGATGCCGCATGCCGAGTTCATCGCCTGGGGCTGGCGCATCTTCTTCTTCATCGGCTTCCTCGTCGCCATCGTCGGCATCGTCATCCGCGTCCGCACCGAGGACAGTTTCGTGTTCGAGCGGCATCGCGCGCGGCAAGCGGTGCTCGAACTGCCGGCAAGCCAGGTCTGGCGCGAAATGCCAGGCCGGATCCTGCGCACCTCGATGGTGAACGCGATGTTCAGCGGCGCGTTCTTCCTCTGCTTCATCTTCGGCACCAGCTACATGAAGGCGGTCGGCTTCACCGCGACCCAGGCCGAAACCATCGGGCTGATCGCCGCAGCGTCGATGTTCGTCTTCATGTATATCGGCGCCCGCCTCGCCGACCGGCTGAACCGCCGCACCGTGCTGCTGATTTCGGCGGGAGTGTTCCTGGTGTTTGCGATCCCGTATTTCGACCTGATCAACACCCATGATTTCGTACTGGCGATGATCGCCGAGATCATCGGGTTCGGCTTCGTGTTCGGCTTCGGCTATGGCGCCATTCCGGCGTTCTACACCGAAAACTTCCCGACGCGGTACCGCGCCTCGGGAGCGAGCCTGGGCTATCAGATCTCCCAGGTCTATGGCGGCGGGCTGATCCCCATCCTCGCCGGCCTCATGCTGCACAGCGCGGGCATGGCGCATGCCTATGTCTATATCGGCCTGATGGTGATGGCCTATGCGCTGCTGGCGATCTACGCGATCCTGACGACGCCGGACACCACGGGCACCGATCTGGAGGCCTGACCCGCGCCGCCGCCCGGCACAGGCGGCAAAACCCGGCCGGAACCATCATCCGGCCGGGTCCGGGATACCGCCCGGATCAGAGCGCGCCGCGATCCTCGGCGCCGATACCCAGCTGCTTGAGCTTGCGGTGGAGGGCGCTGCGCTCCATGCCGACGAAATTCGCCGTGCGGCTGATATTGCCGCCGAAGCGCAGCAGTTGCGCCTGGAGATACTGCGTCTCGAACACGTCCCGCGCCTCGCGCAGCGGCAGGGCCATAATGTCGGCCAGCGGGTCGATCGCCAAGGCGCGGGGCGCGTGGGCGCCGATCTCGGCGGGCAGGTGCTCGGCGCGGAAGGGTTCGCCGGGCTCGCCCGGATGCATGATCATCAACCAGTCCATCACGTTGCGGAGCTGCCGGACATTGCCCGGCCAGTCATGAACCTGCAGCGCCGCCAGCGCCTCGGATGACAGCGGGCGCAGCGGCAGGCCCGAAGTGTCGGCAGCGCGCTTGAGAAAATGCTGGGCCAGGGCCGGAATATCCTCCCGCCGCTCCCGCAGCGAGGGGACCCGCAGCGGCACCACCGCGAGGCGATAATACAGATCCTGGCGGAACCGCCCGGCGCCGATCGCCGCCTGCAGGTCGCGGGCGGTGCTGGCGATGATGCGGACATCGACCTTGACCCGCGTCGAGCCGCCGATGCGCTCGAAGGCCTGGTCCTGCAACACGCGGACGATCTTGCCCTGGGTTTCCACCGGCATGTCGGCGATCTCGTCGAGCAGCAGCGTGCCGCCATGGGCGCGCTCCAGCACCCCGGCGCGGCGCGGCTGCGCCTGCGGATCGGCTCCCGCCTCGGTGCCGAACAGCTCCATCTCGAACCGCTCGGGCGCCAGGATCGCGCAGTTCAGCACCATGAAGGGCTGATCCGCCCGCTTCGAGCTGGCATGGATCATCCGCGCGACCACTTCCTTGCCCGCGCCGGCGGCACCGGAGAGCAGCACGCGCGAGCCGGTCGGCGCGACCTTCTCGATGGCGTGGCGCAACCCGTTGATCGCCGGGCTGTCGCCGGTCAGGCTGGAATCAGCACCGGCGCGCAGCCGCAACTCGGCATTTTCCGCGGCGAGGCGCGCGGCTTCGAGCGCCCGCTGGATGACGAGGATCAGCCGGTCCGACTTGAACGGCTTCTCGATGAAGTCGTAGGCGCCGAGCTGGATGGCATTGACCGCCATCTCGATCGTGCCGTGGCCGGAAATGATCACCACCGGCACGCCCTCGTCCTCGGCCTTCATCACCTTCAGGAGATCGAGCCCATCGAGCGGCGAGTTCTGCAGCCAGACATCGAGCACGACGAGCGATGGCCGGCGCTCGCGGAACGCGGCCAGCGCCTCGTCCGAATTGCCGGCATTGCGCGTGGCGTAGCCTTCGTCCTGCAGGATCGCATCGACCAGCAGGCGGATATCGGGCTCGTCATCGATGATCAGTATCTCGGACATGAAACTCCTAACGCGCCTTCAGCACCAGCGTCACCACGGCTCCCGCCCCATCCTCGCGGTCGGCGAGTTCAAGCCTGCCGTGATGATCTTCCATGATCTTGCGAACGATGGCGAGGCCCAGACCGGTTCCTTTCGGTTTCTGCGTTATATAGGGCTCGGTAAGCCGGGCGCGATCCTGCGCGGGCAGGCCAATTCCGTCATCGCTGACCGAAACCCGGAACTCCTCGCCCTGCCGCTCGATCCGGAGCCGGACATGGCCGGCCGGAGCCTCGCGCCCGGCATTGTCCGGGCGCATGCCGATGGCATCGGCCGCATTCTGCAACAGGTTGGTCAGCGCCTGGCCGATCAGGCGCGCATCGCACGCCGCACGCGGCGCGGGCTCGGGGCTTTCCACCACCCACTCGATGCCGGGATGCGCGCCGCGCTGGAGAATCACCGCCTCGCGCGCGATCCGCGCCAGATCCTCGGGCTTGATGCTGGGCTGGGGCATCCGCGCGAAGGCGGAGAATTCATCCACCATCCGCCCGATATCGCCGACATGGCGCACGATCGTGTCGGCGCACTGGGTAAAGCTGTCCTTGTCCGAGGTGATCTCGCGGGCGAAGCGACGCTTCAGCCGCTCGGCGGAAAGCTGGATGGGGGTCAGCGGGTTCTTGATCTCGTGCGCGATCCGTCGCGCCACATCGGCCCAGGCGGCCTTGCGCTGCGCCAATTGCAGCTCGGTGATGTCATCGAAGGTGACGACGAAGCCGGTCGGCCGTTCACCCTTGAGATCGGCGCCGATCCGCACGAGAAACACCCTTCGGTCGCCACCCCTGGCGTAGTCGACCTCGCCGGTGGCCGGCCGCGCCGGAATCTCCCTGACCTGGTCGAGGAGCGGCAGGAAGGCCGGCACGAGATCGCCGAGCGCGCCGCCCAGATGATCGAGCAGGTCGATCCCGAGCAGGTCGGAGGCCGTGCGGTTTGGCAACTCGATCCGGCCGCGCGGATCAAGCCCGATCACCCCGGCGGAAACCCCCGCCAGAACGGTTTCGGTGAAGCGGCGCCGCTCGTCGATCTGGCCATAGGCGCTCATCAGCTCGGCGCGCTGTTCGGCGATCTGCCCGGTCATGCGGTTGAAGGCGCGGGACAGGCCGGCGACGTCGTCGCGCGTGTCGCCTTCGGGAACCCGCACATGATAGTCGCCGGTGCGCACCCGCTCGGCCGCCTCGATCAGGTAGGAAATCGGCCGGGCGATCTGGTTGGCGAAGAGCAGCCCGATCAGCGCGGCACCCGAGAGCACCAGCAGGGCCACCGTCGCGAAGATCAGCGCGAAGAACAGCTCGAACTGGGCGCGATGATGTTCGAGCCGGTTATATTCGGCGACGGCCTGCCGCGTGCGGTCGACATGGGCGAGGATCGAGGGATCGATCGGCCGCTCGACCATCAGCATCAGCGTCGGCGTCGCCTCCAGCTCGACGACGGCGCGCTCCAGCAGCGAGTTCGGCGCACTCCAGACCGCGACCTGATGCTTCTCCGCCTCGGCGATGATGTTGCCGGGCGGCAGGGTCACGCCTTCTGACGAAAACAGCCCGGCGGAGGCCACCACCTTGTTCGTCAGCGGCTCGAAGATCGCCGATTGCGTGAGCCCGTGCAGCGCGGTCTGCGCCACCAGAACGTTCAGGAACCCCTGGTCGAAGAAGTTCTGCGGGTTGCCGTAGAAGATTGGCCCGTTCTGGTTGAGCTGGTTGGCGATCGCCAGCGCGTCGAGCCGGATGCTGTTCTTCTTCGCGTCGAGATACCCTTCGGCGACCTGCTGGCTTTCGGCGAGCGCGGTGCGCACCCGCTGGTTGAACCAGGCCTGGATGCCGAGATTGAAGAAGACCGCGGCGAAGATGGCAACAAGGATGGCCGGCACCGCCGCCACGCCGCCGAACAGCAGCACGAGGCGCACGTGCAGCCGCGCCCCCGCCGCACCCCGCCGGCTTTCCATCACCACGCGGGTGACGCTGGCCGCCAGCACCGTGATCAGCAGCAGCAGGATCGCGATATCGCCGATCGCAAGCCCCACGGCGGCGCCCGAATGCAGTTCGAGCTTGATGCCGCCGGCGAGATAGGCGAACGAACCGATCCCGAGCAGCAGCGCGAGCGTCGCCAGGATAAGCGTCGATACCCGGCCGAGCAGGAAATCGAGCGGCCCTCTGCGGCGCGGCTTCGCCTGCACCCCGGGCCGCGCGGTTTGCGGGTCCATCATCCTCTCAGCCAACCCGGCGAGACACGCCGATATCGTGCTCGCGGATCTTCTTGCGCAGCGTGTTGCGGTTGAGACCCAGCATCGCGGCGGCGCGGATCTGGTTGCCGCGGGTCTCCCCGAGCACGAGGCGGATCAGCGGCGCCTCGAAGGCGGCAAGCACCCGGTCATACAGAACGCCGTCCTCGCCGGCCTCGCGCGCCTCGGCGATCAGCCGTGCGACATGCCGTTCGATGACGTGCTCGACGCCCTGTTGCGAGGCCGCGCCCGGCTCGTCGCCCATAGTCTGGGCCGGTTCGTCCATCGCTCGGTCGGCGAGCTCGGCCTCGATGATCTCCTCGGTGATCGTCGCCTGCGGCACCAGCGCGGAGAGCCGACGCATCAGGTTTTCAAGCTCGCGCACATTTCCCGGCCAGCGATATTGCGCGAGCCGTACCATCGACTCCGGCGCCATGGTCTTGGCCGGCAGCCCCTCCGCGTGCGCGCGGTTGAGGAAATGCTGGGCCAGCAGCGGAATGTCATCCGGCCGCTCGCGCAACGGCGGCAGACGGATCGGCACCACATTGAGCCGGTAGAACAGATCCTCGCGGAACTGGCCCGAGCGGATCAGCACCCTGAGATCGCGATGGGTGGCGGCGACGATGCGCGCATTCGCGCGGATCGGCTGCCGCCCGCCCACGGTAGTGAACTCGCCCTCCTGCAACACGCGCAGCAGCCGCGTCTGCGCCTCGGGCGGCATGTCGCCGATCTCGTCGAGGAACAGCGTGCCGCCGGCGGCCTGCTCGAACCGGCCGACATGCCGGTTGGTCGCCCCGGTGAAGGCGCCGCGCTCATGGCCGAACAGCTCGCTCTCGATCAGTTCGCGCGGGATCGCCGCCATGTTGATCGCAACAAACGGCCCCTGCCGGCGGCGGCCATAATCGTGCAGGGCGCGGGCGACCAGCTCCTTGCCCGACCCGGATTCGCCGGTGATCATCACCGTCAGGTCGGTCGTGGTCAGCCGGGCGATGACGCGATAGATCTCCTGCATCGCGGCGGAACGGCCGATCAGCGGGAGATTGTCCTCCGGGCTGCCGCGCGGCTCGGCCGGGACGGGCAGCGCCGGCTGTTTCAGCGCCCGATCGACAATGGCGAGCAGTTCGCCGAGATCGAACGGCTTCGGCAGGTATTCGAACGCCCCCCGCTGGGTCGATTGCACGGCGGTGAGAATGGTGGTCTGCGCGCTCATCACCAGAACGGGCAGTTCGGGGCGGATGCGCTTGATCCGCGGCACCAGATCGAGCCCGTTTTCGTCCGGCATCACCACGTCGGTGATCACGAGGTCGCCCTCGCCATCCTCGACCCAGCGCCAGAGCGTGGCCGCCGAGGAAGTGGTGCGCACCTGATAGCCCGACCGGCCCAGCGCCTGGGTCAGCACGGTGCGGATCGAGCGGTCGTCATCGGCGATCAGGATGGTCGGCAGCGTGGTCATGGCAGACTCTCGGCGCGGTCCTCGAACTGAGGAAGATGGATCCGGAATTCGGTGCGGCCGGGCCGGCTGTCGACATTGATAAGCCCGCCGTGATCGGCGACGATCTTGGCGACGAGCGCGAGCCCGAGTCCCGAGCCCGCGGCCTTGGTGCTGACGAAGGGCTCGAACAGATGGCGCCGGATATCCTCGGGAATTCCCGCGCCATTGTCGCGCACCGCGATGAAGATCGGCAGGTTGCGCTGGCCGCGCGCGGGGGAGGCGGCCAGCCGCACCCCGTGCTGGAAGCCGGTCATCAGCGTGATCTCGCCGTCCGGCCGCTGGGTTTCGGCGATCGCCTCGGCGGCGTTCTTCACGAGGTTGAGCAGCACCTGGACGAGTTGGTCGCGATTGCCCAGCACCGGCGGCAGCGAGGGGTCGTAGGTCTCGACGAAATGGACGCGCGCGCCGAAGCCCGATTGCGCGAGCCGGCGCACATATTCGAGAACCCGGTGGATGTTGATGGCCGTGACGTCGAGCGGCTTGTCGCCGAACACCTCGATCCGCTCGACCAGATCGCGGATGCGGTCCACCTCGTCGCGGATCAGCACCGCGAGTTCCCGGTCCGCCGGCGTGGCGTTCGCCTCCAGCAGCTGCGCCGCGCCGCGTATGCCCGAAAGCGGGTTCTTGACCTCGTGCGCGAGCACCGCCGCCATGCCGGTGATGCTGCGTGCGGCGTTCCGCGCCGAGAGCTGCTGGTCGAGCGCGCGGGCGGCGGAGCTGTCCTGCAGGGTGACGGCGAGATGGCCCGGCGCATCGACGATCGCCGCCGCCTGCATCGACACGCCGCGGCGGGCGAAGCGCGGGCCTTCGAGGACCAGGTCATGCTCGGCAATCGGCGCCTCGTCGCGCCGGGCGCGATCGAGCAGGATGAAGATCGGGTGATCGGCCGGCACGAATTCGTGCAGCCGCCGGCCGGCGAGCACCGCCTGCGAGGCGCCGAACATCTCCTCGGCCGCGTAATTGGCGAACAGGAAGCGGTCGTCCGCGTCAAGCTCGATCACCGCGAGAGGCAGTGCTGCGAGGAGCTGCCCCGCACCGGTCGGCAGGTCCGGCGTGCTGGTCGCGGGTCCCCGGCGCGCGAAGGCGCCGCGCGGGGCGGTCATGCGGCCGCCTGGACCGGCGCCGCCGCCTCGCCCATCGCCCGGGCATGGATGTCGTGGATCATCGCCTCGACCACGGCGGGATCGTCCTGCCGGTTGACGACGCCACGGAATTCCGCGGCCCCCGGCAGACCGCGCACATACCAGCCGATATGCTTGCGAGCCATCCGCAGGCCGGGAAGCTCGCCATAATGCGCCCGCATCGCCCGGTAATGCCGGATCAGCACATCGCGCCGCGTTGCGAGATCAGGCGCCGGAACCCTCTGCCCGGCGGTGAGATAGCGCGCGACCTGGGCGAGAAACCACGGCCGCCCATAGGCGCCGCGGCCGATCATGACGCCATCGGCCCCCGAGCGGCGCAGCGCGTCCTCCGCCTCGTCCTCGGTCGTGATGTCGCCATTGGCGATGACGGGGATCGACACCGCGCCCTTCACCGAGGCGATGAAATCCCAGTCCGCCGTGCCCTCGTAGAATTGCTGGCGGGTGCGGCCATGCACCGTGACCATGGCGATGCCGCTTTCCTGGGCGATCCGCGCGAGGGCGGGGGCGTTGAGGCTCTGCCGGTCCCAGCCCATGCGCATCTTCAGCGTCACCGGCACGTCGACCGCCTTTACGGTGGCTTCGAGAATGCGGGCGGCGCGCAGCTCGTCGCGCATCAGCGCCGAGCCGGCCATCTGGCCGACCGCCACCTTCTTCACCGGGCAGCCGAAATTCATGTCGACCAGATCGGCGCCGCCGGCGACGGCGATGCGCGCGGCCTCCGCCATCGCATCGGGGTCGCAACCGGCCAATTGCACAGAATTCGGCCCCGTGCCCTCATCGACCGACGCCATGCGGAGTGTCGCCGCGTTCTCGTGGATCATCGCCCAGGAGGCGATCATTTCCGACACCACGAGCCCCGCCCCCATCGACTTGACCAGCCGGCGGAACGGCAGGTCGGTCACGCCGGACATCGGCGCCAGGATCACCGGCGTCTCGATCGTCACATCGCGCGCGGCGCCGCCCGGCGCCTTGAGCCGGATCGGCCGCAATTTCGGAAAGCTGCTCATCTCGTTGCCCATGAATTAAGCACTACAGGGCCGGGCATTGACGCGCAATCGTCCAGTTGCCAAAGCCGCCCTGTTCCGGCGCGAACCCCGCCCGCCAGCCATCTGGAGATTCCGGCCCATGGACATCAAGACCCTTCTCGCCAGCGGCGCGCTGCCCCGTGTCGGCACCGGCTATGACGTGCATGTGCTGGCCGAGGGCAGGAAACTGATGCTTTGCGGCATCGAGGTGCCGCATGAAAAGGGGCTGGCCGGCCATTCCGATGCCGATGTGGCGCTGCACGCGCTGTGCGACGCGATTTACGGCGCCATGGCCGAGGGCGACATCGGCCGGCATTTTCCTCCCTCCGAAGCCACCTGGAAGGACGCCGATTCGGCGCGGTTTCTCCGCCACGCGGCGGGGCTGGTCGCGGAAAAAGGCGGCGCGATCGCCAATGTCGACATCACCATCATCTGTGAGCGGCCGAAAATCACTCCCCACGCGCTGGCGATGCGCACCCGCGTGGCGGCGCTGGCCGGCATTCCGCTCGATCGGGTGTCGGTGAAGGCGACGACCTCCGAGCGCCTCGGCTTCACCGGCCGCGGCGAGGGGATCGCGGCGCAGGCCGCGGTGATGCTGCTGATGCCGCTCGCGGCGTAATCCCGGCAGCGACGGACCGCGAGCGCCCGTTCATCCCCCCTGGCGGTGGGGCTTCTTCAGCAGGACGAGCGAGACCGCCGCGGCACCAAGGCAGATCCAGGCGGAAAGGCGCAGCGCGTCATCGAGGCTCCAGGTGCTGGCGTCGAGCTGCAACCGCCCGGCGATCAGCGCCATGGCCTGCGCATGGGACACGCCCCGCTGCGCCGCCTCGGCGAGGGTCTGCCGCACGAGGGCGTCGCTCATGGCGCCGCGCGTCAGCGCCGCAACGGCTTCGGCGTGCCGTTGCCACAGCGTCTGCAGCATGGTGACGCCGACAATGTCGCTGGCGAGGCGGATGAAGTTGCTGGTCGTCGAGGCCGCCGCCAGGTCCTCGACCGGAATTTCCGACAGGATGATCATGGTGAGCGGCACGAACAGCATCCCCACCGCGATCCCCTGCAACAGCTCGCTCGGCACCGTTGCCGCGAGGCCGATCTCGGGGTTGTAGACGGCGATGGCGAAGGCGATGGCGAAGAGCAGGAAACAGAGGGCGGCGAGGGCCCGCAGGCTCACATGCCGGGCAATGCGCCCCATGGCGGACGCCACCGGAATCGCCGTCAGCGCCAGCGGTATCAGCAACACCCCGCCCCACCAGCCGTTATAGCCGAGGTCGATCTCGGTCCAGAGCGGCAGAATCGAACTCCAGCCGACGAAGATCGACCAGCCGAGGCAGAGCAGCAGCAGGCCGAAGCCGAAATTCCGGTTAGTCACGAAGCGAAGTTCGAGCAGCGGGGCCTCGCTCGTCAGCTCCCAGATCACGAAGCAGCCGAGCAGCAGGAGGGCGGCGATCGTGTAGCGCTGGATGAAAGGCGAGCCGAACCAGCCGAACTGCTCGCCCTGGTTCAGCACGATCTGTAGCGCGATCAGCCCGAGCCAGAGCAGGGCGAGGCCGACAAGATCGAAAGGCGGCGGCGCCGCCGCCGGACGGTCTTCCGGCAGGGAGACGCGGATCAGCACGAAGGCGAGCAGGGCGAACGGGATGACCAGCCAGAACAGGTCGATCCAGTTGTAATTCACCGCGAGCCAGCCGCCGAAGGCCGGGCCGAAGAAGAACGGCACCAGCATCGAATTGCTCCACAGCGCCGTCGCCAGCGTGTGATGGCGCTTGGGGAAATGGCGCAGCAGCAGCGTCTGCACCAGCGGCACCAGCAGGCCCGAGGAAATGCCCTGCACCCCGCGCGCGACCAGCATCGTCATCAGCGAATGAGACAGAATGCCCATGCCGGCGCCGATCGCCAGCATGATCATGCTGGCGAGGAACAGCCGCTTGAAGCCGAGCTTGCGGGCGAACCAGGGCATCAGCGCGATGCCGAGCGCCCAGTGGATGAGGAAATAGGTCAGGGTCCAGAGCGCGTGATCGCTGCTCGTCGCCAGCCGGCCGGCGACATAGGGATAGATGCTTTGCAGCGAACCGCCGCAGAACGACCCCGCGGCAAGGCCGAGGCAGGCGCCGATGGTCATCGGCACCAGCGCGACCCGGCCGTTAGCGCCGGCGGGGGCTGGGAGATCAAGTTCGCGTGTGGATGATGAGGCAGACATTCTGCCCGAAAATAGAAAAACCCGCCGCCCTGTCCAGATGGCGACGCGGGGTTCAGCCTTGCGAAAACGCGATCATGCGCCGGGCCGGCGCAGATTTCGTTAACCGTTTCGTGTCATCGTCGCGGTATTCCGTCTGGGCTGCCATTTGTTGCGCTGCGGTGGCCTCGGCGGACCGGCGGGCGTATACGCGCAGCCACAACCTGACCATGGGGGACCAACGATGAACGCAGCCTCGCCCGCCCTCGCCAAGACCCGTGTCACCGCCCTGCCGGGCGATGGGATCGGTCCCGAAGTCTTCGACGCGACGCGCCGCATCTTCGAGGCCGCCAACGCGCCGGTCGAGTGGGACATCGCCGAAGCCGGCGCCGCCGCGTTCAGGAAGGGCATCGCCTCCGGCGCGCCGCGCGAAACCCTCGATAGCATCGCCCGCAACCGGATCGCGCTGAAGGGGCCGCTCGAAACCCCGGTCGGCCATGGCAACAAATCGGCCAACGTCACGCTGCGCAAGCATTTCGAGCTATACGCCAATATCCGCCCGGTCCGCGAACTGCCCGGCGTGAAGACGCCCTTCACCGGGCGGGGGATCGACATGGTCATCGTCCGCGAGAATGTCGAAGACGTCTATGCCGGCATCGAACACATGCAGACGCCGGATGTCGCCCAGTGCCTCAAGCTGATGACGCGGCCGGGCTGCGAGCGGATCATCCGCGCCGCCTTCGGCCTCGCCCAGGCGGAAGACCGCCGGAAGCTGACCTGTGCGACCAAGGCGAACATCATGAAACTCACCGAGGGCATGATGAAGCGCGTGTTCGAGGCGGTCGGCCCCGACTATCCGGATATCGCGCAGGACCACATCATCATCGACAACTGCGCCCACCAGCTCGTGATCGCCCCCGAGCAGTTCGACGTGATCGTGACCTCGAACATGAACGGTGACATCATTTCCGATCTCGCCGCCGGGCTGGTTGGCGGTCTCGGCATCGCGCCATCCTCCAATGTCGGCGATCACGCGGCGATTTTCGAGGCGGTGCACGGTTCGGCACCGACCATCGCCGGCAAGGGCCTCGCCAACCCCACCGCGCTGCTCTCCGCCGCCATCATGATGCTCCGCCATATCGGCGCCTTCGAGACGGCCGAGACGATCGAGCAGGCGCTGTTCATCACCCTCGCCGAGGGGGAGAACCTGACCGGCGACCTGTCGCCGCGCGGCCACGGCGTCGGCACCGACAAGTTCGTCGGCCAGGTGATCGAAAATCTCGGCCGCACCAGCAATCTGCCCTCGCGCGCCTACCGCCCGCTCACGCTCAAGGCCTGGCCGGACCGCACCGCCCATACCGAGCCCGCAAGCCGCGAGTTGCTCGGCGTCGACATCTTCCTCGAAAGTAGCCTGTCCGCGGCCGAACTCGGCGCCTCGCTGACCGCGATCGCCGAAGGCAGCGCGCTGCGCCTCGATTCGATCTCCAATCGCGGCGTGCAGGTCTGGCCGGCGACCGGCGGCAGCACCTTCCTGGTCGACCATTTCGACTGTCGGTTCATGCTCAAGGAGCCTGCGGCCGGCAATGGGCCGCAGGGCATCTCCGACCTGGTCAAGGCGATTGGTCAGAAACACTCCTGGATGCATGTCGAAAAGCTCCAGCGTTTCGACGGCAAGGACGCCTTCGAGCGGCCGCAGGGAGAGAGCTGAACCGCCGCCCTACCTGAAGATGCGCGGCCGCAACAGCCGCCGCGCCGCCAGCCATCCGCACAGCGCGGCAAGAGCCGAGACCGTGCCGCCCCAGGCGATGTCGGTCAGGCTGAGCCCGACCGTCCAGCCCGTGAGGGTGGCAAGATTGGTAAGATCGTAGAGACCATAGGTGAAAACGCCGAACGCGGCGCCGTAGGCAAGTGCGGCGGCGCCGCCTTGCGCGAAGGCGCGCGGCCGCACGAACACCGCGAGCCCGACCACCTGGAGCAGATACACCGCGAAGGCCGGCAGCGGCCGGAAATGTTCGAGCATGATCCGCCCGAGTGCGGCGCGATAGAGCGTATCGGCGGTCAGCCCCAGCCAGATCGCATCGATCAGCAGGTAGGCGAGCAGGGCCACACCGTAGAAGACGATGGTTGCGCGCATGATGTTTTCCCCTGGGCTGATATGCGACGGGCGCAGCAAATCACAACCCGGGGGGCGTCGGAAGCCGGGGGACGTCAATCAATCTTATGTCAATCTCAATGATTTAACGTGCATTCCTGAGAGCATGATGGCACTTCATGGCCGAAGTCAATAATTTCGGTCGACAGAAAGGAGGTTTGCGATGCGTCTGTCCCGTCGCTTCCTGCTCGATTCAGGCGTGAAAGCCACGATCACGCTGCCGCTGTGGATGCAATCCGCCCTGGCGCGCGCCACCCCCGGCCTGCCGCCGCGGCTCAGCCACGCCGCCTGGCGCGAGGCCTCGGCAAGGCGCCTCGTCGTGATCGACCCCGGTCATGGCGGGCACGATCCCGGTGCCATCGGCCAGGGCAACATTTTCGAGAAAAGCATCGTGCTTTCCACCGCCCACGATCTGCGCCAGGCGCTGGAGCGCGGCGGCTATGAGGTGGTGATGACACGGTCGCGGGACATCTTCATCCCGTTGCAGACAAGGGTGGATATCGCGGAACGCCACAAGGCGACACTGTTTCTCTCGATCCACGCCAATTCCGTGGCGCACGACCCCGCGGTGCGTGGCGCCAGCATCTACACCTTCTCGAATCATGCCTCCGACCAGCTCGCGGCGCGGATGGCGCAGTCAGAAAACAGTGTCGAGAGCCTGTCCAACCCCAATTTCCGTGGCGTGTCGCCGCAAGTCGCGAAAATCCTGTTCGCGCTGATGGCGCACAGCACCAAGATCGAGTCGCATCTGCTGCAACAGAAAATGGTCGGCGCGCTTGCGCCCCATGTGCCGCTGCTGCCGAACCCGGCCCGCCACGCCACGTTCGCGGTGCTGCAATCCTCCGCCATCCCCAGCGTTCTGGTGGAAACCGCGTTTCTTTCCAACCCCGCGGACGAGGCCGAACTGCGCACGCCGGCCTTCCGCCGCCGCATCGCGCAATCGATGAAATCGGCGGTGGACGCCTGGTTCCTCGCGCGGCAGCACGCCGTCGCCAACCTGTAGGAGCGCCGCGGCGGCCGGGCGGATCGCACCGCCCGGCCGCCGGCGAGGCGATCAGACGCCCTGCGCCCGCCGCGCCTCGATCCGGTCCCAGATCGTCGCTTCGAGATGCACGTTGTCGAACCGGGCCACCTGCTGCAGGCCGGTCGGCGAGGTGACGTTGATTTCGGTGAGATAGTCGCCGATCACGTCGATCCCGGTGAAGAGCAGGCCGCGCGCCTTCAGTGTCGGCCCGATCCGCTCGCAGATCTCGCGGTCGCGCGCGGTCATCGTGGTCGGCCGGGCGACGCCGCCGGCATGCATGTTCGACCGCGCGTCGCCCTCGGCGGGAACCCGGTTGATCGCGCCCAGCGGCTCGCCATCGATCAGGATGATCCGCTTGTCGCCCGCCCGCACCGCCGGTTCGTACCGCTGGACCATCAGCGGTTCGCGGGAATTGCCGAAATGCGTGTCGAGCAGGGCGCCGAGATTTTCATCATCCGGCTTGATCCGGAAAATCCCCATCCCGCCATTGCCGAAGAGCGGCTTGACGATGATGTCGCGGTGATGGGCACGGAATTCGCGGATCGCGGCGCGGTCCCACGCGATCAGCGTGGGCGGCATCAGGTCGGGGAACTCCATGACCAGCAGTTTCTCGGGCGCGTTGCGCACCGATGCGGGGTCGTTCACCACGAGAGTCCGCGGGTGGATATGCTCCAGCAGGTGCGTCGCCGTGATATACCCCATGTCGAAGGGCGGATCCTGGCGCATCAGCACCACGTCCATCGCCGCGAGATCCACCGTCTCGGCCGGCCCGAAAGTGAAATGGTTGCCCGCCTCGCGGCGCACCGTCACCGGCCGCACCCGCGCCTTGAGCGCCCCGCTTTCCAGCCACATCTCGCGCACCGAGTAGTGCCAGAGCATATGGCCGCGCCGCTGTGCCTCGAGCATCAGCACGAAGGTCGAGTCGCCGTCGATATCCACGCTTTCCATCGGATCCATCTGGATCGCGACCCGTAAACCGTTCATGTGCCCTCCGTCATGCATCGCGCCCCGCGCGCTTTCGGCACGCCGGTCATCCGTCCGTTCGATATCAGGAGGCGCGCTGCTGTTCCAGACTGGCAACGCAGGTAGCATCGGGCACGCCGTGCGGCATTGTTCGCGCCAGGCGAACGACGGGAAGGCCGACTGTGCCGCGATAGAGCACCAGATCGAGCCGGCAGATCGGGGAATGGTAAAGCCAGACCTGCGCCGGCCCATCGACCCGCAACAGCGAGGGCATGCCCAGACTGGCGCGCAGATCGCCCGGCGTCGCGCCGACCAGGCTGACCGGTGCAGCCGACGCGAAGGAGGCGGCCGATCCACCCGCCATCGTTCCCGGCCGCGCGGCGCAGCCTGCGAGCGCGGCTGCGCTCAACAGGCCGATAAAGACGCGGCGTCTCATCCGTGCTCACGCCCTCCGCGGGCCGGTCAGGGTCAGTCGGTGGCCTGGGAGCTGGCAGCACCTTCGGTGATCATCTCGATCCGGCCGGTGATCTGCCCGCCATCCTCGACCTGCAGCCGCCGGCAGCGCGCGGTTCCGAGAACCCGGCCCGTCGCCCGCACGATGAGGGAGTGCCGCGCCGTCAGCGTGCCGTCGATCACGCCGGCAACCTCGGCCTCCTCGACCTCGACCTCGCCCTTGAAAACGCCGCCTGGGCTGATCGCAAGCTCGGCGGCCTTGATCATCGTCGCCTCGACCGTCCCCTCGACCACCAGCCGCTCGGCATCCTGAACCACGCCCTGCAGGCTGATGCCGCGGCCGACCACCAGGGTGCGGCGTTCGGCGGTTTCGGCATCCCGCACCGGCGGACGGAAGCCGGTCCCGGTAGCCGGAAGGCTCGCCGGGGCGCCGCCTGCCGCGGGCGTAGCCGGCTGGCTGGGCGAAAAGGGGGTTCGGGCCATGGGCATCTCCTTAGCCTTTGTGTCATCCGCTTGTTGCGGGACCGTTTCGGGGGAAGCGGGACGGAAGGGAGGCATGCTGAGGCCGTCATCCATGGCGCCATCCTGCCGTGCGGGAGTCTGCCGCGGCTTGCCCTCCGGCGGCTGGTCGTCGCGTTTTCTGAAGCTGATCACGAACCCTCCACAACTTTTACTGTCTGTCCGCTAGCACGCGACACGCGCTCCGGACAATCGCCTGCGGCCCCAAATGCGTGCATTTTTACTAAGGTTCCGCAAGGAGATCGTATGGATCAGGATTAACTGCGCGTTCATGACGGGCGCGGATTTGTGACCTGGCCTTTCGGGTGATAGGCGAAGGGAGCATTCACCGACCTTGCAGGGGACAGGCATGGACACGACCCGCTACGACATCATCGGCATCGGCAATGCGATCGTCGATGTGCTGGCCCGCACCGATGATCATTTTCTCGACCGGCACGACATGCGCAAGGGCGCGATGCGGCTGATCGACGCCGAGGCCGCCGAGCGCATTCTCGGAGTGATGCCGCCAGGGCAGATCGCCTCCGGTGGCTCGGTTGCCAACAGTTGCGCGGTCGCGGCCGGCCTCGGCGCCCGCGCGGCCTTTCTCGGCAAGGTGGCGCGCGACGAGCTTGGCATCGCCTTCGCCAACGATCTCCGGGCGATCGGCGTCGATTTTCCGCACGCGCCGCTGCCCGAGGGCGCGCCGACGGCCCGCTGCCTGATCCTGGTCACGCCGGATGGCCAGCGCACCATGAACACCTATCTCGGCGCCTGCATCGATTTCGACCACACCGACCTCGATGCCGAGGCGATCCAGTCCTCCTCGATCCTTTATCTCGAGGGATATCTCTTCGATCCGCCGCGGGCGCAGCATGCCTTCCGCGAGGCCGTGCGCATCGCCCGCGGCGCCGGGCGCAAGGTGGCGCTCTCGCTGTCCGACGCGTTCTGCGTCGATCGCCATCGCGCCGCCTTCCTCGACCTGATCACCTCCGGCGGCATCGACATCCTGTTCGCCAACGAGGCCGAGATCTGTTCGCTGTTCGAACAGAACGACTTCGACGGGGCGGTGACCGAGGCCGCCCACACGCTGCCGCTCGCGGTGCTGACGCGCAGCGAGGCGGGAAGCGTCGTCGTCGCCGGTGCGGAACGCCATGTCGTCGCCGCGGTTCCGGTGGAGGTCGTCGACACCACGGGCGCCGGCGATGCCTATGCCGCGGGCTTCATGGTCGGCCTTACCCGCAAGGTGTCGCTCGTCGAGAGCGCGGCCCTGGCCAGCCGCGTGGCCGCGACGGCGATTGGCCGGATCGGCGCCCGGCCGGATGCGGCGGCGCTATCCCTCCTCGCCAGCGAGACAGCCTGAGACGGTGCAAAAGTAATCTTTCACAGTCCAGTTAATTAACGTTTTAGTAAGGTTGTTTTGATTTGATCATGTCGTGGATTTCCGGTCCGCGGCATTGGTCCGCGGGTCTTCTGCCAGCAAAATTCTGGCGCTGTCGTCAATATCGCCGCGCAGTGGATCGTCATGCGGTGTGCAGGAGACATGACAATGCTTGACTACGTGAAAACCTGGCTCGCGGTTCGCGGCCTTGCGTTCGCACGGGATGATCGCGGGGTGACCGCGATGGAATATGGGCTGATCGCGGCGCTGATGGCGGTTGTCATCATCGGTGCGTTCGGTCTGCTCGCCAACGATCTCGGCAACGCCGTCAACAAGATCGCCGGAACGCTGAGCAACAACACAACCAATCTCTGACCTCGTTGAACCGGGTATGAGCAGGCCCCGTCGCCCGGTCGTTCCACGCGGCGCCGGGGCCATCTACAGCGAAATTCCGCCGGGCGAGGCTGCGGGCGCCGTGTTGGGGCCGTGCCAGTCACAGGCCAATCCGGCCTGTGCTTCTTTTGAGACATGTCCTGATGATTCTTAGACTCGTTCTGTTCATCGTCCTGGCCGTGGGGCTTGCCGGCTTCGGAACCGTCGCCTGGATCGACATGCATCCGGCACACCCCCACAAGAAGGCGGCGCCAACCATCGCCTTGCTGGCGACGGGCAAGGCTCTGCCGCCCGGCACGCTGCTGCAACCCTCCGATTTCATCGTGCAGGACCGCCCCCCGGCGCAGGTGCCCGCGGATGCGGTGCGAGACACACCGGCGAACCGCGCCTCCTATACCGGCGCAATGATCCGCCGCCGGCTGAGCGCCGGGGCGCTTCTGACCACGGATATCGCCATTCGCCCCGGCGATCACGGCTTTCTCGCCGCCGTGCTGCAACCAGGCATGCGGGCGGTGTCGGTCGGGGTCGATGCGATCACCGGCGCCGCCGGCCTGATCTGGCCGGGCGACCATGTAGATCTTCTGCTGACCCAGAACCTGGTCGGCGCCAACCTGCCGCCGACGCGCAAGGTGGCCGCGGAAACCGTCCTGTCCGACGTGCGGGTGATCGCGATCGATCAGCGCCTGGTGCAAGGCGCAAGCGGCAGCCACACGGCCGCGCAGTCGACGGCGCGGACCGTCACGCTGGAAGTCACGCCGGAACAGGCCGAACAGGTCGAGGTCGCCGCCCATCTTGGCCCGCTGTCGCTGATCGTCCGCCCCAGCGAGGCGCCGAAAGGCAGCCCGTCCAAACCGCCGCCGGTCTTCAGCGGCCAGGTATCCCCCGCCCTCGCCGCGCTCGACATGCCGGGCCAGACCGGGATCACGGTCTTCCAGGGCGCCACAGGCAAAACCGAGTATCATCCGCAATGACGGCTTCCGCCTTCGATCGGGTGGGCGCTTCGCACGCGCCGCCGCAGGGGCCGCAAGGGAGCGGCCGCCCCGCCTTCATGGGCTTCGTCAGCGATGACGCGAGCCTGCAGACCATCCGCACGGCGCTGGTGCCGGCATTTCCCACCGGCGTCCCGCTCCAGCGCGCCACCTTCGCCGAAACGCTGGACTATCTCGCCCGGTTCGACACGCCGCGAACCCTCCTTGTCGACATCTCCGGCGAGGAACAGCCGATGAGCGCCGTGCATCGGCTGGAACCGGTGGTGGACCCCGGAACCCGCGTGCTGATCATCGGCAGCGAGCGCAGCATCGGCTTCTATCGCAGCCTCACGCGCACGCTGGGCGTCAGCGAATATCTCTCGAAGCCGCTCGATCCGGCGATGGTGGCGCGCGAGCTGCTGCCATGGGCGGCCGGCGGCGTGCCCGCCTTCGAAGCGGCGCGCGGCGGCTCGATGGTCGCTGTGTGCGGCGCAGCCGGCGGCGTTGGCGCCACCACGGTTGCCAGCAGCCTCGCCTGGCATGTGGGCGGGGATGTTCGCCGCCATACAATCCTGCTGGACGCCGACCTGCAACGCGGCAGCGCCGCGCTGGCAACCAACGTCCCGCCCAGTACCGGCCTGCGCAACGCGCTCGACACGCCGGACCGGATCGACCCCCTGCTGATCGAGCGCGCCGCCCAGCCCTCGACCGGCCGCCTTCATGTCCTCGGCGCGGAGGAGCCCCTGAACGAAGCCTGGCATTACCAGGCCGGAGGCGGCGCTGCGCTGGTGTCGGCGCTGCGCCAGCGATACAATCTTGTTGTGGCGGACATTCCGGCGCGCCCCTCCCGGTTTGCAACGGAACTGCTCGCGCTCGCCCATGCGCGCGTCATCGTGACCACCGGATCGCCGCACAGCATCGCGAATGCGCGCCGCTGGCTTGCATTGCCGGCCGGCCAGATGCAGTCCGGCCCGCCCCTCGTCATTCTGAACCGCCACAACCGCCGGACCGCACCCGCCGTGTCGCGGATCGCCGAACTGCTTGGAACCGAAATCGCCATCGTGATCCCCGAACTCCCCGCCCTGGTCGCCCAGGGAAACAATCTCGGCGAGCCCGCCGTCGGCCGGAAAGGCGTCTTCCGCAAGGCGATCATCGCGCTCGCCGCCAGGCTCGGCGTCGGCACCACGGCCATGGCTGCCTGATGGACGCGCTACCGGTCTTCGGCCGCCGCTCGGTCGATCCATCCGCGCCTGTTCACCAGGCGGTGCGGTTGCGCCAGGAAGATGTCGAAATGATCCGGGGCCTCTGCCTCGCCAGCATCGACGCCTCGACCATCGTGGGGCTCAATCACCCGCGTCTGCTGCAACGCGTCGAGGCCATGGTGGCGGAGCTGGCGACCGAACATCGCATCCAGCTGAACCGCAACGAGCAAAACCAGATTGCCGCCGAACTGGTGGACGACATGCTCGGGCTGGGGCCGCTGGAGCCCCTGCTCGAGGACGAGACCATTACCGACATCATGGTCAATGGGCCGGAACGGGTTTTCGTCGAACGGCGGGGTCGGCTCGAGCAGCTCGGGGTGCGCTTCCGCGACAATGCCCATCTGACCAATATCTGCCAGCGCATCGCCGCCACAGTGGGGCGCCGGGTCGATGAATCCAGCCCAATGGTCGATGCGCGACTCAAGGACGGCTCGCGCGTCAACATCGTATTGCCGCCGCTGTCGATCGACGGCCCCTGTCTCTCGATCCGCAAGTTTTCACGCAAGCCGATCAATTTCGGCAAGCTGATCGAGTATGGATCGCTGACCCCGCCGGTCGCGCGGGTGCTTGAAATCGCCGCGCGTTGCCGTCTCAATGTCATCATTTCCGGCGGCACCGGCTCCGGCAAGACGACGATGATGAACGCGATGAGCAGCTTCATCGATCCGCAGGAACGCATCGTCACCGTCGAGGACGCCGCCGAACTCCAGCTCCAGCAGCCGCATGTCGTCCGTCTCGAAACCAGGCCGGTGAACCTTGAGGGCAAGGGCGAAATCACCCAGCGCGACCTCGTCCGCAACGCGCTGCGCATGCGCCCCGACCGCATCATCATCGGCGAGGTCCGCGGCCCCGAGGCGTTCGACATGCTTCAGGCGATGAACACCGGCCATGACGGGTCGATGTCCACCATCCACGCCAACACCACGCGCGATGCGCTGGCCCGTATCGAGAACATGGTGCAGATGGCGAGCATGGGCCTGTCGCCGCGGGCGATCCGCATGCAGGTGGTCTCGGCGGTCAACCTGATCGTCCAGGTGGAACGCCAGCGCGATGGCGGCCGCCGTCTCATTCAGCTCACCGAAATCGCCGGAATCGAGGGCGAAACCCCCCTGCTCAACGACATCTTCAAGTTCGAGGTTCTGGGCGAGGATGCAACGGGCCGGGTCATCGGCCGCTACGCCGTCTCCCACACGCGGGCGAGCTTCCACGAGCGGCTCAGCTATTTCGGCCTGCTCCGCGCATGGACGGTGGCGCTCGAGGAGGCGGCGGCGTGAGCGGCCTGCTCCTCCTGCCGCTCCTGCTTCTGATCCTCGGCGCCACCTCGCTCGCGCTGATGGGCGGGGTGCGGGCGGACCGGACCAAAAAGGCGATCGAACTGCGCCTTATGCGGGTATCGGGCCAGACCCTCGTCACAAGAATCGAGAGCCAGAGCGAGTCGAATGATCCGCTCGGCCGGTTCCGGCGCCCCGCAATGGCGGTGCTGGGACTCGTCGGGGTCGATCTGGCGCGCGCGCCGGATTACCCTGTCCCGTGGTGGATCATCATGATCGGCGCCGTCGTTGCGTCCAGGGGTATCTCCTTCCTGATCGGCACCGTGGCCGCGGGGCTCGGCTGGCTCGTCTGGTTACCGCTGTTCATTCTCGTGGCGCGGCTTGCCTTCGGCACCGTGCATGCCCGCCGGTCAACCCTGCTGCTGCGCCAGTTTCCCGACGCGCTGACCACGATCGTCCGCACCGTTCGCGTTGGCATCCCCGTGCAAGAGGCGCTCCGGGTCGTCGCCCAGGACATGCCGGCGCCAACCGGCAGGGAGTTCAGCCGGATCGCCGATCAGGTGGCGATCGGCACGCCGCTCGAACAGGCGCTAAGGCAGATGGCGGACCGGGTGAAGCTCGCCGAATACGGGTTTTTCGCCACGGCCATCAGCCTGCAATCGCGCTATGGCGGCGGTCTCGTGACAACACTTGAGGGGTTGGCGGAAGTCATCCGCAAGCGTGTCGCGATGAAGGCCCGCGGCTATGCGCTGGCGTCCGAAGCGCGCACCAGCGCCCTTGTCCTCGGTATCATTCCCCTCGTTGCAGCGCTTGCGATCGAGGTGATCCAGCCCTCCTATCTGCGTGTGCTGTTCGTGACCCATGCCGGGAAAATCCTGCTGGCGGTCGCCATCGGGCTGCTGGCCGGCGGCGCGATGGTCATGCGCGAAATCATCCGGCGCAGCCTCAACTGAAATGAATACCGCGCTCGTGTGGATTTTCGGCCTCTTTCTCTTCGTGACGGCGGTTGCGGTGCTGATGCTGCGTCTGGTCATCGCGGAAGAGAGGTTGCAGCGGCGGCTGGACCGGGCGATCGGCGCGGGCTCCGCCGCGGGCGACAGCGACGAGCCGGCTCAGCTCCTGCATATGCGGATCGCCATGGGTGTAGGCCTCGCGGTCGCCCGCAGCGGCCTGCTCAGCAACCGCACGCTCGAAGAACTGCGGCACACATTGCGAATGGCCGGAATTCGGGACAAAGGCGCGCTGGCCGTATTCGTCGGAACCAAGCTGCTTTCACTGGTGGGTTTTTTCGCCGGCGTTCTGGCGGCCTCCCGCGTTCTGCGCTTCGGCATGCTGCATGGACTGATCGCCGCCGCCATCGCCGCCGCGTTCGGTCTTCTCCTGCCGGACATCCTGATCCAGCAGCGGCGGAAGCGGTTTATCCGCAAGGTCGAGGCCGGGCTGGCCGAGGCGCTCGATCTGATGGTGATCTGCGCCGATGCTGGACTCAGCCTCGAACCCGGCCTCACCCGTGTTGCCGCCGAACTGCAACTGACGCATCCGGCGGTGTCTCAGGAACTGACACTGACGGCGCAGGAAATGCGCATCAGCGGCAATATCCGCGACTCGCTCGCCGGCCTCGGCCAGCGAACCGGGCTCGACAATCTGAAGCGCTTGGCCTCGACCTTGATCCAGACGCTCCAATACGGCACCCCGCTGACCCAGGCGCTCAGAACCCTCTCCGCTGAAATGCGCCAGGAACAGCTGACCCGCTTCGAGGAACGTGCCGCGCGGCTGCCGGTTCTGCTGACCCTGCCAATGATCCTGTTTATTCTGCCATGCGTGTTTCTGGTCGTCGGTGGCCCGGCCGTGCTCAGACTGGTTGGCTCTCTTTAGAGCAGTCTGCTTCGCACCGCGGGCAGGTAAGCATGCCCCTGAAAATCTCGTCTGAATTTCAGGGGCTGCTCGCCATCAGCCTATAGGTGGTGAGTGTCCGAACGCTGATCCGCAATCCACCCGTCCCTGGAGCGGATAAAGGACGCGACCCGGGCGCCGGACAAGGAGGTCAGCTCAGTGCCGAACTGTCGATCCAGCCAATATTGCCGTCGCTGCGGCGATAGACCACGCTGAGCGCCCGGTTCGCGGAGTTGCGAAACATGAGCATTGTCTGGTTCGCCAGATCCATCCGCATCACCGCCTCGCTGACGGACAGGAACGCTATCTCCGCCGGCGTTTCCGCAACCACGGCGGCATATGGCCCGGGATCGAGCCCAGCAGCTCCATCGACCGGCGCATGCGGGGTAGCGCCTTCGGCTTCCACCTCCTGCAACACGTATTGCCGGACAGTCTCCGTTCGGCCGCGCGTGGCACTCTCGCGCGCGTGATCGTTCACACGGCGGCGGTAGCGCCGCAGCCGCTTCGCAATGTGTTCCGCCGCGTCGTCAAATGCCGCATGTGCGTCAGCCGCCTCGCCCTCGCCGCGCAAAGTCAGCCCCCGTCCGGCGTGAACATTGATGTCGCAAGTGAAAAAGCTGCGGGCGCGGCTGAACGTTACGTTCGCCTCGAGTGCGTGATCGAAATATTTTCCAGCGATATTGTCGAGCTGGTTCGCGACATGAACGCGCAGGGCATCCGAGAGGTCGACCTGCTTACCGGAAACCGTGATCTGCATAGAGAGATCCTTTTGCTAGAGCCAATGCGGTTATTGTAGCCCCGCCTTGATGAAGCGGGCGTTTACGCTTGCTCGGAGACGGCTCGATCCTAGACAAAAGCATTACACTGCTGCGGGTCGTGGCGCGTCAACCTCCCGCCAGCAGGTTTTTTTCCCGCTTGCGCTGCGCCGAACCGGGGATGCGCATGGCTTCGCGATATTTTGCGACGGTCCGCCTCGCGATATCCACACCCTCCTTCTGCAACAGTTGCGCCAGCGCATCGTCGGATAGGACCCTCCCTGGCGGTTCCGCCTCGATCAGCGCCGCAATCCGGTGCCGCACGGATTCGGCACTGTGGCTTTCGCCATTCGCACCGGCGAGCGCCGTGGTGAAAAAGAACTTCATCTCGAAAATGCCGCGCGGTGTTGCAATCACCTTGTTCGATGTCACTCGGCTGACGGTGCTTTCATGGATTTCAAGCGCGGCGGCGACCTCGCGCAGCGTAAGCGGCCGGAGGAACCCGATGCCGCGGCGGAAGAAGGCCTCCTGATGCGCGACGATCTCGCCCGCAACGCGCAGGATCGTCTCGGCCCGCGACTCAAGGGCGCGAACCAGCCAGTTCGCGCTCTGCACCCGTTCCGAGAGAAACTGCTTCGCCTCGCGCGTGGCCCGCGCCGCAATCTGTGCATGAAAGCCGCGCCGGATCAGAACCCGCGGCATTGTTTCGGGATTAAGCTCAAGCAGATATTGGCCATCCGGCCCGGGGCGCATGAGCACATCGGGGATCACCGGCGTAATCGCTGCGGCGTCGGTAGCGGCTCCTGGCTTGGGGTTCAGTTGCCGAATCTCTGCAATCATGTCGCGAAGATCTTCCCCATCGACGCCGCACACCTCCATGAGCGCACGGTGATCACGCCGCGCCAGCAGATCGAGATGAGCGAGGAGGGCAGACATCGCAGGGTCGAGCCGGTTTCGCTCCTCCAACTGGACAGCCAGACATTCGGCAAGATCTATGGCGAAAATACCAGTTGGCTCGAACCGGAGCATGATCTGCCGCACCGATTCCAGCACATCCTGCTCAATCCCGAGCATCTCGGCGATGCGTTCAGGCGGCTCGGCCAGCCGCCCTGCCGGGTCGAGCGCCATGATCAGCGCAAGCGCGATCTGGCGGCGGGTCGGGTCGGAAAAGGCGAGCCGCGCCTGCTGTTCCAGGCTTTCCTGCAACCCCGGGGGACTATCCGCGATTTGCCCGATCCAGTCATGGTCTTCGGCGGAGCCATTACCGGCTGCCTCTGCGCCGCCACCAGGGTCGTAGACATTGGAAAAGTCGGCGTCGAGCGGCAGATGGACCCCTGAAGGATCGGGGTCGACGACCTTCTCGACAGTATCCGTGACCGCAAGCTTGGAGTCGATCAACGCCGTCCCACCGGACACTTCAGCAATCCCCCCGGAGGTATCAGAGTCGTCCCGTTCGAGGAGCGGGTTGCGGAGCAGTTCTTCTTCGATGAATTGGTTGACCTCGGCGTTGTTGAACTGCAAAAGCTGTATGGCTTGCCGTAGCTGGGGGGTCATCACCAGCGACTGCGTATGCCTCAGATCGAGACGGGGTCCTATCGCCATGCATGTATCATACCAAATCCACGCTTAAAGCGGAATACGGCACTAGCGTTCGCGACACTATTTAAATTTCCGAGATCATACTGCCAGAACGACAAGAACCGCGCTGTGTGGCGCGGCTGTATCTGGTTTGTTCGCGAGTTCGGTAATGGTGGTTGCGGGGAACCGCAACCATCATGACTTGCGCGGGCTTCAGGGACTCGCGCGAGAGATCAAACTGGTCGCAGGCGAAGAATTTCAGCAGGACTTGCTTTTCCGGGCTGCAGCGTGAGCCGTTCATGTTCAAATGCGAGCCCAAACGGGGCATATACCTTGGTTGTGATCTCAAGCTATTTTCACATCGAGTCTAACTTGTGAGCGTGATTCTTTTGAGGACGGATTATCTTCTGGACAGGTGGAAATCCGATCTCTGCACCGTGCGCTGATCCCTCGTGACACCGAAGAGCTTCGACAAGCCCTGTAGCAGAGCGGTCTTCCCTGACGCATTTGGCCCCACGATCGTCGTAAGGTCATTGGCAAGATCAACGGTCACCGGATTGGGACCGAAGGATCGCAATCCCGAAAGGGTGACGCTCTCGATCCTCATTGTCTGTTTCATTTCGACCGGCTCAATTCGAGTGACGCAAACAGTGTGCTAAAATCACTGTGGGCGGTGGTCGCGACGATGGTTGCGGGGGTATCGGTTTGCATCGGTTGCCTTCATGCTGGTGTGTGGAAGCTCAGCCTACCAAGTTAGGCCGCCGCCCACCCGCATAGGATCTTTTTATCGTTGCCGGATCAGCCCGCGACCGGAAGCGGTGCGGTGCCCTCATTGAGGATGTCGAGATAGGCGCGATACCCAAAAACGCGACCGCGCCGGCGGCCAGTCACCTCGTCGACGACGCCGAGGCGCTGCAAATCCGCGAGTGCCGCGTTGATGGTCGGCGCCGTAAGCCCAGTCAGCTCGACCAGCGCCACCGCAGTCGTAAACGGGTTCCGTTGGAGCAGATCATGTACGCGCAGTGACGATCCTGCCCGCTCGCTCTCGGCGGTAATCCGCTCACGATCGTGCTTGAACAGCTCGGCGATTCGTGTGGCCGCATCGAAAGCCTGGTTCGCTGTCTCGGCGACCCCGACGAGAAAAAAGTCGAGCCAAGCTTCCCAAGCGCCGTGTTCGCGCACTTCCTGCAAAAGCCGATAGTAGTCCGCGCGATGGGTCTTGAGGTAAAGGCTGAGGTAGAGAAGCGGCTTGCGCAGGACGCCTTCGACGCAGAGATAGAGGGTTACGAGGAGACGGCCGATGCGGCCATTGCCATCCAGGAACGGGTGGATGGTTTCGAATTGGACGTGGAGCAGTCCCGCTTTGATGAGCGGCGGAAGGCGTGAGGCGTCCTCGTGCATGAATCGTTCAAACTGGTCGAGACAGACGTCCAGTTCTGCGACGGGCGGCGGCACGAAGAGCGCGTTGCTTGGCCGCGTGCCGCCAATCCAGTTTTGCGAGCGGCGGAACTCGCCAGGATTCTTGGTCCCCCCGCGCGCGCTTCGGAGGAGGCGTGCGTGCATCTCACGGATTAGGCGGAGCGACAGCGGCAACTCCGCCAGCCTTTCCAGGCCGTACATCATCGCGTCGACGTAGTTTGATACCTCACGAATATCGTCGATCGGTTGTCCGGCTTGGGCCTCGGTCTCAAATCTCAGCAGGTCGGCAAGGGTCGATTGGGTGCCCTCGATTTGGGAAGACAGAACGGCTTCTTTACGGACATACATATATAGGAAAAACTCCTGCCTTGGGAGGAGTACGGTGATTCCGTCCAACCGGCCAAGCGCGCGCTCGGCGGCGCTCAATTGGGGCAGTAGCCCAAGAATGTCGATCGGCGGGTCGGGGGGTAGAGCGGGTGGCACAAATGCGCGCACAAGCTCGCCTGCCACCAGTGCTTTGACCAGTCGCCCTACGCGTCCATTGCGAGTGTCGTTGCTCGATTCTGTCACCGACGGATTATCGGAGGGCAGCCTTATTTAAGCAATACCTTATTTTCTTTAACAAGCGGGAGGCTAAAGAAAGTCCGCTTTAATAGCACCGGGGATTGGAAAGACCGGGGACATCAAGCCAATGAAGCAGGCATCCGTGGCGGACGGGCGGACGATTGGGCAGCCAGCAGCGACAGCGAAAGCACCATATTGCACCATATTCACGTTTGTGTGAACGCGACTCCGCTGATTCCCGCCGAAAGCTTTCTGTGTGGTGCTTTCACTGTGCTGCCACGGCTTGGTGTTGGGCAGCAACAAGCTCGCTAGTTAGACGGATAAATGCTGATAAAAATGGAATTTTGTGGCTGCAGAAATTCGCATGCGAGGTCAAAGCGATCGTTGGTGGAAAATTCCGGCACGATTTGCTTTTCCGGGCTGCAGCTTGAGCCGTGTGTGTTCAAATGGGGGGCGCAAACTGAGCTTGCCATTTTGGTCGTGATTTGAAAATTTTTTTCGCATTGACCCTAAATTGTAGGACGATTTTTCGTACTCGTATCGCCGGGTGTCTCGCCACGCTTCGAGCCGGACTGATTGACCGTCTCTGACAAGCCCACCGCTTTCTTCTTCCGGCTCCGGAAACCCCGATCGGTCGTGATGAACCGCTCGACGATCAAGGGCACGAGTTTCTCGACCAGTGGGGCATCCGCCAAACTGTCCTGGGCGGCGATCGCGGCGGCATAGTCGTGCAGCAGATTATCCTGCGCGGCGGTGAAGGTAATGGTCCGTTTTACCGGTCTGTCGTCCGGCAAAGCGCCAATGCGAAGTTTTGCCATTCTTTTGATCCATCCCCTTCTCTCTCACGACCCTGTGTAGGGCCGGAATACGATGTCGCGGTTGACCATCACGTCGAACGGGAATCCCGGACGAACGGTGAGCGTCGGCTGGACTCCGAGGTCATGCGAGATGATCTGCTGGCCCGCTTGGTTGGTCGCCTGGTCGCCGCTCTGGCCGAGCGAGATGATCAGATTGCCGGAACTGTTGCCACCAGCGACGTTGTTGGTTGCGAGCGCACTGGAGACGCCGAGCAAGGATGACAGCACGACGCCGCGCAGCAGCTTCCAGAAATGATAATCCACGCCGTCCTTGAGCCCCGCATATCCCTGGGTGTCGGCTGCGGGCAGATTGTCGAGCACGATCGAACTGCCATCCGGCATGATGAGGCGCGTCCAGATCAGCAGCACGCGCGACTGACCATAGGCGACGACGCTGTCATATTTGCCGATCAGCTTGGCGCCCTGGGGGATCAGCAGAGTGCGGCCGGTGACGCTGTCGTAGACATCCTGCGTCACCTGGGCGATCACCGGGCCGGGCAGATCGGAGTTCAGGCCGGTGATCAAAGCGGCCGGGATGATGCTCCCGGCCATCAGCTCGTAGGGGCTGATCGGCTTTTGCAGGCGGTCCGGCGAATAGACCGAGCGATCGACCGGGCTGTTCAGGAAGGCTTGTTTTTCTCCCTGCCCAGAATGGGTTTGTCTCGCGGCCAGTGTTGCACGCCGAGGATAGAATTGATCCGCTGATCCACCGGGGGATGGATTTGCCGGTGCGCTGTTCGATACTGCTCCAGTCGAAGCGTCCTCACCGCCGGGGTTCGTGGTCATGGTGAAGAACACTCCGGCAAGGGCAGCCTGGTCATGGAGCCGGGCGGCCGCCTGTTCCGATGAATTGGTTGAATTGGTCGGCGCCGGCGCAAGATCGGACGGCGCGGGTTGACCCGGCATTGGCGGTCCGAGATCGCCCTGCAGCGGCGGTCCCAGCTGGGGGACCTTCGGTGGCACGGGTGGCGGCTTCGGCTTGGTCAGGGCGGCATACCCCTTCGGCAAGCCATTCATTGCCTGGGCCGATGGCCTGACATCGGTGTTGTAGAGCTGCTTGCCCGTGGTGATCCGAAAACTGTGCAGCGCGAACGCCCACCAGACTGCGCCGCCGATGCAGAGCGCGAGGCTACCGGCGGCGATGCTCAGCACCCGGCGCGACAACCGGGTCACGGCGCGCGGCTTGGCACGGATCGCAAACGATGCCGGATCGGCTTTTGGCGGCGGTGCCGAGGGGGGCGCCGGCGCCTGGTTGTTCTCCGGGTCGGTCATCCGCTGCTGCCGTCCGTGCGGGTGATCCGCACGATCTGCTGCGGCCCGGCGCCGAGGCGGAGTTCTGCTCCGGGGAACAGCCGATCGACGATCATCGTATTGCCGCGCACCCGGTAGTTGACGATCTCCGCTTTGCCGCCGGACGCGCCGAGGATGAACAGCGGCGGCATGTCGCCCTGGGCGATGCCTGGCGGGAACTGGATGTAGACTTTCGAGCCGTCATCGAACACCTGAACCGGCCGCCAGGGCGGATGATCGCCGCTGATCCGGTACCGGAAATGCAAATCGGCAAGATCGACATCACTCGCCGCGACGGTGGTGGCATAATCGGTGGCGGCGATGTTCTGCGCCTTCAGCGCGAGCAGATCGCCCTGCGGATAGTTCCAGGACACCGCGGCCATATAGGTGTGCTTCGTGGGGTGAATCTCGAGGTGATAGGCGCGCCGGTCGGTCATGATAACGATGTTGTTCATCGGCAGATCGGCCGAAATCGGCTTGACCAGAACATGGACCTGTGTGGTCGGGCCTGACCCGCTGGTGGTGTTGCCGATCTTCCATTGCACGGTATCGCCGGCGGCGATCGAGATCAGGCGCTCGCCGGGCTGTAGCGCGATATCGGTGACGTGCAGCGGCGACGCGTAGATTTCATAGAGCGCGCCGGTCGACCAGGGGAACACCTGCATGGCGTTGATGTAGCCGTCGCGCGTCGGGTCGATCCGTGCGGCTGCATTGGCTGCAGCCACCCGCGCGACCGGGTTCGCTGGCTGCGCCGGTTGCCGATACGCCGTAGCCGGGGGGAGTTTCTTCAACTGACCCGGCAAGGGCAGCGGTTCCGGCAGCTTCACCACGCGAACGGGCGGCGGGGGCGGTGCAATCAGATGGGCCGGTTGCGGATCGTCATAGGCAATTTTCGGCACTTGCTGCGCGCAGGCGGAGAGCGCCAAAGCGCCGGCGACCGGGAGCAGGAGCAAAAATCTCATGGGGTGGATCCTTCGGTCTGGACGGTGTTGACCTCGCGGGTCCAGCTGATCGCGTCGATGTAGATGCCGAGTGGGTTCTGGCGCAGCGCTGCCTCGGTATGCGGGGTCTGGATCACCACGGTTAGGATGGCGGTCCAATGCTGGGGCGGCAGGGCAGTGCCGTCCTGGTAGGGATGCTCGACCCAGGCGACGCGGAAGGAACGCGGACTTGCGCGGACGACGCTGGTGACATCGACGGTAATGGCGCGCTTGCCGATCTGTCCGAACGGATCGGTCCGGCGGGCATAGGCATCGAGCATCGGTTTGGCGTGGCTGGTAATCTGCGCGTAGGCATCGAGCCAGGCCTTGCGGACAACGACAGGATCGACCGAGAGGCCACGCACCCGCTCGATGAACTGTGCCAGAAAGTAAGCGATCTCGGTGTCGGTTGGCTGTACTTCGGCCCGAGCCGGCGCGACGGCTTGCACCGAGCCAAGGTGGTTCACTTCGACAACGAACGGCGTGACCATCGCGCGCGAATGGGTGCGGATATCATCGGCGGTGACGACGGCCGTTAGGGCGAGGCAGCCGAAGGCCATCAGCCGCCAGTTTGCGGCCTGAACCCGGGCTGAGCCGATCCGCTGGTCCCAGAGCTGCCCGGCACGCTGGTAGGGTGTGGCCGGGGTTTCGGTCTCGGAGAGACGGGTGGAGAAACGGCGCCATCTCATGTCCGGTCTCCCCGGAGATTGGGCCGCATCCCGCCGCCACCGGCTTCGCCCTCGCGGATGATTCGCTCCGCCGTCCGTTGGGCTTGGCGCCGCCGCAGATTTTCGGCCCAGGCCGGCGCACCGGATCGAGCGGGCGTCGCCGTGGTCCCTGGTGGCGCCGATGCGGGTTCTGCACCCCCACCGCCACCCCCGCCGGAACTGCCGGAACCGCCAGCACCGGTGCCGCTACCGCCGGTCACCGCCCAGCCGGCCCGTTGGCCGGCGGCAAAGCGATCGCGCAATCCCGACGTAGCGTTCCGGGCAATACCGCGTAATCCGCTGCCAGCCGCACCGGCGGCACCACGGGCGACACCGCCGAGGCCGGCCGAGACGGAGCCGCCACCAGCGACGCTGCCGGAGGCGTAGGCGCCGCTGGCACCACCAGCGAGGGAAGTTGCGGCACCGACGCCGGAGGCCGCGGCGCGGACCGCCGCGATCCCGCCTGTTCCGGCCAATGTCACAACACCGGCAGCGGCACCGCCCGCTGCGGCCGCACTGCCAAGGCCAAGCTGCGGCGCACCGGAGGTGATGCCGGCAGCGAGGCGGTTTGCCGAGAACGCAAGACCGGCAATGGTCATGGATGCCAGCAGGATGGTGAGCGCGTCCTGCAGCGACAGGACCGCCGACGGGTTCCTCGGCAGGATCTGGCTGAACAGCTGGGTGCCGATACCGGTCACCACCGCAAAGACCAGAACGCGGACGCCGGAGGTGACGATCTGGCCGAGCACCGGCTCGGCGATGAAGGCGGTGCCGCGCCAGAGGGCGAAGGGAACGAGGATGAAGCCCTTCAGCGTCGTCAGCTTGAATTCGATGATGGCGAGGAAGAGCAGAATGGCGAGGACAAAGAAGCCGAGCAGCGTGACGATCCAGGACAGACCCATGACCAGGATTTCACCGAGGTTCCAGAAGATGTTCGGAAACCCGGCGAGACGCTGGATTTGCGAGAGCAGGACATCGGCGCCTTGCACCCCGGCTTGGGCGAGCAGGCCGGGATGGAGGAATTGGGCATAGGTAAGGGACGATCCGGTTGCCTTCAGACCGAGCCCGGCAAAACTTTCGAAAACGATTTGCGCCAGGAACTGCCAATTATTCAGGATAAAGGCGAAGAACCCGACATACAACACCTTCTTCGCGAAGGCCTGAATGACGTTGTCCTCGCCAAGCGCCCATGCGAGACCCGCAAGGGTGGCGTCGATGCCGATCAGCACGACGACGAGGAAGCCCATGTCAGGAGCGATCAGACCAAACCCGGAGCTGATGTACTCGCTAAAGACGTTGAGGAAATGGTCGATAATCGACGGATTACTACCCATGCGGCGTTCCAGCCTTGGATGGATTTTTATTCTGTTCATGTTCTGCGGGAACAAGCTTGTCAGGCGTGTTGGGAAAGAGATTGACTGGCTTCTGCGTGTAGGTCGGAGCATGCCCAAAGAACTGTTTGTTCTCGGCCTGCCACGCCGTACGGCACCGTGCATCGTTATTAGCGGCCATACCGAGATGCTTGCAGCGATCGAGTTCGGCGGTGAGCATTTTGGGATTGGCGACCAGTTGATTGATCGTCGGTGCCGCCGCCCATGCTGGAGCAGACATACAGGACAGGCCGATAACGACAAGGGATTTGGTGTTCATGGTGCTGATCCTCCGAACAGATTGACCGGAGCAAAAGTATAGCCGACGCCGTTGCCATAAAAGCGTTGCCATTCCGCCTGCGCGGCCGACTGGACCTCCGCGTTTTGCATGGCATTCGCGGCCTGAGCGCGTGCATCCGCGGCGATCAGATCTTGCGTCGCGGAAAGCTGACGCGATTGCAGGGCCAGAAGCTGATTGCTGGATTGGATCGCTTGCAGCGCGCCCACCGCCCCCTGGCTTTCGGTGACCAGGGATGAAAGATCGGCTTGATCGTTTGGAATTGCCGCGACGATCTGGCTTTGCACGTCCATCGTGTGCTGGAAGGTGTTGATCGAGGCCTGCCAGCGCGCATTGGCATCGGCCAGCAGACCGGCCTGGGTGACATTGCCCTGGAAACCTGCCGACTGGTAGTTCGGATACAGCGTGCGAAACTGCTGCTGTACCTGCTGGACGGTGTAGGCGAGGCTTTGCGCCTGGCCCATCAGCTGATTGATCTGCCCCATCGAGGACTGCAACTGGGAGAGCACCGAGAACGGCAGGGCAGTCAGATTGCGAGCCTGGTTCTCCAGCATGGAGATGCCTTGCTGAAGCTGGGCGATTTGGTTGTTGACCTCTTCCAGCGTTCGCGCGGCGGTCAGCACGTTCTGGGTCAGGTTCGAGAAATCGATCACCGGGATATCGGCTTGCGCCGCGATCGGGGCGGCGATTTCCAGCAATCCGATCAAGGCCATTCCGATGATTTTCTGTCGGCGGGCCGGCCGGGTAGAACGATTCATGATGGGACCTCCATCGTGGAAGTGGCGGGCATTTGGGATGGGTTTTGCCCTTCGACACCATCGCTGAACGGGAGATGGGGGTGCTGTAGGGCGGGCTCGACACCGGCATCCAGTCGCAATCGGTAACGGGTTTTTGGGCTGACATAGGGTTGATCCGGTGCCGCGGCGTGTGAAGCCGGCAGCAGTTCCGCTGCCCAAGCGAGGCCGCGCTCACGCAGCCAAGCCCCCGAAAAGCCATCAGGACCGTGGGTGGCCATTACCCGGTCGATTGCGGCGAGGTCTTCCGCCCGGCTGGCCCCGCAGAAGGCCAGGGCGATATCGCCAAGGCCCAGTTCGAACAGCCGGCAGCCGGCAGCCGCCTGGAACCAGTATTCGCGCTTGGGCACCGCGCGCGCGATGGTCTCGATCTGCCGGTCATTGAGGCCGAGACGCGCATAGGCATCCCGGCTCTCCGGCTCGATTGCGCGCGCATTCGGCAGGAAGATGCGCGCCAGGCAGCTTTCGATCACCGCGGGGGCGACCGGCGAACGGGTGATATCGGCAAGGCTCTGGGTCGAGAACAGCACCGAGGCATTCTTGCGCCGGAGCGTTTTCAACCATTCGCGGAGTTTTGGCGCAAAGACCGGGTCGTCGAGGGCGAACCACGCCTCGTCGACGGCGATCAGGGTCGGCCGCCCGTCGAGCCCGGCTTCGATCCGGTGAAACAGATAGGTCAGCACGGCGCGCGCCGCGTGTTTTGCGCCGAACAGATCCTCGGTCTCGAAGGCCAGCACGTCGGCGGTGCCGATGCTCTCCTGCTCGGCATCGAGCAGCCGGCCGAACGGGCCGGCGATGGTGTAGGGTTCCAGCGCCGCCTTCAGCCTATTGGCTTGCAGCAGTGCGGCGAAACCCGACAGCGTGCGCTCGGGCACCGGCGCCGTAGCGAGCGAGCCGAGCGCCGACCAGACCGCGCCGCGGACCTCCGGCGTTAGCTCGATGCTCTCCTGGACCAAGAGCGTCGCAATCCATTCCGCCGCCCACGCGCGGTCGGCGGCATGGTCGATGCGCGCCAGCGGCTGGAAGGCAACCGCGTGATTTTGGTCGTGCGATGCCTCGCCGCCGCGGGCGAGATCGTGAAATGCGCCGCCCATGCCGAGCACGGCCGCCTTGGACGAGCGGCCCTTGTCGAAAACCACCACCCGCGCGCCAGGGTAGCGACGGAACTGTAGCGCGATCAGCGCCAGAAGTACGCTCTTGCCGGCGCCGGTGGGGCCGACGATCAGCGTGTGGCCGACATCACCCTGGTGTAGCACGAGGCGGAACGGCGTCGATCCGGCGGTATGGACGATCAGCAGCGGCGGACCGTCGAGATGGGCGTTTTGCTCAGGCCCGGCCCAGACCGCCGAGAGCGGCAGCAGGTGGACGAGGTTGAGCGAGGAGACCAGCGGCTGGCGGATATTGGCGTAGCACTGGCCGGGCAGGCTGCCGAGCCAGGCTTCCACCGCGTTCAGGGTTTCCTCGACGGCGACGAAACCCTGCGCGCGCACCGCGCGGCCGACCTGGCGGATCTTTTCGGCGACGGTCGCTTCGTCAATATCCCAGACCGTCACCGTCGCGGTAAAATAGCCGAAGCTGACCGCATCCGAGCCGAGTTCCTGGAGTGCTAAATCGGCGTCGAGCGATTGGTTCTCGGCGTCGGTATCGAGCAGCCGTGTCTCCTGCTGCCAGATCACCTCACGCAGCAGGGCGGCGATGCCTTTGCGTTTAGCCCACCAGTGGCGGCGCTTCTTGCCCAGCTCTTTCTGCGCCTCGGGTTTTTCCAAGGGAAGCCAGCGCGCGACCCAGCGATATTCGAGGTGCAGGCGGTTGAGTTCGTCCAGCAATCCCGGCCAGGTCCGGTCCGGCAAGCCGCGAAGCGTGATCATGCGGAGATGGCACCTCCCGAGCATTGGCGCGACGCCGGGCGTCAGATCGCAATCAGGAAGGAGCCCGTCGAGATAGAACGGCACTTCCGGCACGGCGACCGGATGATGCCCGTTGGCCGAAATCGTGGCATGCAGATAGGCGAGCGTCTCGGCGTCACCGAGCCAGCCGCACTCCGGCATGAGAGAGGCGAGCAAATCGAGCACGCGGTCGGTCTCGGCGGCGAATCCGTCCAGAATGCTGCGCCAGTCGATCTCGCTGGAATTGCCCCAGCCTTGCTTGCGGCCTTGTGGTCCGTATTGGTTTTGGTGCTGGCTCTGTTCGTGGTTGTCGGTCTGCCCTTGGGACTGGCGTTGTCGCTGATCCGGTCGATGGCCCCGCTCGTAGAGCAGCCGGTTGGTGCGCTCGGCGCGTTCCGGTGGCGCGAGATAGCAGAACGTCAGATAATACCGGCTCTCGAAATGCGCCCCCTCCTCCTCGAAGCCGTGCCGGCGCTCTTCATCGACCAGCCACGACACCGGATCGGGGAATGAACTCGCCGGATAGCCCGGAGCGGCGGATCGTGCGGCCTCGACAAAGATCGCCCAGCCTTCACCGAGCCGCTTGAGCGCGTTATTTACCCGCGCGGTCACCGCGATCAATTCGGCTGCGGTGCTGGAATCGAGATCAGGACCGCGGAATTGCGCGGTACGCTGGAAGGCACCGTCCTTGTTCAGCACGATGCCCGGACCGACCAGCCCCGCCCAAGGCAGAAAGTCGGCGAGTTCCCTGCGTCTGGTTTGATATTCCCGAAGGTCGAGCATCTCCCGTTCCGCTCCTGGTCAGGTGTCGAGATGATGTCGAGCGGCGCGCAGATGCCGCGCGAAGACCGGCCCGAATTGCGGGTCCTGGCGGGTCAGGAACAACGCTGCGGTATGGCCGATCAGATAGATCGCGATCCCCGCCAGCCAGAGCTGCAATCCGAGTCCGATCGCCGCCGCCAACGTGCCGAGTGCGATCGCCATGCCGCGCGGGATGCCCGCGAGCAGGATCGGTTCGGTCAGACTGCGATGCAGCGGCACCGACCAGCCGGGGATGTCTGCCGGGTTGCTCATCCGACCAACGCCCCGCCGGAGAAATTGAAGAAGGTCAGGAAGAAACTCGCAGCGGCAAAAGCGATCGACAGACCAAAGACGATCTGGATCAGCCGGCGCATGCCGCCGGAGCTTTCGCCGAAAGCGAGACCAAGGCCAGTGCCGATGATGATCAGCACGGCGATGATTTTTGCCACCGGTCCCTCGATTGAATTCAGGATTTGTTGGAGCGGCTGCTCCCACGGCATATTTGATCCGGCCGCCAGGGCGGAGGCCGGCCACAACATCACCCCCGCCAGAATGACGATCAGGTTCGGCTGCCAAGGATGGGCCGGGGTCGTCAAATGCTTGGAAGGTCCGGGCGTTTTGGGCGCCTTGCGTGCATCTGACGTCTTGAGTTTCTGGAGCGATTTGCGTGTCATGGCTGGCTCCCGGGTTGGAGAGTAAAAACGTTGGAAGGGCTGGTGGACCCGATCTCGGCGAGAGCGTAGTCGCCGGCGGTCAGTGTCTTGGCGACCTGCCAGATGCCGGCGAGACGGCGGTGCCGACCGCGGCCTTGCAGAACGGCGATCAGGTCGATGGTTTCGGCGATCAGCGGGCGCGGCACGTTGACCACGACCTCCTGGATCAGCTGCTCCAGCCGGCGCAGCGCGCCGAGGGCGGAGCCGGCGTGGATCGTGCCGATCCCGCCGGGATGGCCGGTGCCCCAGGCCTTCAGCAGGTCGAGCGCCTCTGCTCCGCGGACTTCGCCGATCGGGATGCGGTCGGGCCGCAGCCGCAGACTGGACCTGACGAGATCGGCGAGCGAACAGGCGCCCTCCCTGGTGCGCAGCGCCACCAGGTTCGGCGCTTCGACCTGGAGTTCGCGCGTGTCCTCGATGACCACGACACGATCGCCGGTGGCAGCGACCTCTCTGAGCAGCGCATTGGCGAGCGTGGTCTTGCCGGTCGAGGTGCCACCGGCGACCAGAATGTTCCAGCGTTCGGTGATCGCCGTGCGCAGCAGGGCTGCCTGACCGGGCAACATGATCCTGGCTGCGACGTAATCGTCCAGCGAGAACACCGCTATGGCGGGCTTGCGGATGGCGAAAGTCGGCCCCGTCACGATCGGCGGCAGCAGACCCTCGAAGCGTTCGCCGGTCTCCGGCAGTTCGGCCGAGATGCGCGGGTTGTGCGCATGCGCCTCCAGGCCGACATGATGGGCCACCAGACGGATGATCCGCTCGCCATCGGCGGGCTGCATGATCAGGCCGGTATCGGCGAGGCCTGTGCCGAGCCGGTCCACCCAGAGTTTGCCGTCCGGGTTGAGCATCACCTCGACGATCTCCGGGTCCGCCAGCAGCGCTGCGATTGCCGGACCCAATGCGGTGCGCAGCATGCGCACCGAGCGGGAAAGCAGGACCCCTGCCCCATCAGAGCCCGACATTTTTGTCCTCCATCCCGGCCAGGACCGCGTCATGGTCGTCCGTGTTACCGCTGGCGCCAGTGCTGGTGCCCGCCGCCACGTTGTCCCGCCCATTGAATTCGGGAGTAATCTCTTTGCTGATCTCGCGGACCAGGGAGTCGCTGCGCTGGAGCCGTTTGGCCAAAATCTCGATGAAACCCTGGTAACGGCTCGCGCCGCGGGCCTTGGCGGCATCCTGCTGGTCGGGCGGGATCGGTGGTGAGGCTGACAGCCAGAACCGCACGAACTGGGCCTGCACCTCGATGGCGATGGTCAGGTCGCGCTCGATCCGCTCCATGTGCCGCGATAGGCGATCCAGCCGGCGGACAAAGGCGGCTTCGCGGCGATCCAGCGCGTCGGGCGAGAGGAACGCCATGACCGCCGCCTCGACCAGTTGCGAGCGATGGATACCCTGGCGCAGCGCAAAAGTGGTGAGCTGGTCGGCGAGTTTGGGATCGAAGTAGCAGTTGAGGCGGCTCTTCATGATCTACATGTCCAGTCCCAGGCCATCGTCGTGATCCATCGCAACGGCGCGCACGGTCTGGCGTTGCAGCGCCGCCAGGGTCCGCTGGCGCTGCGGCTCGTCGTCCGGGTCATCCTCCGGGAAATCGAATTCGTGAGCCGGCTCGCGCATCGGAACGACGGACTCGTGCGCCGGGAGTTCCGGCTCCTGGCGAATGCCGCCATTGGCCGGATCGGCAGGTGCTTCGTCTGCCTTGCTGAATTCGAAGCCGCGGGTTCCGATCGCGGCTATTCCGGTCCAGTCATCGCCGCGCGATGGCGGGCGATCACCATAGCCGTGTTCCGACAGCACTGGCGCAGGCAGCATCCGGTCCCGGAACGCTGGTTCCTCATAGTATCGCAGCTTCTTGGCCCGGATCGGCGGCAGGCCGGCGATCATGATGATCTCGTCGGTCGGCGGCAGCTGCATCACCTCGCCAGGCGTCAGCAGCGGTCGCGCCGTCTCCTGGCGACTGACCATCAGATGCGACAGCCATGGTGCCAGCCGATGGCCGGCGTAATTCTTCATGGCGCGGAGTTCGGTCGCGGTGCCGAGCGCGTCGGACACACGCTTGGCGGTCCGTTCGTCGTTGGTCGCGAAGCAGACCCGGACATGGCAATTATCCAGGATCGCGTCGTGCTCGCCATAGGCTTTCTGGATCTGGTTGAGCGACTGCGCGATCAGGAAGGCGCGAATGCCGTAGCCGGCCATGAAGGCGAGCGTGGATTCGAAGAAGTCCAGCCTGCCGAGCGCAGGAAACTCGTCGAGCATCATCAGCAGGCGCGACGGCGCCTGGCCTGTCGCGCGGCGTGTGGGAACGTCGAGTGTCTCGGTCAGCCGGCGGCCGATCTGGTTGAGCACCAGGCGGATGAGCGGCTTGGTGCGCGAGATATCCGAGGGTGGCACGACGAGATAGAGCGAGACGGGCCGTTCCACCGAGGCCAGATCGGCGATCCGCCAATCCGAGTGCGCAGTGACTTTCGCCACCACCGGGTCGCGGTACAGCCCGAGGAACGACATTGCCGTGCTGAGCACGCCGGAGCGCTCGTTCTCCGACTTGTTGAGCAGCTCACGGGCCGACTGCGCGATGACCGGGTGGATGCCACGCGTGCCGAGATGCCGCGTGGTCATCATCGCGCGCAGGGTTCGCTCGATCGGCCGTGCCGGGTCGGACAGAAAGGCGGCGACGCCGGCCAGGGTCTTGTCCGGCTCGGCGTAGAGCACGTGCAGGATCGCGCCGACCAGGAGCGAATGACTGGTTTTCTCCCAATGGTTACGTCGTTCCAGCGCACCTTCCGGATCGACCAGCACATCGGCGATGTTCTGGACGTCGCGCACCTCCGATTCGCCGCGCCGGACTTCGAGCAGCGGGTTATAGGCGGCGGAGCGCGGGTTGGTCGGGTCGAACAGCAGGCAATGGCTGAACTGGGCGCGCCAGCCAGCGGTCAGGGTCCAGTTCTCGCCCTTGATATCGTGGACGATGACGCTACTGGTCCATGACAGCAGCGTCGGCACGACCAGGCCGACGCCTTTGCCGGAGCGCGTCGGCGCGAAGCACAGCACGTGCTCCGGCCCGTCGTGGCGCAGGGCATTGCGGCCAACCCGACCAAGCTGGACACCGGCACCGCCCGCCAACCCGGCGGCATCGATGTCGCGCCTGGTTGCCCAGCGCGCGGAGCCATAGGTGGTGATGCGGCGGGATTGCCGGGCACGAAACACCGAGGCCCCGATCGCCAGCAGCGCCGCGCCAAGACCGCCAGCGGACGCGATCACCGTGCCTTTGGCGAAAACCCCCGGGGCATAGGCGTCGAAGTGATACCACCAGGCGAAGAAAAGTTGCGGCTGGTAGAGCGGGGTGGAACCGAGACGGACCCAGGGCGCACCGAGTTCGGGCTGAAAGCCGAGCCGCCACGCGGTCCATTCGGTCGCCGCCCAGCAACCGAGCAGCACCATCGCCAGCGCTCCCAGCATCTGGCCCCAGAGAATTTTCGTTCCGCTCATCAACCCGCTCATGGATAAGAACGGGCATAGATAGAGAGCCAGAAAATCAGCCGCGCAACAGGAAAAACTCTTTGTCGTAAAAGATCGAAGAAATAGAAACGGACGGCGGCGTGCTTGATAACTACGTTATGTCACATGTTGGGGTCGCGCGTAGAATCCGCGGCCGGAGAGAATCCCATGCTTATCGCGGCAGGGTGACTTGTGCCGTAAGACCACCGCCGGGGCGGTTCTCCAGTTGGATCGTGCTGCCATGTGCCTCGACAACGGCCAACGCGATGGCGAGACCGAGGCCACTGCCGCCGGTCTCTCGGCTGCGCGACTCCTCGATCCGGTAGAACGGCTCGAAGACCTTGGAAAGCTCGGCAGCGGGAATGCCCGGTCCATGATCATCGATCGTGACCGTCACCGTATGCCGATCGGACGCGATTGCCACATCCGCCGACCCACCATATTTGACGGCATTATCAAGCAGGTTAACAAACGCACGACGCAGCGCGACTGGCTGGCAGCTCATCGTGACCGGTGCGGCCGGTGCCATTGCCACGTTCAAACCGGCATCGGCCAGATCATCGACGATCGCAACCAGCAGTGCTGCCAGATCGATGCGCCGGAGCGGTTCGACTGCTGCGTCATCGCGGGCGAAGGCGAGTGTCGCTTCGATCATCTGATTCATCGACGCGATGGCCGCCAACATGCGTTCGCGTTCCTCGACTTCCTGCACATCCTCAACGCGCAACTGCAGCAAGGTGAGCGGTGTGCGGAGATCGTGTGAGAGTGCCGCCAGCATGCGGGTGCGGCTTTCCACCAACTGCCGCAGACGGGCCTGCATCACGTTGAAGGCATGCGCCGCCTGGCGTATCTCCGTACTGCCGGTCTCGGCAAGTGGCGGTGCTGCAACGTCTCGACCCAGCCGCTCGGCCGCCTCGGCCAGCGTCCTGAGTGGCGCGGTGACCCGCCGCACTGCCCATACGGAAGCCGGAACGACGATCATCCCCATCGCGACCAGAGCGATCAGGAAGGGCCAGGAGAGTCCGAACCCGCTTGGGGGCAGTACAACGGCGAAAGTGACCCACGGTCCGCTGGGAAGCCTCACCGCCGCCCGCATGCGACGCCCAGCCGTCATGCCCGGCATCCCCGAACGATCCATCATCGGCATGCCCCGCAACGATGGCTGGTGCATCATCGCCATCATGCCGCGCTGCGCAGTCAGCGCCCGAAGCGACGCGGTTCCAACGGTGACGTGCAAGCTGCTCGTCAGGTTCGGCGGCAACTGGCGGGCCAGGAACGCGTGGATCGTCCGCGCCCCCTCGCCCGTTGCCCGAACCTTCCCCCAGGATGGGCGATGGGTCGATACCGTGATCTGCAGCGTCTCGCCACTTGCCGCCCTGACGAGCCGGCCGCGCCAATCGGCCGGCACGTCATCGATCAGGCGCGCCAGATTAACGATCCGTTGGGTGGCCGCGAAGGCACCCATTTCGCGCACAACCGTCGCTTGGTTGAAGGCGAGGATCGAGATCCCGAGCAGGGCCGAGAACACCAGCCCGGCCAGCAGGATCAGTACGGTCTGGCCAAACAACGTGGCCGGAGCCAAACGGGGCATCCGCGACATCAATCGCCCCGCCGGAGCGGCTCGACTGCGGGTGTGAACATGTAGCCGCTCCCCCAGATCGTCTTGATCAGTTGCGGCTCGGAGACGTCCCGCTCGATCTTGCGGCGCAACCGGCTGATCTGGGTATCGATGCTGCGATCCAGCGGGGCAGCATTGCGCCCCCGGGCCAGATCGAGCAATTGTTCGCGGCTCAGCACACGCTGTGGTCGCTCGACCAGGACCAGAAGCAGATCGAACTCACCGGAACTCAGGGGCACGCTTACCCCGTCCTCGCCCAGTAATTCCCGGCGTTCGACATCCAGAACCCAACGATCGAAGCGGTATCGCACGTCTTGCCGCCCAGGTTCGCTGACAAACGGGGCGCGGCGCAAGACCGCCCGGATCCGGGCGATCAACTCGCGGCTGCCGAAGGGTTTTGCCAAATAGTCATCGGCACCCATCTCCAGGCCGATGACCCGATCGACCTCTTCGCCCTTGGCCGTCAGCATGATGATCGGCACGCGGCTTTCCGTGCGCACCGAGCGACAGAGCGACAGCCCATCCTCGCCCGGCAGCATGAGGTCGAGCAGGATCAGGTCGATCCGGTTGTCGGCCAGCAGTTTGCGCATGGCGCGGCCGTCGGCCACCAGACTGACCCGGAACCCTTCGCGTTGCAGCACCCGCTGCACCAAATCGCGAATTTCGCGATGGTCTTCGACGAGCAGGATATGTGGGGCTTCGTTCATGTTCGTGATCTAGCCGGGCACAGCAGAACATGCCTCAACAAATATGTGTCAGGTTGTGTCGGATGCCCGGCGTGGCAGGAATTGTCACAGCTTCGCCTCCCGCTGACAATCTTCGGTGACAAATGATCCGTATATTGCTTCTCGGCGGGCAAGATCCTGCCGTTGCGGCATACGGGGATATCCGTTGGATCGCAACAAGCTCCTTTGCCTGCACCAGGAAGAAGGAAAATGCCATGAAGATTCTGCCCGCTATGCTGCTCTCGGTGGCTGTGGTCGCGACGGCGGTCCCGGCTCTGGCCGCAACCACGCCCCCAACGCCTCCCGTGTCTGCATCCCAGTCCAACCGCGCCGGGACCATGCCGCAGTGGAACGGCATGTCGGGTGGCTGGATGAGGGGAGGCAGGATGATGTCCTATCGGGGTGGCCAGAGCGGGATAATGGGTCCCATGATGGTCATGATGCGGATGATGACCACGGTGCAGGGAGCCTCGAACCGAGCGGGTTCCATGCCGGGCAACCTGATGATGGGCAGACCGCCGGCCAGACCGGCCGGGACGCAATCCCAGTCGCATTAACGACCCGAAATGGTTGGTCAAACGCTGCGGAGAGTCCTCGACTGGCTTGACCACAGGCGGTCAGGCCAGTCCGAGGAGCATGCAACGAACCATGGGGAAGTAAGACAATGATAGGCAGCGGCATGATGAATGGTTGGGGATGGGGCATGATGGGAGGTGTCGGCCTGGTTTGGCTCCTGATCGTGATCCTCGTCATTCTCGCAATCGTCGCGTTGGCTAAATACGTTTTTTCGGGAAGACGCGACTGACTGTCGATGTCATTTTTCAAAGCCGGTTGCGGTGTGGTCCAAAGACACCTTGAGGGCCAAATCACGAATCTCGCGATGGTCCTCCACCATCAGGATATGCGGGACGTCGCTCATCTCCCTAATCGTTACGCGTGAGCACGCAAGTGTAACCTTCTCTGCCTCACAGCAAGTCTTGCCGCGTCGGGCTTGCTTTCTCGACCGCGCCGGGCGGAATCTCTGACCGGAACAGCGCGACCGAGGCCCAGGCTGCGGCGGCCTCTACAGCAGCAAAAGCCCCAAGCGCAGGCCCGAAGCCGAGGCGGAGCACGTCGCCGAAAACGAGACTTCCAAGGCCGAAACCGGTAAACAAAAAGAACACGTTGAGGCCCATGGCCTGCCCCGGCCGCTTGCCACCGAGGGACGTGACAATTCCGGCAAACAGCGGTTGTGTCATGTCGTAGCCGAGCGACAGGATCGTGACCGCGATCGCGGCGGCAAGCAGCGGCAGGCCGAGGATCAGCGCTGTCGTTGCGAGAGAACCAAGCCCAAGTCCGATCGGAAGGAGCCGGCCCCGGCCCAGCCGGTCCGCTGCTCGCCCGATCACCGGGCCGAACAGAAAGCCCGGAACGCCATAGCCAAGAAGCGCCAGGCCAATACCGATCGGGCCGAGGTTGTAGCGGCGCTCGAAGTAGACGCCGAGCCAGGTGAACACGCCGGACTGGAACACGGAATTGAGCAAAACACAGAAGTAGGTGCGCCGGCCTCGTGGCGTGCCGAGCAGATCCCGGTAGCCCCGGAATAGATCGCCCAAGGTCGCGGCCGCTTGGCGCGGGCGCGCCCCGATGAATCCACGGTAGGGCAAGAGCAGGAGCAGGACGCCAGATCCGGCCGTACCGACGAGGAGAAACAATCCCTGCCAGCCGATATACGGCTCCAGCACGGCACCGAAGGTCGAGCCGAAGGCCATGCCGCCGGCCATGGCGCCGAACAGCCAGCCAAGCGGCCGGCCTCTTTGCTCGTAGGGGAACATACCACCGACCAGCACGAGTGCGAGCGGCACAACCCCACTCGCGCCGAGACCGGTCAGCACGCGCCACGCCGCCAGCGCTGCGACGGAATGCGCCGTCGCGGTCAGGACCGTGAGCACGGCGAAGGCGGCGAGCGAGGCGAAGATGAGAGGACGGATGCCGAGCCGGTCCGCGAGCAGACCGTAGGCCAACGTCGCGGCCCCATAGGGAATCAGATAGGCGGGAACGATCAGACCGACGGCTTCGGCAGACACACCGAAGGCCGCGGAGAACTGCGGGATGATTGGCGCCACCATGAACGCCTGGAAAAAGACGATGAAGGTCGCCAGCGCGAGCACCTGCAGGAGGCGCTCGCGCTCAACCGTTGCGCTTGACTGGCCCTCGGTCACCGCCCCCGGTGGTGTTGCGTTCACGCTGCCGCCTCCGCTCGCAGCGCCGCGTCCTCCACGGGATGTCCGACGCTGACGATGGCGTCGAAGAACAGGCGCGGCCGGCCCCAGAGCGAGTTAGCGAAAATCGCCGTGACGCTGACCGCCATCGCGACCATTGCCCAGACCGGGTAGATCAGCCCGGTCGCCGCGACCGGGATGCCGATCCCGTTGAACAGAAAGGCCAGGGCGATGTTCTGCAGCATCTTGCGGTAGCTGTTCCGGCTGATCATCCGGGCGACCGGAAGCGCGTCGATCCGGTTGGAGAGGATGATGATGTCGGCCGACTCGATGGCGATGTCGGTGCCGCCGCCCATCGCGATCCCGACATCCGCCTGCATCAGCGCGGGGGCATCGTTGATGCCGTCGCCCATCATCGCAACCCGGCTGCCATCGGCCTGAAGGCCGCGCACGATTTCCGCTTTCTCATGGGGCAGGACACCAGCACGCACCTCATCGATCCCCACTTCCAGGGCGACATGCCGTGCCGCGCGTTCGTTGTCGCCAGTGACCATGATTGGCACCATCCCCGTCTTGCGCAACGCCGCTACCGCCCGCGCCGCGTCGGGCCGCAGCGTATCGCCCAGGGCCAGCGCCCCAAGCGCGCGGCCGTTCCGGCCCACCACGATCACCGTGTGCCCGGCCTTTTCCAAGGCGCCGATCCGTTCAACGAGACGTGATAGATCGATGCCGCGCTCCGTCAGAAAGCGCGGGTTGCCAACCAGCACGTCGTCTCCCTCAATGCGCGCGACCACGCCCTTGCCGGGTATCGCCTCGAACGACCCGACCTCGGGCGGAACGATGCCGCGCTCGAACGCCGCATTCACCACGGCTTGCGCGAGGGGGTGCTCGGATGATGCCTCGGCCGCGGCGGCAACAGCAAGAAGTTCGTCTTGATTTCCTTCGATAACCTTGATGTCCTGCAGGACAGGGTGCCCTTCCGTGAGCGTGCCGGTCTTGTCGAGCACGATCCTCGTCGCCAGCCGGTAACCCTGGAACGCTTCGCCTGTGCGCATCAGGATACCCCGTCCGGCAGCGTCCCCTGCCCCGCGTACGATGGAGAGCGGCGCGGAGATGCCGACGGCGCACGGATAGCCCATGACCAGCACACTCAGGCCGGCGAATACCGCCCGCTCCACATCGATGTGCCCAGTGCCGAGCCATGAGCCGATGAGCCAGCCCACGAAGGCCGTCATCGCGACGAGCAGCACCGTCGGGGTATAGACGCGCAGCACGCGGTCAACCAGGTGCAGCAGACCCGGCTTGAGTGCCCGCGAATCCTCGACCTCGCGGATGACCTTGTTCAGGAAGCTGGCCTCGCCGACCGCCGTGACCTGCACCAGCAGCGTGCCGGTACCGTTGATCGAGCCGCCGATGACGGCGGCACCTTCTGTCATCTCGACAGGGATAGGCTCTCCGGTCACCAGGGATTGGTCAACCCCGGAGCGGCCGCTCACGACAACACCGTCCACCGGTACGCGCTCGCCGGGACGAACCCGGACCCGATCACCAACCGTCACATCCGCGAGCGGAACTTCCATTTCGATATCGCCGCGCAGGATGCGGGCCGTCTCCGGCTGCAGGTCGAGCAGCTTCTTCACCGCCTGCGAGCTGCGCGTCTTGACGATGAGCGACAGCCACTCCGAGAAGATGTGATAGGTCAGGACCATCACCGAGACGGCGAAGAACGGCGCGGTCGGGTAGCCTGGCTGCTTCAGCGAGAGCCCGATGATGCCGCCGGCCATGCCCGCAAAAGCACCGATTTCGAGCAGCACATGCTGGTTGAGGATGCCGCGCCGCAGTGCCTGATACGCCATCACCAGGATGTGCTGACCGATGCCGAAGACCAGGACCAGGGCCAGCGTGGCGACAATCCAGGGCGTTGCTCCGACAATCCAACCAAGCTGCCGCGCGAGGAGCAGCGCGACCACCGCGCCGGCCAGCACCGCAGTGCCAAAAATCGCCGTGGCGAGGCCGCGAGCACGCAATACGAGGAAGACCAAACCAAGCAGACTCGCGAACACGGCAACGCTGAGCGTGATCGCGGCCGAACCGTTGGCCGGGTTCGCGATCAACGCGATCGCCAGCAGGCTGAACGCCGTCGCGGTGAGAAAACGCCGCCCCTCGCGTACCAGGTCACGCTCCTCGTCCTCGAACGGGCGCAGCTTGCGCGGGTCCGAGACGGTATAGCCGATCTCGCGCAATATCTGGAGCAGTTGGTCAGGGCGCGCGACACTCGGATCGTATTCGACGAGGGCCTGCTCGTGCGTAAGGCTCACCGACACCTTGTCGACGCCGGGCTGACGCCCAAGCGCCTTCTCGATGGTGCCGGTGCAGAGCGAGCAGTGCAAGCCGCCGATCCGGGCGCGGATCTTGCACCGGTTGGGCCGATTTGACGGTTCTTCGGTCCAGAACGTTTCAGGGGCAATTGTTTCTGACATTTTCTATCCTCTCATTCCAGGCATTCCCATTCCGGGCATCGGCTGGCGGATCGAGACGAACAATCCGAACCAGATCGACCAGAGGCCAACGGCAATCAGGATCAGCCCCGTGATGATCGGCATGCGACGCGACAGGCCGCCCAGCCAATCGATCACCCGGCGCGCCGGCGCGAACAGCACCGCGACGACGAGCGGCAGCGACAGCGCCAGGCCGAACAGCGCGAGCGAAAGAAATCCCGTGGCGAGCGGCCTGCCGTCCGCACCACCCGCCGCGGCCGTGCCAAGCAGGGCAAGGACAAGAGGCGCCGCGCAGGAAGGAATGTTAAAGCCGAACAGCACGCCTAGGCCGAGCGATCCGCGCAGGTTCGACAGACGGGAGAAGCTGGGACCGAGCGCGACCATCAAACGTCCTGTTTGGCCGGTGATCAGGAGCAGGCCGAGAATGGCATAAAGGCTGCCCAGGGCGATCCAGACATCCTTCTGCGCCCCCAGAAACCGGCTGCCCAGAAACGCCGCGAGCAGGCCGAACAAGCCGATCGTCCCGGCGCGGGTCAGGGCAAACCCGATCGTCTCGACTAGCTTGCGTCGGGCACTCTTGCGTTCGAGAAATCCGACGAACACCAGCGTGGCGCCCAGCGTGCAGGGTTCGACGAAACCGACCAGGCCGAGCCCGATCGGCAGCAGAACGGTCGTGACGGCGACATTCGGCGTCATTGTCGGGCCGTGACCCGGTAGCCGGGGCGTTCGATGGTCGCTGCGAGACGATCTTCCGTGACGATTCCTGGATCATACAAAACGCGCGCCTCGCCGCTTGCGAACGAGACCGAAACGGCCTTCACGCCCGGCTCCTTCTCCAGCAGGGCCTTGACGGTGCTGGCGCACCCGTCGCAGCGCAGACCCTCGATCCTGAAAATCGTGTTCTTCATCGCGTGTTCTCTTTTTTATGCTTTGTGCAGGACGATTTTCTCGGGTTGGTGTGCGGGCGCCTCCCATTCTCGGCGCGCCCGCCGGAGCGAGGCGTCAGCGCATCCATGATCGAGCACGCCTGTAAGGCGCCCTGTCCAGGGCAGGCCGCGATCAGCCGCTCCAGCGCGGCGCCGATATCCTGGAGCCGCTGGATCTTCCGCCGCACGTCAGCAAGTTTCGTGGTGGCCTGCTCCCGGACTTCCGAGCAGTCGGTAGCGGGATCGGCCCGCAAGGCCAGCAGTTCGTGGATCTCGCGCAGCGAGAAGCCGAGCTCCTGGGCCTCCTTGATGAACCGGATGTGCTCGATCGTATCGGCCGGATACCGCCGCGCGCCCGAACCCTCCAGCTTCGGCGGCTGCCGGACAAGGCGCTGCCGTTCGTAGAAGCGGATCGTCTCGACGCCGACGCCCGCCTCACGCGCGGCTTTCCCAATGGTCAGTTCTGCTCTCATCTTTCCACCTCGTGCCCAATATGGGGTCCGTACTGTAGTACGGAGTCAAGGGAGATCGGCAGACGTCACTCGATGGACGATACGACGCGCAACTGGAATGCCCCGCTCCAGATGCACGTGGCACAAATTGGCACAGTTTCCCGTCCCGCTGACAAGTTTTGGTGACACATAGTCCCTATATCTTGCTTTCGGCGGGCAAAGCTCTGCCGCGGCGGCACACGGAGATTCTCCGTAGGATCGCGCATCTTTGCCAGATCCAAACTCGATGGAGGCACCATGACCGAAAACGCTCCCCTGATCCGGGCATTCTTCGACGAAGCCACCCATACGGTGAGCTATCTCGTGGCCGACCTTGCCACCCGCCGTGCCGCGGTAATCGATCCCGTGCTCGATTACGACGCAGGGTCAGGCGAGGTAGACACGCGCTCCGTTGAGGCAATCCTGCGCGGCGCCGAGGCGGATGGGCTCGTCATCGAGCGCGCGTTGGAAACCCACGCCCACGCCGATCATTTGTCGGGCGCTCCGTTCATCAAAATGCATACCGGCGCGCGGATCGGGATCGGCGAGCATATTCGTGATGTGCAGCGTATTTTCCGGCCGGTTTTCAATGCGACCGACGTGAAGGCCGATGGCAGCGACTTCGATTGCCTGTTTCGCAATGGTGAACGCTTCCGCATCGGCGATCTGGAGGTGGAAGTGCTGCACGTTCCGGGCCACACGCCTGCCGATATCGCGTATAAGATCGGCGATGCAGTGTTCGTGGGTGACAGTCTGTTCATGCCCGATTACGGCACCGCACGTGCCGACTTCCCCGGTGGCGACGCGCATCAACTCTACCGCTCGATCCACCGCCTGCTGGCGCTACCCCCCGAGACGCGGCTGTTCATGTGCCACGACTACAAGGCGCCGGGACGCGAGCACTATGCCTGGGAGACCACGGTGGCCGAGCAGCGTGCCGGCAACAAGCACGTCCATGACGGCGTCACCGAAGACGAGTTCGTCGCGATGCGAGAAGCGCGTGACGCGACCCTCGCCGCTCCAGCGCTTCTGCTGCCGTCAATCCAGGTCAATATCCGCGCCGGGCGGTTTCCGCCCGCCGAGTCCAACGGCGTGCGTTACCTGCTCATCCCTGTGAAGTCCAAGGGTGAAGCGATCACGACTTCCTGACCGGTCCGGCCGATCTACGGCAGCGAAGGCTGCTTCAAATAAAAAGTTGCCAACCTGCCGCTAGAAGCCCGATCGAAGCGGCAAAATCCGAAACTCGTACCGTTACCATTAAGGATGGATGCTATGAAACGTCGTACCGTTGCCGCTGGAATCGGCGGACTTATTTCGGGCTGGCTCGCGCTTGTCGGGTTCGGTCGCAAAGAGGCTCTGGCCGACTCATCTAGAGACGCCACCGGAGGCATGATGGGTGGAATGATGTCCGGCAATGGCATGCAGGACATGATGTCGCGCGGGAACATGATGGGGCCGATGAAGCTCGGCATGGAATTGTTCGAGCGCCACGCCGAGATCCAGCGCGCCACCCAATATCTGCCGAACGGCATCATCGACGCCACGGTGTCGGGCAATGCGAAGACCGCCGGCATCATCCAGGCCCATGTGATCGAGATGTACAACCGTCTCGCCGCGAACCGGCCGTTCAATTACATGATGAGCCCGAGTGCGAGCACGATGCTGCAGAACCCCGATAAATATCAGCGCTCGTACCGGCTGCTGCCGACCGGCATCGAGGTGACCGAGACCTCGGATGATCCGGAAATGGTCAAGGTGATCTACGCGCACGCCAAGGAGCTCGACCGCTTCGCCAAGGACGGCATGCCGGCGATGATGCGCGGCATGATGGGCAATAAAATGTAGCAATCATGGCACGACCGTGATCAAGCAATTTGCCGAACAAACCGAGCATTCATACACCATTCGCTGATCCCAAGCGATGTCAGCCTTTATTTAACAAACACCCAACCTGGGTGGAGAAACGGAAAAGCAATCAGACCGATCACTGCTGTTACGGCGATGAGCGCTGGATTGCTGATCTTCCAGCGGAACAGCGCGCCAAGCGAAACGAGGCCGATCAGAACGGTTAGCCAATCGCCGATGGCAAGCTTCCCAAGGAGAACGCAGGCGCCGAGAATAGTTCCTATCGCAGCCGCGTAGGCACCTTTGACAAAGCCCTGCACATTTGGGTTGGCACGGTGACGGATCAGGAGCGGTGCCGCGACCAGGACGTAGATGAACGACGGCAGAAAGATACCAACCGTTGCAATTAGCGCTCCCCAAAACCCGGCCACGAGATAGCCGACAAACGTCGCGGTGATGACGACCGGTCCTGGACTCACCATGCCGATGGCAACCGCGATCAAAAACTCACGCGGATCGAGCCAATGATACTGGTGAACGATGCCAGCCTCCAAAAACGGGACAATGACCAACCCGCTGCCGAAGGTCAGAGATCCAGCCTTCAGAAAGAAAAACAACAGCTTGGGAAGCACGGAGCCGACCGCACCGGGCGTAACCGGCACCACCATTGCGGCCAGATTGCCGGGCGGCCTCTGGCGGAAGATATTGCCATACGCCAGCACGCCGATGAGACCAGCGCCCATGAACAGCAAGGCGACTTCGGCCTTGAGGATGACCGTGACGGCAAAACAGCCAGCGGCGAGCAGCCATTGCAGCCACCCTTCCATGCCGAGCTTGGCCAGCCGGTAACAGGAGTACAAAATCAGCGCGATGACCGCTGGACTGACGCCATAGAAAATTGCGGTTATCAGCGGCAGGCCGCCAAAATGGACGTAGAGCGCGCCAAGGACCGCGACGATCACGAAGTTAGGAAAAATGAACGCCCAGCCCCCCGCTACGGCGCCGAGAAGCCCGCCGCGAAGATAAGCGATAAAAATGCCAACCTGTATGGCGAGCGGCCCCGGCAAGGACTGGCACACTGCAATCGCTTCGCGCATTTGCTCTTTCGACAGCCAGCCGCGCTCGACCACCAGTTCACGTTCCATCTGGCCAACCAGAGCGACGGGGCCGCCGAATCCAAACGCTCCCAGACGCAGAAAATAAAGGATCAGCTCGGCCAGATGCCCTGTTGGATGAGGGGCCTGGGCAATTGGTCCTTCAACGGGCGGTCCGTTCAGCATGATGCGGAGGCCTTCTAGCGGCGCTTTTTTCTGAACGATTCATAGAGATCGTCGAACAAGGCCGAACCGCGCACGAAGCGCTGTTCGTCTTCTTTATGCGTCTTGGTCAGGCCGACAATAAGCGAACCGATACCAGGGGTTTCCTCACGGCCGAATTTCTCGTCCTTAAGGTCAATGTCGTGGACAATCTCGGCAATCGCGCCAAGGGCTGGATCATTTAGCCCGATATGGGCCAGCAATACCTCGAAGGTGCAGCGGTCGCCTTCATGGGTGAATTCCGCCTCGAACATGTCGAAACGCAGCTCTCCGGGGTTTGGCTGGTAACCCTTCGCGGCGACGAATTTGAACCGCGCATCAGGATCGACAAAGCGGCGGATCAGCCATGCCGATGCAATCCGATCGACATGCACATCCTGCCTCGTCACCCAAGTCCGGCCTTTAAGGGCATCAAGGTTGCTTGCTGCCTGAGCAGCTCCATCCACTTGCATTTTAGCTTCTCCCTGGAGTTCTTGCTCAAGCGCGCCCAGCAGCCCATCCACAGTCTCTCGGCCATTGGCGCCAAAGAAATCCAGAGCAACGAGCTTGGCCACCTTCGCCTTCAACTTTGACAATCGGCTTTTGACCTCCGCGGTTCCTGCCGATTCTTGCCGCAGCGCCCCGCTCAGTTCACGGGCTTCCTTGGCAAGCGCCTCGTAATCGGCATCGCGTGCCGCATTGAAGATGGCCCGCACTTCCTGATCCGACAGGCCGTCGATCAGCTTTGCCTCGCAAATCAAAGCTTCGCCTCCGGATGCAGTGATCTCACGCAGGACCCAGACAAAATCCTCTTTCGTCTGTTCATTGGCGGGCAGCACATAGACGGTGCTTTTTACTGCCACGGCGCCAAGCGCCTGTAGCCGGCGCCAGATCTTGACGCGCGCATAAGCCGGATTAGCCGGCAGCTGATGGATCAGCAGAAGCCACCGCTCGGCTTCAGCGGCCGCGTCGCTCCCGGCAGGCTTAAAATCTATCATAAGGATATCGTATCATCATTCCTATTGATTGCAACAACTGTATCATTATATACTTCTCGGCAGACGCCACGGAATGAAGCTGATTCGGACTAGCGATGTTCATCAGTTTCTCCGGGGTCCTGTGAGTGGCGGCGTTGCGTTGCAAGAGCTGCGCCGATCATCGAACGAACCAAAATGGTCTATGAAAGGAATTCTCATGCGATCCATTCAGCTTGCCGGTGCGGCACTGGCCCTTGTCTCGGGGCTGGCAGTTTCGGCCCCGGCTTTTGCGGCAACGACGCGTACATTCAATCTGCAGACGGTGGTGTGGGTATCCAAGGAAAATCCTGCCCAAAAGAAAACCGTGAAAAAGTTTGGCGAAGTCTATGGTTTTTCGCCCAGCACTCTGGTGGTACGGCAGGGCGATAAGGTTGTGATCAACATCCGCAATCTTGAGGCGGGCGGTGACGATGGACATACCTTCACCCTGAAGGCCTACGGCATCAACCAGACGCTTTCACCACTCTCAACGGACAAGGTATCCTTCACGGCGACCAAGGCGGGGGTTTTTCAATATTATTGCGAGTTTCATAAGCCCTGGATGAGCGGAGAACTCGTGGTTCTGCCTTCAAAATGAGGCGTCCCCTTCTAGCTGCCGCGACGCGGGCGCTTGGTGCGCTCGCGTTCGTCTTCACCATCAGCGCAGGCGCTGCCGCGGCGCCTGTAGGCTCATTGCCGTTGAAGATCGCGCATCCAGACGTTCCCTTGGCCGGCAAGCCCAACCGGTTTGACTACGAGACCGTCGACCCGCAGCACCGGCTGCTGTTCATCGCGCATCTTGGGTCGGGGATCATCACCGCCTTCAATCTTCGCACCAACAGCGTTACCGCCAATATCAAGGACGTTCCTGGTGTTCACGGCGTCCTAGCGGTTCCTTCGCTCAATGAAGTATTTGCGACGGCGACCAACCAGAACAGGCTTGATGTCATTTCCGAAAAGAATTTTCATATTATCGCGCATGCCCCGGCTGGTGTGTACCCGGATGGCATGACCTACGCGCCACCTCAACATAAAATCTTCATCTCCGACGAAGCCGGTCAAACCGAAACCGTATTTAGTACGCGCACGAATAAACGTGTGGCGACGATTCCAATGGGTGGCGAGGTGGGGAACTCACAGTACGACCCGATCAGCCATCTGGTGTTCGTGGACGTACAAACACGCGATGAAATCGTCGCGATCGAGCCTCTTACGGATAAGATCGTGCACCGGTACCCTCTGCCGACCGCGTGCAATGACGACCACAGCCTGCTGCTGGATTCACCGGCTCGCCTCGCCTTCGTCGCCTGCGACGGCAATGCGAAGCTGCTGGTAGTTGACATGAAAACCATGCACGTCTTGTCCATCCACAGAACCGGACATGGCCCGGATGTGCTGGCCTTCGATGCCGGACTCCAAAGGCTGTATGTCGCGAGTGAAAGCGGCGTCGTCGCGATTTTTCATCTTGAAGGTAGCAAACTGACTTTGCTCGGACGCAGCTTTCTTGCCCCGGAAGCCCATTCGGTCGCCGTCGATCCAAAAACGCACGAGGTCTATTTTCCGCTGCAAAACATCAATGGTCGCGGCGTCTTGCGCATTATGGCCCCTCAAGGCGGATAACGAGTGTTCAGCATGGAGGCCATCTTGTGGTAATGGCAGCCGATCCGGTCGCAAGACTGGCGATCCTCTGGCGTGGCGGCCGCAACGCAAGAACTGCGGCAACGCTGCAGAACAGCCGGCTGCACCGTGTCTTCAAGGCTCTGGCGGCACTGAATGTCGCAGCCGAGCCTGCGGTGTATGCCGAGGAAGTGGCTGTGGAAGTGCGCGAGCAGCTTCTCCAGGTAGATGGCGTCCTGGTCTGGGTCGATCCCATCACCGGCGGGCAGGACCGCTCCCAGCTGGACCCACTGCTTCGCGAAGTTGCATCCAAAGGCGTCTGGGTGAGCGCCCATCCTGACATCATCCTCAAGATGGGCGTCAAGGACGTGCTGTTCCGAACGCGTGACCTCGGATGGGGAACGGATACCGAGCTTTATGTGACCATCGATGACTTTAAGAAGCGGTTTCCGCCGCGGCTTGCCTCCGGTGCGGTTCGCGTCCTCAAGCAAAACCGTGGCAACGGCGGCAACGGAGTGTGGAGCGTGCAACTTGGCCCCGACCAACCGGCTTCGTCTGACGCCGATGCCATCGTCCGCGTCGAGCATGCCCTGCGCGGTAGCGTGGCGGAAACGATGCGGCTCGGCGACTTCATTGACCGGTGCGAGATTTACTTCTCAGGATCAGGGCGGCTGATTGACCAGCCATTCCTGCCGCGTCTGCCGGAGGGAACCATCCGCTGCTACATGGTTCATGATCGTCTGGTGGGCTTCTCTCACCAGTTCTCTCAGGGACTTCTGCCAGAATCCGCGAAGGCCGAAGGGTCAGCGCCGGGGAAGGTCATGTACGGACCGGCAGAGCCCCGTTTTCAGGTGCTGAGAACGAAAATGGAGAGCGACTGGGTGCCCGCAATGCAGCGACTGCTCGATATCGACACCTTGTCGCTGCCGGCAATCTGGGACGCCGATTTCCTCTACGGACCGAAAACGGAATCAGGTGACGACACCTATATTCTCTGCGAGATCAATGTCAGCTCCGTATTCCCGTTCCCTGATGAGGCAGTTGGAAAGATTGCTGAAGCTGCGGTGAGCCGGATGCAGGCCATCAAATTGGCCCGCTTATCTTAAACATGATCCATTTTAATCCGCTTGCAATATCGCCCCTCTCTACCGGACAAAAAACGCTTCCAATTCCAACCGGCCTGACGTTTTGTGTGGGCACCCGTCCTAACGCCCAAGACGGGCCGTGAAGAGCTTTTCAGGGTACAAGGGTGATCGTCCGGCGCCTTTCGGCGTCGCGCGTGCCATGGTTGCCGCTGCGACGAAGTGGCCACGGGTCATGCCGGAAACTTTCAACATGAGCATCGCAATCTCAATCGACCGGTGTGTTCAATAAGATGATGGTTCCATAATGGGCAAGGTGAAGCCGTGGTGCGACATGACAATCCACACCGGACGATGCTAACCGGTCAGATTCATTTTCGCCATGTCCATCGCAGGCGGAAGTTCCATCAGAATGCCGGCGAGCACCACGACGGCAACGCCGATCGCTGTTTCGATCGCAATGGATTTGTATAGAAAATCCTTGACGCGCTGACCGCGCAACGTCGTGAGGCGGGACGTCTGCCATCGGTTCGTCGCTGCGATCACCAAGAGGATCAGGAATAATGCAAGTTTTCCGACCGCGACCAATCCATAGACCGTGCCTGTGAGTGCGGCGATGCTGCCGATCAGATACCAGCCCTGAATTGCGGCCGTCACGGCGATGGTGATGACGCAGGCGATACCCAGTCGGGAAAACCGCGTCGCCGCCCGAAAAGCAGCCTCCGGCGTGACGGCTTTGACGACGATGAGAAGGGAAACCAAGCCGCCGAGCCACAGTCCCGCGGCGAGCAGATGCAGGATCAGGGTCGCGAGCAGCAGATGCCCCTCGGGGCCGCCCATGGCGGCACCGTGCCCAAGCCCGGCCTGCAACGCGACGGCGACGGCGGCAAAGCTTCCGGCCAACAGGACGCGACGGTTACTCTGTCCGTGGCCGAATACCAACACGGCACCAGCTATCAAGATCATCCGGATAATGAGAAGGTGACCAAAGTTCGTGTCGCGCAGCAACGGCAGAATCGCATCAAAACCAGCGGTGATCTGGTTTGATCCCGAGGCATAGATGGCTTCGCAGACGAGCCAGATTAAACCTGCGATGACAGCCACGACGAAACTTGCATGGAGAAACTTGACAATTGCATTCTGGGCGTCGCGTGCGGCCAATGATTTATCATGCTGCAAGCCGGCCTGAGCAAATAGCCGATAACCTGCGGTGGTGCCAAGAATGGCGAGCGAAGCCGCGACATGAATGCCGCGGGCGACACCTCGAACGAGCAGATCGGTGGAGATGCTCACGGCGTCACTCGAAAACTGTAGCGTCCATGCGTTCGATGCCCGTCGGATGCGAGCGCATGCCAAAGAACGGTGTAGCGCCCGGCTCGATTTGATCGACGCAGATGGATGATCAGTGTCTTGGGGTTGTTGTGTTCTAACGTCGCTTCGCCGTGACTGACTTGTTTACCATTCGGTCCTTGGACCACGATACCGCTGAAATGCCGGTTGACGGTCTCGGTGAAGTTGATTGAGACCTCGCCGGGAAGTAGTTTCAGCACAGCACCCGACGGTGGCGTTTCGTGAGCAGGATAGGCATGGGCCATTGCCGATACCGGTACCGCAAGAAGAGCCGCGATGACGGAAGCTGACTTCAGGGATTTTCTCATTTTGTCTCGCTTTGCGTGATGCATGGACTTCCTGGCACCACATTTTCGATGGATTGTGTAAAGAGGAATGCGGCCCCACAAAAATTAGGCATATGTGGGGCCGGTTTGGCGTCATGTCGGCGCGATCACTGCCGATGTGGCAGTTTGGGTTGGGCGACCATGCGAAGATACGGCCGCAGGGTTCTCCAGCCCTCCGGGAACCGTGTCTTGGCGTCATCGTCGGAGAAGCTTGGGAGAATGATGACCTCGTCGCCATCGTTCCAGTTCACCGGCGTCGCAACCTTATGCGCATCGGTGAGTTGCAGACTGTCGATGACCCGGACGATTTCGTCGAAGTTTCGGCCGGTGCTGGGCGGATAGGTGATGATGAGCCGAACCTTTTTGTTGGGATCGATAATGAACACGCTGCGCACCGTGACCGTGGGGTCGGCTTCCGGGTGGATCATGCCGTAGAGATGGGAGACCTTGCGGTCGGCATCGGCGAGGAGTGGAAAATTCAGCGCGTGACCTTGGGTTTCCCTGATGTCGTCTTCCCAGCCCTTATGGCTGTCGGCAGGGTCCACCGAAAGCCCGATCGGCTTGGCATTTCGCTTGTCCCATTCGGGCTTCAACCGCGCGACTTCGGCAAGCTCGGTGGTGCAGACCGGGGTATAATCCTTCGGGTGGCTGAACAGCACACCCCAGGAGTTGTCGAGCCATTCGTGGAATTTGATCGTACCGTGCGTGCTGACCTGCTCGAAGTCGGGCGCGATCTGTCCGAGTTGGATATTCATGCGTGGATTCCTTTCGTTTTGATTTGACTGAACGAAGCTGATTTCAAGTGACATTCTGACTTTGACGGTGGGCGAGCGACGGGACAGCGGACGACGGCATCGAGTCACCCCGGCGGACTGTGCCATCACCATTCTGGATCGCTGCGTCGATGGCTGGTGCGGCGTTCGATTTCGATTTGTTCATGCCCATCATGCAGAGCCCGAGGCCGCACATGACGAGACAGGGCAGCAGCGACAGGATGATCGGCGCCAAACCGGCGGCAACCAGCCAGCCCCAGCCGCCAACGGCAAGACCACCGCCGGCGATGACAACAAGGCCGACGACGATCGCAATCCGTCCGGTCAAGAAGCGCCGCCAGCCGGATCGGCGCGTGGTGCCAGTGTTATCGCAACATGTATTCATGGTTGAAAACTCCTTGGTTCAGGTGGGTGACTTCGACGAGATCACATGGGTCAGAAACCTGACCATGCGCGGGCTGTCCCAGACGGCGGTGCCGGATCGGAGACCGATCGCCTTGCCGTCTGGCTTGATCAGAAAGCTGATCGGAATTTCCTGAAGATTGAGGATTTCCATGGTGCTGCCGCTCGGATCGAGAAAAATGCCAAGATGCTGGATCTTGAATCGGGCGTAGAATTCCTTGACCGGAGCTAATCCGCCGGTATCGATCGACACGGGAACGATCTGGAAGTGCGGACCGCCGAGTTTGGCCTGCAGCTGATCCAGCGTGGCCATCTCCTTTTGGCAGGGGATGTACCAGGTCGCCCAGATGCTGAGCAGCACGAACTTGCCATGAAAGGACGCGAGCGAGATGTGCTGACCGGCTTCATCCAGGAACCTGAGTGCCGGAAATGTTTTTGGTGCAAAAAGCTGGAATGGCGGATGTGCGGGGACCGCGGCGGATGCCGAGCCGGACGCTACGATCGCGCTGCCGGCCACCAGGGAGGACAGTCCGAGCAACTCACGCCGCGAGGCGGGCAATCGAGACCAAATCCCGTCTTCTGGCCGACACGCAGTCCTGGTGTTCCGTCTTTGGTTATTCATGGGAATGCCCGGCTATCTGATGGGCCAGGAATTTGACCACGTTCGGGCTATCCCAGACCACAGCGCCGGTCTCCCGCCCGATCTGCCTACCGTTCGGGTCGATCAGGAAACTGGTCGGAACGCCTTCCAGGTTGAGCACCTGCATCGCGCTGCCGCTGGGATCGAGAAAAATGCCGAGATGCTTGACCTTGATCTCGGCATAGAATTTCCTGACCGCTTCCAGTCCACCGGAATCGATCGAGACCGGCACCACTTCGAGATGCGGACCGCCAAGCTTCGCCTGCAACCGATCCAAGGTCGGCATTTCCTTGCGGCAGGGGATGCACCAGGTCGCCCAGATGTTGAGCAGCACGAATTTGCCGTGGAAATCGGCGAGCGTGAGGGGGTGACCGGATGCGTCGGAGAAGTTGAAGGCCGGCAACGGCTTCGGTGTGGTGATATAGAGCGGTGGGGCGTTCGGGATGGCGGCTGCGCCGGATCGCGGCAGGCCAAGCGCCGCGCCGGAAGCGGCCATGGCGAAAAAATTGCGTCGCGAGACTGCTGACATCGTCATTGTGCGACCGAATTTTTCATGACGCGGACGAGTTGCGGCACGGTGATGGACACCGGGAACAGATTCTCGAACTTTCCGTTCGGTGCCATCAAATAAATGAAGGTTGAATGACTGATCAGGCTCTGGCCGGAGGCTTCGTGATCGGTCGTGTTGAAATAGGCATCGTATTCCTTGGCGACCTTGGCGATCTCTGGTACCGGCCCGGTGAGACCGATGATCTTGTCGCTGAACTTGAGCAGATAGGTCTTCAGCACGACCGGCGTATCATGGGCTGGATCGACGGTGATGAAGACAGGGGCGACATGTTTGGCGAGCGGCCCGAGCGCGTTCATCGTGATCGCCATTTTTTCGAGTGTCAGAGGGCAGTCGTCCGGGCAGCGCGAGTAACCAAAATAGACCAGCATCCAGCGCCCGCGAAAACTTGCCGGTGTCATCGTCTGGCCGAACTGGTTGGTCAGGGCGAACGGGCCACCGATCGGCGCGCCGGGAGGGATCGCCGAGTCGGTGGTGGTTGCCAGCCGGCCATGCGGCCTGCTCCAGCCGAGCAGATGCGCCAGAGTCTCGAGCGTATTGTGTTCCGTCACCCCGATAATGCCGGGATCGATGGCGATGGCGGTCAATGCCGCACCGAGGCCAATCGCCCCGCCGATCGCAATCCGCCGCCCGATCCGATGACTACTCCGAGGCTGATAACCTGAATGTTCGCTCCGGTCGGTCATACGGGATGGGCCTTGCCTTCATAGAGATAATTATGCGTCCGCGGACCCGGCATCCGGTCATGCGACAGGCGCTCGATGTGAAACCCGGCGTCGATGATCAGCGCATCGATCCGGCGGTTGATATGGCATCCGCCGGCGATCAGTCCCCAGGGGCGATCGAGCCGGTCCTGCCAGCGCGCAATGCCGGGTTCCGGCGCGCGGCCATGCTCGATGAACAGAAGCGTGCCGCCAGGTTTGAGCACCCGCCGCGCCTCGCGCAGCGCCTGCACCGCATCGGGAATGGTGCAGAGCGTCCATGTGGTGACGACCGTGTCGATGCTCCCGGTGTCGATCGGCAAAGTCTCCGCCGAAGCCTCGATCAGTTCGACTGGCACGGTGGCACTCGTGACGCGATCCCGCGCCATGCCCAACAAGGCGGACGATGGTTCGATCCCGGTCACCGAGGTCACGCCGGCCCCGTAGAGCGGCAGGTTAAGGCCGGAGCCGACGCCGAATTCCAGAACCCGCCCCCGCGCCGCGCCGATGGCACGCTGGCGGAATGGCACCAGCGCCTCCTGGCGCATCACAAAATTCAGAACATGGGGAAGAATCCTGCGGTCATAGAAATTCATCGTGCGGCCTCCGCACGGGGTGGTGGTCCGGCCGCGCGCCGGAAAGCCTGCATGACGACGCCCGGTGTCAGCAGAGACGGCAGCATGATGCCGGATGGTGCGCCGGGGCCATAGACCACGTCGAGCGGCACGCCGTAGCGCCCGAAACTGCGCAGATAGGCGGTGATCGGCGCACTGGGACGGGTCCAGTCGGCGCGCATCGCGACCACGCCCGGTGCGCGCAACTGCCGCGCCACCGGGTTGCGGTCCAACACCGTGAGCGCATTGACTTTGCAGATCAAGCACCACGCGGCGGTGACATCGACGAAGACAAGCTTCTTTCTGTTGACCAGACTGACGATACGCGCCGGACCGAAAGGCTGCCAGATCGTGTTGTCGGCGTGTTGTCTGGTGGGTTCCAGGCTGGCCGGGGTGACCGACGGTTCGATAACGGCAAGGGCGACGGCAGCAATGATCGCGAACGCCGCTATGCGGCGCAGTTGCCTCCGGCCACTCCCGAGACGATGACGCCAGAACAGCAGCGCAAGCATGACGAGAATTGTAGCGCCGATGACGAGTGCGGCCATGGGTGAGACGACGGCTTCGATGATCCAGACCAGCCAGATCGCCGTGCCCAGCAGGGCAAAACCGAGAAGAACGCGGAGCACAACCATCCAACGCCCGGGCTTTGGCATCCAGCGCACCAGGCCGGGGAAAGCCGCGACCAGCAGGTAGGGCAGCGCCATGCCGATCCCGAGGGCTGCGAAAATGCCCAGAATGACCAGTGGCGCGCGAGCGAGCGCGAAACCGACCGCGACGCCGATAAAAGGTGCGGTGCAGGATGTGGCAAGAAGCGTCGCAAAGACGCCGGTCAGAAACGCTGCGGTTCTGGCACTGGCTTCGCTGCCCATGGTCTCGGTTCGTGCCGCAAGCCCGGGGAGCGGGATCGGCAGCCACTCCCACAGGCTTGCGGCGAACAGCGTGGTGATCGCCGCCATCGCGCCGAGAAACCAGGGTTGCTGGAACTGGATGCCCCAGCCGATTGTGGCACCCACCGCCTTCAACACGATGATAATGAAGGCGAGAGCCGCGTAGGAAACAATGATCCCCAGCGCGGTTGCCAGTAGTGTGATCCGTAAATCCCGCCGCGCGCCGCCCGATGCTCCGGCGAAGCTCATGAGTTTGAGCGACAGGACCGGGAGCGTGCAAGGCATCACGTTCAGGATCAGACCGCCGAGCAGCGCGATCGCGAGGATCAGCATGATGCTCACACCGGTGCCATGTGCGGGCACGGGGCCGAACACCGGGGTTGCCGAAAACGCCGCCGCACCCAATCCGTTTTCCAGCGTGAATCGCAGTTTTCTTCCGGCGATGGCGGCCGCTTTTTCGCCCTTGAGGGTCACACTCAGCACGCTGCGCCGATGTCCGGTATCGAGCCAGATTTTTGGGGCACCCGGCGTTGCGGTCGAAAAATGGTTCTGGATGAACAGATCGGGGCGCGACAGGCGGGCGCCATGCGCATCGACAACAAGGGACAATATCGTCGTATTCTTGTGTCCAGGCGATTTGGACACCACCACTTGCAACAGGCTCAGCCCTGCTTGAGCCAGCGTGCCCGGCACGCGTGTCCAGGCCTTGGCGATCAGGGGCGCTTGCGGTCCGGGGCTCGCGAGGCCCGCAGGCAGGGGAAGCACAAGCTTGGCGGTGTAGGGGATGCAGATCGTCTTGCACGCCGAATAATGCACGAGCGCGTGCAGAACCATCGGCGCGCCGGGGTGTTTCGGCACGATCGATAGCGGCAGGACAACGCCGTGCTCGTAGCCCTGGGTAACCAGGCCATAGAGCAGATAGCGGTGCGGTGCAGGCCAGTACATTTTGGTCGATTTGACGTTGGTCGATCCCGCCCAGTCGATCGAGGGCGGAATGCCCGCGGCACCCGGATTGCGCCAATAGGCGTGCCAGCCACGCTCGAGCCTGATCTGCAAACCTGCGTCGATCTGCGGTGCGTTGCCCACAGCCTCGGTCGCGGTGATCAACCGCGCCGCCGCGTGCCGGTTGCCGACCCATTGGGTGCTTGCGGCTAAAGCAGATGTTATCGAAAACACCCCCAGCATGAATGTCAGGATGAGTATCAGAATGGCGGCAAGACGCGGCTGCGACCGGATGATCATCGGCAGGTCTCGACGGACAATGCGCAAGGGCGGCGATACGCGAACCAAAGCGCCACTCCCGGCACGACGACCCATTGCAGGAAAGGCGATAGACCGGTGCCGAGCACCGGCAGAACCGGCATCGCCGGGCTATAGGCCCACGCGCCGCGCACCACGACGTTGAGCCACTCGCTGAACATTGTATAGGCGACACCGCTCGTGAGCGTGACGAGAACGGCACGCCCGCCATTTGCAAACGGCCATTGCCGCCCGGCCGCAATGATCCCGAACAGCATCGTGACGGAGCCGATCAGCAGATCGCCGATCCAGCAATGCAGCACGGCAAAAGCAAGATAGGCGAAGCGTGCCGTCCGCCAGATCGTGTAAAACGGCAGTTGCATCGTTTCCCAGACAAGATTGCCGATCGCCATGGTGACGAAATACCGGCGCAGCACGGTGCGGCCAGCCACGGTGGTCAACTGCGTTGGCAGCCCTAACATCGCGAGACGGCAATTGATGCGCATGTCGTTTGTCCAGAAGGTAGACGGCCCGGTGACGCGGAGAGCAGCGCGTCACCGGACGCCGATCCGTTACGACTTTTTCGGTACCGCTTTGCCCATCATGGTGCCGTGATGAGCGCCCACTGCGCCATGACCCATGTTGTCGGCCATCTTGTTCATCACGCGGGTGCAGGCGTTCATCATCGCCATCATGCCCATCATGCCATCCATACCACCGCCCGCCATGCCGGCACCGGTCTTGCCCTTACCGGTCATCTTGCCTCCCGACATCATACCGCCGCTATTCGTGGTTTTGGTCTGTGGCGCGGGTGTGGTCGCGGCATTGGCGATCATCGGCGCGGCGAAGACCGCGACGGACATTGTGGCCGCGATGAGTGAAGTTTTGATGTTCATCATATCGGATTTCCTTGTGTGATTGACGAGCAAAATGCTCAGTTGACGGTTGCGAACACGACCGGTTTCGGGGTGCCGACCAGATAGACCGCGATCGGCTCGGCTTTCATGCCTGCCATCGCCGGCATTCCCGGCAGACCGACCGGCATTCCCGGAATCGCCAGCCCTTTGGCCGAGGACGGTTCGGCCAGGAATTTCTTGATGAGCGGCGCCGGAATGTGGCCTTCGAAGACATGGCCATCGAGCTTGGTCAGGTGGCAGCCGACCAGCGACTGAGGAATGCCGGCTTTCAAAGTGACTTGTTCGAGATTGGGTGTTGGAATAACCGTCACCTTGAAGCCGTTCTTGTCGAGATATTTGGCATAGGCTTCGCAACACGAGCAGGACGGATCTTTGTAGAGCGTTGCCTTAATCGGCGCGGCGGCGAGCGCCGAGACCGGCGCCAAGGCGGCCAAGGCTACGGTGGCATTGAGCAGGGTGCGTCGGTTCATCGGTTTGATTTCCTTGATCGGTTTAAGGGTCATGCCACGCGGATCACCGTCATCAGGCCGTTCGCCTGGTGCTCGATGACGTGACAATGGAACATCCAGTCGCCCGGATTGGTGGCGACGAAGGCGATTTCGACCGTATCCTTCGGGCGCAGGATCACGGTGTCGCGCAGGTGCGGATATCGCTCTTTCACACCGTTGCGCGACAGCACCGAGAAACTGTAGCCGTGCAGATGCATCGGGTGCCAGAACGCGGTGTGGTTCACCAACGTCAGCAGCGCGGTCCGGCCGAGCGGAATCGTGAAGATCGGCGCCATGCCGTCACTCGTCCGGCTGCCGTCCTTGATGCCCCAGATAGGAGCGGGCTTGCCATCGGCCGTCATGCCCATGCCGCCCATCATGCCGCCAACGATGTCCAGATGGTGGCGGACCGGGTTGCCGAGATCGGGCTTGGGCACTGGATTTGGCGGCAGGATGATCGGCTGTGCCGGCAAGGAGCGCCGGCGCGGTTGCTGCTTCGTGTAAGCCAGCGTCACCAGCCGATAGGTCGCATGCCGGCCGTAGAAATCGTCGATGACGGGATAATCGCGGCCGGGCTCGCCGGTCGTGTCGAGTTGCAGGTCAACGCGCTGGGCCGGTGCGATAATCACCTGTCCGTTCGCGGGTACGAACGGGTGGCACGGCTGGCCGTCGAGCGCGATCACCGTGACCCGATGCCCCGTGAACCGCAGCGCCATGAACCGGGCGAGGCAGGCATTGACCATTCGGATGCGGAGCCGTTCCCCGGCGCGCAGCTTGATCGGTTCGGGGACGACGCCGTTGATGGTGACGACACTGCCGATCCGCCCGCTCATCGCCGCTTCCATCGGCGTATCGAAGCCGGGCACGAACTGATCGTTCGGCTCGAACGCCCAATCCTGGAGAACCCAGAGCAATTCGCGGTCGAACGGCGGCGGTTCCGGCTCTTTGACGATCAACGCCCCCGCCATACCGCGACCCATCTGGTGCGCCGTGTGTTCGTGCGGGTGATACCAGAAGGTGCCGGCATCAGGTGGAGTAAACGCGTAGTGGAAATCGGCGCCCGGCCGGATCGGCTTCTGGGTCAGGAACGGCACGCCGTCCATATCGTTCGGCAGCCTTATGCCGTGCCAGTGAACCGTGGTGCCCTGGTCGAGGCCGTTGGTCACTGTGGATTGGAATGGGACGGCCTGGTGCATCGTGACCACCGGGCCGGACACCGTTCCGTTATAGGCGAGAACGTCGGTTTTTGGGCGATTTGCACCCAGGATCGCGGCCTTGGCAGGAGCTGGCCGCAGATCGGCGGTGATGGCACGGCTGGTTGCCGCCTCGGCAGGCGCCGCCCAGGGTAGCACGGCAGCCGAGGCGGCAGCGCCGCCCAGCTTCAGCAGACTCCGTCGTCGCACGACGGACGGATATTCGATCGTCATAAAATCTGATCCCTCGCAAACCGTGAATGGCGCCCCGAAAGGCATGAATCACGATCAGGATGGGCGCATCCGCGCCCGGACAAAGCGGCTTGTTCCGCCTGTCCGGGAAAACCGGGCGGCGGTTAGCTCAGCGCGAGGGATCGAGGTGGCGGCGCATCCGGCACGGGACGCAGACCGAGATGGGATGACGCGACTGACGGATGATACGCAGCCGCAGTGGCGATGAACGCCACAGTGTCTGCTCCGATCATTGGCAATGCAACGGCACTGGTGCAGGCCGGGGCGATGCAGCGCGCGCCCATGGGACGATGGTGCGACTGGCCCGGATTGTGATGTCCCGCGCAACCATGACCAACGCAGACAGGTGCCATCGCGACCGCCTGTGTCATCGGCATCGGCATCACGCGCGCGAAACCCGGCACGCTGGTGGAGAGCACGAGAGCAAGGGCGATCAGGAAACGTGTCATGGTTCGGAACACGGATTATGCATATGTCACGCTTGGCAGTCTGGCAAGAGGCACAACTTGGCGTCGCGACCGGCAGGTCGAACCACGGCACCTCACGATCATAGGAAATCGGTCAAATTTGCGTGCTCGACCATCAAGGTGCCGGCGAGAAGGATCACGCCGAGCACAAGGATCGGCGGGGTCACCGCATAAGTCATCACTGAAACACGAGATTGGCTGCGCGTGGCGAGTTGTTGCATCTCGCGCCCCCAGGCGACCGCCCCGAGACCGAGCATCACAATCGATCCCCACAACCACCAGCGCTCGTAGGGGCCGACCAGCACTTGCAGGTGCAGCGTCCAGACGCCGGCAAGACCGGTTCCGGCCAGCACGATCGGTAACGCACAGCATGCCGCACAGCCGAATGACGAGATCAGGCCCGTGAGGCTCAGCGTCGGGGACCATCGGCTCTTCATTCGGGTATGGCGATCGACGCCTTCGCGTCGGCCGGGTCGGCAAGGCCGGCACGCGCCGCGACGATCAGGATCGTAACGCTGAACAGCATTAGCACCAGCGACAATTGCATATCCGACAGCGCACCGATTCCCGCGGTCAGGTTTTTCGGTCCCAGATTGGCCAACGCCCATAGCCCCGCAAAATAGGGTGCGATCCACCGTGCGCCGGCGATCTCCAGATGGCCGAACCCGCCCTGCATCACGCGCTGGGTGATCGCGTAAAGTGCAGCGACGATCAGCACATACACCATGATGACGTTGGCGGTGTGCGCGCCGGTCCACACGATGATGAAATTGGCAACGATGAAGGCCAGCCCAGCCACGGGCACCCCGAAAGGTAACAGGAACGGGCGCGGATACTGCGTGACGGGCATGGTGCGGCGCAGCGTGATCAGCGAGACGGAGGCCATGCCGTAGGACAGAAGTGCCGCCGCCGACACCACCTTGATGATCGCCCGCCAGGAGGGCAAAGGCAGCAGAAAAACCACCCCGATCGCAAACGCCGCAAGCACGCCGACGAGCGGCACCCCAGCACCCGAAAGCCGGGCGAATGGCCCGCGCACCAAGCCTTCGCGGCCGGCGGCGTAGAACAGGCGCGGCGTCGAGGTATAGGCGATGATGCCGGTGCCGGCCGGCGACACGGCGGAGTCGATATACAGCAGAACCGCGAGCCAGCTCATGCCCATCAGGGTTGCGAGGCCGGCGAACGGGCCGGACAGGCCGGTGAAATGCAGTTTGCCCCAGCCCTGCGCCAGCGCGTGCGGCGACACGGCGCCGATGAAGGCGGTCTGCAACGCGGCATAGAGCAGAAACCCAATCACCACCGAGCCGATAATCGCGATCGGCAGGTCGCGCGTGGGACGGCGGGATTCGCCCGCGAGCTCGACCGCCTGACGAAACCCGGTATAGGCGTAGATCACGCCGGAGGTGGCGACGGCCGAAAAAATGCCCGCGACCCCGTGCGGGGCAAAACTGTGTGCGGTGAAATTGCTGGGGTGAAAGCGTGCGAGCAGAAGGGCGATGACGGTCAGCGCCGGAATTGCCAGTTTCCAAATCGTGACGATCCCGTTGATCCGCAGAACCAGCCTTATCGCCAGCGTGTTGATCAGGGCGAACACCGCCAGCAGAGCGACCGCGGCCAGAAAACCCGACTGGCTCAGCACGCCGCCCGGGAACACCAAGCCGTGATAATAATTGTTCGCATAGGTGACCACGGCCGTGGCTTCGGCCGGCGCCGAGGTCAGGTAGCCCAACAGCACCACCCAACTCATCACGGTGGCGAGCAGCTTGCCGTGGCTGAGCTTGGGCAGAGCGATCACCGCTCCCGCGCGCGGAAACGCGGTGGTGAGTTCGGCATAAACGAACGCGAGCAGCAGAATGGCGAACCCGCCGATCACCCAGGCGACCAGGGAAGCCGGTCCGGCCGATTTCGCGGCATTCAACGGGCCGAACAACCAGCCTGAGCCCACGATGCCGCCCAGACTGGCGAGGATCAGACCAAGGACACCCGCGTCACGCTTAAGGCCACCACTCATGCAGCCGCGTGGGCCATGGTCTTCGTTGCTATGTCAAGGTCGAGCATCAGTTCCGATAGTCTGATCCGCCACACCGACGGCGGACCCAGGGAGGTGGACGAGATGGCGTATGTATCGATGATGCATAAACTGGTGCCTGCCAGCAATGTCGGCAACACGCTGCACGCCCGTGCGGCTCAGCATCGGAGCCCATCGACGGTTCATTCTGCTGGCCCGCAGTCGCAATAGAGAACGCGCTTGGCATTCCCCTGAAGCCCCCAGGCCATCAGCACGATGGCTGCCGTGTAGAATGCAAGTTCGTGAGTGGCGATGAAGCCTTGCAGCGGCGTGGCCGCGGCACCCACCGCAGGCAGACTGGCACCAATTGTGGCAATCGCGATAGGCAGAATTGGCGAACAGCAGAGCAACGGCCCGATCAGGGCAACGATTGAGCCCGAGGCGCTGCCGACCACGCCACCGCCCGACCCCATCCGCCAGCCATAGACGCCAAGCGGCAGGGTCAGGGCGAGAAGGCCAGACATCACGATCGCCAGGATCACGTCCCGCATGGTCAGGAACGGTAATGCCACCGGACCAAAGGCGCCGCCGGTTTCGCTCGCCGGCAGCAGCATGAGATAGAAGGCAAGCAGGACGACGAAACTCAGCGCCGCCAAAATCCGATAGCCGGGCCGCCCGAACACCAGCCGCAACGCCTGCGGCACGATCAGTGATCGGGCGCGGATATGAGCGGCTGCGCTCATTTTGAACCCGACGCAATGAAACGCTCGATCTTTCCGAACGTCACCGACGGCGCCGAGGATGTGGTGACGATCTGGTTTTGTGCGTCGATCAGTTGATAGATGTCCACGTAATGGTGCGGATTATACGCGGTGGCCAATTGCTTGGTCGCATCGCCGAACACGAAATGCGGGTCCTTGAGCAGGGCCGGTGCGACCTGTGCAGCGAATTTTTCGATGGTGATCCCCGGATAACCGCCGTTCTTGTAGTCACGCAGAACAATGATTTTCAGGTTCGACTTGTCGATCAGGGCCTCATGATGAACGAAGGCTCTCAGCCCTGCCTTGCAACTGCCGCACCAGGTCGCGATTTCCCAGATCATCAGCGGTTGACCATGATAGGTCGCAAGCGGCACGTGATGACCCCGCACCAGAAACGGCGCATTTGGCGCCATTTCAGCCGATGAAGCCGGCGGATTTTCGGGTCCCATCGTCCCGGAAGGCGCCGCATCTGCGTAACCCCGGATTAGGGCGACGGCGGCGATCGCCACTGCGAAAATGGCTGATTTTCGTGTGAGGTGACTTGGCGGTTTCATGGCGTTGTTGCCTTTGGGTTCATCGGCGGTCATCGGCTCATCCGGCGCAGCAGGAGAGCTTGGCCACATCCTTCTGAAAGCCGAGCGACGCGAGCTTCAGCCCCTCGACCGTGGTCAGATAGGGGAACAGCGTTTCCGCGAGATCGGTAACCGTGAGATTGTGCTTGATCGCGAGCACCGCGGTCTGGACGCTGTCCGCTCCTTCAGGAGCAAGAATATGCGCGCCGAGCAGCCGAAGACTGTCCGCCTCAGCGATGAGCTTGATCAGCCCGCGTGTATCGCGTGCCGCGAGTGCGCGCGGCACCTGGGCAAGATCAAGCCTGACCGTACGGATGTTGTGGCCCTGACGGCGTGCCTCCGTCTCGGTAAGGCCGACGCTTGCTACCTGCGGATCGGTGAACACCACTTCGGGCATCGCGCGCGCGTCATACCGCCTCGAGTTGCTGTTCAGCGCGTTCTCCGCCGCGAGTTTGGCGCCATAGGCCGCCATATAGACATACTGGTCCCGTCCGGTGACATCGCCCGCCGCATAGGTTCCGCACCGGTTGGTGGCGAGATGCTCGTCGGTCGCGATCGCACCGTTCCGATCGAGCGTGATTCCGGCGGTGTCGAGACCCATACCGCTTGTGTTCGCGCGCCGTCCGGTAGCGATCAGTACTCGTTCAGCTTCGATGGTCTGGGCAATTTCACCCGCCATGATGTCGAGTGCGATACCTGCTTCCGTCTGCCTGATCTGCCGATATGTTGCGCCGCATTCGATCCTGATGCCTTCATCCTGCAGATAGCCGGCAAGCGCATCGCTGATCTCCGGCTCGAACCCCGGCAACAAGTGCGAGCGGCAGACGATGGTGACGGCAACGCCGAATCGCGCGAACATCTGACCGAGTTCGCAACCGATCACCCCGCCGCCGATGATCAGCAGGGATGTTGGCAGGCGATCGAGCGCCAGCGCCGACGTGCTGGTCAGATAGGGGATTTCGGTAAGTCCCTCGATCGGTGGGATAGCGGGCGAGGCGCCGGCGGCGATCACCACCCGATCGGCTGGGAAAATTTCGTCCCCCGCCTCAATCCCCGCATCGGTAAACCGCGCACGGCCCTGAACATAGCGTATCGTCTCATATTCTGGGAGTAGCGCCTGGTATTTGGCCCCGCGCAGATCGGCGACGAGTTGGTCCTTCTGTGCCATCAGGGCCGACCAATCATTGATCCGCGCAGCACCCGTGATGCCGGCGAAGCGGCTGGAAGATTTGGCATGATGCAACGCCTCGGCCGCGCGGATCAGGGTTTTCGACGGCACGCAGCCGATATTCACGCAGGTGCCGCCAATCGTGCCGTGACCAATCAAGATCACGTTCGCGCCGAGTTCGCTCGCCCGGATCGCGGCAGAAAACCCCGCCGATCCAGCACCGATCACCACCAGATCGGGGATCGTGGCGCGGGAGGATGCGCAGCAATCATGTGTCGTCACAGCGTCCATGCCGTTGGTCCTTGCGATGAGAGCCGGATGGGTCTAGGCGACGATGTATGGGATCTGTAGTAGGTTCAGGTGCAAGCGAAAAAAATGCCCGCGCGCTCACAAAGGCGCGAGACGTGCCGGGACCGATGATCCTGATTGGCGCGCTAGCCACGCAAACGCGGTGCAATATCGAGACGATCCGATTTTATGAAAAGATCGGCGTGCTACCGAAACCGGCGCGCACCGAGGGGGGCCATCGAATGTATGGCCTCGCCCACATCGAGCGCCTCAGCTTCATCCGCCGCGCGCGTGAACTCGGCTTCACGCTCGACGAGGTGCGCGCCCTGCTGCGCCTGGCAGACGAGCGCGATCGCCCCTGCGGCGAGGTAAAATCCCTCGCCGAGGCTCATCTCGCGGATGTGCGGATCAAAATCACCGATCTGCGCGCCATGCAGAAGGCGCTGACCGCTTTGGTTACGCAATGCGACACCGGCGACGGCACAGACTGCCCGCTGATCAAAACCCTGTCACGTCAGCGAACCTGATGGCGTAAGTCGGTCACGCTTTGTATGTATAGATGCAACCGAACCCTGAAATTCATCGAATTGACTGATCTACCCGACCGCATGCTGGGCACCGCATGCTGGGCACCTTGACGATGAGCCCGATGACCCAGACTGGGCAGCTTCGGATCGGGGAGGACCGATCGACATCAAAGACCCAATCCACGGTCCCGACCGAGTTGCCAGGAAATCCCGCCGTCGGTAACGAGCCCAACAACCTCTCGACCAAGGCTGCGCTCGATGACCGGTCGCCAAGGCACGAGCGTGAACTCCTTGGTGTTTTCGATCAGCGCGTAGCGGCCCGAAGCAAGCTGCACCGTCTCGCGATAGGTGCCGCGGATTGTCTCGCCTCGCGACGCCGGCCGGAACGGCACGTCCCGCGTTGCGGCAATCTCCTCGCCCAGGCGCGCCAACTCTCGGCCTTCGAGCGTTGCCAACAAATCTCGCCGGTAGAACACCCTCCCCTTCCCGTCCCGGCGCGCATCGCCGTGCGCAATGTGATGCCGGCGCCGTTGCTCCAAGGCAGCTTCGATCTCCACGCCGAAGCCGGCCATCGTGATGGGCATGCGGTCGCTGCCGATGAGTTGCCGGTCGAGCCAGGTGGCGCCGTCGCTGGCGATCTGCGCCTCAAGGTCGAGCGTCGATAACACGCGCAGGCTGCCGGCTGGCGAGCGCCCGGCATCATGGAGAGCGGCACTTTGTTCGAACCCGGTTGGAATGCGCCAATGATCGGCATCCACCCGCTCGACAACTCCCGCGCGCCGCAGGGCTTCCAGTCGGCGGATATGCGCCTCGATATAGGCGTTCGGATCGACGATCCCCCGATCGGCGCGCGCTGCTGCCAGGTGATCTGCAGTTCGATAGATGCCGTGGTTCGCTTCCGCGAGGTGCGCGATATTTTGATCGGCCGCGCGCGGTTCGCGACCTGCGGCGCCAATCTCGAGGATGGCGCCGATCGGTGTGGTCTCGATGCTCATCACTCCAGTCGGAAGCTCGATGTAATGGGCGCGACCGTCGATACCGTCGATGACCAGATGAACGCGATCACCCAATTCGTCGGCACCAAGTCCACGACCAAGCAGCCGGCCGATGATCGGAGCTGCTATCGTCTCACCGTTGCCCTGGATAATAATTTGTTCGGCACCGCGTTCAACCTTTTGGCTCGCCATCGCGCGGTGCATGGTTTTGATGATGTCGCCCTGCTCGCCGAGATGGCGGAGGGTCTGCTCCATCCGAGGTTTCAGCGACCAGCGACCGGTGTCGGTCTCCTGGGCGAGACCAAGCCGCTGCAGGACTTGCAGCCGTCCTATCCGGAGGTGTCGATCAAAATCGGCATGGCGGCCATTTCTGGTGGCTCGTGTGTCGACGATACCATCGACCGTTTCTCCGGCTTCCCGCAGCAGAGCGCGGTCGATCCTCGTCAGTCTTTCCTGATCGATTTCGTGAGAGAGTTTCTGCTGCTGCTCGACCGTGGTTTCTGGACCAAGCTCGATGGTCGCGAGTTCCGACGCGCGTTCGCGGATGCCATGGGCGAGATAGGCGCCGGCAATCACCAGGTTCTCGCCCAATTCGTCGACGCCGCGGATCACGATGTGGGTGTGCGGGTGGCCGGTGTTGAAGTGATCGACGGCAACCCAGTCAAGCTTTGTCGCCAGATCCTGCTCAACCTGCCGCATCAGGTCGCGCGTGAAGGATCGGAGATCCGATAGCTGGGGTCCATCCTCGGGCGCCACAATCAGCCTGAACTGGCGCGGATCGCCCTCTGCCCGATCCAGAAAGGCAGAACCATCGGCGCGATCCGATGTCGCCGAGTAGAGTTGACCCGGGGCACCATCGCGGGTCACGCCATCGCGCTGGAGATAGCGAAGATGCACCGCGGGGGCGCCGCTGCCGGCGCGCATCGGGCTGTAGCGCGCCTTGACCACGACCCTGCGGGCGCCTGGTTTGGTGTTCGACCAACCGCGAGGTGATGCTGTCCTACCGCGCGCGAACGTGGCGCCTCGGCCGCGCTTGGCAGGAAGGTTGGCAATATGCCGAACGGTGTCCGTTGATGGAGCTGCTGGTGATCGGCTGAGTGCTCCCGCACGAGAGATGGCGCGCTTGATTTGCGTCGATGCCAGAGCCCAGCGGTCATCTCGGCTGCGCTTCCGACCAAGCCGAGGACGAAGGAGTAAATCATCTTCATTGTGAGCCATTGCCCGATCATGCCGATACTCTCGGAAATCGAAAAGGTGCTTTGATGGCACGGTGGAATCTGAAGCGAGCACGCAGGTCTTGGCAAGTTAGCCGCACCCATCGACGAGTCTTTGGCACGGTGCGTGGTCTCGATAACCCAATGTGCAGACACAGAAATCGCGGCGGTCAGGGCTGTGTGGTGCCGCGCACCTTTATCTTGCCCTCCGTTAAACTGCAAAATCTCTGCTGAATCCAAGGAACTTTGTCAGTCGCCGATTCTTGCCAAATGACGTTTTTGATGCGCTCGGTCACTATTTCAGCCGTCAGAGCGCGCCATATTGCTGGTCCCGCTTAAACAATAGTCGGTGCGCAAAGTCGATGCAAAGAACACGCAGTCTGCCGGCGCAAATGCGGACAATTTTGCCGCTTTCATGGTGTCGGAGCAAGCGATTCTTGCTGTCTGACCGAGTCAACTCTTGCCACGAACAGACCACTATCGGCGCTTGGTGCAGGATGTAGGATCGTCCGCAAATCAGTCGCGGATTGGTAGCTGAATATCGAAACGGGCGCGCGACTTTCGCTGATCTGCGGCGTCTCCATCGATGCGTTGATCTTCTGCGCGACTGCCGCAAGATAGCGCTGCGTTTGCGCCGGTAGTGCGCGATCGGTGAGCAGCGTTCGCTCAAGCCGAGCCGGACCAGCGTTATAGGCCGCCAGGAACCACGGCGCGCCAAATCGATCGAACATCTCGCGGAGATACGCCGTGCCGGCCATGATGTTGTTGCGCGGCGCATAGGGATTGGCGCCGAGATCGTAGCGGGCGCGCAGTGCGGCGTAGGTCTGTGGCATCACCTGCATCAGGCCCATGGCGCCCGCAGATGATCGGATTGGCTGGCCGTCCAGCATCAAATGACCGCCACTTTCGACGCGCATCACGGCTGTGATCCAACGTTCCGGCACACCAAATCGACGCGATGCAGCCGCGATGTCGGGCTGCCAAACGGCGCTACTGGCGCGGCTATGGCCGACCACGCTTGCCCTCGGGATCTGGCAATGGGGCGATCCATGGAGCGGGATGAACAGCGCTGCTTTGGCAGCAAGACCGCACGTCGCGACAAAGGTTACGAGGCCCATGGTTCGCATCTCCAGGTGATGAAAATGTCCGATGACGCCGCAGGGAAAAGCGCTGCCAGCGTGCTCGCCGCGGTCAAGGGTAAAGCGCGCCCGGGCGCGCCGCCCTTGACCTTCGCTGTGCGTGCCGGCGATGCGGAAATCAGCCGGGACGGCAGGATGACCGTCCCTTGGCCAAACAACAGGATGGTTGGGAAAGGATGCTTGCCGGTCATGGCAGATGGCTTCCGGGCGTCCAGAGCGGGATCACCCGGCCAATGATGCTGCTGATAGGCGTCGGCCCGAAATAGCGTCCGTCGAGCGATGTCGGCACGTTGGGGATCAGCACGAAGATGGAATCGGAGCGGAGCGGTCCGCAGCCGGTCCAGGCAACAAGTCTGCGCCCACGCCCGTCGCGTTTGAGCGCATCAGCGACGTGGTGACCGTCGATCGAGACCCGACCATCGCGCTCGCAAACGGTCTGGCCGGCGACGGCGGCGACGCGCTTGAGCAGCGGTACGCCAAGCGGCAGATAGTCGCGTTTGGCGAATAGCAGCGCACTGCGCCGGTCCGGCCAGAACAACACATAGTCACCGACCCGCAAGTGATCGCGGCTCGATCTGGGCAGCACATGCCACAGACCGATCGGCGTGCTGGCTGTGGCATTCCAGACGATCAGCGGTCGCCCGTGCAGCGAGGATGCTGCCATCAAGCTCAGGCCGGTAATGATAACGAACAAGAGTCTGGGCATCGAATTTAAGCGGCGCGTCATGATACGCCCATCCGGCGGCAGCGCTGCCAGGCTCGGTGTTGATCGTCCTGATACGGCCGCGGCGCCGCGTCGCAGGTCGGTCGGTTGTGGGCATGCCGCCAATAATGCGGCGCGATGTCCGCCGGATCGAAGCCGACGGTCTCGATCACCCCGATCGTGGCGAACACATGCTGAACGCGCGACGAACCCGACTGGCGGAGCAAAATCTCGCCGCCGGAATCGACGCCAGAGACGGTCGAGCATGGCTCGGCAGGCGTGCAGGCGCGGAGGATATCGACAAGCGACACAACCGTTCCGAAGTCATTTAGCCACCAGCGGAACGAAGCAAACTCCGCACCGAGGGCGAACCAGATCAGGCGTCTCCGCCGATCCAAAATCTGCTCGCCAACATCGTGACCGAAACGCAGCCAATGTTCGACGCGATCACAGATGAACACCAGCATCACGCTGGTCCGTGGGTCATGCTGGCTCATCGCCGTTGCCTCCCATCGTCCGGTGGAAGGTGGGATCTGAACCCGTCCAACAACGCGGCACAGACACGGTCAAGGTGGCGCTGCCCCCCCCCACAGCCTGCTCCTCAATGCCGCTTGCTTGAAGCGCGCTCGGCGGCGCGATGGTGGAGCTGAGCGGGTCGACCAATCCCGGTCATCTGGGACGATCCGAACGCCGATTTTTGGCCCTCGGCCGCCTACTATAACAAGGTAAGACTCAGTACTAGATTCAGTAAGAAAGTAGGGGCGTGAAAGGTAGTGTCCGGGGTTGTGGTGGACTTTTGGGCCCCGTAACGGTGTAGTTTGAGGTGGCCATCGGATCAGTCGGCTATGGTGGAGTTGCGAGACTTCAACCTGAAGCCTGGAGAACCCGATGACCGA
>JAJZSY010000044.1 GCA_021849425.1 Pseudomonadota bacterium
TACGCCTCCTCCGCAGATGGCTGATCAGGCTTCTTTGTGCCCTCGTCGTATGGCTCTCTGCCGCAAACCGCTCACCAAGCCTCGGCTTCGCCCACCGCCAGATCACATAGTTCACAGGCGACTAGCTACGACAACGCTCTCGCCGAGAGCATCAACGGCCTTTACAAGACCGAGGTCATCCGTCGTCGCGGGCCGTGGAAATCGTTGGAAGCCGTCGAGTTCGCAACGCTCGAATGGGTCGACTGGTTTAACCACAGGCGCCTTCTCGAGCCGATCGGCAACATCCCGCCCGCCGAAGCCGAACAACGATATTTCGCCACACTCGACCAGATGAAGATCGCCGCTTAGCTTAACCCAAATGGCCTCCGGTAAACCCGGGGCGGTTCAAGGTTTCGCAGCTTGGTATCGGTCAGCATGGCCTTCGCAGTTCTTCACTTCAGATACCATGCTCAGAACGCCCGTGTTGATAGACATAAATTCATTTTATATCAATAAATTAGACGATTCTAATACCATGATAAGCCCCGCAGGGGCAGCATGGTATCAGGTACCAAACATGGCATCGCGGTGGTTCATGCCATTCACTATGCCATAAAAAAGTGGTGCTTGGCGATGCCGGAGGACGCCAGCCAATGCCATCCTCAGACAACAGCAGAGCCAAAAAAAGCCCCTGATTAAAGGGGCTTGTTGGCAGTTTTGTGCCAGTAGGTGCCAGCCTATGCCAGACTGGCACCTACAGATTTCAGGCACCAAATCATTCCCACTCGATTGTGCCGGGTGGTTTGCTAGTGATGTCGTAGGTAACGCGATTGATGCCGCGAACCTCGTTCACGATCCGTCCTGCAACCCGGGTGAGGAAATTCATGTCGAACGGATACACGTCCGCGGTCATGCCATCGGTGCTGGTGACTGCGCGCAGGGCGCAGGCGAAGTCGTAGGTGCGGCCGTCGCCCATCACGCCGACGCTGCGCACCGGGAGCAGGGCCACGAAGGCCTGCCAGATCGCGTCATACAAGCCGGCGTTGCGGATTTCCTCAAGATAGATCGCATCCGCCTTCTGCAGGATGCGCACCTTGTCGCGATCGACCGGACCGGGAATGCGGATCGCAAGGCCGGGGCCGGGGAAGGGATGGCGGCCGACGATGGTTTCGGGCAGGCCAAGCTCGCGGCCAAGTTCACGGACCTCGTCCTTGAAGAGTTCGCGCAGCGGCTCGACCAGTTTCATCCGCATCCGTTCGGGCAGGCCGCCGACATTGTGGTGCGACTTGATGACGGCGCTGGGCCCGCCGCGTGCGGAGACGCTTTCGATCACATCCGGATACAGCGTGCCCTGGGCGAGGAAATCCGCGCCGCCGAGCTTCTGCGCCTCTTCCTCGAACACCTCGATGAACAGGCGGCCGATCGTCTTGCGCTTCACCTCCGGATCGGAAACGCCCTCAAGGGCTGCGAAGAAGAGGTCCGACGCGTCGCGATGCACAAGCCGAATGTTGAAACGATCACGGAAGACGCGCACGACCTCGTCCGCCTCGCCGGCGCGGAGCAGGCCGTGATCGACGAAGATACAGACAAGCTGGTCGCCGATCGCCTCGTGGATCAGCGCGGCCGCGACCGAGGAATCGACGCCGCCTGACAGGCCGCAGATCACCCGCCCGGTGCCGACCTGCGCGCGAATCGCATCGCGCGCGGTTTCGCGGAAATTCGCCATCGTCCAGCCGCCCGCAAGGCCGCAGACCTTGTGCGCGAAATTCGCGAGCAGGCGGGCGCCGTCCGGCGTGTGGACGACTTCGGGGTGGAACTGCACGCCGTAGATTCGCCGCGCATCGTCGGCGATGGCGGCGAAGGGGGCGCCTTCGCTCACCGCCACGGCGCGGAAGCCGGGCGGCAGCGCCGTTACCCGGTCGCCATGGCTCATCCAGACCTGGGCGCGTTGGCCTTTGGCCCAGACACCCTCGAACAGCGCGCAGTCTTCGACGATGTCGATGAAGGCGCGGCCGAACTCGCGATGGTCAGACCCTTCCACCGCGCCGCCCAGCGCATCGCAGATCGCCTGCTCGCCATAGCAGATGCCGAGCACCGGCACGCCGGCCCCGAAAACCCCGGCGGCGGGTTTGGGCGCGACCGCCTCGATGACGCTCGCCGGGCCACCGGAGAGGATGATGCCCTTAGGTGCGAAGGCCGCCATGCGCGCCGGGTCGGCGTCGAAGGGCCAGATTTCGCAATAGACGCCGGTCTCGCGCAGGCGTCGCGCGATCAGCTGCGTCACCTGGCTGCCGAAATCGAGGATGAGGATGCGGTCTGCGGAGGGTGCGTCGGACATGACGCCTCAACAGCACGCCACGCGGCCGGGTTCAATCCCTCCGGGCCGCGCGGTGCTCACGGCTGCCGCTCGTCAGGCGACGTGTTCGGCGAAGAAGGCGAGGCTGCGATGCTCGGCGATCTCGTTGGCGCGGGGGTTGAAGCTGGGGCGGTCGTGACAACCGAAGCCGTGCTCCGCTCCCGGGTAGACGAAAATCCCGACATCCGGCTGCGCCTTGCGGATCAACTCGACATCCGCGAGCGGAATGCCCTTGTCCTCGGCGCCGAAATGCAGCTGCACCGGGCAATTCGGCTTTTCCGACCGCGTGGCCGCGATGCCGCCGCCATACCAGCCGATCGCGGCCTTGAAGCTCTTGCTCCGCGTGGCGCCCCACCAGGCGATTGTGCCGCCCCAGCAATAGCCGATGATCCCGGTGGGTCGCGGTGAAAGGGCCGCGGCCGAGGCTTCGATATCGCGCATCACGGCCTCTTCCGTGATTTCCGCGCGCAGGGCGAGGCCCTTGTCGCGTCCTTCAGCGTCGTAGCCGAGTTCGACGCCGCGCTCGACCCGGTCGAACAGCGCCGGAGTGATGACGCGGTAGCCGAACGAGGCCAAGTGATCCGAAATCTGCCGCATGTGCGAATTCACGCCAAAGATTTCCTGCACGATCACGATGCCACGCCGCGCCGCGGTGTCGCCAGCGGCGTAGGCCTGGAATTTGTGTCCGCAAGAGGCGGTCAGGTTGATCATCTCACCCATCATCATGCTCCGTCCGTTTTGGCGAACCGCGCGAAATCCCGCGCGAGGCGCTCATAGATTGGCCGTTTGAACGGCACTGCCAACGCGGGGATATCGGAAAGCTCGATCCAGCGCCATTCATCGAATTCGGGATGCCTGTGGGCGTCGAGGCGGATCATCTCGTCGCTGCCGACAAACCGCAGCGCGAACCACCATTGCTTCTGGCCACGATGCCGGGCGCCGAATTTCGCCACCACTTCAGGGGGAAAGTCGTAGCTGAGCCAATCCCCGATTTCGCCGATAACCTCGACCGCCGCGGTGCCGATCTCCTCGTCCAGCTCGCGCAGCACGGCGGCAGCGGGATCTTCGCCTTCGTCAATGCCGCCCTGGGGCAGCTGCCACTGATAGGCGGCATCGCGGCCGAGATCGGCCCGGCGGGCGACCAGCACCCGACCGGCACGGTTGAACACCGCGGCGCCGACATTGTGCCGGTAGGGCAGGGTGGTTGTCTCCGTCATTTTGTCTTCCGCGGCGCGATCAGGGCGCTCACCGGCACGAGAACCAGCCCCTGCGCCTTCAGGCCGGCGCACCATTTCGTCAGGATGTCGATATCGCTTGCCGTCGGCGACGAAATGACGCCGAGAGCGCTGCCCTGAACGACGGCGACACCCGCCAGCTGGTTCAGGGACTGCAACTGGTCCGCTCCGCTCATCTCGGGATGGATCACCACATCCGCTCGACGGCCAGGGATGCCGGGCGGGAGTTTTACCCCCCTCGATGCGGTCACCATGAACAGGCCAGTGGTTTGCAGATGCTTGCCGAGCCACTGGCTGTTCATGGCCTGAGACAGGAATGTCTCATCGGTCGTCATCCCGATTTCGTCGGTGACGCCTGCGTAGCCGGCCGCGCGGGAAAGTGCCCAGTCAAGTCGCCTCTGGTTGACCGAATCAAGCTCGCTGCCGTGCAGGGCCTCGTCGCCCTCGGTCACGGTAGGTTCCCGGCTCGTCTCCATCGGCAGCCCAAGCAGCGTCTCGTGCCCCGCCTTGCGCGCTGCCGCCGCCACGTCTTGCACATGGGGGCCATAGGGCGTGAGCGCCAGCGAAACCGAGGGCGGCAGCGACGTAACGGCATCGAGGCTGGGCTTGAGCGCCTCACCGATACCGCCGACGAGAATGGCCACGCGATGCAGCCCGTTGGAAAGATGGGCCGGGGCCGCGTAATACGCCATCGGCTTGGTCTTGCCGGATTGCCGCGGGATCATCCATGCCGGATTGGCCGGGGATGCCACCAGCAGTTTCGGGTTGGGCGGCGGGATGGCCCCATGATAGAGATGTCGCACCAGCTCGGGCCGGGCCGGCTTTGCCGGCTGCGGCGGCCCCAGTGCGGCCAGTATCGCGCCACCGATGACAGTCGCAAGGCCAGTGCCCGCCCAGAAACGCCCGACCGAGCGCGCGATTCGGATCGCGCGCATTGGTCAGTGCGTCGTGCCGCTCTTCGGCGCCGCCATGGCGCGGACGAGCTTCAGAGCCATCTGCAACTGATAGTCGGTTCCCGGCTTTTTCAGCTCGAGTTTGGGCCAGCCCACCGGTGGCCGCGCCGCGATCGTTTTCGCAACCGCTGGCAGCACCAGCTTGGGCGGCAGGATCGGCGCCTTCAGGCCCGAAGGATTGCGGAAGGCGTGCGGCATGTTCGATTCACGGATCTTCGGGAAATGATCCTTCGGATTGTTCGTTTCATGCACGACGAGATCGGGTTCGACGCCGTAATCCTGGAGCGACTTGCCGGAGGGTGTGTAATAGAGCGCGGTGGTCATCCGCAGCGCGCCATGGCCAGGAATGGTGAAGATGGTCTGCACCGAGCCCTTGCCGAAGGTGCGGGTTCCCATCACCACCGCGCGGCGGTTCTGCTGCAAGGCCGCGCTGACGATTTCAGCGGCCGAGGCGGTGCCGGAATTCACCAGCACGACGATCGGCTTGCCGCCGGTGATGTCGCCGTCATGCGCGTACCAGACCTGGTCGTCGGACTGATGGCGGCCATGGGTGGACACGATTTCGCCGGTATTGAGGAAATCATCGGCCACAGCGATGCCCTGGTCGAGCAAGCCGCCGGGATTGTTGCGCAGATCGAGGATATAGGCATTCACCTTGCCGTGGCCTTCGGCCTTCAGCTTGGCCACGCCGCGGCGGATGTCGCGGTTCGCGTTCTCGGAGAAGCTGGCGAGGCGCAGGTAGCCGACATCGCCGTAGAGCGCGGTCTTGACCGCCTGGACGTGAATGATCGCGCGAGTCAGGGTGACGTGGACAGGCTTGTCGACGCCCGCACGCTTGATCGTGAGTTCGATCTTGCTGCCCGCCGGGCCCCGCATGCGATTGACCGCCTTGTCCAGCGTCATGCCGATCATCGGCTTGCCGTCGATCGCGACGATCAGGTCGCCGGGCTTTATGCCCGCCTTGGCGGCCGGCGTGCCATCGATCGGGCTGATCACCTTGATGAATCCGCCCGCCTCGGAAACCTCGATCCCGAGACCGCCGAACTGGCCCGATGTCTCGGCGGTCATGTCCTTGTACTGGCGGGCGTTCATGTAGGCGCTGTGCGGGTCGAGCCCGCTCAGCATTCCGTTCATCGCGTTATAGACCAGTTTTTTCGATGATTCCGGCACGACGTAGTCGGCCTTGATCCGCTGGAAAATATTTTCGAACAGGCCAAGCTGGCGATAGGTTTCGTCGTTCTGCGGTGTACCGGCGACTGCGCCGTGGATAACCGGATCCACCATTCCAACGCCGACCCCCGCCGTAAAGGTCGCCATGATCAACAGGGAGGTCCTGAGCTTCATCTACGCCATCCTCATCGTATCTCTCACCAATAGTGCGGCTGGCCCGGAAGTCCATAGCCGGAAATGGGCGGGTCAGCGGTTCGCTGTTCCGGCACCGATGCGCTCAGCCGGATCGACTGCCTTTCCGTCATGCCGCAACTCGACATAAAGCCGCGGCTGATTTCCGGGGTTGTGCGCGTCGAATGCCGGCATGCGACCAACCGGCTGGCCGGGCTCGACATGCTGGCCTACCGATACATCGAACCGCTCGAACCCCGCCATCACGAAATCGTATCCAGCCCCGCAGTCTATGATCATCAGCTTACCATAACTCGCGAAGGGACGCGCGAACACCACGCCGCCGCCGCAAGGCGCGCTGACCACGGCGCCGGGTGATGCGGCGAAGGTGTCGCCGGTTGCCGGGCCGGTCGCCGTGGCGCTGGCAAAAGCGCGGATCAGCCGGCCAGCGACGGGGGCGTTCGCGAGGATTTTCGGCGGCGCCGAAGGCGAGATTCGCGCGGCGGCTGCGCGGGCGGCCGCGGCCTGGGCAGCCGCGGCGCGGGCCTGCTTGAGGCGGTTGATCACGCCGACGAGGTCATGTGCCTGGCTTGCGGCCTTGGCCGCCTGCCGGGCTTCCGCATAACGGCGGCGCCCAGCCCGGGTTTCTGCCGCGGTGGTAGCCGCGATGGCCGCCTGCAATGCCGCATCGCCGGCCTTCTGCCGTGCGATGGCCGCGACCAGCCGGGTCTTTTGATCGTGAAGTTGCAGGGACAATGCCGTGTAGCGCTGCTGTGCCGCCTGCAGGGTGCGCGCCCGGGCGGCGATCTGCCGGGTCATTCCCTGCATTGCCAGGGCGCCTTCGGCGGCCTTGCCCGGCGCCGAACCGGCGGCAATGAGGGTTGCCGCTGGCCGCCGCGCGAGTCTGATGATGATTGGCAGCAAGGGGGCGATGGCTGCGGACGATGCCTCGATGTCCGCTCGCGCCGCCTCTGTTTTGGTCGCCAGATCGGCCAGCCGGCTGACGATCTCGGCGGTCTTGTCTTCGGCGGCCCGCAAGGCGGCATTCGCAGCGATTTCCTGGGTCAGCAGTCCCTGCCGCCGCGCCGCCGCGGCGGCTTCCGCCCTGGCCGCCGCGGCCGCCGCGGCGCGATGGCGTTGCGCCGCCGCGTTCGCCTGATCGAGACGGTTTCGGGCCGTGCCCAGCTGATCAGCCCGCGCTGTGCCGGCAGCAAGTATTGCGGCCAACAGCGCGGCGGTCGCGGAACGGCGGCGCGCGGCCAAAGGCATCAGGCGCCGATCAGGCTCCGCCCGGTCATCGCCTCCGGTTGGGGAATCCCAAGCAGGGCGAGAAGCGTGGGCGCGAGGTCGGCAAGGCGGCCATCATGCAGCTTCGCCGCCGCCGGCCCGCCGGCCAGCAGCACCGGCACGCGGTTGAGCGTGTGCGCGGTGTGCGGGCCGCCGGTTTCGGGGTCGCGCATCATCTCGCAATTCCCGTGATCGGCGGTGACGATCATCGTCCCGCCCTGGGCGCGGATCGCCGCCTCGATTCGGCCGAGTCCGGCATCGACCGCCTCCACCGCCTTGATCGCGGCGGGGAGCGAGCCGGTGTGGCCGACCATGTCGGGGTTGGCGAAGTTGAGGACGATGAGGTCGAAGCGGCCGGAGTCGATGGCGGCGACGACCTTGTCGGTCAGTTCCGGCGCCGACATTTCCGGCTGCAGGTCGTAGGTCGCGACCTTGGGCGAGGCGACGAGGATGCGTTCCTCGCCCTCGAACGGCGTTTCCCGCCCGCCGTTCAGGAAGTAGGTGACATGAGGATATTTCTCGGTTTCCGCCGCGCGCAGCTGGCGCTTGCCGGCGCGGGCGACTACCTCGCCGAGCAGATCGTCCATCCGCTGCGGCGGGAACAGTGTGTGCATGAAATGCGCAAGCTCATCGGAGTAGGTCACCATGCCGAGGGCGGCGGCGAAGCGGATGTGCCGGGCGTGATCGAAGCCATCGAAGCCCGGATCGAGCAGGGCGGAGAGGATCTCGCGCACGCGGTCGGCACGGAAATTGGCGCAGAACAGGCCGTCGCCGTCGCGCATGCCCTGATAGCCGCCGATCACGACCGGTTTGACGAACTCGTCCGTCACGCCGCCCGCATGGCTCACCCTCACCGCTTCGGCGGGATCGTCGGCGTGGTTGCCCTTGCCTTCGGTGAACAGGTCGAAGGCGAGGCGGACCCGCTCCCAGCGGTTGTCGCGATCCATGGCGTAATAGCGGCCGATCACGGTGGCGATCTCCGCCCCTTTCGGCAGCGCGCCGCCCAGCCAGGCGAGGCAGTCCGGCGCGCTTTCCGGCGCCGTGTCCCGCCCGTCGGTGATGGCGTGGACGAAGACGGGAATCCCGGCCTGCGCGACCGCGCCGGCGAGGGCGGCGATGTGGCGCTGATGCGCATGCACGCCGCCGGGGGAGACCAGGCCAAGCAAGTGGCAGGCACCGCCCGATTCGCGCAGCGCGTCGATGAAGCGGCGCAGATCGGCGTTCTCGGCGAGCGAACCGTCCTCGATCGCGCTGTCGATCCGGGGCAGTTCCTGCATCACCACCCGGCCCGCGCCGATATTGGTGTGGCCCACTTCGGAATTGCCGATCTGCCCCTCGGGCAGGCCGACATCGCGGCCGCAGGCGTTGAGGAAGGCGTGCGGCGATTCCCGCCAGAGACGGTCGAAATGCGGCGTGTTCGCCTGGGCCACGGCGTTGTCCGCGCGATCCTCGCGCCAGCCGAACCCGTCGAGTATCGTCAGCATCACCGGCCTGGTCATCGCATTCTCCCTCATCTGCCGCCCGCAGATGGACCGAGGCGCTTGCGCGGGTCAAGCGCGGTTCCGATCCGGCGCCGGCACCTTTATATAGGGCGAATGCTGATCGATTCTCATTGCCATCTCGACTACTTCACCGAGGCCGAGCGCCCCGCCGTCATTGCTCGCGCGCATGAGGCCGGGGTGGAACGCATGGTGACCATCGGCACCTCGCTGCGCCAGTCGGAAACCGCGATCGCCATCGCCGAGAGCGATCCCAGCGTGTTCGCCTGCATCGGTGTGCATCCGCACAATGCCGGCGGCGAGGCGGGCGTGCCCAGCCCTGAGACAATCGCCGAGATGACGCTGCATCCACGGGTGATCGGCATCGGCGAATCCGGGCTCGACTATTTCTACGACAAGGCGCCGCGCGCGGTTCAGGCGGAGAATTTCCGCGCCCATATCCGCGCGGCGCAAATGACCGGCCTGCCGCTCGCCATCCATGCCCGCGACGCGGATGACGACATCGCCACCATGCTGGAGGACGAGCACGCGAAGGCGCCTTTCGCCTTTCTGCTTCACTGCTTCTCGTCGGGCCGGAAGCTGGCCGAGCGGGCGCTGGCGATTGGCGGTTTCTTCTCTTTCTCCGGCATTCTCACCTTTCCGAAATCGGCCGAGCTGCGTGAGATCGCGCGCGATATTCCGCGCGAGCGGCTGCTGGTGGAAACCGACTCGCCCTATCTCGCCCCGGTGCCGTTCCGCGGCAAGCGCAACGAGCCGGCGCATACCGTCCACACCGCCAAGGTGCTGGCCGAGGTGAAGGGCATGGGGATGGCCGAACTCGCCGATCTCACCACCGCCAATTTCAACCGCCTGTTCGCCAAGGCTTCATGAGGTTCACGCTCACGCTGCTCGGCACTGGCGGCTCGGCCGGGATACCGCAGATCGGCGGCCCGGACGGGGCTGGCGATTGGGGGCAATGCGACCCGGCGGAGCCGCGCAACCGCCGCACGCGCGCCAGCGTGGTGTTCACCGCCGAAGATGGGCAGCGAATCCTCGTCGATACCGCGCCGGAAATCCGCGTGCAGCTGACCGAACAGCGGATCGACCGGATCGACGCGGTGATATTCACCCATTCGCATGCGGACCATATTGCCGGGCTCGACGACATCCGCATCCTCAACCGCCTCCGCGGCACTCCGATCGACGCCTATACCGACGAGCGCACCTGGGTGGAACTGCGCCAGCGGTTCGACTACGCGTTCCGCCCCTGGGAGCCGCCCGGCTTCTTCCGCCCGGTTTTGCAGACGCACACGATCCTCGCGGGTGAAACGCGGACCATCGCCGGCCTGCCGGTGCGCTTCATCCGCCAGGATCACGGGTTTATTCCCTCGCTCGGGCTGCGCGTCGGTACTGTCGCCTACTGTCCGGACGTGGTGCGCTTCACGCCCGACCAGTTCGCCCTGCTTGAGGGCGTGGACACCTGGATCGTGGATTGCTTTACAAAGCGAGGACCACATCCCACCCACGCCTATCTCGGTCAGGTGATCGACTGGGCGAAAGCGCTGCGGCCGCGCCGCACCATACTCACCCATATGGGACTCGACATGGATTACCGCACGCTGTGCGACACGCTGCCCGCCGGCTTCGAGCCCGCCTTTGACGGCATGATCATCGAGGGAGACGCGCCATGACGCATGAAGAGAAGCTCGACCGGCTGGCCGAGATCGCCGTCCGGATCGGCGTCAATGTGCAGACGGGCCAGGAGCTGATCGTCAATGCGCCGATCGAGGCGCGCGACCTGGTCGACCGGATCGCGACCCATGCCTATCGCGCCGGCGCGGCGCTGGTGATTCCCTTCTTCGCCGACGATATGATCCAGCGCGCCCGGTTCCGCGAGGCGAGCGAGGACAGTTTCGATTTCGCCCCGGCCTGGCTGTACGAAGGGGTCGCCAAGTCGATCGGCGAGGGGGCGGCGATGCTGACCGTGGTCGGCACCGACCCGATGCTGCTCGCCGATTGCGACCCGGCGCGGATCGGCCGCGCTCAGCGCGCGATGGCGCGGGCGATGAAGCCGGTGCGCAGCCTGATCAGCAGTTTCGCCACCAATTGGTCGATCCTGTCCTTCGCCACGCCGGGCTGGGCGAAATCGGTCTTCCCCGACGATCCCGACCCGGTCGCGCGTCTGTGGGATGCCATTTTCGAGGTCAGCCGCATCAACGAGGCCGATCCGGTCGCCGCCTGGCACGCTCATGTCGCGACCTTGCGTGCGCGGTGCGACGTGCTGAACGCCCGCCGCTTCGCCGCGCTGCGCTTCAGTGGCCCCGGCACCGACCTGGAAGTCGGCCTCGCCGACGGGCATCTCTGGGCGGGCGGGTCCGCGACATCGAAGGATGGCACGGCCTGCATGCCGAACATGCCGACCGAGGAAGTCTTCACCATGCCGCATCGCGACCGGGTGAACGGCACGGTGCGGGCGAGCAAGCCGCTCGTGCATGGCGGTGCGCTGATTGAGGACATCGAGGTGCGGTTCGAGGCGGGAAGGATCGTCGAGGCGAAGGCGAAGCGGGGCGAGGACGTGTTCCGCGCCCTGATCGCGACCGACGAGGGGGCGAGCCGCCTCGGCGAGGTGGCGCTGGTGCCGGATGCTTCCCCGGTATCGCGTTCGGGGGTGATCTTCCGCAACACGCTGTTCGACGAGAACGCGGCCAGTCACATAGCGCTCGGCCAGGCGCTGGCGCTCAACATGGAGGGCGGGTGCGATGCCGGGCGCGGCGCCAACGAAAGCCTCATCCATGTCGACTGGATGATCGGCTCGGCGCTGATGGATGTCGATGGCTTGAACGCCGACGGCTCGGTCACGCCGGTGATGCGCGCCGGCGCGTTCGTGATCTGAGCGCCGGCCGGCGCTCAGAGCCGGCGGACGGTGTAGGCGGCTTCCAGCGCCTCGGTGATCGAGCGGCCATGGGCAGCGTCGCGCGCCTCGAACATCACTTCGAGATGCGCGGCCTGGACGGTCGGCGAGGCGAACTGGCGCTGGTGGACGACTTCGATGATGTTGCCGCCCTGATCGCCGATGCGGGCGGCGATGTCGGCCAGCACGCCGGGACGGTCGGGGATTTCCATCAGCACCTTCACGATCCGCCCATCGCGCATCAGGTTGCGCAGCAGCGTGTTGGCAAGGACGCGGGTGTCGATATTGCCGCCGCAGATCGGCAGGGCGAGCCGGCGGCCAGCGAAGCGCTGCGGGAAGGTGAGCACCGCGGCGAGGGCGGCGGCGCCGGCGCCTTCGGCGACGATCTTGCCGCTCTCGGCCAGCATCGCGATCGCCTGTTCGACCGCGGCTTCCGGCACGACCAGAACCTCAACTTTTTGTTCCTTCAGCAGCGCGAGCGGCAACTGGCCGATATCGCGCACGGCGATGCCCTCGGCGATGGTGGCGCCGCCAACCTTGATTTCCTGCCCCGCGAGCGCCTGGGCGAAGCCGGCATAGCTTTCGACCTCGACGCCGAGGATCTCGACCTCCGGCCGCAGCGCCCGCGTTGCCACGGCGCAGCCGGCGATGAACCCGCCGCCGCCGGTCGGGATCACCAGCGCGTCGAGGTCCGGCAGATCCTGGAGGATTTCGAGGGCGAGCGTGCCCTGGCCGGCGATCACGTCGGCGTCGTCATAGGGGTGGACGAAGACCAGCCCCTCGCGGGCGGCGAGTTCGTGGGCGTGGGCGGCGGCCTCGGCGAGGGTTTCGCCGTGCAGCACGACCTGCGCGCCCCAGGCCCGGGTGCGGGTGACCTTGGTGGTCGGGGTGAAGCGCGGCATCACGATGGTGGCGCGGATGCCGGCGAGCTGGGCGTGGCGCGCCACAGCCTGGGCGTGGTTGCCGGCCGACATCGCGATCACGCCGGATTTGCGCTCGGCCGCCGTCAGCAGGGCGATGCGGTTCGCGGCTCCCCGTTCCTTGAAGGCGCCGGTCGCCTGGAGGTTTTCAAGCTTGAGATGGATGTCGGCGCCGGTCGCGCGCGAAAGGGCGTCCGCGCGCACCAGCGGGGTGCGCAGCACCGCGTCGGCGATCCGGCCGGCCGCCGCCTCGATATCGGCGAGGGTGACCAAGGCTTCAGCCGAACCGGACGGCGAGGATCTCGTAGCTGCGGTCGCCGCCGGGAGCCGGCACCGAGACGGTGTCTCCCGGCTTCTTGCCGATCAGCGATTTGGCCAGGGGCGAGGTCACGGAAATCCGCCCGGCCTTGATGTCCGCCTCGTGAACGCCGACGATCTGGTAGGTGACCTCCTTGTCGGACTCCTCGTCGACGAGTTCGACATGGGCGCCAAACTTGATCGTGTCGCCCGACAGGGTGGACGGATCGATCACCTCGGCGGCGGAGATGATCTCCTCGAGTTCGGCGATCCGCCCTTCGATGAAGGACTGGCGCTCGCGCGCGGAATGGTATTCCGCGTTTTCCGACAGGTCGCCGTGGCTGCGGGCCTCGGCAATCGCCCGAATGATCGCCGGCCGCTCCTCGGACTTGAGGTGGCGCAGCTCGG
>JAJZSY010000045.1 GCA_021849425.1 Pseudomonadota bacterium
CTCGTGCTCCAGCACCATCCGCACCGCCCGCTCGCGGACTTCAGGAGAAAACTTGTTCGTCGTCGGACTCGTCATGGCTCCATCCTATTTGGGAGTTGGAGCCTCCGGTAAACCCAGGGCGGTTCAATATTCGAATGACATGATGGCCTCGAAAAAGAGGCCCAGCGCCGGAAAAGCTTGAATCGAGGTAGGGAAACCGCTATCTAAAAATGGTCAGAAGTTAGAGCGATTACCCCATCCCGGTGCTGCTTTCCGTAGCGTTGGGTTTTTTTATGCAGCGCGCCGATTTTCGCGTGGCAGTCTGGGACGACCACGACCACGATCAGCTTGATAAGCACGGGCTTCGTCGGCTTTGGCCTCAAGCCACTCACGCACGGTCGCGATCGACCAGTAGTGGCGGACATTATCGAGAGTGATGGGCGGTGGCACAGTGCCGTTCTCGACCCCACCACGGCATATTCGAATCCTAATGGCGGTGGGCGTGATGCCGAGAATCGGGGCCAACTCGGCAGCGGTGATTAGGCGAAAACCGGCAAGTTCTCTGATTTTGTCGTCTTTAGACATGTGGTGCTCACAGACATATGTCAGCCCGCGTCGGCTGTAGCCTCTATGCCTGTCCCCCGGCGCGTCCCCGGAGTTAGATCAGGGTAGCAGTGGATTCGCTGCGCATGCCTGATCAAAACGTCTGCACCGGCACGTAGACCATGCCTCATTATTATGCCCACATCCTAGGTAGGGACATGAAATGACACGATCAAGGTTTTCGTGTCAGCGCGCAGCTACTTTTTGTTTGGGACAAATTCGGGACAATGGGACGAAACATTCAGAAACGCTAAGATAATAAACTAGCTCCTAAGCCTTTGTTTTATATGAAACTTCAAGAAATAGTTTTTATCAAAAAAGGCTAAAATTCAGACTTAAAATCTGTTGTCCGACAGGACGTGGGGGTTCAAGTCCCCCCATCCGCATTTGATAAACAGAGCATCTTTATCCGATCAGATGACTCCATCTGATCGGATGATGCTCTATGATATTGATATTCAGAGCATCTTTATCCGATCAGATGACTCCATCTGATCGGATGATGCTCTGAGGCCGTCTCCCGAGGCGGCGGCGGCACCCGCCGCTTCGGGCTGGCTTACTCGGCCTGGGCCGAAGCCTCGCTGCGGGTGGCGCCCACGCGGGAGGCGAGCGATGCGGCCATGAACGCGTCGAGATCGCCGTTCAGCACCGCGTCCGGATTTCCGCTTTCCACATTGGTCCGCAGATCCTTGACGAGCTGGTAGGGGGCGAGAACGTAGGAGCGGATCTGGTGCCCCCAGCCGATATCGCGCTTCGCACTTTCCGACGCCGCGGCGACCTCCTCACGCTTTTGCAGTTCCATCTCGTAGAGGCGGGATTTCAGCATCTCCATCGCGGTGGCGCGGTTGCGATGCTGGCTGCGGTCGTTCTGGCAGGCGACGACGATGCCGGAGGGCACGTGGGTGATGCGGATCGCGCTCTCGGTCTTGTTGACGTGCTGGCCGCCGGCGCCGGAGGCGCGGAACGTGTCCACCCTCAGGTCGGCCGGGTTGATCTCGACCTCGATCGACTCATCGACGACCGGATAGACCCAGACGCTGGCGAAGCTGGTCTGCCGCCGCGCATTGGCATCGAAGGGCGAGATCCGCACCAGGCGATGCACACCGGCCTCGGTTTTCAGCCAGCCATAGGCGTTCATGCCCGAGACCTGGATGGTGGCGGACTTGATGCCCGCCTGCTCGCCCTCGGATTCCTCGAGCATCGTGACCTTGTAGCCGTGCTGCTCGGCCCAGCGCGTGTACATGCGCAGCAGCATCTCGGCCCAGTCCTGCGCCTCGGTGCCGCCGGCGCCGGCATTCACCTCGATATAGCAGTCATTGCCGTCGGCCTCGCCGGCGAGCAGGCTCTCGATCTCGCGGCGCTTGGCCTCTTCGGAGATGCGGCGCAGCGCCGCCTCGGCCTCGGCCAGCACCGATTGATCGCCTTCCGCCTCGGCCAGTTCGGCGAGGGTGAGCGCATCCTCGGTGTCGCGCTCGATCGTGTATACCGCCTCGGTCTGGGTCGCGAGGCGGTTGCGCTCGCGCAGCATCGCCTGGGCGGCGTCGGCCTTGTCCCACAGCGTCGGGTCTTCGGCGCGGGCGTTCAGTTCCTCGAGTTTGCGAAGGGCGGCATCCCAGTCAAAGATGCCTCCTCAGCAGGGCCACGCTTTGCGTGATCTGCTCGGCGAGCGATTGGGTTTCGGCAGACATGGTCTCTTCTCTTCCGGTTCTGTCGGGATGATTTCAGGCCTCGGTCAATACAGCCCGCCCAGCGATTTGTCGACGTTTCCCGGCGCCGCCGGGGTGGCGCCGCCCGGCGTCGGGCTGAAATCGCGCGCGCCGGACGCTGAGGACGCCGGCGTGATGGCGCCGCCGAGATCCAGCGGATCGTCGGCGACGAGCCCGGGATTGGACTGCGCGCCCGGCACCTGGCCCTGCTTGAAGGCCTCGCTCACGGTCTCGTTGCGGAAGGTCACGTCCTTCAGCGTGACGCCCGGCGGCGGGGTGAACGGGATGACCGGCTGGCCCTTGAGCGCGACCTTCATGTACTGGTTCCAGGCCGGGCCGCAGACATTGCCGCCGGTCTGGTTGTGACCGAGATCCTGCGGCTTGTCGAAGCCGATCCAGCAGCCCGTCACCATTTGCGGCACGAAGCCGATGAACCAGGCGTCGTTGAAATTGTTGGTCGTGCCGGTCTTGCCGGCGATCGGCCGGTTCAGCCCCTTCACCGCGGGCACGCCGGTGCCGTGCTCGGTCACGTTCCGCATCATCATGATGACCTGGTAGACGCTGTCCGGATCGGCGAGGCGGAGGCCGGGGCGGTTGAGGACGGGCGGCTGGCCGGCCGAGCCGTCCATGCAGTTCGCACAGGACTGGTCCGGCGCCTGATAGAGGATGTGCCCGTCCGGCGCGGTCACGCTGTCGATCAGCGAGGGCTGTACCTGGCGGCCGTATTCGTCGAGCGCGGCATAGCCGCGGACCATGCGCCAGAGCGTGGTGTCGAGCGCGCCGATCGCCGCCGGATAGATCAGCGGTGCGTGCTTGACCACGCGGAATTTCTCGAAATTGGCGATGACATTGGCGAGCCCGACCCGGCGCACCAGATGCAGCGTCGCGAGGTTGAGCGATTCCTGGAGCGCGTAGAAGACCGGCACGGGGCCCAGGAAATCGTTCTCGTAATTGCCCGGCCGGTAGACCTGCCCATCGGCGAGGCGCTGGACGAAGGGGGCGTCGAGAATCGTCGAATCGGGCTGCACGCCCGCCTGCATCGCGGTCAGGTAATCGAACGGCTTGACGCTGGAGCCGGGCTGGCGGTGCGCCTGGATCGCCCGGTTATAGGGGCTGAGGCGGTTGCTCCAGCCGCCGACCATGGCGAGCACGCGGCCGGTCTGCGGATCGAGGCTGAGCATCGCCCCTTCGACCTTGGGGATCTGTTCGAGCGAGACGGTGCCGCCCTTGTCGGGTTTCGGCGCGATCATGATCACATCGCCGGGCCGGAGCATCTGCGCCATGTCGCGCAGCAGCGGCCCGGGATGGCCGTGGATCATCGGCCGGCCCCACTGGATCGCGGCGAGGCTGAGCGTGCCGGTATGCGGGGTTTCCACCCCACCGCTGCCGAGCCAGCCGATCTTCGCGCGCAGGCGGGTTTCGCTGATGACGACGCCGAGCCGCCAGCGGCCGATCAGCCCCTTCGGCGTCGGCTGCCGCGACAGGGCCTGCGCCCAGTCGGATGCGACCGCATCGGGGTCGATCTGCGCGACGGGGCCGCGATAGACGCCGAACTGGTGATCGTAGGAGACCAGCCGGTCGCGCATCGCGCGGGTCGCCGCCGCCTGCAATGCGGGGTTGAGGCTGGTGCGGACGATCAGCCCGCCTTCCATCGCCATCTTGCGGCCGAACATGCGGACGAGCTGGGCATCGACCGCATCGACGAAATATCCCGCGCCCGGAATCGCCGCCGGGCCTGACGCGGCTTTCGGGATCAGGGGCGCGGCCAGCGCCTCGCGCGCCTGGGACGCGGTGATGAAACCGTCCGCCCGCATCTGCCCGATCACCCAGTTCCGCCGGTCGCGGGCACGCTGCGGATGCAGGAAGGGGTTGTAGTTGGTCGGCGCCTTCGGCAGGCCACCGAGCATCGCCGCTTCCGCGACGCTGAGCTGCGACACCGGCTTGTCGAAATAGGCCTGCGCGGCGGCGGCGACGCCCCAGCTATCCTGGCCGAGGAAGATCTCGTTCAAATAGAGCGTGAGGATCTGCTTCTTGCTCATCGCCCGGTTGACGCGGACGGCGAGGATCGCCTCCTTGATCTTGCGGGTGAAGTCGATCCGGTTGTCAAGCAGCATGTTCTTGACCACCTGCATGGTGATGGTCGAGGCGCCGAGCGGGCGCTCATGGCTGCCGAGGCGCGTCACGTCGACCACGCCGGCGCGGACGATGGCGAGCGGGTCGATTCCCGGCTCGGTCCAGAAATTCTTGTCCTCCGCGGCGATGAACGCATCCGCGACCAGCGGGGGGATGCGGTCATACGGCACATAAATCCGGTGCTGGGTGCCGAGCGCGCCGATCAGGCGGAAATTGCCGGCATAGATCCGGGTTTCGAGCGGCGGCTCGTAGTGGCGCAGCCGGTCGACGCCGGGCAGGCCATTGCTGAAATACAGGAACAATCCGCCGCCGACGACCGCGCCGCCGACCACGCCGAGCAGCGCCAGCCGGTAGAGCCAGCGGACGATCAGCCCACCGGCAAATCCGGCCAGCCCGGGGCGCTTCTTTTTCGGCGCGCCGCGCGCGGCCGCTTTCGGGGGCGCCTGGCGGCCACGGCGCCGGGATTCGGATTTCGATAGCCGCTCACCGGCTTTCAGAGGTCGGGACATGGCGGCTCCATAGCACCCAATCGGCCAGATCGCGAATAATCAGGACGCCACACCACCGTTAAATCTCGTCAACGCGGCGTTCGTGTTTCGGCGGTGCGGCGAGATGCGCGGCAGAAACACGCCAGCCTCGCCTTGCCTATCCCCTCACCCTTGGCTATACGGCGCGTCAGCGGAGTGTAGCTCAGCCTGGTAGAGCACTGTGTTCGGGACGCAGGGGCCGGAGGTTCGAATCCTCTCACTCCGACCATCAATCTGAAGGTTTGGCCGAAATCGCCACGGTGATTTTGTGACAAGCGGCCTTTGGCATTGACGTCATCTGTCACGGGTGGTCGCCAGGCGGGCATCGGGCATCGGGCATATTGATCCGATCAAATGACGTTCCAGCGCGCCGAAGGCGCCGTTTCGGCGCCTCTACACATCGCGCCGATCTTGTATTCCTCATCCCCCCCCTCCCCCGAGGCGATCGCGGTTCGCACTGAGGGCGGGGCAGACACCGCCGATTCGCGGCAGGCGAGGACCCGCCACCGGAGCGGGCGGACAGACCGGGCGTCGTCGCGGCGAGACGCAGGGGGACGAGACGCAGGACGCGGCGGAAAGCGGGCATGCGCACGTTCAACGCCGCCAGGCGAACCGCCGGATCGCGGCTTACGTCGCCAGCCATGCCCGATCATCGTTCAGGCACAGTTGCAGAAACGGCGCAGGCGCGCCGCCGAACTGCGATCTGATCAATTCCGGGTGATCCGCCAGCAGCCGACCGCGAAGCCCCCAATAGTCGATGAAGCTTGTCACGGAGAGATCACCCATGACCCACCAGCTATAGGCCTGGCTCGGCTCGGATGGCGGGTTGGCAAGGACCAGGCCGGAGCCGTTGATCGGCCGGTAGGGGCCGAACAGGGATGGCGCGACCATGCCATACAATCCGGTTGGCCCCACCGGCCCGCCCTGCTCGAACACGCTCGCCTGCGTCGACCAGAAGACATAGTATCGCCCGCCATATGCGACGGCATGAGGACGCTCGAGCTCGTTGCACACCCCATCCGCCGTGATCAATGGATTCAGCAGGGTCCAGCGTTTCATCGAGCGATCTTCCGATCGGGCGATGCCGATCATGCCATTGTTCTTGTGCGATGACGGCTTGTACGATGCGGCGAACAGCACGTATTCGCCGCCATCCGCCGGGTCGCGGAAATATCCCGGGTCGCGAAACGCCTTCAGCTCGCCGGGCGCGCCCTCCGCCTGATCGGCAAGGGTGTAAATCCTGTCATCGCTGACGACGAATTCACGGGGCGCCGACCATTGGCGGATGCGAGGATACGCGCCCGACAAGTCGAGCGTTCCGCTGGTGCAGAAGAGCCTCTGCTCGACAGTCAGGCGCGCCTCGCCAGATCGGCCGGCGGCGGTGAAGAACAAGGTGACACAGCCGCTCTCCTCATCGAGGATTGCCGATCCGGACCAGTCGCGGCTGCCCGGCGCGAAGCCGTCCTCGAATACCGGGCCGCCATCGTGCCATGTTCCGTCACGCAGGATCAGCAGACGTATTCGGGCATGACCATGGCGCTCGATGGGATCGGGGAAGCGGGGGGCGGCCAACGCGAACCATAACGTCGCTCCCTCAAGTTTGACCGCCACACCATCGCGCCGGGCCAGCGGCCACATGTCCCACACATCCAGGCCGGGCAAAACCGGCACAACATCCTGCGCCCCGATGCAGGGCGGCACCATGTCCTCCCGCAGGGCGACGGCCGCGACATGCTCAGGACGCCATAGGCTCGGCCCGCGCGCCGTTTCGACTATTTCAGTAAAAGACATGTTGTCTCCATTCCAACGGCTCAGGGCAGGACACCCGGACGAACCAACATCGTGGCTCCTGCTGCAAGGAACATCAGCACGCCGCCGAGCAACAACGCGTCGGACGCGTGATTGTGGAAGAGCGTGCTGTAGATCAGGGGCATGGTGATACTGAACAGGATCATCGGAATGACGATGAACATGTTGAAGATGCCCATGTAGACGCCCGTTCGGGCGGAGGGGATCGAATCTGTCAGCATGACATAGGGGTTTCCCATGATGCTTCCCCAGCCCAGGCCAACGCCGATGACGGCGACGAACAGCCAGTCACGATCATGGATCAGCGGGATGGCGAGCATCGTCAGACCCGCAGCGACCAGACACAGCGCATGAACCTTGTCAGGGCCGAATCGGCGGCTGACGGGCACCATCGCATAGGCAGCAGCGGCCGCGATCAGATTGTAGAATGCGCCAATGTCGCCATTGGTCAGAACCGCACTGCGAAATCCGTCGGATGCAACGATATTCGTATGATATACGGTTTCGGATATCGAATAGATGACGTAGCCCCAGTAGCAGCTCATCGCGTACCATTGGAACAGACTCATCATTCCCATGCGCCGCATCGGGGCGGGCATTTCCCGGATGGCGCTGAAGATTTCGCCGAGAGTCGACTGCTTCGGCTCGACCGGTGGAGCCGGCAATTCGGGGACGGCGAGGACCGACCAGAGAATGGTGGAAATCGAGACCACCGCCCCGATCACGAACACGACATGGGTAACAACCGGTATCCCATTCGCGGCCACCGCGTTTCGGCCGACGCCAAGCGCCACCAGGACGGCCGGCGCCGCATAGGCCAGGGTTTGCGCGAGACCCGTGAAGGAACTTTGAGTGAGAAAGCCCAATTCGCGCTGGCCCGCCGACAGGCGGTCGGAAACGTAGGCGCGATACGGCTCCATCGTGACATTGTTGGCAGCGACCAAAATCCAGAGCAGCGCCGCGGCCACGCCGATCGATCCGCTATAGGGCATCGCGAACAGGCACAGGCTGCACGCCAGAGCACCCGCAATGAAATACGGCACACGGCGCCCCCATCTGGTGCGCGTCCGATCGGAGAGCGCGCCGATGACAGGCTGCACGAGCAAGCCCGTTACCGGCCCCGCGAGATTGAGCAGCGGCAGGACCGCCTGGCTGGCGCCGAGATAACTGTAAATCGGCCCCATATTTCCCTGCTGCAATCCAAAACTGAACTGCAGACCGAAAAAGCCGAGATTCATCAATAAAATTTGCCAAAATGACAGAATTGGCTTTGGCTTCTCGTGTTGTGCGATTTCGGTCACCACTCTCGTTCCACCCGCTGCGCCCCTTCCTTCCTGTTAGTCTATGACATAAACACTCGACGCTTGCAATCGATTGCACTAGGGTTTGTTCTGTTGGGGGAAATGAGAAACGCCATGGAAGAAACGCACGAGATCGTTGTTGCCGATATCGGCGGCACACATGCGCGCTTCGCGCGCGCGCAACTGTGCGCACGGGGGGTTGCATCGGTTTCATCGCCGGTCACGCTGCGGACGAGCGATTTCGCATCGCTTGATCTCTGCTGGAAGGAATTTGCCAACCGTCAGGATACGCCGCTGCCGAAGGACGCGAGCATCGCCGTCGCCTCGCCGGTGTCGGCGGATGTCATGAAATTGACTAACAGCTCCTGGCTGATCCGCCGCGCGCATCTGCGCGACGAGCTTGGCCTTGAGACTGTTATTCTTCTCAACGATTTTTCAGCCATCGGCCATGCTGTTGCACACCTGCCGCAAGAGGGATTTTCGCATCTCTCAGGCCCGCCGAGGCCCCTTCCGGAAAGCGGGGTGATCAGCGTTATCGGTCCGGGGACGGGGCTTGGCGTGTCGTGTATTCTTCGCAAAGACGGCCACAGCTTCATCATCGGCAGCGAGGGAGGGCATATCGATTTTGCGCCGCTCGACCTGTTCGAGGACTTTCTGCTGACAAGGCTCCGCAGCCGATATCCCCGCGTCTCCGTCGAGCGCGTTGTGTCGGGGCCGGGACTGTCGAACATCTATCAATCCCTCGCCGAGATGGAACGGTGTCCGGTACGGTTTGCCGATGATCGGCGTCTCTGGACCACGGCACTGAGCGGCACCGACAGACTGGCCTCCGAGGCGCTGGCGCGGTTCTGCCGATGCCTCGGGGCTGTCGCGGGTGATCTCGCACTGGCGCACGGGGCGGCGGCGGTCGTCATCGCCGGCGGGGTCGGCGCGCGCCTTGCCGATTATCTGCCGAAATCGGGGTTCGCCGCGCGCTTTGCCGCGAAAGGGCGGTTTGAACCAATCATGGCGGATATGCCTGTGAAGCTTCTCATCCACCCGCAGCCGGGGCTGTATGGCGCCGCGATGGCCTATCTAGAGCATCATCCGATCAGATGGAGTCATCTGATCGGATAAAATGGATCGGAAAGTGCTCTGGTGTCCCGAACCTGAAATCCACCGGATTTCAGATTCGGGACACTATTGAACGTCAAGCCATAGTTTCGCCAGCGTTCCGGCATCGTCGTGGCTGTCGATCGCGCGCCACATCGCCTGGGCTTTGGCTGGCTCACCGGCTTCCTTGAACGCGATCCCCATCTCAAGCTCGGCCTGGGCGGGTTGAGACAGCCGACCTGAGCGGATCGCCTCTGCCATGAGACGCAGGCCCGCTTTGTCGCCGCCCTCGACACTGTTCCATCCGATGTAGAACAACGCCTGTTCATCGTGAGACTTCCGGGCTTGCGCGACTGCCGCGGCCTGCCCCGCGCCCTGGTCGGCGACACGCTTCTTGACCAGGGCCATGAGGCGCTTCTGACGGTCCAGATCGGCGCCGGCGCCCATCACCCCACTGGCAAAACCGTGGGTGATGATGGCCAGCGCCTCGTTGTTCAGCCCCGCCTGCAACGCCTCCTGGGTTGCAAGCATATAGGCGGGTTCGGTTGCCGGAACCCCTGCGGCCTGCTGCAGCCTGAAGAAATCGAGCGCCAGGCGGTCGGCATAAACCGGCCTGGTCCGCAAGACGCCGAGCAACTGCGTCCAGTTCGCCTGCGAGGGATAGGCCTGCACTATCAGGGACAGGGCGCGGACATACCCGTCATTGTCCCTGGTCGTGGCATAGCAATAGGCGACCATCTGCAAATCGGTGAGTGAGCCATGCGGCCCGACCGCCTGGCTGAGCGGCGCGCACTCGTTCAACTTGAAATAGGATTGCAGCAATAATTGGTGATAGCGCGGGTCCCTGGACAGATGCGTCTTGATGACACCTGCGGCATGGGCGTAGTCGCCGGCCGCGTAGTAGGAACTCGCCTCCGCCTCGGCGACGACCGTGAGCCTTGGGCCTGACAATTGGCCGCTGGCCAGGAGCCCCGCATAGTCGGCGGCGGCGGCGGCATGGTCGCCGCGGGCCGCATCGATCGCGGCGCGTATCTGCAGGATCGTGAAGCTTTCCTCTGCCGCCTTCCCTGACACTGCCTCGGCCTTTGCCACATCGCCGAGCGCCGCGGCGTAGCGGTGCGCGCTCAGGGCCTGCTCGGCAGCCCGCAGCGGGATGGCAATTTGCGGGCGAAGCGCCGCATATGCTGGCGCGGCCATCAGCATGGCGATGCCCACCAGCGCGAGAGTCCTGCGAAGCGCCTTCATTCACCTCTCCTATTGCGCAAACTGTTCGTTTCCAACGATACCGATCTTGGTCACGTCGTCACGCTCGGCGATCGCCATGACGGCGATGACATCACCGTAGCTCGCAAGCTTGTTCGGGTTGACGTGAACCTCCGGCTGGTCGGAAGCGGCGGCGATCTGCTTGAATTTTGCGTCCAGCGCCGTGAGGTTCGGCACTAACACACCGTTCCAGTAGATCGTTCCGTCGAAATCGATGTCCACCTGAACGACCGGCGGCGGAGAGGTGGGCGGCGGCGGGGCCCCGTTGGGCAGGTTCAGATTGACGGAATGCAACTGGATGGGAATCGTGATGATCAGCATGATCAGCAACACCAGCATCACATCGATCAACGGCGTGGTGTTGATGTCCACCATTTCTTCGGGCTCGTCGCCCGAGCCGAGATTCATCGCCATGGCTAGCTCCCCGCGTTAGAGCCAGTGGGGTCGGTCACGAAATTCACCTTCGTGATCCCCACCTGCTGGCAGATAAACAAGACCTGCCCGACCGATTTGTATTGCGCATTTCTATCGCCACGGATCACGATGGCCGGCTGTGGATTTTCGCGCGCGATTTTGATCATGTCCCGACGCAGCGTCGCCACATCGGGGATCAGTTGCTGGTTCCAGTAAATCCCGCCCTTGCGATCGACCGAAATGTTGATGTTTTCCGGCCTGGTTTGCAGCGGCTGATTTTTTTCATGCGGGAGCTGAACGGGAATGGTGTGCGTGACCACCGGAATGGTGATGAGAAAGATGATCAGCAGCACCAGCATCACGTCAACGAGGGGGGTGGTGTTGATGGTGGAGACGAGGTCGTCGTCTCCATCACCGCCAAGCTGCATTGCCATGGCTGTTACGCCACCTGCTCGGCGGCATCGCTGCTCAGCAGCACGAAGAGCATCTTTTTGGCGAATTTGCGCACGAGATCCATCGACCTCTTGTTGCGGCGCACGAGGAAATTGTACCCAAGCACGGCCGGAACCGCGACCGCGAGACCGATGGCGGTCATGATCAGCGCCTCGCCCACGGGGCCGGCCACCTTGTCGATGCTCGCCTGGCCGGCGATGCCGATAGCGGTGAGCGCGTGATAGATGCCCCAGACCGTGCCGAAAAGCCCGACGAACGGCGCTGTCGAGCCGACCGTGCCCAGCAGCGCCAGCCCGTCCTGCAGGCGGCTTTGCACACCGGCCACGCCGTCCTCGATCGACGAGGTCGCGAAGCTGTGCAGATCGATTTTACCAAGCAGGCCCGGATGTTTCTCGAGCGACTCGATTCCGGTCTGGGCGACGTAGTGAAAGGCCGTGCCTTTCCTCATTGTCGCGGTCGCGACGCGGACGGAGCCGGCATTCCAGAAGCCCGCATCGACCGCCTTCGCGTCGCGAAACAGTCGCGATTGGGCGATCCCCTTGGTGATCAGCACGTACCAGCTGCTCATCGACATCACGACCAGGATGAGCAAGGTGCCGCGCGCGACAAAATCACCATGGGCCCACAATGCACCGAGCCCATAAGGATTTGCTATGCTGATGATTCGGGGCTGGCGGGCGGGCGGCGGTGCTACGGGCGGCGCGGCCTGGGCGCCATTGGCAGTGGCGGCAGAGGACGCAGGCGCGGGCGTGCTGGCTGCCGCCGGCGCGGCGGCGGCAGAGGACGCAGGTGCGGGCGTATTGGCTGCCGCAGGCGCGGCAGCGGCAGGCGCGGGAGACGGGCTGGGCGCGGAGCTTTGGGCGTGTGCCACGGACAGCCCGGAGCAGAGGAGAAACATCGCCGCAAGTCGGAAAAGATTCTGTTTGTTTGACATCGTCGTCACCTAAATTTGACTGTTAAAATAAGGTCCGGACACGCCGGGGATCAATTCGCCCTGAATTCAAAGGGGGCTCGCACCAGAACAGTCTTCCCCTGGCCGTGACAGGACAGCATGCTGACGCCTTGCAGGGCGAGCCGGTTGACGCCCGGGAAAGTCGAGGACACGACGTGGGGATTCGCGACCGCGCCGCTGGCCTCAACCGAGAACTCGACGACCACGCTTGCACTGTTGATCCCCTCCGAGTCGGATAGTCTCTGGAATGCGTTGGAAAGTGCCTGAGCAACGCGCACGATATTGGGGCAGACCACGCCGATGCTGACAGGATGTGGCTTGGCGGGCGCGGGCTTGGCGGGGACGGGCTTGAGCGCGGTGGGAGCCGTCGGCCTGGTGGAAGACGTTACGGCAAACACCGGCTTTTGCCGCGGCGGTTGTTGAATCTGGACAATCGGCGGCGGGATGTAGGGTGGCGGCGGCGCGCTCAATACGGGCGGGGGCGGTGGCGGCGGCGCTACCGGCGGCGGCGGCGGAGCAGAGGCTTTCACAATCTTGATTTCCAGAGGCTTCCTGAGCAGATCGACCGCGCTCGTGGCCAGGCCCGAGACAAGGGCATAGACGAGGAAGACATGCAGCACGATGACGATGCCAAGGTCCCGTCGCGAAGTGTGTGGAAATTCTGGGTGGCGTAATCTCCGGGTGAGTTCAACCACCAGACTCGGCATTGTAGCGCCGATGGAGATCACGCCATGGAGAAGAATAGCACAGGAACGCCGGAA
>JAJZSY010000046.1 GCA_021849425.1 Pseudomonadota bacterium
CATACGCTCGACCATCCGTCGATGCCCGAGGCAGTGCGGCTGGAAATGCCCGAGTTCGCGTTGCCGTTGCTGCGCGAGCGCTTCGGCGACAGGCTCGAGGCGGAATGCGCGGCGATGATGCAGCCAGCGCCGCTCGATCTGCGGGTCAACCTGCTCAAGGCCACGCGCGAGGCGGCGCTGGATGCTTTGGCGCGCACCGGGCTGAAGGCGGAGCCGACACGGCTCAGCCCGTGGGGCCTGCGCCTTGCCGGCCGGCAGAACGTGACGGCCGCCGCGCCGTTCCGCGACGGGCTGGTGGAAATCCAGGACGAGGGCAGCCAGCTCGTCGCCCTGCTCGCCGGGGCGCAACCGGGCATGCGCGTCGCCGATTACTGTGCCGGCGCCGGCGGCAAGACGCTGGCGATGGCGATGACGATGGCCAACAAGGGACACATCATTGCCTGCGATGTCTCCGCGCCGCGGCTCGACGGCGCGATCCGCCGGCTGCGCCGCGCCGGGGTGCACAATGCCGAGCGCCATCTGCTCGAAGCGGGCGACAAATGGGTGAAGCGGCAGGAAAAGAAATTCGACCGCGTGCTGGTCGATGCGCCCTGCACCGGTGCCGGCACCTGGCGGCGCAATCCGGATGCAAGGCTGAAGCTGACCGAGACCGATCTCGCCGAACTCACGGCCAAGCAGGCGGTGATCCTCGATGCGGCGCAGCGACTGGTCAAGCCCGGCGGCTGGCTGGTCTATGCGACCTGCTCGGTGCTGCGCCCGGAGAACGAGGCGCAGATCGAAGCGTTTCTGGCCCGGCACACCGATTTCGCCATCCTGCCGGTCACCGACGGATTGCCGCCTTACCTGCATGGCGACATGCTGCGCCTGTCCCCCGCGCGGGACGGCACTGACGGGTTTTTCGCCTGCCGGATGGAGCGGCGCGGATGATCACCATCCGCCGCGCCCGGACCGCGGATGCGCGCGGCATCGGCGCCGTGCATGTGGAGAGCTGGCGGAGCGCCTATGCCGGCGTGCTGCCTGAACCGGTGCTCACCGGCCTCTCGGCGCCGGACCAGGCAGGATATTACAACCGGGTGATCCGCAGCGGCGCCGTCGTGCATGTGGCCGTCGCCTCCGGTCCCGAACTGCCGGAAGCCGGCCGCCGCGGCGATGTCGTCGCCTTCGTGACCGGGCGGCGCCGCGGCGACGGCGTGGCCGATGCCGAAATCGAGACGCTCTACGTGCTCGACGATTTCCGCGAGCGCGGGCTCGGGCGGCAGCTGCTCACGGCGGCGCTGGCGCATCTTGCCGGACGGGGCTGCGCCTCGGCGATGCTGTGGGTTCTGGCCGACAACCCCGCCCGCTGGTTCTATGAGCGCATGGGCGGGCGGCGGGTGGCGGATGGCAGCGTCGAGGTCGGCGGGGTCGACGTGCCGCAGATCGCCTATCGCTGGGACGGGATCGAGCGCTTCATCTGATCCCCCTCGCGCGCGGATGCGCCGCCTGCCAGACATCCATCAGCCGCTCGGTATCCACCGCGGTGTAGCGCTGGGTGGTGGATAGGCTGGCATGGCCGAGCAACTCCTGGATCGCTCTGAGATCGGCGCCGTTGGCCAGCAGATGGGTCGCAAAGGAATGCCGCAGCGCGTGCGGTGTTGCGTGTTCGGGAAGACCGTTGAGCCGGCGGAACTCGCGCAGCCGGCGCTGCACCACGCCGGGATTGAGCCGCCCACCGCGCGCGCCGAGAAACAGCGGCGCATCGGGCGCGGAGGAGGGATGATGCCGCAGCCAGGCGATGATTTCCCGCCGAACCACCGGCAGCAGCGGCACGATCCGTTGTCGCCCGCCCTTGCCATGGACCGCCAGCGGCGCGCCGTCCGGCGGGAGATCGCCGATATCGAGCCCGAGCGCCTCGTGAATTCGCAGCCCGGCGCCGTAGAGCAGCGCCATCAGCGCCGTGTCGCGCGCCGCGAGCGCGGGGCTTGACGCATCGTCGCCGAGGCTTTCGACCACGGCGGCGGCATCCGGCGCGCTCAGCGCACGCGGCAGGGGGCGGCGGGATCTGGGTGTGCGCAGGAGGCCGGGCGCCTCGTTGACGATGCCATGGCGCCGGCGGAGCCAATGGAAGAAGCTGCGCACCGCGGAGAGTTTCTTCGCACGTGTCGCATTGCCGATGCCATCGGTGGCGGCCCTGGCCAGCCAGGACCGGAAATCCGCAAGGCTCAGCGCGGCGAGATCGGCGCCGGCCGGCTCGGCGCCGATATGTTGGCTGACGAAGCCGAGAAATTCGGCGAGGTCCGCGCCATAGGTCGACACCGTGAGGGCGGCGGCGCGCCGTTCACCGGCCAGATGGCCGAGAAAGCCGAGGCGCAGCGCCTCGGCCGGGGTTCTGCCGGCCTCAGCCGCCGGCCCGGCTGGTGGCGAGCCCGACATTGACGATTCCGGTTTTGCGCACGGTGTCCATCACCTGCATCAGTCGCTGGTAGCGGATGTCCTTGTCGCCGGCGATGACGACATCGACATTCCGCTTCGCCGCGAGCATTTCGCCGAGATAGCTCCGCAGCCCGGCGAGGGTGACCACCTGGTTCTTCACATGCAGCGCGCCCGTGGCGTCGATCATCACCACCACCTGGGCGGGCTTGAGTTCCTTCGCCGTCTGCGCGCCCGGAAGTTTCAGCGCGACTCCGGAATCGGGGATCATCTTGAGCACGATCATCACGAAGAACACGAGCAGGAACATCATGATGTCGATCATCGGCACGATTTCGAGCCGCGGGCGTTCGCGTTCGAGAAGGTCGCGGCGGCGGCGCATCGGTCAGATCCGCGCCACGCCGGCGGCGCGGCGCTTCGGCGCATCCACCGCCGCATCGTCGCCGGCGAGGCCGCGACCGTGCAGCCGGTTGATCAGCACGACCTTCACGAGTTCGAGCTGCTGCACGATCCGGCGGGTCAGATTGTTGAAATAGTTCACGAGATAGACCGCGATGATGGCGATCAGCAGGCCGGCGCCGGTCGAGACCAGGGCATCGGCGATGCCGCCCGTCACTTTCGCCGGGCCGCCATTGCTCGACAGCACGTCGAAGGCCTGGATCATGCCGATGATGGTGCCGAACAGGCCCAGCAGCGGGGCGATCGTCACCGCGGTGTCCAGAATCCAGAGGCCGCGGGTGATTCGCGGCATCGCATCCATGATCTCTTCCTCGAGATGGTTGTCGAGCTCGTCGGCGGTCTCCCCGCGCGAGGCGAGGGCGGTGGCGATGAGGTGGCCTTGCAGCGTGGTGCCGTGGCTCTCGGCGAGATCGCGCAGCCCGGCCGGATTGCCATACCCCACGGCGCGCAGTGCCGCATGGATGCGCCGCCCGGCGCCGAGCGTGCGCTTGAGCAGCCAGAAGCGTTCAAGCCCGACCACGAGCGTCACCAGCAGCAGTACCGGCATGACCGCCAGCAGGCCGCCCGTCATCATGACCAGACGGACGATTTCATTCATCGGCTCAGCTCCTCGTTCATCCCGCCCCGCGATGGCGCGCCGGCGGGGCGCTTCAATCCTATAGCCGCATTCCGCGCGGGGGCGAAAATGCGCCCGCCGCCGGACGCCGGGCGAGATGTGGCCGCGGCGGTGGGGCGGGAACGGAAATCCATGTCCATTCCGACCATCGAGCTAGCCGTGAACGCGGATCTGGATGGGTACCGCGAAGGTCTTGTCGGCGGCGCCGGGGAAGGGCGGGAAGTGATGGTGCCGCACCGCATCGAGCGCCGCGCGGTCGATCAGCGGGTTGCCGCTGCTGCGGTAGATCCGTGCTGAGAGCAGCCTTCCATCCGGGGCGAGGGTGAATTCGATGAACGCGATGCCGCGAACGCCGAGCATGCGCATCGTTTGTGTCACATGCACCTCGCGTTGCAGCGGCCCGCGCAGGCTGGCGGCGTATTGCGCGAAATCGAAAGCCGGCTGCGGCGGCGGGTGTTTCGTCTTTGGTGGCGGTGGCGGGGCGGGGCGGGGCGCCGGATGGGCGACCGGATGTGGCTTCGGCGTCGGGCGCGGCGGGGGCGGGTGATGCACCACGTTCGGCAGCGGCTTCGGCGGGGGCATCGGCGATGGCGCGGGGGGCGGCGGCAGCGGCTTGGGCTGCGGTTGCGGCGGCGGGGGCACTGGCGGCGGGGGCGCCGGCAGCGGCGGTGGCGGCGGCTGCACCGGCTTGGGCGGCAGCGGCAAGGGCGGCGCGAGCCGGACCAGATGCACGGTGGTCGCCGGAACGATGGGCGTGCGATAGCGCGGCAGGTGGCGGGCGGCATAGAGCGCGCCCGCGGCGATCAGCCCGACCAGCGCGAGCCCCGCCGCCGTTGCGCGCGGCAGCCCTAGCTCGTCGGGCCGCCAGGACGGAACGGCGCCGTTCGCCGTAGCCCCCTCCGTCCTCATGCGTGGCTCCGGTGCTGGTCCGGGTTGGTGATCACGCCTTTGTCTTCGGGGTGTGGCTGAGGGCTGTCAAGGCGCCGCACCGGCCTCGATGCGGCGGCCGAGCCGCCCGGCGAGATCGCAGATGAACTGCCACGCCACCCGCCCCGAACGCGCACCCCGCGTCACCGACCATTCCACCGCCTCGGCGTGAAGGGTTTCCGCGTCGACATCGAGGGCGAACGCCTTCGCATAGCCCTCGATCATGGCGAAGAAGGTCTGCTGATCACAATTGTGAAAGCCGAGCCAGATGCCGAACCGGTCCGACAGCGACACTTTTTCCTCGGTCGCTTCCGAGGCGTGGATCGCGGTGCTGCGCTCGTTCTCGATCATGTCGCGCGGCATCAGGTGCCGCCGGTTCGAGGTCGCGTAGAACAGCACGTTGTCCGGCCGGCCCTTGATCCCGCCATCCAATACCGATTTCAGCGCCTTGTAGTCGGCATCCTCGCGCTCGAAGCTGAGATCGTCGCACAGGATCAGGCACTGGCGGGGCTGGCCGCGCAGGATGTCGAGCAGCGCGGGCAGGGTGGCGATGTCCTCGCGATGGATCTCGATCAGCGCGAGACTGCCGGGATAGGCCCGATTCGCCGCCGCATGCGCGGCCTTCACCAGCGAGGATTTGCCCATCCCGCGCGCGCCCCACAGCATCGCGTTGTTGGCCGGCAGGGCGCGGGCGAAGCGCAGCGTGTTCTCGGTCAGGATGTCCTTCTGCCGCTCCACGCCCTGCAGCAGCCCGATCGGCACGCGCGAAACCTGCTCCACCGGCTCCAGCGCCGCGCGCTCGGGATGCCAGACATAGGCATCGTGCGCGGTCACCTCGGCCGGCGGCGGCGGCGGCGGGGCGAGGCGGTCGAGCGCATCGGCGATGCGGGCGAGCAGGTCGTGTGTCGGCTGGTCCATGACGTCTCCTCAGGCAGGCCCCGCGCGGCTTGACGGGGCGGGCGTGCAAACTATGGTCCCGCCCGAGCCAGGACAAGCTTCACCACAGCAGATCGGGATATTCCGCATGTTCATCGCCACCGCCTACGCTGCCGCACAGTCATCGCCATCGGATGTCACGGCGGCGGTGATCAATTTCGCACCGCTGGTGCTGATCGTCATCGTCTTCTACTTCATCCTGATCCGCCCGCAGCAGCAGCAGGCCAAGGCGCAGAAGGCGCGGCTCGCTTCCATCCGCCGCGGCGACAAGGTGGTGACCGGCGGCGGCATCGTCGGCCAGGTGGTCAAGGCGCTGGACGGCGTCGAGGAAATCGAGGTCGATATCGCCCCCAATGTCCGCATCACCGTGCTGCGCAGCACGATCAGCAACGTGCTGACCGATTCGAAGCCGGCCGAGACCAGGCCGGCCGAGCCGAAGAAGAAGTAAGCGCCGCAAATGGCAACGGCCCCGGAGCGAATCTCCGGGGCCGCGAATATCGTCGGGCTTTGCCCGGCCTCAGCCCAGCAGGTGTTCGGCGTGGGCGTAGTTGGCCAGCTTGTCGAGCCAGTTCTGGATATAGTCCGGCCGGCGGTTGCGGAAATCGAGATAGTAGGAGTGTTCCCACACATCGAGGCCGAGCAGCGGCTTGCCCTCGCCGGTGGCGACCGGGTTGGAGCCGTTCGGCGTCTTGGTGACGGCGAGCTTGCCGCCCGGGGTGAGGATCAGCCAGGCCCAGCCGGAGCCGAACTGGGTGGTCCCGGCGGTCTTGAACGCGTCCTTGAACTGCGCGACGCCGCCGAAATCCTCGACGAGCTTCGCCTCCAGCCGGCCCGGCAGCTTGCCGCCATCGGTGGGCGACATGCATTGCCAGAACAGGTTGTGGTTCCAGTGTTGCCCGGCATTGTTGAACACCGGCGCGAGATCGGCCTTGTTGTAGGTGAAGGCGACGATCTCCTCCAGGCTCTTGCCCTGCAGGTCGGCGTTCTTCTCGACGAAGCCGTTCAGCGCCGTCACATAGGCCTGATGGTGCTTGCCGTGGTGAAGTTCGAGCGTTTCCTGGCACATGCCATGCGCGGCAAGGGCTGCGTGCGCATAGGGCAACGCGGGGAGTTCAAAGGCCATGGGGCATCTCCGATCCGGTTTGGGCTTCTGTTTCGGCGCCGGCACGGGGCGTGCCGACCGCTCGTCCGGTAGCTATGGTCCGGCCCTGCCAGCGTCAAGCATCGAAAGAGTTTCGCAATGACCGACCCCGACCTCGCCGCCCTCGTCCGTCGCGCCGATCCGGACCGCTTTCTCGGCGCGCTCTTCGCCCCGCCGGAGGCGCGGCGCTGGCTGTTCGTGCTCTATGGCTTCAACCACGAACTGGCGCGGGCGCGCGAGGTGGCGAGCCAGCCGCCGCTGGCGCTGATCCGGCTGCACTGGTGGCGCGAGGTGGTGGAGGGGGCCGAGCGCGCCCATCCGCTGGCCGCTTCCCTCCGCGCCGGCCTCGCCGGGGGCATTTTTTCCGCCGCCGCGCTGACGGCGCTGATCGATGCGCGCGAGGCCGAGGCCGAACCGATTCCCGACCGCGCCGCCTTTCTCGCCTATGCGCGCGGCACGGCGGGCGGGCTGGCGCGGAGTGCCGGCACGGTGCTCGGCGTGACCGACCCCGATGCGCTGGCGGCGCTGGAGGATCTCGGCACCGGCTATGGCATTGCCGGGATTCTCCGCGCCGCCCCGGCACTTGAAGCCGCCGGCCGCGATCTGCTGCCGCAGGACGGCACCGATCCCGCGACCTTGCGCGCGGACGCGGCTCGGCTGCTGCGCCACCGCGCGCCGCGCCAGGGCCTTGCCGCCGCCCTGCCGGCGGTGCTCGCCCGGCGCGACCTGCTCGCCCGGCGCGACCTGCGCCGCCCCGCCGGTCCGGCGCCGCGCGGCCTAGCGGACCGGATCGCCGTCGTGTTCGCCGGACTGACCGGACGCTGTTGAGCCGCACCCCTCGCCCCCGCGCGGCGCAGGTGATATGACGCCGGCATGACTGACACGACCGACCAGACCGAGGGGCCAAGCGGCCAGGTGCCCGTGACGATCGAGCAGGAGATGCGCCGCTCCTATCTCGATTACGCCATGTCCGTGATCGTCTCCCGCGCCCTGCCGGACGCGCGGGACGGGCTGAAGCCGGTGCATCGCCGCATCCTCTACGCCATGCAGGAATCGGGCAACACGCCGGACAAGCCCTATCGCAAATCCGCCCGCATGGTCGGCGATGTGATGGGCAAGTATCACCCGCATGGCGACGCCGCGATCTACGATGCCGCGGTTCGCATGGCCCAGGGCTTCTCGATGCGGGTGCCGCTGATCGATGGCCAGGGCAATTTCGGTTCGGTCGATGGCGATCCGCCGGCGGCGATGCGCTACACCGAGGCCCGCCTCGCCGATGCCGCGATGGCCCTGTTGGCGGATATCGACAAGGACACGGTCGATTTCCAGCCGACCTATGACGAGAGCGACAGCGAGCCCCGCGTTCTGCCCGCCGCCTTCCCCAACCTGCTGGTCAATGGCGGCAACGGCATCGCCGTCGGCATGGCGACCAACATCCCGCCGCACAATCCGAGCGAGATCATCGACGCGACGCTGCACCTCATCGCCCAGCCGGAGGCGACGCTGGACGAGCTGATGCGGATCGTCCCCGGCCCGGATTTCCCGACCGGCGGCATCATTCTCGGCCGTTCCGGCATCCGCAGCGCCTTCGAGACCGGGCGCGGCGGCATCGTTGTCCGCGCCCGCACCAGCATCGAGGAAATCCGCAAGGATCGCATGGCGATCATCGTCAGCGAACTACCCTACCAGGTGAACAAGGCGACGCTGCTCGAACGCATCGCCGAACTCGTGCGCGCCAAGGAAATCGAGGGCATCGCCGACCTGCGCGACGAGAGCGACCGCGAGGGCATGCGCATGGTGATCGAGCTGAAGCGCGACGCCACGCCGGAAGTCGTGCTCAACCACCTGTACCGCTTCACCCAGATGCAGACCGGCTTCGGCATCAACATGCTCGCCCTCGATGGCGGCCGGCCGCGCCAGCTCGGCCTGCGCGATGCGCTGGACTGCTTCATCACCTTCCGCGAGGACGTGATCCTGCGCCGCTCGCGCTTCGAGCTGAACAAGGCGCGCGACCGGGCGCATCTGCTGGTCGGGCTCGGCATCGCGGTGGCGAATATCGACGAGGTTATCGCGCTGATCCGCGCGGCGCCGGACGCGGCCTCCGCCCGCATCGCCCTGATGGCACGGGACTGGCCGGCCGGCGATGTCCGCCCGCTGCTCGAACTGATCGACGATCACGGCAACCAGATCTCGGCGGATGGCACCGTGCGCCTGACCGAGGCGCAGGCCCGCGGCATACTCGAACTGCGCCTCCAGCGCCTCACCGGGCTCGAACGCGAGAAGATCCAGTCCGAACTCGCCGAGGTCGGCCGCCGCATCGGCGAGCTGCTCGAAATTATCGCCTCCCGCCCGCGCCGGCTCGAGGTGATGCGCGACGAGCTGATCGCCATCCGCGAGCGTATCGCGTCTCCGCGCCTGACCAGCATCGAGGACAGCATTGCCGACCAGGACGATGAAAGCCTGATCGAGCCGGGCCAGATGGTCGTCACCATGACGCGCGACGGCTTCATCAAGCGCACCCCGCTCGAATCCTTCCGCGCCCAGAACCGCGGCGGCCGCGGCCGCGCCGCCGCCTCGATGCGCGGCGACGACGTGATCACCCGCAGCTTCAACGCCCATACCCACCAGTTCGTGCTGTTCTTCAGCCAGGGCGGCAAGGCGTTCCGCGAAAAGGTCTGGCGCCTGCCCGAATCGGCGCCGGCGGCGAAGGGCAGGGCGATCGTCAACATCCTGCCCGAGCTGAACGGCGATGCCGTCACCGCCGTGCTGCCGCTGCCGCAGGACGAAAGCCTGTGGAACGATCTTCACCTCGTTTTCGCCACCGCATCGGGCAATGTGCGGCGCAACCGGCTGGCGGATTTCCGCAATGTGCGTTCCACCGGCCTGATCGCCATGAAGCTCGACGAGGGCGACCGGCTGATCGGCGTCGCCACCTGCCGCGAGGGCGATGACGTGTTCCTGGCCACGCGCCAGGCGCGCTGCATCCGCTTCCAGATCACTGACGACACGCTGCGCGTTTTCGCCGGCCGCGACTCGAGCGGTGTGCGCGGCATTCGCCTCGGCGCCGGCGACGAGGTGATCTCGCTCTCGGTGCTTCGCCATGTCGAGGCGAGCGTGGACGAGCGCGCGGCCTATCTGAAATACGCCGCCGCCCAGCGCCGCGCCGGCGGCGAGGAGGCCGAGGCCGAGACGGTGGAAAGCGACGAGACGGCGGCCGACATCCAGCTCGCCCCCGAGCGGATCGCCGAGCTGCAATCGGCTGAGGAGATGCTGCTCACCGTCACCACCGGCGGGTTCGGCAAGCTCTCCTCGGCTTATGAATACCGCGTCACCGGGCGCGGCGGCCAGGGCATCGCCAATATCGCGCTTGCCGCGCGCAATGGCCGCGCGGTTGCCGCGAGCTTCCCGGTGCGGCCGGGCGGCGACATCATGCTGGTGACCGACCAGGGCAAGCTGATCCGCGCGCCGGTCGATCAGGTGCGCATCACCGGCCGCCAGGCGATGGGCGTGACGTTGGTGCGGGTCGAGAAGGACGAGCAGGTGACCAGCGTTTTCCCGGTCATCGACGATGGCGAGGAGGAAGGCTTGGAGGAGCGGGATGCGTGAGGGCGGGCTGGTTGGGCTGTATCCGGGAACGTTCGATCCCATTACCAACGGGCATCTCGACATTATCGGCCGCGCCGCGCAGCTTTGCTCGAAGCTGGTGATCGGGGTCGCGCGCAACGCCGGCAAGGGGCCGCTGTTCCCCACCGATGAGCGCGTCGAGATGGTGCGTGCCGAGGTGACCCCCATTGCCGAGCGCACCGGCACCGAGATCGACGTTCAGGCTTTCGATTCGTTGCTGATCGCCTTCGCCCAGCAGGTCGGCGCACAAGTGATCGTGCGTGGCTTGCGCGCGGTCTCCGACTTCGATTACGAATTTCAGATGGCTGGGATGAATGCGCGGCTCGACCAGCGGATCGAGACGATTTTCCTGATGGCGAGCGAGCGGCACCAGTTCATCTCGTCCCGCTTCGTGAAGGAAATCGCCCAGCTGGGCGGCGACATCTCGAGCTTCGTTCCAAAACTGACCTTGGAGAGGACCCTTCGCCGGGTTGGCAGACCATGATGATCAGACGCCGCACATTTCTCGCCGCCGCCGCTTCCACCCCTCTTGCCGGAGTTTTCATGTCCGAATCCGCTTCCGCCGCCAGCCCGTCGAACACCATCCACATGACGCTGCCCTTCGGCGTCGTCACGATCGAGCTGCGCCCCGATCTTGCCCCGAAAACCTGCGAGCAGATCCGCACGCTGACCGCGCGCGGCTTCTATGACGGCTGCGAGTTCTTCCGCGTGATCGCCGGTTTCATGGCGCAGACCGGCGACCCGACCAACACCGGCACCGGCGGCAGCAACCTGCCCAACGTGCCCGCCGAGTTCACCGACAAGGCAAAGTTCCTCACCGGCTCTCTCGGCATGGCCCGCACCAACGATCCGAACAGCGGCAACAGCCAGTTCTTCATCTGCTTCGCTCCCGCCGCCTGGCTCGATGGACAATATACCCTGTTCGGCCAGGTGACCGCCGGGATGGACTTCGTCGACCAGATCAAGAAAGGCCAGGGCCAGAGCGGCCGCGTCACCGATCCGACCAAGATCATCAAGATGGAACTCGCCGCGTAATACCGGCAATCCGCCACAGCCTCTTGACGAACCCCGCCGGAATTGGTCTTTCCGGCGGGTCGCCTGGTGAGAGCCCGTAGCTCAGTTGGTAGAGCACGAGACTTTTAATCTTGGGGTCCAGGGTTCGAATCCCTGCGGGCTCACCATGACGTTTCCGGCGCGGAGAACATCTCCTTGAGCTATGTCGAGCAGGTTCTGCAGCCCGATGAAACCGTACTGAGCTGGACGCATCTCCACTGGTTCGTCTATCTGCGCGGCATATTCGCGATCGCCCTTGCCTTTGCGCTCATCGTGGCCGGAGGCATGGCGGCAGGACGGCCGGCGACGATACTGCATTTCGCCGCGGCGGCGGCATTTTTGCTCGGCTGCTGGCTGCTGCTCGTCGCCTGGCTTCGGCGCATGTCTACCGAACTCGCGGTCACCGACCGCAGGGTGATCCACAAGAGCGGCATTTTCGGCCGCACCACGCATGAGATGAGCCTGGAGAAGGTCGAGAGCGTCGAGGTCCGGCAGTCCCTGGCCGGCCGGCTCTTCAATTACGGCACCGTCATTGTGCGCGGTACCGGGTCGACCTGGGAGCCGTTCCCCCGCATTGCCGACCCGCTCGCGTTTCGCAGCAGCATTACCGCCGCCTGACCCGGCATCACAGCGCCGGGAATGCCGCCGCGCGAGCCTTGCGATCACCGCATTTGCCGTCGGATCGCGCGCCCCTCGTTCCCGGTGCGCGCGAGGCAGTCATTGGCGCAGCGCGGGCGTGTTCGCCCGGTGCATATGGCGCTCGGCCTGGTCCGCGGTCCATGGCATTCAGGTGGCGTCCGCCTTGTCGATCACGACCAGCAACCCGCCGGCGAGCGGCGAGGGTGTGCGGTCGGCTGGAAGCGTTGCCGCCACCCGCATATCCTCCCGCGCGGCTGCCTCCTGTTCGCGATCCAGCACGCCATGACGATCGAGAAAGCGGTTCATCGCCGCCGAGATCCGTACGCATCCCTGCGAGGCCGGGCGGCCGAGGCGTGGCTCCAGAAGGTCGGGGTCGGTTGCATGCACCAGCAGCCGGATCTCGCCGGTCTCGCCATCGGGGCGCCAGCCCTTCGCCGCAATCCGCCAGCCGAAATCCCAGACCCGCATGCCCTTGAGGCCGAGACCGCGGACATGGTTTTCGTTGAAGGTGCCGAGTGCGCGGTAATCGAGAATGTCGGCGGTGTGAGCGAAGACGCCTTCCGGGGTGATGAAGTATCCGCGCCGGCCGGACTGTCCGGTCGAGACCGTATCGCAGCCGATCACCCGCCACGGCTCCGACGGGGCCGCGGCGATGAGGCAGAGCCGTTGCACGAGGGGATCGCGATTGACGACGACGATGAGTTGCGGCCGTGTCAGTCTCACGGTCGCTCTCGCCAGCGCGTGCCGCGTGGCCGCAATCCAGCGTGCCGCGGCAGCGTGCGCGGGGAGGGAGGCGCGCTTCACTTCGCGCGCGAGGTCCGCCCGAGCCGCCGCGGCCTCGGCCTCGAAGGCCGCCCTGGCGGCGCCGCGCGCCGGCTCCGGCGGTGGCTGGAGAGCGCGAAGCGCCGGCCGCGCGCACCCTGCCAGCATGACCGCCAGGGCCAGCCACATCTTGGCGTGAGACGGTCTCATGTTTTCCTCCGCCGCAACCACAGATCGAGCCTGGAGCATCATCCGGTCAGATGATTCCATCTGATCGGATGATGCTCTAGCACTACTTTGGCATATTTTATGCGCCCGAAGACTTTTGCGATTCCCAAGACGGGTTTTCGATGATTCATAGGAGGTCGGCTTTTTGGAGGGGC
>JAJZSY010000018.1 GCA_021849425.1 Pseudomonadota bacterium
TGGTGGCGGCGATGAGGATGACGCCCTCGTTGCTCTCGAACCCGTCCATCTCGACGAGCATCTGGTTCAGCGTCTGCTCACGCTCGTCGTTGCCGCCGCCAAGCCCGGCGCCGCGATGGCGGCCGACCGCGTCGATCTCGTCGATGAAGATGATGCACGGCGCGTTCTTCTTGCCCTGCTCGAACATGTCGCGCACGCGGCTGGCGCCGACGCCGACGAACATTTCAACGAAATCGGAGCCCGAGATGGTGAAGAAGGGCACGTTGGCCTCGCCGGCGATGGCGCGGGCAAGCAGCGTCTTGCCGGTGCCGGGCGGGCCGACCAGCAGGACGCCTTTCGGGATCTTGCCACCCAGTCGCTGGAATTTCTGCGGATCGCGCAGGAAGTCAACGATCTCCTGCAACTCGCCCTTGGCTTCCTCGATGCCGGCGACATCCTCGAATGTCACCCTGCCCTGTTTCTCGGTCAGCAGGCGCGCGCGGGACTTGCCGAAGCCCATGGCCCGGCCGCCGCCGCCCTGCATCTGGCGCATGAAATAGATCCACACGCCCACCAGCAGGATCATCGGCGCCCAGGACACGAGATAGTGAAGCAGCGGGTTTTCCGGCGGGTTGAGCGGCTTGGCGACGACGCTGACCTTCTTCGAGATCAGCGTGTTGACCAGGCCCGGATCGTCCGGCGCATAGGTCTCGAACGTGGAGCCCGATTTGAGGGCGCCCGTGATGTCATGCCCGCGGATCGTGACATGATCCACCTTGCCCGCGTTGACCTCGGACACGAAGGTCGAATAGGCGACTTGCGTGCCGTGGCTGGTGTCCGTGGTGGTGGGCTGGAACATGTTGAACAATAACACAAAGAAGAGTGCTATGATCACCCAGACCAGCAGGTTGCGCCCCAGATTGTTCATCAAGCTTCATCCAGTCCTGTTCACCCCGGAAGGCTAAAACCGAGGGGGCCGGCGGAAACCGGCCGAGAAATTCCGCCGAACCGCGTCTTGCCTCATCTTGGCACGGCTCCGGTCGGTTCGCCAATCCCTATAGAGAGTGGGGATGATACGCCGTTTTCCTATCCTTCTGGTGAACGGCACGCGCAGATCTGTCCGCCGCCGGACGCTGGCTCGAATGGCGCCGGGGCAGCCGGGCCGGGAGGCACGAACGCGACCGCGCAGGCAGGCCCAATTCCGAGATGCGGAACCGCAAGCACACCCTGATCGCCGAAAAAGGCCGGCAGGGTCTGGCGCAGGGCGGCGGGAAGGCGGGCGGCGGCGCGCCTGTCGACCGGGCTTGGGCCAAGGGCGCCGAGGGTCCGCGCGCCTGGCGGCGCATGGCGGATACGGAAGCGCCCATCCCAGAGCGCGCCCTCGACCGCGGGGATCGGGCGTGCGCAAGCGGCGGCCTCGCGCACGAGCATCCAGCCAGGACCGTGGCGCCCTGCGGGCAGAATCCGCACGCCACCGAGCGTTGCGGGGCGCAATCCTCCCGCCAGCCGGCCGATCGCGGCGCGGGCCGGCGGGTAGATCTGTCCGGCGACGACCCGCAACAGGGCGGCGAGCGCATCGGGCGGGAGCGCATCCCCGCGGATGATCGCCCATCCTTCCGGACGAAGCGTGACGTGGCACGCCAGATCGGCGGCGGCGATGCGGTCCGCCGCCGCGCGGTCATCCGCCGCTGTCCCGACATCGCCGGGCGGTTGCGATGCGCCGGCGCGCCGGACCCGGACCCGTTCGAAGCGCGGGTCGAGATTCGAAGGGTCCTCCACCCAGGCGACGCCCTGCTCCACCAGGAAATCGCGGAGCATCGGGGACGGAATCCCGAGCAGGGGCCGCAGGATCATCACCGTGTCGCGCGGCGAGACGCCCGCCATCCCCGCGAGACCGCGAACGCCGCGGCGGGCGCGCATGACCCGCAACTCGTCCTGATCGCCCGCATGATGACCAAGGAGGAGATGAACGATTCCGGCCTCGCGCGCCGCACCGGCCAGCGCGGCGTGACGCGCTTCGCGCGCGCGGGCCTGCAAGGCGGCACCCGGCGACAGGCGCAGACGCAGGACGCGGCTGCGCACGGCGAGCCCTGCAAGCCGTTGGGCGGTTTCGGCGGCTTCCCGGCCGGATTCGGGGCGGAGACCATGATCGACGATGAGCGCGATGCATTCTCCACCACGCTGGCGGGCCCAGGATGCGGCGAGAAGAACGAGAGCCGTGCTGTCAGCCCCTCCGGAAACACCCGCGGCGAGGCATGGCGCGGGGCCGAAAGGGCCGAACCGGGCCATGGCCCGCTCGAACCGAGCGGGCAGGCTGGGCGCGAACGCGGACTTCAGCGGCAGGCGGCGCGCCGGCGCGCCGCGCCAATCTGTGCCTTCAGCGCCGGCGAGGGCGAGGAGAACTGGCTGTTCAGGGAGTCGAGCGTGTCACACGCTTCCTGGTTCTGGTGGATCGCGGACAGGGAATTGGCCAGTCCAAGCAGGGCATAGGGCGCATGCGGACCGGCGCGATCGGCGTTGTAGGCATCGTCGAACGCGATCGCGGCCTCCTGATGCTTGCCCTGGTGGTAGAGCGATTCGGCGACGATCATCGAAGCCTCGCCCTTGCCGGCGCGTTTGCCCTGCTTCGCGATCACCGCGCGAGCATCCTCCTCGGCGGCCTTGTAGTCATGCCGGGCGAGAGCCGTGCGCGCGGCGGCGAGCGAGGCCGTGGCCCGCGGCTGGGGTTGCGACTGCGGATTTTGCGGCCGCGCGGATGTTTTCCCGGCCGGCAGCGTGCCGAGCGTCCCCGTAGCACCCGGAGCGGGCGACGTATTGGCGGCCGGCGGCGTCGCGCCGGGTTTCCCCGCCTGGTCGAGCTGGAATTTCAGATTGCCGATTTGCTGGTTGATTTCGTCGTGCTGCGTGGCGACCTCGTGTTCCAGCGTATCGACACGCCCCCTCAGGTCCTGGACCTGGTTGTGCAGCGTATCGACCTGCTCAAGCAACGAGGCGACGAGTCCCCCCGAACTGCCCTGGCGCGCGGACTGGCTGGTCTGCGCCGGCGGCGCGGCGGACCCCAGAACGGAGCCGCCATTGCTGCCGCCCTGCTGCATCTGCGCAAGCTGGTGCTTGAGTTCGAGGATCTGGTTTTCGAGGGCAATTCCTTCCCGGCTCGAGATCATCTGCGCCCGAACCACGGCAGGCATGAGGATCAGCACGGCAATGCTGGCGGATGTCAGGGATTTCAACATGGAACTGCGCATCGGTTTCCTCGTTCGGCGAGACGCGCCGGATTGCGCCCCCGACCCAATGTAGTGCGAACGACCGCGTCGTTGAAGCGCGGGCCGGCAGAAAGCAAATCGGCGGCTCGGGTTGATCGAGCCGCCGATCGGTCACGTCATGCTGTCAGGGGAAATCCCCCGAACGGCATTCTCAGTGGCAATGCTGCGGGTTGAAGCCCTGCACCGAGGTGATCGCCACGCGGTCCTGCGCGTAGTCCTGCTCGGTGTTACCCGGCGAGACCAGGCACGACTTGCCATAGGAGATCGTGCGGATGCGGGACGCCGCGACGCCCTTGGCAACCAGGTAATTGCGGGCGGCGTGGGCGCGGCGGGCGCCGAGGGCCAGGTTGTAGGCTTCCGTGCCGCGCGGGTCGGCGTTGCCGGCGATCAGAACGTCGACATTCGGATACTTCGCAAGCCAGCTGGCCTGACGGTCGAGCGTCGACTTGTCGGCGCCGGTCAGGTTGGACTTGTTGAAGCCGAAGAAGGCACGATCGCCGACGTCGGCAACAAGCTGCTGCTCGCTGCCCGGCGCGGGACCGGACTGCGCGGCGGTCGTGCCAGAGCCGGTTGCCATGGACTGGGTCTTGGGGGCGTTGGAGCACGCCGCAAGCAGGGCAACAGCCGCAAGCGCGCCCAGAGCTTTGATATTCATGTTTACCGTCCCGATGTTGGGTGCCTGTATTGTGACGCACCGGCGCCATGCCGATGCGTTGAAACCGTTAGCCTGAACTTTTAGCCAGACGTATTGCCCAGATACCCACCGACTGGCCTCGCCGGGTTGGCGGGCGGCGTTCGATAAACAGTCTGAGCAAACGACGAACCCGGCCGGACCGATGTATCGGCCTGACCAGAACGCGTTACTTCATCTATTCGGATTGTGCCGACCATTCAAGCGGACTTTTGGCATCACGAGGCCGCTCGCGCTTATTGGCGTGTCATTCGCCAGCAACGCGACTTTTTTGACACATTACCGCCTGAATGCAGCTTTTGGAGCGCCGCCTTCCCGGCCGTTTCCGTTTTGCAACTTATTCTTAACTTTCCTGCTTTAAACACGAAAAACGAGGCCGCTGGTCTCCGTTTCCTCCCTGATGGCTGGTCATATGCCAGCCCTCCTTCGAGCGTGATCGGTACTAACGGTCACGCTCATTTTTCAAAATCTGAGACAATATATCTTTTTAAGGAAAAATTATTATTATTAATACACGTGATGCCTCATATACTACTTATAGTTTGTAGATTGTAACGATTTCATATTATACTCACCGTGAAGACAAAAAATTACGGCGATCCACCGTCTCGGCTTTGGGTTTTTTTGGATGCCTGGATTAGAAAACCAGGCAAGTCATCGCAAGGAATAATCTTGCCCCTACCGACGACCGCGTGGCTCGGGTTTGTGAAGCCAGGTTCGAATACGACGTACTTTTTGACACAAGCTTTTGATCCAGACGCTCAAAACCTCCGGACATGTTCCGGAGGTTTTTTTATCGACAACCGGGTTCCGATCGCCCCGTTTGCTTGACATTTCGCCCGCTTCACGCTCCCTGCCGGCCATGTCCGACGATCTGCCGACCATCGACTCCCAGGCCCGCTCAGCCATCGCCGCCGCAGGCGATCTCGCTGCGCTCGACGCCGTCCGCATCGCCCTGCTGGGCAAGACCGGCCAGGTCACCGCGCTGCTCAAGACACTCGGCAGCCTGACGCCAGATGAGCGCAAGCGCGTCGGCGCCGAGGTGAACGCGCTGAAAACGGCGATTTCAGCCGCGATCGAGGCGCGCCGCGCGGTGCTCGAGGCCGAGGCCCTCGCAGCACGCCTCGCCGCCGAGCGAATCGACGTCACGCTGCCCGGCCGTCCCGACCGTGCGGGCACGATCCACCCGATCTCGCGCACCATGGAAGAACTCACCGCCCTGTTCGGCGCCATGGGGTTCGGCGTGAAGGAAGGGCCGGATATCGAGGATGACTGGCACAATTTCGGCGCGCTCAACATCCCCTCGCACCACCCGGCGCGGGCGATGATGGACACGTTCTATCTCGACGCCGCGGCCGGCAGCCGCCCGGTCGTGCTGCGCACCCACACCTCGCCGCTGCAGATCCGCACCATGCTCGCGGAAGCACCGCCGATCCGCGTCATCGTGCCGGGCCGCACCTATCGTTCGGACCATGACGCGACGCACAGCCCGATGTTCCACCAATGCGAGGGCCTTGTGATCGACCGCGGAATCACCCTCGCCCATCTCAAGGGCTGCCTGATCGACTTCCTGCGCGCCTTCTTCGAACGGCCGGACCTCAAGGCCCGCTTCCGGTCAAGCTATTTCCCCTTCACCGAACCCTCGATGGAGGTCGATATCGCCTGGGACCGCAAATCCGGCGAAATCGGCGCCGGCAGCGACTGGCTGGAAATCCTCGGCGCCGGGATGATCCATCCCAACGTGTTGGCGAATTGCGGGCTCGACCCGCGCGCGTTCCAGGGCTTCGCCTTCGGCATGGGGGTCGAGCGCATCACCATGCTCAAGCATGGCATTCCCGATCTTCGCACCTTTTACGAGAGCGATGTGCGCTGGCTCGCGCATTACGGCACCTCGCCACTGGCGCCGGTGACCCTGCACGAAGGGGACGCACGATGAAATTCACCCTCTCCTGGCTGAAGACGCATCTCGACACTGATGCCTCGCTCGATGCCATCGCCGAAACCCTGTCCGCCATCGGGCTGGAAGTTGAAAGCATCGCCGATCGCGGCGCCAGCCTCGCGCCGTTCCGCATCGCCCGGGTGATCGAGGCCACACAGCACCCGAATGCCGACCGGCTGCGGGTCTGCCGCGTCGAACCCGGCGATGGCGCCGAGGTGACCGTGGTGTGCGGCGCGCCGAACGCGCGCACTGGCATGCGCGCCGTCTTCGCGCCGCCGGGCAGTTTCGTGCCCGGCACCGGGATCACGCTGAAGGTAGGCGAGATCCGCGGCGTCCCCTCGGCCGGGATGCTGGTCTCCGAGCGCGAACTCGGCCTTGGCGACAGCCATGACGGCATCATCGACCTGCCGGACGACGCGCCGGTGGGCGCGCCGTACGCGAGCTGGGCGGGGCTCGACGATCCGGTGATCGAGATCGGCGTGACGCCCAATCGCGGCGATGCCTTCGCGGTGCGCGGCGTCGCCCGCGACCTCGCCGCCGCCGGGCTCGGCACGCTGAAGCCCTGGGCGCCGCCCGCGGTCGCCGCCGCCGGGGCGAGCGCGATCGCCTGGCAGAACGCCTATTCCGAGGCCTGCCCCTGGGTGGTCGGGCGCACCGTGCGCGAGGTGCGCAACGGCGAGAGCCCCGCCTGGCTGAAGCGCCGCCTCGAATCGATCGGGCTGCGGCCGATCAACGCGCTGGTCGACATCACCAATTTCTTCACCATCGATCTCGGCCGCCCGCTGCATGTGTTCGACGTCGGCAAGATCGCCGGCAGCGCGCTCACCTTGCGGCGCGGCGCGGGGGAAAGCTTCCGCGGCCTGCACGGCAAGGACGTGACCGCGACGGCGGATGACTGCGTCATCGCCGATGCGGCGGGCGCGCAGTCTCTCGCCGGGATCGTCGGCGGCGAGGCGACGGGGTGCGACGAGACCACGCGGGACGTGTTCATCGAATGCGCCCTGTTCGACCGGGTGCGGATCGCCCTCACCGGCCAGCGCACCGGCATCCATTCCGACGCGCGGCAGCGCTTCGAGCGCGGCATCGATTTCGCGCTGCTGCCCGCCGCCCTCGATGCGGCGACCGCGATGGTGATCGAGCTCTGCGGCGGCACCGCGTCCGAGATCACCGAGGCCGGGGCGCAGCCCGACTGGCATCGCACCGCGACGATGCGCTTCGACCGCCTCGCCAGTTTCGGCCACTCGACCGTCACACCCGACCGCGCCGTGGAAATTCTCGACCGCTTGGGCTTCGCCGCCGTCGCGCGCGATGCGGCGTCGGTCACCGTCGCCGTGCCGAGCTGGCGCAACGATGTCGCCGCGGCCGACCTGCCCGGCGGCAGCGCGCTCGACCAGCATGGCGGCCTCGCCGCGGCGACCGCCGAGGCCGCGCGGCTTGGCGCGCGGACGATCGAGCCGGAGGTCGACCTGATCGAGGAAGTGCTGCGGATCGACGGGCTGGACCGGATCGAGCCGGTCTCGCTGCCGGGCGCAGCACCGGTGCCCACGGCCTCGCTCACCCCCCGCCAGGCCCGCACGGTGCGCGCCCGACGCGTGCTCGCCGCGCGCGGCATGGCCGAATGCGTGACGTTCAGCTTCCTCGACCGCGCCACCGCCGCGCGCTTCGGCGCGACGCCCGACACTCTCGCGCTGAAAAACCCGATCGCCGCCGATCTCGACCAGATGCGGCCGACGCCGCTGGCCACCATCGCCCTCGCCGCGGCGCGCAACGCCGCCCGTGGCCTTGGCGATCTCGCGCTGTTCGAGATCGGCCCGGCCTATCGCGATATCGCCCCCGACGGACAGGATCTGGTCGCGGCAGGGCTGCGCGCCGGGCGGACGCCGGTCTCCTGGATCGAGCCGGCGCGCCCTGCCGATCTGTGGGACGCCAAGGCCGACGCCGTCGCCGTGCTCGGCGAACTCGGCGTGCCGCTCGATGCGATGACGGTGACGGCCGATGCCCCGGCGCATTATCACCCGGGCCGTTCCGGCACGCTGCGCCAGGGGCCGAAGACACGGCTCGGCTGGTTCGGCGCGCTGCATCCCGCCCTCTGCGCCGAACTCGATCTGCCGGAAGGCAGCGTGGCGTTCGAGCTCGATCTCGGCGCGATCGCCGATCCGAAACGGCGGCGCAAGGCCGCGCCGTCGCTGCCGCAGTTCCAGCCGCTCCGCCGCGACTTCGCCTTCATCGCCGATGCGACGGTGACGGCCGAGGCGGTGCTGCGCGCGGCGAAGGGGGCCGAGCGCAGCCTGATCACCAATGTCGCGCTGTTCGACCGCTATGCCGGGGAGAAACTGCCGGAAGGCAAGGTGTCGCTGGCCGTGGCGGTGACCCTGCAACCGCGCGAGGCGAGCCTTACGGATGCGGAGATCGAGGCCGTATCGGCGAAGATCGTCGCGGCGGTGGCCAAGGCGACCGGGGCGACGCTTCGGAACTGACAGCCCGCCCCTGAAATTCACCCAGGCCTTTCAAGGGCAGGCGCATTTCAGGGGGCAGGCGTCTTTCATTGGACAGGCAAGGCGCGAGGTGTGTCCCCAGAGCATCATCCGATCGGATAAAGATGCTCTGTTTATAAATAGCATAGAGCACGATATCCGATCCGGATGAGTCGGAAAGCGCGCTATCGCGCGGCGCCGGTTGGCAGGCTCGTCGGCTGCGCGCCGGTATCCGCGGCGCCGGCATCGGGAACGGGCAAGGGTTTCGCCTGGATTCCCTGGTCCGCCGAATAAGGCTGCGCCACCGCGCCGCCGGCGCCTGAATTCGGCGCGAAGGCCAGCCAGTCCGGCAGGGTGCGCTGGATCTGGTATTGCAGCTCGACATTCATGCTGTTCATCATCGATTTCGTCAGACCATACAGCGCGGCGCGCATGCGGTCCGGCGTTTCATTGGCCGGGGCCGTCACGCTGTGCGAGATCGTCGCCTCGGCGTAGCCAACCCGCTGGCCGTTGCTGGTGCGGACGTTGAGATCAACCGTCATGGTGCCGACGAGCGTATCGCCGACCTGGCGGAGCGAGGCCTGGCGGATCACGAAAACGGCCGAACCGGGGCTGCCATTGGCCACCAGCCGCTCCCGCGCCATGCGCTCCAGCACCCGCGCGGGCGTTTCCGGCGCCTGCTCGATCACCTGCGCGGCATCGGGCCCAGGCTGGTAATCATTGCGAATCTGGATACTGGCGACTTTCAGGGTGATCGGCGGCAGATAGGCGTAGTCGAGCCGGGCAAACGTGGTCGGCGGGGGCGGCTCGCTCGCGCAGGCCGAAAGGGCGAGCGGCAGGATGACCATTCCGGCGAACACGCGGCGCCTCATGACACGCCTCCCTGACCGTCGGCCTGTGTCGCGACGCTGATCTCGCCGCGTGGAAAACGGAAATCGACATTGCAGAATTCGCAGGTCATCGTGATGTCCCCGTCGATGGTCATGTGATCGAGATCGTCCCCGGAAAACCCGCCCAGCACGTCCGAAAGCCGGGCGCGCGAGCAGCGGCAGCCATAGGCGAGCGGTCGCGGCCGGTCGACCGCAATGCCCTCGCCGTGAAACAGCCGGTAGAGCAGCCGTTCGGGCGGCAGCGCGTCGTCGAGCAATTCGGCGTCGGTGATGGTGGCGGCGAGGATTTTGGCGGTTCGCCAGGCCTCTTCCTGCTCGGCCTCGCTCAGGGCGGGATCGATGCCGCCGGCACCGGCGATCCGCTCGATCACGAGGGCGGCGGCGCGCCAGCCGGCCGGCGTTTCGGCGGCGGCAAGGTGGATCTGGCAGGGCAGCTGCTCGGATGTCTCGAAATAATGATGCGCCATGTCCGACAGGCTTTGCCCCTCGAGCGAGACGATGCCCTGGTGGCGTTCCATGTCTGGCCCCTGGTCCACGGTGAAGGCGAGATAGCCATCGCCCATCATCGCCCGCGCGGAGGCCTCTTCCGGCAGCGCGATCTCGTCGGACAGGCGGGCATAGCCGCGCAGCGCCCCGCCATCGGTGCAGTCGGCGAGCAGCAGCGGCACGGCGCCGTCGCCCTTGGCCTGCAGCGAGAAGCTGCCGGTGAATTTCAGCGCGGTGGCGAGGCTGGCGACGAGCGCCAGCGCCTCTCCCAGCAGCGCCCGCACCGGCGGGGCATGGTCGTGGCGGTTGAGCAGCGCGTCAGCCAGCGGGCCAAGACGGACCAGACGGCCGCGAACAGGCTGATTTGGCAGGAAAAACGGCGTAACGCCCCGTGGCACGACGATATCGGGGACGTCGGGGCGGGTACGGTCGAGAAAAGGGGGCAGATCGGTCATGGCTGTTAAATAGAGGCAGTGCGCCGATTTTGCCATCGCCGCGCATTTGTTGGCGCACGCCGATGACGCCGCCGGGCAACGCCGTGTCATGCAAAGTGCACGAAACCGCTTGCCCGCTGCCGCCGCGCAAGCTAGCGAGAGAGTCATGTCGGAGCATGTTGGGTATGACCTGATCTCGGCGATCCGGGGTCTGGCGCGGGCGAACGTTCTGGTGGTGGGCGACCTGATGCTCGACCGCTACGCATATGGTCGGGTCGAGCGGATCAGTCCGGAAGCCCCGGTTCCGATCCTGACGGTCACGCGGGAAATCGCGATGCCGGGCGGGGCGGGAAACGTTGTCCGCAATCTCACCGCCCTCGATGCCGCGGCGGCGTTCGTCTCCGTGGTGGGTGACGACCAGGAGGGGTCCGACCTTACGGCGCTGATCGGCGGGCAGCCCAATGTCGAGCCCTGGCTGCTGGTGGAAACCGGCCGGGCGACGACGGTGAAGACGCGTTACATCGCCGCCGGCCAGCATCTCATCCGCGCGGATCGCGAGCTGGCGGCGCCACTGCCCGAAAAGCTCGGCGAACGGCTGCTCAAGATCGCCTCCGACGCGATGGCGGCGACCTCGGTCACCGTGCTCTCGGATTATCGCAAGGGCGTGCTCGCCCCCGCGATCGCCCGCAACCTGATCGCCAGCGCGCGTGCGATCGGCCGGATGCTGATCGTCGATCCCAAGGGGGCGGACTGGTCGCATTATGCCGGGGCGGACGTCATCACGCCGAACCGCCGCGAACTCGCCGAGGCGACGGGCCGCGATCTCTCGACGGAGGCCGCGATCGTCGCGGCGGCCCGCGAGGCCATTGCCCGGTTCGGGTTCGGCGCCGTGCTGTGCACGCGCTCGGAGGACGGCATGAGCCTCGTCACCGCCGACACCGTGCGGCATTATCCTGCGGAGGCCTCCGAGGTCTACGATGTCTCCGGTGCCGGGGATACGGTTGTGGCCGTGCTCGCGGCCGGGCTGGCAAGCGGGCTCGACCTTGAGGTGGCGGCCAGGCTCTCCAACATCGCGGGCGGTCTCGTCGTCGGCAAGGTGGGCACCGCCGTGGCCCGCCCCAACGACCTGATGGATGCGGTGAAGCCGGCATCCGGCGCGCTGCGCAAGGTAGTGACCAGGCAGGCGGCCGCCGAGGCGGCGGAACGCTGGCGGCAGCGCGGCTGGCGGGTCGGCTTCACCAATGGCTGTTTCGACCTGCTGCATCCCGGCCATGTCCATCTGCTCGAACAGGCCCGCGCCGGATGCGACCGGCTGATCGTCGGCATCAACGCCGACAGTTCGGTGCGCCGCCTCAAGGGGCCGACCCGCCCGGTCCAGCCGGAGGCGGCCCGCGCGGCGGTCCTGGCATCGCTGGCGAGCGTCGATCTCGTGGTGATCTTCGAAGAGGACACGCCGCTCGACCTGCTCTCCGTCATCCGGCCGGATGTGCTCGTCAAGGGCGCGGACTACACGCACGACACCGTGGTGGGCGCCCGCGAGGTCGAATCCTGGGGAGGGCGCGTGATGCTCGCCGAACTCCTGCCCGGCCATTCCACCACGGCCACAGTCACCCGCCTGCGCGGCTGAGCGTCGGAGGGATGCGCTGGTGGGGCAAGGATGACATCCATACGCCTTGTTGCCGATGACCTGACCGGCGCCCTGGATGCGGCGGTGCAATTCACGGTCCTCGACCGTGATCTTGCGGTCCTGCTCGGCACGGACACCGGCGGCGCCGTGCCCGTCAGCGCCGCGATCAGCACCAATGCGCGGGATCTGGACGCTGCTGCGGCGGCTGCGCGTATGGACGGCGCGACCGCCTTCCTCGCGGGGGCCGAACTCAGGTTCCTGAAGATCGACAGCCTGCTGCGCGGACACTGGCCGGAGGCCATCGCGATGGCGCTGCAGGCCGGGCCGGACCAGCTCTGCGTTTTCGCGCCGGCCTTCCCTGCCCAGCAGCGGATCACGCGGGGCGGGCGGCAATACGCCCCCCGCGCGGATGGCGCGCTCGTGCGGCTGGAGCGCAGCGCGGCGCATGAGCTTGCGAGGGTGGGGCTTCGCACCGCGCAGATACCGGGAGGGATTGCGGCCGACGCCGGTCTCGCCGCCGCGCCGGGGACGGTGCTGGTCTGCGATGCGATCGAACAGGACGATCTGGACCGGCTCGTCGCCGCAGCACGGAGAGACGGCCCACCGATCCTCTGGTGCGGCAGCGCCGGCCTTGCTCGGGCGCTCGCCGGGCGCGCGCCGCCTCTGATCGTGCCGCGCCCCGGGCTGCGGCTGGCGATCATCGGCTCGAACCATTGTGTGACGCGCGGGCAGATCGCCGCGGTTCCGGCAGCGGTGGCGGCGCGGATACCGCTCGGGGAGGATGCGGAACGGGCGGCCCTTCGGATTGCGGCCAGCCTTGAGCATGGCAACTGCATCGTCACACCCGGGCTGCCCGACGGATTGGCGGCCGATGCCGCCGCCGCCGCCATCGAGGCCCGCCTGCGCGCAACCCTGCCGAGGCTGGCGAAGCCCGCCGAGATCATCGTGATCGGTGGCGAAACGCTCGACGCGGTATGCAAGGCCGTCGGGGCGGCCGCCCTGCATCCCGGCGGCGAGATCGTGTCCGGCGTGCCGGTTTCCCGGATGATCGGCGGCGCCTGGGACGGGACCACGCTGATCTCGCGGTCGGGCGCCTTCGGCGGGCCGGATTTCCTCGCCCGCCTGCTCGCCGCCGGCGCGTGAACCGGAGGCAACGGCCGGGCCGCGATTGTTGACAGCACAAGCGCGCTGGACCATGGTAGCGCTGTCATAATGTCTGGGGGCTGACCGGTGGGCGTTGCGCGTATCGCGATCACGATGGGTGATCCGGCCGGGATCGGTCCGGAAATCGTTGTCAGGGCAGCGGCGCGGCTGCAGGGGCGCATCGCCGCCGGCGACTTGTCCCTCGTGGTGACCGGATCGGCGCGCAGTCTTGCGGAAACGTGCGAGCGGCTGAACCTGCACCCGGGCTTCGAGACCGTGCCGGCCGACAGCGCGGGGGGCATGCTGCCGCCTCTGGCCGTGGTCGAAGCGGGGCCGGACGCCGCCGGCATCGTCCCCGGCAAGGTTTCGGCGGTGGCGGGCGAAATCGCCTACCAGTCCATCGCGCTCGCCGTGCGGATGGCCATGGCGGGGCGGGTCGATGCGATCTGCACCGCGCCGATCAACAAGGAAGCGCTCAACCTCGCCGGCCACCACTATGGCGGCCATACCGAGCTGCTCGCAGACCTGACCGGCGCGCGCAATTCGGTGATGTTGCTGGTTCACGGCAACATGCGGGTAAGCCATGTCTGCACCCATGTCGCGCTGCGGGACGTGCCGGGGCGGCTGACCCGCGAGCGGCTGCGCCAGGTGATCGAGCTGACATCGGGGGCGCTGCACCTTCTGGGCATCGCCCGGCCGCGGATCGGCATTGCCGCGCTCAATCCGCATGCCGGCGAGAACGGCCTGTTCGGCCGGGAAGACATCGACATCACCACGCCGGCGATCGAGGAGATGCGCCGCGACGGGTACGACCTGACCGGGCCGGTTCCGGGCGATACCGTGTTCGTCAAGCTGCGGGCCGGCCAGTTCGACGCCGTCGTCGCGATGTATCACGATCAGGGGCACATTCCGGTCAAGCTGCTGGGCTTTTCGGTCGATCCCGCGACCGGCGAATGGCAGGCCCTGAGCGGCGTGAACGTGACGCTCGGCCTGCCGATCATCCGCACCTCGGTCGATCACGGAACCGCATTCGACATTGCCGGCAAGGGGATCGCCAGCGAGCAGAGCCTGATCGAGGCGATCGACTGCGCGATGCAGCTCTCCCGCGGCCGGCAGGAAGCCGGCACGGGGGCATGACGAGGCCGCAACGCCGCAGCACACCGGTCAAGGCCAACCCATCAACGACCAACCGGCCCGCCACGGGAGAAGCCCGGGCAGCCAGACAGGGAGGATAACAACATGCGTCATTCCATCGTTTCCGCTCTTGCCGCGGCGACCATGCTCGCCGCGACGGGCACCGCCGCCGCCGACAGCCTCGTCGCGCCGAAAAGCCTCGCCGCCTGCTTCGTTCCGCAGACGGCAGCGACCCCGATGGTCGCGGCCAAGGCGAAGCACGGGCCCTACAAGATCGCGTTCAGCAACTCGTATTACGGCAACAACTGGCGCACCGAGATGCTGAACATCGCCCGCGCCTATGTGAAGCAGCCGGCGGTCGCGAGATATATCTCGAAATTCGAGATCCAGAACGCCGGCAACAACGTCGCCCAGCAGGTGGCCCAGATCCGCCAGATGATCCTGAGCGGCTACAATGCCATCGTCGTCGATGCCGCCTCGCCCTCCGGCCTCAACAGCGTGATCAACGAAGCGGTCAGTCACGGCATCGTCGTCGTCGCCTTCGACAACACGGTGACGACCGACAAGGCGATCAACATCAACGAGGACCAGGCGGCGATGGGCCGCATGTGGGCGCAGTTTCTCACGAAGGAAACCGGCGGCAAGGGCAGGATCCTGATGGTCCGCGGCCTGGCCGGCACCACTGTCGACAACGACCAGGGCGACGGCGCCATGGCCGTGTTCAAGACATCGGCCGGGATCACGGTCAAGCAGGTCTATGGCAACTGGGATGTGGGTGTGAACCAGAAGGTCACCGCCGATGCGCTCTCGACCAGCCACGACATCGCCGGCGTGTGGGGCACCGAAGGGGCCACCGGCGCGCTCCAGGCCTTCCTGCAGGTCAAGGCGAAGCTGGCGCCGATGACGAGCGAGTCGGATAACGGCTTCATGAAGCTCGCGGTCGCGCATCATATCCCGGCGCTGGTCATCGGCCAGTCGCCGGCGCTGGCTGCCGCCGCGATCCGTGCTGCGATCGCCGCACTCGACGGCCAGAGCCTGCCGCGCACCGCGAACATCCCGCTCAATCCGGTGACGACGGCGCAGATGAAGGCCGGCGTCAACTACTTCCCGAAGCTGCCGAACAGCTTCGTCACCGATATCGACATTCCGCAATGCGGGGTGAAGATCCCGGTCGGCGCCGTGGTCCACGGCAGCTGAGGCAAAGCGGGGACGAGGACACAAGGGCAAGGCCGGTGCCAATCGCGGCTGACGGAACCCGGCGGGCAGCCGGCGCGGGCGCCGCTTGCGCGCCGGCCCTGGCGGCAACCGGCCTGTCCAAGCGCTTTGGCGGCGTCGTTGCCCTGCGCCGGGCCGATCTCGCGCTCTATCCGGGCGAGGTTCACGCCCTGCTCGGCGCGAACGGCGCCGGCAAGAGCACGCTGGTCAAGCTGCTCGCCGGCATCGAGCAGCCGGACGATGGCAGCATCGAGGTCGGCGGCGCCGCCATGCGGTTCGCCAGCCCGCGCGCCGCCCTCGCCGCCGGCATCGCCACCGTGCACCAGGAACTCTCGCTGTTCCCGAGCCTGAGCGTTGCCGAGAACATCCTCATCGGCCAGGAAAAGCTGCGCGGCGGCTACTGGATCGACGCCGCGGCGATGCGCGAGCGGGCGCGCGCCCTGCTGGCGATGCTGGGCGCGTCAGATATCGAACCGGATGCGACCGTCGGCGATCTTCCGCTGGCCCAGGCGCAACTCGTCGAGATCGCGAAGGCGCTCTCGACCGACCCGCGCGTGCTGATCCTCGACGAGCCGACCTCCGCTCTCTCCATCGCCGAGGTCGAGCACCTGATCACGGTCATCGAACGGCTGCGGGACCGTGGGGCGGCGATCGTGCTGATCTCGCACCGGCTCGGCGAAATCGAGCGGCTGGCGGACCGCGTTTCCATCCTGCGCAGCGGCGAGAAGGTCGGCGAGTTTCCGCCCGGCGATTTCAGCCGCGACAAGGCGCTCTCGCTGATGCTGGGCGAGGCCTGGCAGGAGCGGCAGGCCGGCGCGCGCGCGGCCGCCTATGCCGGCCGGCCGGACGACACGATCCTGCGCGTGGGCGGCCTCACCCTGGCGCCGCATTTCGCCGATATCGGATTCGACCTGCGCCGCGGCGAGGTGCTCGGCCTTGCCGGTCTCGAAGGCCAGGGACAGAAGGAATTCCTCTTCGCCCTGTTCGGCCTGTTCCGCCGCGGACTGGAAGGGATCATCGAGGTAGGCGGCCGGGCCTTGCGGCCACGCCAGCCGCGCGATGCGATCGCGGCGGGGATCGCGATGATCCCGGATGACCGCAAGACGCTCGGCGGCTTTCTCGGCCTCAGCATCGCGGAAAACATCGCCATCACCGTGCTCGGCTCGCTGCGCCGGGGTTTGCTACTCAGCCGGCGCGCCGAGGCGGACCTCGTGGACGAGTATGTCCGCCGCCTCGGCATCAAGTGTTCCAGTGCGGCTGCACCGCTCGGCAGCCTGAGCGGCGGGAACCAGCAAAAGGTCGTCGTCGCCAAATGGCTGGCGCGGCGCATGCCGGTCTATATCTTCTGCGACCCCACGCGGGGGGTGGATGCCGGGGCGCGGCGCGAGCTTTTCGGCGTGATCCGCGACCTCGCGGCGCAGGGCACCGCCGTGCTGTTCTACTCCACCGACATTTCGGAGTTTCCGCTGCTGTGCAACCGTGTTCTGGTGTTCCGCGAGGGCCGGGTCTCGGGAACGCTCGAAGGGGCGGCGATCACCGAGCAGAACATTCTCGATCTCTCCTTCCACGAGGCCGCGCATGAAGCCGCCTGAAACGGCACACCCCGCAGCACATCGCCGGCGCGGGCGGCTTGAGAAGCATCTGGGGCCGGTCTCCTGCGCCATCGGCCTTGCCGTGGTGATCGGCCTCTATGCGCTGCGCCAGCCGCTGATCCTCTCGCCCTTCGGCCTCGCCAGCCTCGCCAATGTTTCGGTGCCGCTCGCCCTCGCCGCGATCGGCCAGACCATCGTGCTGCTCGGCGCGGGCCTCGATCTGTCGATCGGCGCCGAGATCACCCTGGTCAACTGCTTCGCGGCGACGACGATGCAGGGCAGCCCGCTCGGCATCGGCGGCATCGTCGTGCTGTCGCTGCTGATCGGGCTCGGGCTGGGCGCGGTGAACGGGCTGATCATCGCCTACGGGCGCGTGGAACCGCTGATCGCGACATTCTGCACCTCGTTCATCTATGGCGGCGCGGCACTGATCGTCCTGCCGCGCCCGGGCGGGACCATTCCTGCCGGCTTCGCCAATGCGCTCACCGGAAACTGGGGTATTCTGCCGTTTTCGGTGGTGCTGCTGGCAGCGGCCGTGCTGCTGGCCTGGCTTCCCGTGTTCCGCTCCCGCCTCGGCCGGTTCATCGTCGCGGTCGGTGACGATGCCGAAAGCGCGCGCGTCTCCGGCCTGCCGGTCCGCCGCGTGGAGCTGATCAGCTACGTGCTGGCCGGGCTGTTCGCCGCGATCGCCGCCCTGTTCCTCGCCGCCGAAACGACATCGGGCGATCCCACCATCGGCAGCATCTACACGCTGAACTCGCTCGCCGCCGCGGTGCTTGGCGGCGTCGCCCTCACCGGCGGGCGCGGCACGGCCATCGGCCCGATCCTCGGCAGTTTCCTGCTCTCGATCATCCTCAACGCCCTCGGCGTCTTCAACGTCTCCGCCTTCTGGCAGGATTGCATCGAAGGGCTGATCCTGATGACCGTTCTGGCCCTTGGCGGGCTGCGCCTGCTGCGTGGCGGCAACTGGCTCACGGTTCTGCGGTCGTGACGGCGCTCTCCGGCATCGCGATCCGGCCGGCGGCGCGGCGGGCGCTGCTCGCCTATCTCATCCTGCTGCTCGTCTATGGCTGCGCCGTCGCGGTCAATCGCGAGTTCCTCGCCTGGGGAACGCTGCGGCTGCAACTCGTGCAGGCGACCTTTATCGGCCTCATCGCGATCGGCGAGACGCTGGCGATCCTGATCGGCCAGATCGATCTCTCGGTGCCGTGGACGATCACGCTCTCGGCCATCCTGAGCACCAATCTCGCCTCGGTCTACGGCCATCAGTGGGTCGCCTTCGCGGTCGTCATCATGATCGGCGTCAGCGTGGGATTGCTGAACACGCTCGGCGTGTTCGTGCTGCGGGTGCACTCGCTGATCTGGACGCTCAGCGTCAACCTGATGCTTCAGGGGATCACGCTGGTCTATACCAATGCGGTCGCGCCCACGACCCATATCCCCGGCGCCGCGCGCGCCCTCGCCCTCGGCAATGTGGGGGTCATGCCGGCGGCGTTCCTGGTCTGGATCGCCTGCGGCGGCGCCGCGATCGTGGCCTTGCGCAGGATGCCGTTCGGCCGCTCGGTCTATGCGATCGGGAACAGCCCGGCGGCATCGCTGCTCTCGGGCGTGCCGGTCGGGCGCGTGCATGCGCTGGTCTTCATCACCAGCGCGCTCTGCGCGGCCTTCGTGGGGCTGTTGCTGAGCGGCTATGCCTCGCAGGCCTATCTTGGCATGGGCAACGATTATCTGCTGCCGCCGATCGCCGCCGTGGTCATTGGCGGCACCCGGCTTTCCGGCGGCGACGGCGGCTACGCCGGCAGCATCGCCGGCGCGCTTACCGTTGTTCTGCTTCAGGCCATCCTGGTGACGCTGAACATTTCCGAGGGCGCGCGCCAGCTGATCTTCGGCGCCATACTTCTCGCGCTGGCGCTGCTGTTCCTGAAGCGCCGGACATAGAGCGTCATCCGATCAGATGGGGTCATCTGATCGGATAAAGATGCTCTGTTTATCAATATCATGGAGCACTACATCCGATCCGGATGGATCGGAAAGTGCTCTCGCTCTTCCCGCTCAGCGCCCGCCGCGCCCGCCGCCGCCCACGCCACCGCCCCCCATGCCGCCACCGATACCGCCACCCATGCCGGCCCCCATGCCGGCCCCCGTGCCGGCACCGATGCCGCCGCCGGACATGCCGGGCGCGCCGCGTGTCTGCGACTGAGTTTGGGTCTGCGCCTGATCGCGGGCCTGGGTCTGGGCTCTCTCGCGCTCCTGTATCCTCGCGTGTTCGCGTTCGCGATCGCGCTCGCGCTGGCGTTCCTGCTCGCGCGCACGGAGCCGTTCGGTCTCGGCGTCGGCGCGCTGATGCAGTCGATCCTGCTGACGCTCGCGCAGGCGCTGCTGGTCGAGCAGGCGCTGCTGGTCCTGCGTGCGGGTCTGGTCCAGGGTGCGAAGCTGATCCTGGGTACGGGTCTGGTCCTGGGCGAAGGCACGGCCGGCGGCGAGCGAGGCCAGGCCCGACGCGGTGAACACGAGCACGGCGCGGCGGGCCGGGCGGAACGATCCCGCGGGGCGGGGACGATGGATGAACATGGCAACTGGTCTCCTCTGCCTGTGCGCTGCGCTGGCGCGCCCATGGCACGCCGGCGGGCAGAGGCTAGGCGGCGACAGCTGATCCCCCCTTGATCCAGCGCAAGCAGACCCCCTGCCTGTTTGGACGATGCCCGTCCGGGCTGATCAGCCGCGGGACTGGAGGTAGCGGCTGAAGGCGTTCAGCGCGATGTCCGACACGTGGTGTTCGATGCCCTCGGCATCGGCCTCGGCGGTTTCGGGCGGCACGCCGACAGCCTTGAGCAGGGCGACCACCAGCCGGTGCCGGGTGCGCACGCGCTCGGCCAGCGCCTGGCCCGCCTCGGTCAGGAAGACGCCGCGATAGGGTTTCGCGGTGGCCAGCCCCTCGCGCTTGAGCCGGGCGATGGTCTTCACCGCCGTCGGGTGCGAGACGCCGAGGCGGCGGGCGATGTCGATCGGCCGCGCCTCGCCGTTGATCGCGATCAGGTCGGCGATCAGCTCGACATAGTCTTCGAGCACGGCACTCGCCTGCGCCGTGCGCGCCTTGCCGAATCGGCGCGCCTGGGTGGGCTCGGCGGGCAGGGCGGCGGGCGAGGATTTCACGGCAGCTGGCATCTTGGTCTCCGCATCGGCCCTGCATAGCCGCCCCGGCCGGGAAACGCCAACCGCGCGCGCTCAGTGCAGTTTCGGCAACCAGAGCGCGACAATGCCGAGCGCGGGCAGCACCGCGCAGATCTGGTAGACGGTGGTGATGCTGGTCCAGTCCGCCACCACGCCGAGGCCGGCGGCACCGAGCCCGGCAAGACCGAAGGCGAGGCCGAAGAACAGGCCGGAGACGGCGCCGACCCGGCCCGGCACAAGCTCGTTGGCATAGACCACGATCGCGGCGAAGGCCGAGGAGAGGATCAGGCCGATGATGATCGAGAGCACGACGGTCATGGTCTCGCCCGCGTAGGGCAGCGCGAGGGTGAAGGGCAGCACGCCGAGGATGGAGCCGATGATCACGGTGCGCCGGCCCACCCGGTCGCCGATCGGCCCGCCGATCATGATTCCCGCAGCCGCCGAGGCGAGGAAGATGAACAGGTCGATCTGCGCGGCCTGCACCTTCAGACCGAAGCGGTGCATCAGGTAGAAGATGTAATAGGAGTTGATGCTCGAGAGATAGACGAATTTCGACATCATCAGCACGCCGAGCAGGATCAGCGGCACCAGCACCTTGCGCGTATCGAGGTCGGCGGCGGTGAGCGCTGTCCGCTGCCGCGGGCGGGCGTGGCCGCTGGCGCGGAACCAGTGGCCGAGCGCGGTGAGGATCGCCATGCCGCAAAGCGCGGCGATGGCGAACCAGGCCATGCTCGCCCGCCCGCGCGGCAGGATGAAGAAGGCCGCGAGCAGCGGGCCGAGCGACTGGCCGAAATTGCCGCCGACCTGGAAGATCGACTGGGCGAAGCCATGCCGGCCGCCGGAAGCGGCACGGGCGATGCGCGCCGATTCGGGATGGAAGATCGAGGAGCCCATGCCGAGCAGGCAGGCGCCGGCCAGCAGAATGCCGTAGCTCGGCGCGTAGGCGATGGTGACGATGCCGGACATCGACAGCGCCATGCCGACCGGCAGCGAATAGGGCAGCGGCCGCGCATCGGTATAGAGGCCGACAAGCGGTTGCAGCAGCGAGCCGGTGGCCTGGTAGACCAGGGTGATCAGCCCGATCTGCGCGAAATTCAGGTGAAAGCCGCCCTTGAGCAGCGGATAGACCGCCGGCAGCAGGACCTGCAGCATGTCGTTCAGCATGTGGCAGATGCTGACGCCGACGAGAACGGCCATGGTGGCGCGGCCGGCGGCCTGCGGGCGGGTCTGGACGGTGGCGCTCACGTGTTTGCTCTCCCGGACGAGCTGCAACTATGCCATGAAAATGCGCGCGTGGCCTCTCGCCCGGCGCAATCATGCCATGCTAGCGGAGAGGCATGGTCAAGTTCCGTTTCGCGCCCTCCCCCACCGGTCATCTGCACGCGGGCAATGCACGCCTTGCGGTGGTCAACGCCCTCGCCGCGCGGGCGATGGGCGGCAGTTTGCTGCTACGCATCGACGATACCGACCGCGAGCGCTCGAAGCCGGAATACGAGGCGGGGATCGAGCAGGATCTGCGCTGGCTCGGCATCGCCTGGGACGAGACGGCGCGGCAGTCCGACCGGATGGACCGCTACGCGGCGGCGGCCGAGCGGCTGAAGGCGGCGGGGCTGCTCTATCCGTGTTTCGAGTCGGAGGAGGAACTCGCGGCGAAGCGGGCGCTGCGGGCGAAGCGGCATCTGCCGCCGGTCTATGACCGGGCGATGCTGAGCCTGACGGCCGAGCAGCGGGCGGCGGCGGAGGCGGGCGGCAAGCGGCCCTATTTCCGGTTCAAGCTGTCGGACGGGGCGGTGGCGTGGAACGACCTGGTGCTGGGGCGGCGGGAGGTGGCGCTCGGCACCGTATCCGACCCGGTGCTGATCCGCGCCGACGGCACGCCGCTCTATACCTTCACCTCGGTGGTGGACGATCTGGAGCTGGGGGTGACGCATGTGGTCCGCGGCGAGGATCATGTGACCAACACGGCGGTGCAGATCGACCTCATGCGCGCGCTGGAGCCGCGGCGGGCGGTGCCGGCTTTCGGCCATCTGCCGCTGATTTCGGATGTGACGGGCGAAAAACTGTCGAAGCGGGCGGGCAGCGTTTCGGTGCGGCAGTTCCGGCGCGACGGGATCGAGGCGATGGCGCTGGTGTCGTACCTCGCACGGCTGGGCAGCCGGCGCGACCCGGAGCCGCTGACGCTGGAGGAGCTGGCCGGGACGTTCGACATTGGCGATTTCTCGCGCGGGGCGCCGCGCTTCGATCCGAAGCAGTTGCTGGCGCTGAACCGGCGGGTGCTGCATGGGCTGCCGTTCGAGGCGGTGGCCGAGCGCCTGCCCGAGGGGTGCGGCGCAGAATTCTGGATGGCGGTGCGGGGGAATCTCGACCTGCTGTCGGAAGCGCGGCTGTGGTGGGAGGTGGTGAGCGGCGAGATCGAGACGCCAGCGCTGCCGGAGGCGGCCGCGCTGCTGCAGACGGCGCTGGAGCTGTTGCCGCCGGAGCCGTGGGACGAGGCGACCTGGAAGGGATGGACCGGGGCGGTGGCGGCGGCGAGCGGGGCGCGGGGCAAGGCGCTGTATCTGCCGCTGCGGCTGGCGCTGACCGGGGAGAGCCACGGGCCGGAGCTAGCGGCGCTGCTGCCGCTGATCGGCCGGGCGCGAGCCGCGGCGCGCCTGGAGCGCGCCGCAGGATAATCAACGCGATTGGAACGCGCCGCGGGATAATCGGCGCGGCGCCCGCGCCGGAGCGAAACCGGCGCGGGGCCAGCAGGCAGGCGCCCGGTCAGCCGGCGGGGCTGGCGGGAGCGGCGACGTAGATTTCGACGCGGCGGTTGGCGGCACGGCCGGCGGCGGTGGCGTTGCTCGCGACCGGGTTTTGCGGGCCCATGCCGGAGGTGGCGATGCGCTGCGGCGCGACACCCTGGGCGGTGAGGAACGCCTTCACGCTGTCGGCCCGGTGCAGGGAGAGCGGATAGTTGATCGCGTTCGAGCCGGTATTGTCGGTATAGCCGATCACCTGGACCGTCTCGGCGGGGTTCTGCGCGAGGCCGCTGGCGAGCTGCCCGAGGATGGGATCGATCCGCGGGTTGAGATTGGCGCTGCCGGTGGCGAAGCCGGCATTGGCGGGGATGTTGATCTTCAGCCGGTTGTCCGCGGTGCGGCTGACCTGCACCCCGGTGCCCTGGGCGGTTTGGCTGAGCTGCTGCTGCTGGGCCTGGAGATGCTGGTTCCAGAGATAGCCGCCGAGAGCGCCGGCCGCGGCGCCGCCGGCAGCGCCGATCAGCGCACCGCGCGCATGGCCGCCGCTGGCCAGCGCGCCGATCAGCGCGCCGCCGGCCGCCCCGAGCAGGGCGCCGCCGGCGGTGTTGGTGACGGCACCATTGCCCTGGCCCGGTTGCTGGGCGCAGCCGGCAAGCAGGGAGACGGCGATCAGCGCCGAGGCGGTTCGTTTCAGGGACTTCGATCCGGACATTGTCTGCTCCTTGCGCCTGCCGCCATGTCGGGCCGGGGGCCGTGGCCGCCAACGGCTGGGCGCGGCGAAATGGTTAAAGTTTCGTCTTGAACGTGCTTAATGTTCTGTTTCGTTATTAAAGCATGCGCCGTCAGGAGGAAACCGCCCGTCCCGCGCCGGGTTTTTCGCAGCGCACAAAAACGCCTTGCCCTCGTTGCCGGGAGACCATAGGCTCGGCTCTTCAAAAAATGACAAGGGAGGCACAGGGCGGTGCAGACATTCAGGCGACTGCTGGTGGCGAACCGGTCGGAAATCGCGATCCGGGTGTTCCGGGCGGCGACCGAGCTGGGGATTACCACGATCGGCGTCTATGCCGAGCAGGACAAGCTGTCGCTGCACCGGTTCAAGGCGGACGAGGCCTATCTGATCGGCGAGGGGATGGGGCCGATCGAGGCGTATCTGTCGATCGAGGAGGTGCTGCGCGTCGCCGAGGAGGCGAAGGCCGACGCGATCCATCCGGGCTACGGGTTTTTGTCGGAAAATCCGGAATTCGCCGAGGCCTGCGCGGCGCGGGGGATCGCGTTCATCGGGCCGGCGCCGCAGACGATGCGCACGCTCGGCAACAAGGTGGCGGCCAGGCAGCTCGCCGAGAGCGTGGGCGTGCCGGTGATGCCGGCCTCCGCACCGCTGCCGCGGGATGCGGCGGAGATCGGGCGGATCGCCGCGGAGATCGGCTATCCGGTGATGCTCAAGGCCTCCTGGGGCGGCGGCGGGCGCGGGATGCGGCCAATCGAGGGCGCGGAGGGGCTGGCCGAGCAGGTGGAGACGGCGCGGCGCGAGGCGCTGGCGGCGTTCGGCAATGACGAGGTGTATTTCGAGAAGCTGGTGCGGCGGGCGCGGCATGTCGAGGTGCAGATCCTCGGCGATTCGCACGGCAATCTCGTGCACCTGTTCGAGCGGGACTGCACGATCCAGCGGCGGCACCAGAAGGTGATCGAGCGCGCGCCGGCGCCGTATCTCGACGCCGAGACGCGCGCGGGGCTGTGCGCGGCGGCGCTGGCGATCGGCCGGGCGACCGATTACCGCAACGCAGGCACGGTGGAGTTCCTGCTCGACCGCGAGACCGGGCGGTTCTATTTCATCGAGGTCAATCCGCGCATCCAGGTGGAGCACACGGTGACCGAGGTGGTGACCGGGCTCGACATCGTGAAGGCGCAGATCCGCATCGCCGAGGGCGGGCGGATCGGGCGGGCGGACGAGACCGGGATTCCGGCGCAGGAGGCGATCGTGCTCGACGGGCACGCGCTGCAATGCCGGATCACCACGGAAAACCCGGAGAACAACTTCATTCCGGATTACGGACGGATTTCCGCCTATCGCGGGGCGTTCGGCTTCGGCATCCGCCTCGATGGCGGGACGGCCTATTCCGGCGCGGTGGTGACACGCTTCTACGACGCGCTGCTGGAGAAGGTGACCGCCTGGGCGCCGACGCCGGAGGAGGCGATCGCGCGGATGGTGCGGGCGATCCGCGAGTATCGCATCCGCGGGGTGAGCACCAACCTGCCCTTCCTGGAGGCGCTGCTGACGCATCCCGCGTTCCGCGCCGGGGATTACACCACGCGGTTCATCGACACCACGCCGGAGCTGTTCGCCCTGCCCCGCCGGCGCGACCGGGCGACACGGCTGCTGCGCTACATCGCCGACGTGACGGTGAACGGGCACCCGGAGACGCGGGGGCGGCGGCGGCCGGCGGCGAGCGCGCGGCGGCCGGAGGTGCCGCGGCTGGCGGCGGCGCCGGTCGAGGGGACGAAGCAGGTGCTGGAGCGGCTCGGGCCCGAGGGATTCGCGCAATGGATGCGCGAGCAGACGCGGGTGCTGGTGACCGACACGACGATGCGCGACGCCCACCAGTCGCTGCTGGCGACGCGGATGCGCAGTTACGACATCGTCGCCGCCTCGCCCGCCTATGCCGCCGGGCTGCCGGGGCTGTTCTCGCTGGAATGCTGGGGCGGGGCGACCTTCGACGTCGCCATGCGGTTCCTAACCGAGAGCCCGTGGGAGCGGCTGCGCGAGATCCGCGCAGCGGTGCCGAACATCCTGTTGCAGATGCTGCTGCGCGGGGCGAACGGGGTGGGCTACACCAATTATCCCGACAACGTGGTGCGGCATTTCGTGCGGCGCGCGGCGGCGGGCGGGATCGACCTGTTCCGCATCTTCGACTGCCTGAACTGGGTGGAGAACATGCGCGTCGCCATCGACGCGGTGCGCGAAAGCGGGCGGCTCGCCGAGGGGGCGATCTGCTACACCGGCGACATTCTCGACCCGGAGCGGGCGAAATATTCGCTGAACTACTATGTCGGGCTGGCGAAGGAGCTGGAGGCGGCGGGCTGCCACATCCTCGCGATCAAGGACATGGCGGGGGTGCTGAAACCCTCGGCGGCGGGCGTGCTGGTGCGGGCGCTGAAGGAGGCGGTGGGGCTGCCGATCCATCTGCACACGCATGACACGTCGGGGATTTCGGCGGCGACGGTGCTGGCCGCGGTGGAGGCCGGGGTGGACGCGGTGGACGCGGCGATGGACCCGATGTCCGGCCTGACCTCGCAGCCCTGCCTCGGCTCGCTGGTGGAATCGTGGCGGCATACCGAACGCGACGCCGGGCTCGACCCGGTGGCGATCCGCCGGCTGTCGTTCTACTGGGAGGCGGTGCGGGCGCAGTATGCGGCGTTCGAGAGCGACCTGCAGTCCGGCGCGTCGGAAGTGTATCTGCACGAGATGCCGGGCGGGCAGTTCACCAACCTGCGCGAGCAGGCGGCCTCGATGGGGCTGGCCGAGCGCTGGCACGAGATCGCCCGCGCCTATCGCGACGTGAACATGATGTTCGGCGATATCGTGAAGGTGACGCCGTCGTCGAAAGTGGTGGGGGACATGGCGCTGATGATGGTCAGCCAGGGGCTGTCGGTGGGCGACGTGCTCGACCCGACGCGGGAGATCGCCTTCCCGGCCTCGACCATCGAGATGCTGCGCGGCGATCTCGGCCAGCCGCCGGGCGGATGGCCGGAGGCGTTGCAGGCGAAGGCGCTGCGCGACGAGGCGGCCTACACCGTCCGCCCCGGCTCGCTGCTGGCGCCGGCCGATCTCGACGCGCTGCGCGCCGAGGCGGAGAAGCGGTGCGGCGCAAAGATCGACGAGGACGAGCTGGCCGCCTATGCGATGTATCCGGACGTCTATGCCGCCTACCGCAAGGCGCGCGGGCATTACGGGCCGGTGGCGGTGCTGCCGACGCCGGTGTTCTTCTACGGGATGGAGCCGGGCGAGGACATCGCCGTGGATATCGAGCCGGGCAAACGGCTGGTGATCCGGTTGCAGACGCTGACCGAAACCGACGATGACGGCGATGTGCGGGTGTTCTTCGAGCTGAACGGCCAGCCACGCATGGTGAAGGTGCCGAATCGGGCGGCGACGCCGAGCCGCGCGCACCGGCGCAAGGCGCAGGACCAGGCCGAGGGCGAGATCGGCGCGCCGATGCCCGGCGTGATCGCCAGCGTGCTGGTGGCCGAGGGCCAGGCGGTGACGCAGGGCGAGGCGCTGGTCGCGATCGAGGCGATGAAGATGCAGACGCGGATTGCGGCACCCCGCGACGGGCGGGTGAAGGCGCTGCACGTGAAGCCGGGCGATGCGGTGGACGCGAAGGACCTGCTGGTCGAGATCGGGTAGAGCCTTCATCCCCGATCCGGACGGATCGGAAGGTGCTCAGGCGCGCTGCAGCGCCTCGTCCAGCGTGGCGAAGATGGTTGTCGGCGCGTAGTGGCGGCGGATATAGGCGAGCGCCTCGGCCTCGCCCCCGCCATGGGCAAGGGCGGCGAGGATGGTGGCGCCGAAGCTGGACGCGCTGTCCGCCGTGTAGACCGGCATGCAGCCATCCGGCGCGAGACCGGCCCGCGCATCGGGGGTGGCGACCGTCCAGAGGCCGTGGCGGGCATAATCGAGCAGCTTCACCTTGAGGCCGGAACCGGCGCGCAGCGGCGCGATGGCGAGGCTGGCGGAATGCAGCAGCGGCGCGAGATCGGCGATGCGGCCCAGCCGGTGCACCCCGGCCGGCAGGCGGCCGAGTGCTGCGCCGCAATCGCCGGCGAGATCGAGCCGCAGCAGCGGCCGGGCGCGGCGCAGGCCGGGCCAGATCTCGCGCAGGAACCAGCGCAGCCCGTCGAGATTCGGCAGGTTGTCGGAGCCGACGAAGACCAGCCGGTCCGGATTGCGGGCAGCGCCCGGCGGGCGCGGCAGCGGAATGGCCGGCATCGGCACGGTGAGGACGCGCCGGGATGGGCACATGCCCCGCAGCAGCGCGGCCTCCTCGGGCTGGATGGCGACGAGGGTGCCGGCGCGGGCGAGCAGGGCGGCCTCCTGCGCGCGGTCGAGCTCGGCGGGGGCGACGCGGTAGCCGGCGAGGCGCAGCGCGGCATGGCGGCGGTGAAACACATCATGCGTGAGCAGCACCGCCGGGATGCCGGTCAAAGACGGCTCATCGAGCAGTGGGGCACGGAAGATGGTGTCGATCAGGATCGCATCGGGCCGGCTCTCGGCGATGCGCCCGGCGATCCAGCCGGAATCGGGCGCCGCAATGCTGGCACCGAGCACGACGTCGGTACTGCCGCGGCGCGGCAGCAGGCCGGGGACGACGCGGCGCAACAGGGCGGCGGCGGCGGCGCGCGGCTCGGCGGCGACAAGGAAGCGACCGACACGGAAAAGACGCCGGCCGGCGACGGGCACAGCGCCCGGGGCGAGGCGCATTACCGGCGCGGGCAGGCGCGGACGGGTCAGGTAGAGATCGACCGTGTGGCCGGCCGCGCGCAGATGGGTGATGAGGGCGTGATTATAAGCGAGATGACCGGCAGCGCCTGGGCGCGGCCATTCATCGGTGACGAAGCAGAAACGGCGGGTCAGGCCATCGCGTGGCATGGCAACGGGGTGCGCTGTCGGCACCGCGGAACCGGACCCGCCGGGACGCTCAGGCGCCGGTCTTGGCGATCCCGTTCTGGTCGAACAGGGTCTGCAATTCGCCCGACTGGAACATTTCGGTCACGATGTCGCAGCCGCCGACGAACTCACCCTTGACGTAGAGCTGCGGAATGGTCGGCCAGTTGGAGAACTGCTTGATTCCATCGCGCAGCTCGGGGTCTTCGAGCACGTTCGCGGTCTTGAAGGGGACGCCCATGTGGGTGAGGATCTGCACCACACGGGCGGAGAAGCCGCATTGCGGGAACATCGCCGTGCCCTTCATGAAGAGCATGACGGGGTTTTCGTCGACGGCGGTCTTGATGCTGGCGAAGGCCTGATTTTCGGTGGCCTGGCTCATGGGGTATCTCCTGGGGAAAAAGGGCGCCGGCGTTACTCGGGCGCCGAGGTCTGCAACGCGAGGGCGTGCAGCACGCCGCCCATCCGCCCTTGCAGGGCGGCATAGACGAGCTGATGCTGGCGCACCCGCGAGAGGCCGCGGAACTGCTCGCTGACGACGGTGGCGGCATAGTGCTCGCCATCGCCGGCGAGGTCTTCCACGGTAATCCGCGCGTCCGGCAGGGCGGACTTGATCATGTCCTCGATTTCGGCGGCCGACATGGCCATGGGATTGTCCTCGTCGTTCAGGCGAACCAGCGCGCGAAGAAGGCTTCGTGCGCGGCACGGATTTCCGATATTGATATGGCGATGCCGTCCGGGCCTGTCAAATGATCGCCGCCGCTGCGGCCGAGGGCGCGGGCGGGAATGCCGGCGGCAGCGGCCGCGGCGAGCAGGGCGGGGCCATCTTCCGTCGCCGCGACGTAGCGGGCCTGATCCTCGCCGAACCAGAATGCGTGCGGGGCGAGGGTTTCGGGGATCGCGGCCAGGGCGATGCCGGTGTCGCCGGCGAGCGCCATTTCGGCGAGGGCGACGAGCAGGCCGCCATCCGACACGTCGTGGCAGGCGGCGATGGCGCCGGCGCGGATCTGGCTGCGGACGAAATCGCCATTGCGCTTCTCGGCCGCGAGGTCGAGCGCGGGCGGCGCGCCGTCCTCGCGGTGGAGGATTTCGCGAAGGAAGAGCGAGGCGCCAAGCTCGCCGCCTGTCTCGCCAATCAGCACGAGGTCGAGGCCGGGGGCGAGGGCGATGCCGGTGGCGGCGGCGCCATCCTCGATGACGCCGAGGCCGCCGATCGCCGGGGTGGGCAGGATCGCGGTGCCTTCGGTCTCGTTGTAGAGGGAGACGTTGCCGGAGACGATCGGGTAGTCGAGCGCGCGGCAGGCTTCGCCCATGCCGCGGATGGCGGCGACGATCTGGCCCATGATCGCGGGTTTTTCTGGGTTGCCGAAATTCAGGTTGTCGGTCACCGCGAGGGGGGTGGCGCCGGTCGCGGTGATGTTGCGCCAGGATTCGACGACGGCCTGCGCGCCGCCGGTCTCGGGGTCGGCGACGCAGTAGCGCGGCGTGCAATCGGTGGTGAGTGCGAGGGCGCGGCGGCTACCCTCGATGCGGACGATGGCGGCGTCGGCCTGGCCGGGGCGGCGCAGCGTCTGCCCGCCGACGGTGCCGTCATACTGGTTCCAGATCCAGGCGCGGGAGGCGAGGTCGGGGCAGCCGATGAGGGCGAGCAGGGCGGCGCCGGGCGCGACCGGGCTTTCGACCGGGCCAAGCGGGGCGGGTTTCGCGGGTTCCACCCAGGGGCGCTCGTAGAGCGGCGCCTGATCGGCCAGCGGGGCGAGCTCGATATCCGCCTCGGTGCGGCCCTGATGGCGCACCACGATGCGGCCGGTATCGGTGATGCGGCCGATGACGGCGAAGTCCAGCTCCCATTTCTCGAAGATGGCGCGGGCCATGGCCTCGCGGCCGGGCTGGAGGACGATCAGCATGCGCTCCTGGCTTTCGGAGAGCATCATCTCGTAGGCGGACATGCCGGTCTCGCGCTGGGGGACGGCATCAAGCTCAAGCTCGATGCCGACGCCGCCCTTCCCCGCCATCTCGACCGAGGAGGAGGTGAGGCCGGCGGCGCCCATGTCCTGAATCGCGACGATGGCGTCGGTCGCCATCAGTTCGAGGCAGGCCTCGATCAGCAGCTTCTCGATGAAGGGGTCGCCGACCTGCACGGTGGGGCGCTTTTCCTCGGCGTCGGCGCCGAATTCGGCGGAGGCCATAGTGGCGCCGTGAATGCCGTCGCGGCCGGTTTTCGAGCCGACATAGACGACCGGGTTGCCGATTCCGGCGGCGGCGGAGAGGAAGATGCGGTCTTGATCGGCGATGCCGACGGTCATCGCGTTGACCAGCGGATTGCCGTTGTAGGAGGGGTGGAAATTGGTCTCGCCGCCGACGGTGGGCACGCCGACGCAGTTGCCGTAGCCGCCGATGCCGCGGACCACGCCATCGACCACGCGCTTCGTCACCGGCAGCGACGGGTCGCCGAAGCGCAGGGCGTTGAGGTTGGCGACCGGGCGGGCCCCCATGGTGAAGACGTCGCGCAGGATGCCGCCGACGCCGGTCGCGGCCCCCTGGTAGGGCTCGATGAAGCTCGGGTGGTTGTGGCTCTCCATCTTGAAGATCGCCGCCCTGCCCTCGCCGATATCGACCACGCCGGCATTCTCGCCGGGGCCGTGGATGACCCAGGGGGCGGTGGTCGGCAGCGTTTTCAGCCAGATGCGGGAGGATTTGTAGGAGCAGTGCTCGGACCACATGACCGAGAAGATGCCGAGCTCGGTGAGCGTCGGCACCCGGCCCATGATGGCGAGGACGCGGTCGTATTCCTCGGCGGCCAGACCAAAGGAGCGGGCCAGCGCGGCGTCGATCACCGTGGGGTTCATGCCGCCCTCCCGATGGCGTTGAGACTGTCGAACAGGGGTTTGCCGTCGATGCCGCCGGTAGCCGGGTCGACCAGGTTTTCCGGGTGCGGCATCAGGCCGAGAATGCGCAGGCCGGGGGCGTAGATGCCGGCGATGTTGCGGGCGGAGCCGTTGAGATTGGCGGCTTCCGTCGCGGCACCGGTCGCATCGACATAGCGGAAGGCAACCAGCCCCTCGCCTTCCAGACGGTCGAGCGTTTCGGAATCGGCGATGTAGTTGCCGTCGCCATGCGCCATCGGGGCGCGGAAGACAGCGCCCTTGTCATACCGGCCGGCGAAGACCGTGTCGTTGCGCTCGACGCGGAGGCGGCAGTCCATCGAGAGGAAACGCAGCCCGGCATTGCGCAGCAGCGCGCCGGGGAGAAGCTGCGCCTCGGTGAGGATCTGGAAGCCGTTGCAGACGCCGAGCACGTAGCCGCCGCGCTTCGCGTGCTCGACCACGGCGCGCATCACCGGGGACTGCGCCGCCATCGCGCCGCAGCGCAGGTAATCGCCATAGGAGAAGCCGCCGGGGATCACCACGAGGTCGAGCCCGGCGAGGTCGGTCTCGCGGTGCCAGACGAGGCGCGGCCTGGCGCCTAGGCTCGCCTCGAGGGCGATGGCGATGTCGCGTTCGCGGTTGATGCCAGGGAAGAGGATGATGCCTGCGCGCATGGTTCGTGCTCCGTCTTGCCGCGTCTTGCCCGTCCCGGGCGGGGGATGCAACCGGGGGCGTGCGGGTTCAGCCCTGCGCCGGCGCCATCTGCCCCTCGCCGCCCCAGCACCACCAATCCGCGCGGTTGAGGCGGACGGCGGCGCGGCGGGCGGCCTCGGCATCGGGAAACACGCCGAAACAGGTCGCCCCCGAGCCGCTCATCCGCGCCAGCAGGCAGGAGTCGGAGACCGCGATGGCGGCGAGCACCTCAGCGATGACGGGCGCGAGGGTGATGGCGGCGGATTGCAGGTCGTTGCCGAGGCGGGCGAGGTCGGTCGCCATGCGCGCGGCGGTCGGCCAGCGCGCGGGCAGCACCGCCGGGGGCGAAAACCCGCCGGCGCGGGCGCGGAAAATGGCCGGGGTCGAGACCGCGATACCGGGATTGACCAGCAGCAGGCCGAAGGGCGGCAGCGCGGGTGCGGGGGCGAGGATCTCGCCGATGCCGGACATCCGCGCCGGGCGCCGGGCGAGGCAGACCGGAACATCGGCGCCGAGGCCGAGAGCGAGATCGGGCGGGATGGGCACGTTCCAGCGCGCCGCGAGCAGGCGCAGCGCCGCCGCGGCATCGGCCGAGCCGCCGCCGATGCCCGAGGCGACGGGCAGCGACTTGGTCAGGCGGAAGGCGGCCTCCGGCGCGCGGCCGGCATGCACGGCGAAGCGGGACGCGGCACGGAGGACGAGATTGTCATCCTCGCCGGACAGCGCCGCAGCGAAGGGGCCATCGACCGCAAGCGACAGGCCGGCGGCGGGCGCGATCGCCAGTTCGTCGCCGACCGGCGGAAAGACCACGAGACTGTCGAGCAGGTGGTAGCCATCGGCCCGCCGGCCGGTGACATGGAGATGGAGGTTCACCTTCGCGCAGGCGAAGCCGGGGGCAGCGTCGGTCATGTCGGGGTCTCTCAGCTTGCGGCGGCGGCCTTGAGCCGGGCCTCGATGCGGGCGCGCAGCTTCGCGTCGGGATGCAGGGAGAGCGCGCGCTCCCACTGGTGCTCGGCAGCGAGACGGTGACCGGCGGCGGCATAGATGTCGGCGAGGTGGGCGTTCACCTCGGGATCGTCCGGGGCGAGGTGGACGGCGTGGATCTGCGTCGTCGTCGCTTCGGCGAGCTTGCCCTCGCGCAGCAGGACATAGCCGAGACTGTCGATGATCGCGCCCTCGCGCGGATCGACGGCGAGGGCCTGGCGCAGCATCCGCTCGGCCTCGGCCAGGCGCTCGCCGCGCAGGGCCCAGGAATAGGCCAGATAGTTGAGCACGAAAGGCTGGCCGGGCGACAGGGCGAGCGCCTCGTGCAGATCGGCCTCGGCGGGTTTCCACTGGCCGGCATGATCCTCGGCGATGGCGCGGGCGTAGAACAGCGACCAGGCGCGGGCCGGCAGCGGCTGGCCGGCGCGGGCGATCGCGGCGGTGGACAGGCGGATGGCGGCGGCGTTGTCGCCGGCGGCGCGTTCGATATCCGCGGCGAGGGCGAGCGGTTCGGTGGCGCGCGGATGGGCTTTGGCCAGCGCCGCCAGCGCCGACAGCAGCGGACGCCCCTGGCCGAGGCCGATCAGGATGTTGGCGCGCTGAAGCAGGGCGGGCGCGTAGAGCGGATCATCTGGAGGGATGGCGGCGAGCAGCGCCGCGGCGGCGTGGGGGTGCTTGTCCTGCACATCGTCATCGGCGGCGAGCATGCGGGCGGCGGCAAGGTTCGGGCGCAGGCGCAGCGCGAAGCGGAGCAGGAGGCGGCGAAGCAGCGGGTCCTGCCGGCGGTTTATCGTGCCGGCGAGGGTCAGATAGGCCTCGGCGATGCCGTCACCGGCGGAACCGATGACCGGGGTGGCGGCGGCGCGTTCGAGCGCGGACAGGGCAATGCCGAGATCGGGATGGGCGGCGACGAGCGCGGCGAGAATGGCGCGGGCCTGGGCGGGATGGCCGCCGCGTGCGGCGAAGCTGGCCAGCGCCTGGGCAAGCCGCAGGCTGGGCGGCCCGGCGCTGGTGGCGGCGGTAACGGCATAGAGCCGGGCCGCCTGCGCCTCACGCCCTGCCATGTCGGCGATGAGGGCCGCGTTCAGGTGGTCGATCGGGGCGAAGGCGCCGGCCTGCGCGGCGCGGCCGAGACGCGCGATGGCGGCGCCGTAGTCGGCGTCGCCCGCCTCGCACCAGGCGAGCAGCAGCGGCCGGACCAGTCCGGTCAGCCCTTCGGCGGGGAGGCTGGCGAAATGGGCGGCGGCGGCTTTCCAGTCGCCCCGGCGAACCGCGGCATCGGCCAGGGTCATGGCGGCGAGCGGGTCGCCCGGCAGGCGGACGGCAAGCCGCGCCGCGTCAGGCCGGCCAGCCAGCAGGGCGCTGAGAAAGGACTGGCTGGCAAGGGCGGCATTGCCGGGGTCGCGCGCGAGGGCGGCGCCGAAATAATGCGCCGCGGCCTCGTTGTCGCCGGTCTGGGCGGCATAGGCGCCGGCCATGTAGGCGCCATAGGGCGCGCGCAGCGCCGGCAGGTCCGGCGAAGCGGCACACGCGCCGGGGACGGCCGCGCCGGCGGCAAGACAGAAGGCAAGGGCGGCGGCGCCGCGGCGGGTGAGCGCGCGGCGCAGCGCCGCGACCGAAAGCCTGTGCATGGCGCCTACCTACTCCCGATCCGCCGCGCGGTCACGCCCGGGGGAATGGGGGCACGGCTTGTCCTCCGCCGTGGCGGGGTTTACAAATTGATGAAGGTCGGGAAGCGGCCATAGGAGACGATAGCGGCGACGCCATGACGACCCGACGCGTTCACCAGACCGGCGACCTGTTCGTCAACGAAGATGCCAGGATCAAGGTCAGCATCCGGGCCATCTTCCTTGAAGATCAGTCGCGCCCGGACGACCGTCATTTCGTCTGGGCCTATCAGGTGCGGATCGAGAATGTCGGGCAGGTGACGGCACAGCTCTTGCGCCGGACCTGGACGATCACCGATGCCACCGGCCATGTCCAGCACGTTCACGGACCGGGTGTGGTGGGCGAGCAGCCGGTGCTCGACCCTGGCGACACGTTCGAATACACTTCGGGCACACCGCTGGAAACGCCCTCGGGCTTCATGTCGGGGATTTTTCACATGGTCGCGGTGGATAGCGGCGAGGAGTTCGACGTGCCGACGCCGGGCTTCAGCCTCGACAGCCCGCACGCCGACCACCGGCTGCACTGAGGCGGCGGATGCGCCTCGCGCCCGCCCAATGGCGCGATGACGGCACACGATGATGCGCGCGCGGGTTGCAGGGATGGAATCCCCGACCATATCCGGTCTCATTCAGCGGCTGGATGACGGCCGTGCCCGACAATAAGGGAGACAAACCCGTGGATATCCGCACGCCGCCGCACCAGCTCGACAACACCGTCCATGACGACCGCCCCAGCCGCGAGGAGGCCGAGGCAGCCATCCGCACCCTGATCCGCTGGGCCGGAGACGACGCGACCCGCGAAGGCGTGATCGACACGCCCGCCCGCGTGGCCCGCGCCTATGAGGATTTCTTCCGCGGCTATCGCGAAGATCCGGAGGCGATTCTCTCGCGCACCTTCGAAGAAACCGAGGGCTATGACGAGATGGTGTTGCTGCGCGACATCCGCGTCGAGTCGCATTGCGAGCATCACATGGTGCCGATCATCGGGGTGGCGCATGTCGCCTATCTGCCGAACCGGCGGGTGGTGGGGATCAGCAAGCTCGCCCGCGTGGTGGATGCCTATGCGCGGCGACTGCAGATCCAGGAGAAGCTGACGGCGCAGATCGCCAACACGATCAACGAGGTGTTGCAGCCGCGCGGCGTCGCCGTGGTGATCGAGGCGGGGCACGAGTGCATGTCGACCCGCGGGGTGCACAAGCCCGGCGTTTCGATGGTGACGAGCCGGATGCTCGGCGCGTTCCGCGACGACGCCTCGACGCGGCGGGAATTCCTCGCGATGATCCAGGGACGGCGCTGCACCGGCTTCGAGACCTGACCGCGCAAGGAGAGGCGCGCGCGACGCCGTAGCTGGCGGCACCGGGACGCGCGCAGGCCGGTCGCCTCAGCGCCCGAGCGTCGCCATCTGCTCGGGCGCCTGGCGGGCGCCTGCGGCAGCGCCTGGCGGCACCGCCCGGACGAGACGGCCGAGATCCTCGGCCGAGAGCGGAACCTCGAGCGCGCCAATGTTTTCATCGAATTCCGCCTCCGAGCACGGTCCGGGAATCGGCACCACGTCGCTGCCCTGAGCGAGAAGGAAGGCGAGCGCCAGCTGTGCCGGGGTGCAGCGCAGGCGGTGCGCCATATCCTCGACGATGCGAACGAGGGCGACGTTGCGGGCGAAATTCTCGGCGAAGAAGCGCGGCTGGGCGCGCCTCGCATCGGCCTCGGGCAGGTCTTCAGGCCGGTGCAGCGTGCCTGTGAGCAGGCCGCGGGCAAGTGGCGAGGCGGCGATGAAGCCGATATTCAGCGCGCGCAGGCAGGCCAGCGTTTCGCCCTCGGGGTCGCGGGTCAAGAGCGAGTATTCGCTCTCGACCGCGGCGAGGCGATGAGTGGCATGGGCACGGCGGATGGTGTCCGGCGCCGCCTCGGACAGGCCGAGGAACCGCACCTTGCCTTCGGCGACAAGGCGGGACATCTCGCCCACCGATTCCTCGACCGGAATGGCGGGATCGATACGGTGGAGGATCAGCAGGTCGATCGTGCCGGTGCCAAGGCGGCGCAGGCTGGCCTCGCAACTGGCGCGCAGATGGGCGGGCGAGCCGTCGATGCCGAGAAAGGCGCCGTCAGGCGCGCGGCGGATGCCGGATTTGGTGGCCAGCACGACCTGATCGCGGACCGGCGCGAGGCAGCGCCCGAGCAGGCTTTCGCTGGCGCCGAGACCATAGACATCGGCGGTATCGAAGAAGCTGACACCGCGCTCGACGGCGCGGCGAACCAGCGCCTCGGCGGCGGCATCAGGTCCGGCCAGGGCCATGCAGCCGAAGCCCAGCGCGGAGACGACCAGCGATCTGCCCAGCCTGCGTTCGTTCATCGCCCCTCCCCGGAGTTGCGGCCGATGCGGTGTGTCAGGAACGGGAATTGGGAAGCGCGCCACCGCTTGGCAAGCGGTGACTGCACGGCAAGGCGCCGGGGTCAGGGCGAAGCGGGCAGCAATCGCGGCGGATCGGTCTCGATCAGGCGTACCGCGGCGCCGCGGCGCAAGGTGGGCATCCCCGGCTCGACCACGGAGACGACACTGCCATCGCCGAGACGGACGATATATTCGCTGGCCGGCGCGGCGGAGGGTGTGGTGTCGACCCCGAGCGCGCCGAGCACGAGGCGGCGCGCCCCAGGGGCGACGGGGCGAACCGCCACCACCTCGCCGGCGAGGCCGGCGGCGCGGGGCGGCGGCTGGACATTCGTGGCGCAACCGGCAAGGCAGAGAACAAGGAGGGGCAGCAGGACGGGCGGCGGGACAAATCTCATGAACTGGCCTCCGGGCGCGGACCGACACCACGGCGCGCAGAATCATGTTGCCTTGAAATCGGCTATAAGTTAAGGGCTTATGGGATGAATTTCATGTGCCGGTCGAGGCTTCCGGCGCAAGGGGCAACTCAGGCCGCCGCCGCGCGCCGCCCCGCTTCTGCGATGGGAGACATGCGTTGACCACTGCGTTCACCCCCGCCCCGCGCGCGCCGGTCATGCCCCGCCAGTGGCGCCGCCGGCTCGGCCAGCTTGCCGGGCTCTCGGCGCTCGCGCTCCTCGCCGCGTGTTCGTCGCACCAGGCCAGCCTGAGCCCGAGCCAGCTCGCCGCGCGCTACGCCGCCAACGCGCCGGCCGATTACCGGCCGCCGGGGCCGCCGGGCGACCCGTGGGGTCCCTATATCGTGCAGGCCTCGACCCGGTTCGACGTGCCGGCGAAATGGATCCGCGAGGTGATGCGCGTCGAATCCGGCGGTCATGAATACATGAACGGGCATCTCACCGTCTCCAGCGCCGGGGCGATGGGGCTGATGCAGCTCGAACCGCAGACCTACCAGGAAATGGCGGCCCGCTACGGGCTGGGGCCGGACCCGTTCAACCCGCGCGACAACATCATGGCCGGGACCGCGTACATCCATCAGATGTACGAGATCTACGGCTCGCCCGGCTTCCTGGCCGCCTACAACGCGGGACCGGGGCGGCTCGACGACTATCTCGACTATCGCCAGCCCCTGCCGGCGGAGACGCGGCACTATGTCGCGATGATCGCCCCGCGGATCGCCGGCGTGTACCCGGCAGGAACCTCCGGGGCGGAGGCCGTGGCGATGAACCAGCTTCCGGCGCGGATTCCGGCTGGCATGCGGCCGGGCGCCGACGAGGCGGCGACCTCGCGGCTGAACGAGGCGCAGCTCGCGATGCGGCAAAACCGCTCGCCAGCACCAGCGCCAGTGCCGGCTCCCGCGCCGGTCAGGGTGGCGGCACTCGCGCCGCCCGCCGTGGTGGAGCCGCAGGCAGCGCCCGCGCCCATCGCCGCGCGCGGGCGGCCACCGGCGCGACGGCATGATGTTTTTGGCGGGTTTTCGCTGATCCCCTCGGCCGAGGCGGCGACCCCGGTACTGGATGGGCCACCGGTGACGGCGCCCGCCCCGGCGCAGCGCATGCCGGCGCCACGGCCGATACCGCCCGTGGTGCCGGCATCGGCGCATGCGACGATGCGGCTGGCGGCGGCTCACGCGGCGGCGACGACGCGGACGCTGGGCGGCGGGCGCTGGAGCATACAGGTCGGCGCCTACGACACGCCGGCCCACGCCAAGGCGGCGCTCGGCATCGCCGAGCTGGCCGCGGTGGCGATGCTGATCAGGGCGCAGCCGGTGGTCGAACCGGTGGCGACGGCGCACGGGCGGTTCTATCGCGCCCGGTTCGTTGACCTGCCGCATGACACGGCGGTGAATGCCTGCCACGCGCTGCGCGGCGGGCCGACCGGCTGCGCGCTGGTCGCGCCGGGCGCGCCGTGACGCGCAAGGCCTGAGCCACGCCCCTCCGACTCGGGGTCAGAAGCGGCGGGAAGCGGCGGCGATCAGGGTGTTTTCCAGCAGGCAGGCAATGGTCATCGGGCCGACGCCGCCGGGAACCGGCGTGATCGCGCCGGCAACCGCGGCGGCTTCCGCGTAAGCGACATCGCCGACCAGCCCGCCCGCCGCCGTGCGGTTGATGCCGACATCGATGACTGTCGCGCCAGGGGCGATCCAGTCGCCCTTGACCATTTCGGCGCGGCCGACCGCGGCGACGAGGATATCGGCGCGGCGGCATTCGGCCGGCAGATCGCGGGTGCGGGAATGCGCGATGGTGACGGTGGCATCGGCGGCGAGTAGCAGCGCGGCCATCGGCCGGCCGACGATGTTGGAACGGCCGAGCACCACGGCGCGGGCGCCGCGCGGGGCGATGCCGGCGGCATCGAGCAGCTTCATCACGCCGCGCGGAGTGCAGGGCACGAGAAAGGGCGCGCCGAGCGCGAGGGCGGCGACATTGTCGGGGTGGAAGCCGTCGACATCCTTGGCCGGGTCGATCGCGCGGATGACCGCCCCGGCATCGAGCCCAGCCGGCAGGGGGAGCTGGACGAGGATGCCATCCACCGCCGCATCGCGGTTGAGGCGGTCGATCACGGCGAGAAGCTCGGCCTGGCTGGTGGTCGCGGGCAGGCGGATGGTTTCGCCGGCGATGCCGGCCGCCGTTGCCGCGCGCTCCTTGTTGCGCACGTAGACCTGGCTCGCCGGGTCTTCGCCGACGAGCACGACGACGAGGCCGGGCGTGTAGGGCAGCGCGGCGGCGCGGGCGGCGACCTCGGCGCGCAGGGATGCGGCGACGGCCTTGCCGTCGATGATGCGGGCGGACACCGCGCCGCTCACCGGTAGCCCATCACGGCGAGATGGGCATAAAGCCCGGCGAGGAAGATCTGCAATGCGCGCAGCAGCAGGAACCCGACGATGAAGGAAATGTCGATCCCGCCGATCGCCGGGATGAAGCGACGGAACGGCGCGAGGAAGGGTTCGGTCGCGCGGAGGAGGAATTCCTCGATCCGGTAGACGATGTGGTTGCGGGTATCGAGCACGCCGAACGCCATCAGCCAGCTGAAGATCGCCGCTGCGATCATGATGTAGACATAGATCTGGATCGCCTCGTCGAGGAGCCAGAATACCGATCCGAGCATCGTCACCTCCTGGGGGTTCGCTGCCGGGTTAGCGAAGCATGGCGTTTCGCGCAACGTGACAAGGCGGCTTTGATGGCTTGACTTCCGGCTCAGGGTGCGCGATTGGCCGCAACAGGGATGGGGCTGTAGCTCAGTTGGGAGAGCGCCTCGTTCGCAATGAGGAGGTCAGGGGTTCGATTCCCCTCAGCTCCACCATCCCGTTTTTCCCCAAAGTTGCATGGTGCGCATGAGCAAGACAGGGGCCGACCCGACCCGCGATGCGGCGTTCGTATTGCTGTCCGCCGTTCTGGACCGGCGCGTGCCGCTGGACGTCGCACTCGCCGGACTGCCGGACATCGCCCCACGCGATCGTGCGGCGGCGCACCGGATCGCGGCCGCCGTTCTGCGGCGGCTCGGCAGCCTCGATGCTGTTCTTGAAACCCATCTGAGGCGGGCGCCGCCTCCGGCGGTGCGGCATATGCTGCGGATCGGCGCCGCACAGCTCGTGCTGCTCGGCGCGCCGGCGCACGCGGCGGTGAGTACCGCGGTGGGGCTCGCGCATGCGCGCGGGCTCGGCAAGTTCGCCGGGCTGGTGAACGCGGTGCTGCGCAAGGTGAGCGCCGAGGGGGCGGCGGCGCTGGAGGCGCTCGATTCGCCGCGGCTGGACACGCCGGCCTGGCTCTGGGCCTCGTGGGGGGCGGCGGCGCGGGCGATCGCCACCGCGCATCAGGCCGAGGCGCCGCTCGACCTGACGCTGAAGGACGGCGTCGCGATGCCTGAGGGCGGCGAGCGGCTGCCGAGCGGATCGGTGCGGCTGCCGGCGGGAACCGACGTGACCCAGCTTTACGGCTACGCCGCGGGCACGCTCTGGGTGCAGGACGCGGCGGCGGCGCTGCCGGCGCGGCTGCTCGGCGATGTCGCCGGGCGGCGCGTGCTCGATCTCTGCGCAGCCCCGGGCGGAAAGACGGCGCAGCTCGCCGCTTCGGGCGCACGGGTGACGGCGCTGGACCGCGATGCGCGCCGGCTGGGCCGGCTGCGGGAAAATCTCGGGCGACTCGGGTTCGCGGCGGAGACGATCGCGGCGGACGCGCTGAACTGGCGGCCGGCGGCGCCCTTCGACGCGATCCTGCTGGATGCGCCGTGTTCGGCGACGGGCACGATCCGCCGGCATCCGGAAATCGTGCATCTGCGGCGGCCCCGCGACATCGAGGCTTGCGCGGCCATGCAGGACCAACTGCTCGATGCCGCCGTGGCGATGCTCGCGCCGGGAGGAACGCTGGTCTACGCCGTGTGCTCGCTGCAACCGGAGGAGGGTGCCGCGCGAATTGAAGCCGCCATGGCGCGGCTCGGGCTGCGGCGGGCGCCCATCTTCCCTGCGGAGGTGCCCGGGCTGGAGGCGGCGGTGACGGCGGAGGGCGATGTCGCCACCCATCCCGGCATGTGGGCCGACCGCGGTGGGATGGACGGGTTTTTCATCGCGCGGCTGCGGCGCTGACTGTCAGGCCGGCTGTCGGCGTGGCATCGGCGAGGGTCGGGCGGCGGCGCCGGTCGCGTTAACAGGGTGGCCAAGCGTATCGGATGGCGGGCATTGGGACATTTGCCGCACGTGAAAACAGCACGGAAGATCTCAATTTTAATTTTTTGACACAAATGACATAGAATAACGTGAATATCACGCACACTGACGCTAAAAACTATATTTCTTAACATTTTTTTGGCGTAAATCGCATGGTGGAACTGGCGTTGACGTAACCTTGCCGTTATGGTGAGCGCATGGCAACGAAGAAACAGGCACCACCGGAATCGGTCGGGCAGAGGATCCGTGCTCTCCGGCTGGCGAACAATCTCACCCAGGACGAATTCGCGTCCCAGCTTGGCGTGTCGCGCTCGGCGATTGCGCAATGGGAAACCGACCGGGCCGGGCAGGTTCGGGAGAATCTTGAACGGATCGCCAAGGTTCTCGGCACCTCGATTGCCTATCTCGTCTCCGGGGAGACCGGCTCGCTGCAAGGCGACGAACTGGCGCTGATGCGGCTTTACCGCGCCTGTGCCGCGGAGGACCGGCAGATCCTGCTGCGCACCGCGAAGCGGCTCGCCCGCGGCTGAGACCGGCGTGGCGCGCGGCCGGGCCGATCTCGCCCTCGTCGCGCGCGGGCATTTCGCGAGCCGGGCGCGGGCGCAGGAGGCGATCCGGCGCGGCCTGGTGAGCGCCGGCGGGCGGACGATCGGCAAACCCGGCGAGATGGTGGGCGACGACGAGGCGCTGAGCGTGGCCGATGCCGGCGCCGCGTGGGTGTCTCGCGGGGCGCTGAAGCTGATCGCGGCCCTCGATCATTTCGGATTGTCACCGGAAAACCGGATCTGCCTCGATATCGGCGCCTCGACCGGCGGGTTCACCGAGGTGCTGCTCGCGCGCGGCGCGGCACTGGTGCATGCGGTGGATGTCGGCCACGGGCAGATGGCCCCTGCCCTGCGCGAAGATGCGCGGGTGCGTCTGCATGAGGGCGTGAACGCGCGCGACCTTTCGGCCACGGGGATTCCGGACGGGCTGGGTGCTGTGGTGTGCGACGCGAGTTTCATCGGACTGCGCAAGGTGCTGCCGGCGGGGCTCGCCCTGTGCGGGAAGGACGCCTTCGCGGTGGCGCTGATCAAGCCGCAATTCGAGGCGGGGCCGGAGGCGGTCGGCAAGGGCGGGATCGTGCGCGATGCCGCCGTGCATGAACGTGTGTGCGGCGAGATCGGCGACTGGTTCGCGCAGCTTCCCGGCTGGCGGGGGCTCGGCATCATCCCCAGCCCGATCGAGGGCGGGGACGGCAACCGCGAATTCCTGATTGCAGCCATGAGGGACGCGCGCTGAAGCGGCGCACGGTTCTGCTTGCGGCGGCGTGAAAAGCCGGATACATCCCGCAGCGGGTCACGCCCCCCCACCGGGGCGCTTATCTTCTGCAAGGGAGACCATCTGATGGCAGATGCCGCAGCGGCCGCGCACGCGAAGCCGCAACACCGCCCCCGTAATCCGAATTTTTCCTCCGGCCCGTGCGCCAAGCGGCCCGGCTTCACGCTCGAGGCGCTTTCCGGCGCGATGCTCGGCCGCAGCCACCGCGCCAAGGAGCCGAAGGCGAAGCTCGCCGAAGTGATCACCCGCTCGCGCGACATCCTCGGCCTGCCGGCCGACTGGCGGCTCGGCATCGTTCCCGCCTCGGACACCGGCGCCGTCGAGATGGCGCTGTGGTCGATGCTGGGCGCGCGGCCGGTCGACGTGCTGGCGTTCGAGAGTTTCTCCGAGGCCTGGGCGACCGATGTGCTCAAGCAGCTCAAGCTCGCCGATGCGCGGGTGCTGAAGGCGCCCTACGGACAACTTCCCGATCTCGCCGCCGTCGATTTCAGCCATGACGTGGTGCTGGCCTGGAACGGCACGACCTCGGGCGCGCGGATTCCGGACGGCGACTGGATTCCGGCGGATCGCGAAGGGCTGGTGATCGCGGACGCGACCTCGGCCGCGTTCGCGATGGAGTTGCCGTTCGACAAGCTCGATGTGGTGACCTGGTCGTGGCAGAAGGCGCTGGGCGGCGAGGCGGCGCACGGGATGCTGGCGCTGTCGCCGCGCGCGGTCGAACGGTTGCTGACGTTCAAGCCGGAGCGGCCGCTGCCGAAGATTTTCCGCCTGACCTCGGGCGGCAAGCTGATCGAGGGGATTTTCGCCGGCGAGACGATCAACACCCCGTCGATGCTGGCGGTGGAGGACGCGCTGGACGGGCTGCGCTGGGCCGAGGGCATCGGCGGGCTCAAGGCCATGATTGCGTGTTCGGAACGGAATCTCGCGGCGATCGCGCGCTGGGCCGAGGGCAATGAGCGGGTGGCGTTCCTTGCCGCCGACCCGGCGATCCGCTCCTGCACGTCGATCTGCCTCGTCATAGCCGCGCCGTGGTTCGCCGCCCTCGATGCCGAGGCGCAGGCGAAGGCGGCGAAGCGGGTGGCCGCGCTGCTGGAGGCCGAGGGCGTCGCCCATGACATCGGCGCCTATCGCGACGCGCCGCCGGGGCTGCGGATCTGGGGCGGTGCGACGGTCGAGACCGCCGACATCGAGGCGCTGCTGCCCTGGATCGACTGGGCGATCGACACCGTTCATTCCGACATTTCCGCGAAGGCCTGAGACATGCCCAAGGTTCTGATCAGCGACAAGCTTTCCCCCGCCGCCATCGACATCTTCAAGCGGCGCGGCATCGACGTGACGGTGAAGACCGGGCTCGCCCCGGCGGAACTGCGCGAGATCATCGACGCGTTCGACGGGCTCGCCATCCGCTCCGCGACCAAGGTGACGCGCGAGCTGCTGGATGCGGCGACCAACCTCAAGGTGATCGGCCGTGCCGGCATCGGCGTCGACAATGTGGACGTGAAATCGGCCACCGCGCGCGGCGTGGTGGTGATGAACACGCCCTATGGCAACGCCATCACCACCGCCGAGCACGCGATCGGCATGATGTTCGCGCTGGCCCGCGACCTGCCGGAGGCCTCGGCCTCGACCAAGGCGGGGAAGTGGGAGAAGAACCGGTTCATGGGCGTCGAGCTGACCGGCAAGACGCTCGGGCTGATCGGCGCCGGCAATATCGGCTCGATCGTCGCCGACCGCGCGCTCGGGCTGAAGATGCGCGTGCTGGCCTATGACCCCTATCTGACCGAGGCGCGGGCAACGACGCTCGGCGTCGAGAAGGCGGATCTGGACACGGTGCTGGCGCGGGCGGATTTCATCACCCTGCACACGCCGCTGACCGAGCAGACGCGCAACATCCTCTCGCGCGAAAGCCTTACGAAGACGAAAGCGGGCGTGCGGATCATCAACTGCGCGCGCGGCGGGCTGATCGACGAGGCGGCGCTGTACGACGCGCTGAAATCGGGCCATGTGGCGGGGGCGGCGCTCGACGTGTTCGAGGTCGAGCCGGCGAAGGACAGCCCGCTCTTCGAGCTGCCGAACGTGGTCTGCACCCCGCATCTGGGGGCGGCGACGACCGAGGCGCAGGAGAACGTGGCCTTGCAGGTGGCCGAGCAGATCAGCGATTTCCTGCTGACCGGGGCGGTGACGAACGCGATCAACATGGCCTCGGTCTCGGCCGAGGACGCGCCACGGCTGAAGCCCTACATGGAGCTGTGCCAGCTGCTCGGCAGTTTCGCGGGGCAGCTGACCGAGGCGCGGCAGGGCGTGATCCGCAAGGTCGGCATCGAATATGAAGGTGCGGCCGCGCATGTGAACCAGCGCCCGCTCTCGGCCGCGCTGTTCGCCGGGCTGCTCGCGCCGATGATGGAGGGCGTGAACATGGTCAACGCGCCGGTCTTCGCGCGGGATCACGGGATCGAGCTGGCTGAGACGGTGTTCGACCGCGACTGCGAATACCAGACGCTGATCCGCGTTTCGGTGACGACCGACGAGCAGACGCGCACCGTGTCGGGCACGCTGTTCGGCGGGGCCAAGCCGCGGCTGGTCGAGGTGAAGGGCATCAAGGTCGAGGCCGATTTCGGCCGGCACATGCTCTATGTGACCAACCGCGACAAGCCGGGATTCATCGCCCAGTGCAGCGCCATTCTCGCCGAGAAGGGCATCAACATCGCGACCTTCCATCTCGGCCGGACCGAGAAGGGCGGCGATGCGGTGTGCCTGATCTCGATCGACGAGACCCTGCCGGAGGCGGCACTCGCCGCGATCCGCGCGCTGCCGCAGGTGATGCAGGCGACGCAGATTTCGTTCTGACCCAGGCTGCATCACCAACGAGCAAACCGCATAAACGATGCCGGAGGCTCCCGCATAACCGGCTGGCGGACGGGGCCGCGCGATTGACCGCGCGGCCCCGTTTCAATTATCAGGAGGCAGGACAGCAGACTTGCCGTTTTTGCGCGTCCGGGCCTTGCCGTGCCGCCGGCCACGCCGATCTCTCTCCTGTCGCCCACGCACGACCCGATCAGCACACGACCAAGAGGAACCGCATGCGACGACCGTTTCACGCCACGGCCTGCCGCGCCGCCGCTATCGCCCTTGTCTTCGGTCTCGGCTTGGGCGGCGAAGCGGCCAGCGCCGCGGCACCGCCGCCGCCGTTGGTCAGCGTCGTGATCGTCAAACCGCGAAAGGTTTACCAGCAGGACAGTTTCATCGGGCGCATTCAGGCGGCGCACATCGTCAATCTCGTCCCGCGGGTGACCGGCTATCTGGAACAGCGCCAGTTCCGCCAGGGGGCGGAGGTAAGGAAGGGACAGCTGCTCTACGTAATCGAGCCGGGGCCATACCAGGCGGCGTTCGACCAGGCGAAGGCGAATGTCGCCGACGCGCAGGCAACGCTCGACAACGCGAAACTGACGCTGGAGCGCGCGGCCAAGCTTCTGCATACACCGGCGGGCCGGCAATCGACCTACGACGACGACAGGGCGGCGGCGGAAAGTGCCGCGGCCAAGCTGCAAGCCGCCGAGGCGGCGCGCGAGACGGCGGCGATCAACCTCGCCTATACCGAGATCCGCGCGCCGCTCGACGGGCGGATCGGCGCGAGTGCGGTGAATGTCGGCAATGTCGTCGGGCCGAATACCGGCACGCTTGCGACCGTGGTGAGCCAGGACCCGATGAATATCGTGTTCTCGATGCCGACGCGCGACGCCATCCGCCTTGGCGACCAGCTGGCCAAACAGGGCGGTCTCGCCGGCGTGGTGCTGCGGGTGAAGCTGCCGGACGGGCGATTGGACCCGCAGAAAGGCACGCTCGACTTCACCGGCAACCAGATCAGCGCATCGACCGACAGCCTCGCGATGCAGGGGACGATTCCGAACCCGGTGATCAAGGGGCTCGGCAATGCGCGCACCAGCGACCGGATGCTGACAAGCGGCGAGTTCGTCACCGTCATCGTGCGCAGCCGCACGCCGGAGCAAAAGATCGTGCTGCCGCGCGACGCGGTGCTGGCCGACCAGGTGGGCGACTATGTGCTGACCGTCGGCAAGGACGGCAAGGTGGCGCGGACCGATGTGAAGCTCGCCTCGACCACGCCGGCGACCGCGACGATCGCGCGCGGGCTTGCCATCGGCGCGAAGGTGATCGTCGACGGGATCGAGAAGGTGCATCCCGGGGTCAAGGCGAACGCGAAGGTGATACCCTCGCCGGCCACACCGGGCTGAGCCGATGATCCCCTCCTTCTTCATCGACCGCCCACGCTTCGCGATGGTGATCGCGATCGTGCTGACGATCGCCGGCATCATCGCGATGACGCGGATTCCGGTGGCGCAGTTCCCCTCGATCGTGCCGCCGGCAGTGCAGGTGACGGCGACCTATCCCGGCGCCTCGGCGCAGGTGGTGAACGACACCGTGGCCGAGCCGATCGAGCAGAAGATCAACGGGCTGAGCGACGAGATCTATTACGCCTCGACCACGGCGAATGACGGCTCCTACAACCTCACCGTCACCTTCAAGCTTGGCAGCAACCCGGACATCGACACCGTCAATGTCACCAACGCGGTGCAGCAGGCGCTGACCCAGCTTCCGGCCGAGGTGCAGAAGGAAGGGCTGACGGTGCGCAAGCGCTCGGCCTCGGTGCTGGAGTTCATGTTCTTCTACAGCCCGGACAACAAGCTGACACCGCTGCAGATCTCGAACTACGTGAAGATCAACGTGCTCAACCCGCTCGGCCGCGTGCCGGGGGTGGGACAGGCCTTCATGTTCGGCGAGCAGGATTACGCGATGCGGGTGATCTTCAGCACCGCCCGCCTCGCCCAGCTCGGGCTGACGCCGGCCGACCTGATCAGCGCGATCGAGGACCAGAACACCCAGGCGCCGGTCGGCACGATCGGGCTGATGCCGATCGGCGGCAAGCAACAATATCAGCTCTCGGTGCAAACCGAGGGGCGGCTGAAATCGCCCCGGCAGTTCGGCGACATCGTCATCCGCGGCAACAAGGATGGCTCGCTGCTGCGGCTGAAGGACGTGGCGACCATCAAGCTCGGGCCGCAGAGCGAGAACCAGCTCGACCGGATCAACGGGCATCCCGGTGTCGCCATCGGCGTGTTCCTCTCGCCGGGGGCGAACGCGGTGGCGACGTCGAAGCGGGTTTCGGCCGAGATCGCCCAGCTCTCGAAGCGGTTTCCGGCCAGTCTCTCGAGCAAGACTGTCTATAATTCCAGCAGCTTCGTCTCGGACACGATCAGCGAGGTGATCAAGACGCTGGCCGAGGCGTTCGGCCTCGTCGTGCTGGTGGTGTTCTTCTTCCTCGGCTCGTGGCGGGCGGCGCTGGTGCCCTCGATCGTCGTGCCGATCGCGCTGCTCGGCAGCTTCGCCTTCATGCTCGCGCTCGGCTATTCGGCGAACACGATCACGCTGCTGGCGCTGGTGGTGGCGACCGGGCTGGTGGTGGATGACGCCATCGTCGTCGTCGAGAACATCGAGCGGGTGATGGCGGAGCGGCCGGAACTGTCGCCGCGCGAGGCGTCGAAAGTGGCGATGGCGCAGATCCAGGCGCCGATCATCGCGATCATGCTGGTGCTGCTCTCGGTGTTCGTGCCGACGGCGTTCATCCCCGGCCTGTCGGGCCTGCTGTTCACACAGTTCGCGGTGGCGATCAGCACGGCGATGCTGATCTCGGCGCTGAACGCGCTCACACTGTCGCCGGCGCTCTGCGCCATCCTGCTGCGCCGGGGCGAGCACGGGCACGGCATCATGGCGCGCATCCTCGATTTCATCGAGCGCACGCGGGCGGGCTACAGCCGGCTGATCGGCCGGCTGGTCGCGCGCTCGGTGCTGGGGCTGATGGTGATCGTCGCCTTCGGGGCGGCGGCGTTCCTGCTCGCGCGGATCACGCCGGGCGGGTTCCTGCCGGACGAGGACCAGGGCGCGCTGTTCATCCAGGCGACGCTGCCGCCCGGCGCCTCGCTGCAGCGGACCGACGCGATGGGGCAGAAGCTGGCGAAGATGATCCACACCCTGCCGCAGGTGCAGGACGTGATCGCCATCAACGGTTACTCGATCCTCGACTCGGCGACCGAGCCGAACGCGCTGTTCATGGTCGCGCACCTGAAGCCGTTCGCGCAGCGGCCGGGGCCGAAGAACTCGGTGCAGGCGGTGATCCGCAAGATCTTCGCGATGGGCTCGCAGGTGCAGGGGGCGAACATCGTCGCCTTCAACCTGCCGCCGATCATCGGGCTGTCGACCAATGGCGGCTTCACCTACGAGCTTGAGAACGTCGCCGGCGCCAGCCAGCAGAAATTCGATTCCGTGCTCAAGGGGCTGATCGTCGCGGCGAATTCGGACCCGAAGCTCGTGCATGTGTTCAGCACCTATGCGGCGAACAACCCCTCGGTCTATCTCGATATCGACCGCGCCAAGGCACAGGCGCTGGGCGTGCCGGTCGCCTCGATCTTCCAGGCGTTGCAGGCTTCGCTCGGCGGGTTCTACGTCAACCAGTTCAACATGTTCGGCCAGGTCTGGCAGGTCAACATCCAGGCCGCCTCGGCCGACCGCAACACCAGGGCGGCGATCTGGCGGATCTATGTGCGCAGCAATTCGGGCCAGATGGTCTCGCTACGCTCGTTGGCGACGGCGCATACGAGGCTCGGCCCGCAGATCGTCAGCCGTTACAACGACTCGCTGGCCGCCCCGATCTTCGGCGCGCCGGCGCCGGGCATCTCATCGGGTGCCGCGCTGGCCGAGATGGCGGCAATCTCGTCCCGCGTGCTGCCTGCCGGATTTTCCTATGACTGGACCAGCACCGCCTATCTGCAGGAGCAGGCCAAGGGCGAGGCCGCCTATGTGTTCATCCTGTCGCTGATCTTCGCCTATCTGTTCCTCGTCGCACTCTATGAGAGCTGGATCATTCCGGTGCCGGTGCTGCTGTCGGTCGTGGTCGGCGTGTTCGGGGCGATGCTCGGCATCGTCCTCGCCGGGCTGACGATCGACCTCTATGCCGAGATCGGGCTCGTCGTGCTGATCGCGCTGGCGGCGAAGAACGGCATCCTCATCGTCGAGTTCGCCAAGGAGCGGCGCGAGGAGGGCATGGGCATCCGCGAGGCGGCGGTGCTGGGGGCACGGATGCGGTTCCGCGCGGTGATGATGACCTCGATCGCCTTCATCTTCGGGCTGGTGCCGCTGGTGGTGGCGACCGGGGCGGCGCAGATCACCAGGCGCTCGCTCGGCACGCCGATCTTTGCCGGGATGATCTTCGCCAGCGGCATCGGGATTTTCGTGATCCCGCTGCTGTACGTGATGTTCGAGACGCTGCGGATGCGCGTCTCGCGCCGGGCGCGCGAGCGGCAGCAGCAGATCGCCATCACCGGGAACGATTAGGCGGCGCGGGCGGGCTTTACCGGGTTAAATTTGGCGGGCTTTACCGGGTTAAATTTGGCGGGCTTTACCGCCCGCGCCGGCGCGCATAAGCAGCGTCCATGGCAACGCTTGATCCCGAGGACTGGTCCGAGCTCCGCGCGCTGGGGCACCGGATGATCGACGACATGTTCGACCGGCTGGAAGGGCTCGGCGCGGCGCCGGTCTGGCAACCGATGCCGGACGCGGTGCGCGCGGGGTTCCGCGCCCCGGTGCCGCGCGAGGGGAGCGGCGCCGCCTGCGCCTATGACGCGTTTGCGGCGCGGATCGCGCCCTATGCCTCGGGCAATACGAGCCCGCGCTTCATGGGCTGGGTGCAGGGCGGCGGCAACGCGGTGGGTATGCTGGCGGAGCTGCTGGCCGGCGGGCTCAACGAGAATTGCGGCGGGCGGGACCATGTCGGGCTCGAGGTAGAGCGGCAGGTGGTGGCCTGGGCGGCGGAGCTGCTCGGCCTGCCGGCGGCGACCGGCGGGCTGATGGTGACCGGATCGTCGATCGCGAATTTCATCGCCCTGCTCTGCGCGCGGCGGGCGCATTGCGGCGCGGCGGTGCGGCGGGACGGGCTCGGCGGACGGCGCCTTACCGGCTACGCGCAGGCGGGGGTGCATCGCTGCGTGCCGGGCGCGTTCGACATGGCCGGGCTTGGCGGTGCGGCGCTGCGGCGGGTGGCGCTCGGCGCCGACCGGCGGATCGACCTCGCGGCGCTGGAGGCGGCGATCGCCGCCGACCGGGCGGCAGGGGCGGAGCCGTTCATGATCGTCGGCACCGCGGGGTCGGTCGATGTCGGGGCGATCGACGATCTGGCCGCCCTCGCGGCGATCGCCCGGCGGGAGGGGATGTGGTTTCATGTCGATGCCGCGTTCGGCGCGCTGGCGGCGGCCTCGCCGGCGAGGCGGGAGCTGGTCGCGGGGATCGGCGAGGCGGATTCGGTGGCGTTCGATTTTCACAAATGGGCGCAGGTGCAATACGATTCCGGTTGCATCCTGGTGCGCGACCGGCAGCTGATGCTGGATACGTTCGCGCAGGATGCCTCGTATCTGACGACGACGGCGCGGGGGCTTTCGGGCGGCGCGCCCTGGCCGTGCGACATGGGGCCGGATCTCTCGCGCGGGTTCCGGGCGCTGAAGGTGTGGATGACGATCGAGGCCTATGGCACCGCGGCGCTGGGCGGCATCGTCGATGATTGCTGCGCGCTGGCGGCGCGGCTCGCGGCCGCGGTGGATACGGCGCCGCGGCTTGCGCGCCTCGCGCCGGTGCCGCTCAACATCGTGTGTTTCCGCTACGATGATGGCGGCGACGGGCTGGACGCGCTGAACGCCGCGATCGCCGCCGACATCCAGGAGAGCGGGCGCTACGTGATCTCGACCACGATGATCGACGGGGTGCGGGCGCTGCGGGCGGCGATCGTCAATCACCGCACGACGGCGGCCGATATCGACGGGCTGGCGGCGGCGGTGACCGCCGCGGGCGACGCACGGCGGCGTGAACCGATCGGCTGAACCGATCAAACGGATCGGTCAGGGACGATGGCCTGAATCGGCGCGGGGGATCATAAATTCGGGCGGAGAATTGCCATGCCCGAAGACAGGATTGCCTATCACGCGCCGGTCGGCGACGAGGTGGCCCACACCACCTGCTACATGTGCGCCTGCCGCTGCGGCATCAAGGTCCATCTCAGGGACGGGAAGCTGCGCTACATCGAGGGCAACCGCGACCATCCGATCAATCGCGGCGTGCTCTGCGCCAAGGGGTCGGCGGGGATCATGTCGGCCACCTCGCCGGCGCGGCTGCGCGCACCGCTGAAGCGGGTGGGCCCGCGCGGGGCGGGCGAGTTCGAGGAAATCGGCTGGAACGAGGCGATGGCGATCGTGACGGCGCGGCTCGCGGGCATCCGCGCCAGCGATCCGCACCGCCTCGCCTTCTTTACCGGGCGCGACCAGTCGCAATCGCTGACCGGGCATTTCGCGCGGATGTTCGGGACGATGAACTTCGCCGCCCATGGCGGGTTCTGCTCGGTCAACATGGCGGCCGCCGGACTCTATTCGGTGGGCGGCGCATTCTGGGAATTCGGCGAGCCGGACTGGAACCATGCGAAGCTGTTCCTGCTGTTCGGCGTGGCGGAGGACCACGATTCCAACCCGATCAAGCTCGGCCTCGCCAAGCTGAAGGAGCGGGGCGCGAAGATCGTTTCGGTTAACCCCGTGCGGACCGGGTATTCGGCGATCGCCGACGAGTTCGTCGGCATCACGCCGGGGACCGACGGGCTGTTCATCATGGCGCTGATCCACTGTCTGCTGGCGGAGGGGGCGGTCGATACCGCGTTCCTGGTCCGTTACACCAACGCGCATCACCTGGTGATCGACGCGCCGGGCGCGGCCGATCACGGGCTGTTCGCGCGCGGCGCGGATGGCGCGGCGCTGGCCTTCGACCGCAAGGCGGGCGCGCTGGCGCGGGCGGATGCGACCGGCACCGACCCCGCGCTGCTCGGGACGTTCACGCTCCCCGACGGGCGGAGCGCGCGGCCGTCATTCGCCATTCTGGCGGAGCGTTATACGGCGGCGGAGTACGCGCCGGAGGCGGTGGAAGCACGCTGCGGCGTGGCTGCGACGACGATCCGTCGGCTGGCCGCCGAGATTGCCGAGATCGCGTTCCGCCAGCCGGTGACGATCGAGCAGGCCTGGACCGACACCGACGGGCGCAGGCACGAGACGATGACCGGGCGGCCGGTGGCGATGCACGCGATGCGCGGGATTTCGGCGCATTCCAACGGGTTCCACACCTGCCGGGCGCTGCATGTGCTGCAGATGCTGATCGGCGCCGTCGATACGCCGGGGTCGTGGCGCTACAAGTCGCCGCACCCGAAGCCGATTCCGCCCGGACCGGGCCCGGCGGGGCGGGCGCATGACGGGCGCGGTGCGCTGACCGGCAACGTGCTCGGCTTTCCGACCTCGCCGGACGACCTGCTGGTGGATGACGCGGGCGAGCCGCTGCGGCTCGACCGGGCGTTCTCGTGGGAGGCGCCGCTCGGCATTCACGGCATGATGCACATGGCGATCGCCGAGGCGCATGCGGCCGGGCGGGCGCGGGTGGACACGCTGTTCCTCTACATGGCGAACATGGCGTGGAACTCGGCGATGAACCCCGGCGAGACGACGCGGATGCTGACGGACCGCGACGAGGACGGCGAGTATCGGATTCCGTTCGTGATCGTCGCCGATGCGTTCGAATCCGAAACGGTCGCCTATGCCGACCTGGTGCTGCCGGACACGACCTATCTCGAACGCTATGACTGCATTTCGCTGCTCGACCGGCCGATCGGCTCGGCGCACGGGCCGGCGGATGCGATCCGCGTGCCGGTGCTCAAGCCGGACCGCGACGTGCGGCCGTTCCAGGACGTGCTGATCGACCTTGCCGGGCGGCTCGGCCTGCCGGATTTCGCCGAGGCGCCGGGCAAGACGCTCTACAATTCCTATGCCGATTACATGGTGCGCCACCAGCGCAAGCCGGGGGTGGGGCCGCTGGCCGGATTCCGCGGGGCGGACGGGACCGCGTTCGGCCGGGGCGAGCCGAACCCCGAGCAGATTTCCCGCTACATCGCCAACAAGGGGTTCGCGCGTTACGACCTGCCGCTGGAGCAGCTTTATTACAAGCACGCGAACCGGGCCTATCTCACCGGCGCGAAGGACATGGGGCTGATCGACGACGACAGCCAGATCGTTCTCAATCTCTACAGCGAGCACCTGCAGAAATTCCGCCTCGCCGCCGAGGGGCACGGGGCGGTGCGGCCGCCGGAGCGGCTGCGCGCGCGCATCGCCCGGTTCATGGACCCGCTGCCGATCTGGTACGAACCGATCGAGCAGACCATGACGGATATGAAACGGTTTCCGATCCACGCGATCACGCAGCGGCCGATGTCGATGTATCATTCATGGGGATCGCACAATGCGTGGCTGCGGCAGATCCATTCGGAAAACCGGCTCTACGTGCATCGCGACCTCGCCGCCGCACAGGGGCTGGAGGATGACGACTGGGTCGAGGTGGTCTCGCGCACCGGGCGGCTGAAATGCCAGATCCGCATCATGGACGGGGTGAACCCGCACACGGTGTGGACGTGGAACGCGATCGGCCGGCGCAGCGGGGCGGTGGCGCTGGCGCAGGACGCGCCGGAGGCGGTGCGCGGCTTCCTGCTCAACCACGTGATCTCGGAATATCTGCCGGCGGGGGATGACGGGGCGCGGCTGTCGAATTCCGACCCGGTGACCGGACAGGCGGCGTGGTTCGACCTTACCGTGAGGCTTGAGAAATGCGAGCCGGAGACGATCGCGGAAACCCAGCCGCGGATGGCCCCGGTGGCGTTGACGACGAAGGGAGCCGGGCGATGACATCGCTGCCGCAGAGTGAGCCGGGTGCGAGGCGGCTCGGCCTCGTGATCGATCTCGATACCTGTGTCGGCTGCCATGCCTGCGCGGTGAACTGCAAGGAATGGAACACCGGGGGGCACCACGCGCCGCTGCCGGATTACGATCCGCATGGCGCGGACCCGGACGGGGTGTGGTTCAACCGCATCCATTCCTACGAGGCAACGGGCAGCGGGGGGTGCGGCAAGACGGTGAATTTCCCGCGCTCGTGCCTGCATTGCGAAAATCCGCTCTGCGTCACCGTCTGCCCGACCGGCGCCTCCTACAAGCGGGCCGAGGACGGCATCGTGCTGGTGAACACGGATATCTGCATCGGCTGCAAGCTGTGTTCCTGGGCCTGCCCCTATGGCGCGCGGGAATTCGACGAGCATGACGGGGTGATGAAGAAATGCACCCTCTGCATCGACCGGATCTATAACGAGTCGCTGCCCGAGGCGGAGCGCGAGCCGGCCTGTGTGGCGACCTGCCCGTCGCGGGCGCGGCATTTCGGCGATCTGGCCGACCCCGAGAGCCGGTTGTCGAAACTGGTGGCGGAGCGCGGCGGCGTCGATCTGCTGGCGGAGCTGGGCTACCGGCCGACCAACAAATATCTGCCGCCGCGGCAGACCCTCATCGAGACGCGGCCGGTGGAGATGCCGGCATCGGCGCCGGGCGGGCTGGGCGGCGCGCTGCTCGCCCTCGTGGACAAGGTGCTTTCGCGATGACCCCGGCAAGTTCGGTCCTGCTGCTGACCACCC
>JAJZSY010000047.1 GCA_021849425.1 Pseudomonadota bacterium
ATGCCCTTGGTGCGCAGGATGTCCTGGCCCTGGGTGGCGAGGATGCCGCCGATCCAGGCGTTGAACAGCTCGGGGTCGAGCGGCTTCTTCACCGACAGGCTGATGCTGCTCATGTGCTCGTCATGGGTGTGGGAATCCTCCTCGAGGAAATCCGGCACCGATTGCAGCACGCGGTCGAGGCTGAAGGCGTTGATGCCGAGCAGGCGGTCGGCCGGCACGTCGGCGCGGGTGGTGTGGTGGATCTGTGCGAAGCGGTTGATCGTGCGGATCCGCGCCTCGACATCGGCGAGTTCCTCCGGGGTGACGAGATCGAGCTTGTTGAGCACGATGACGTCGGCGAAGGCGATCTGGTCCTCGGCTTCCGGCGCGTCGGCGAGGCGGGCGGGCAGATTCTTCGCGTCGACCACCGTGACGATCGCATCGAGCCTTGTCTTCGCCTTCACGTCCTCGTCGACGAAGAAGGTCTGCGCGACGGGGGCGGGATTGGCGAGGCCGGTGGTCTCGACGATGATGCCGTCGAAGCGGTTGCGGCGCTTCATCAGCCCACCGATGATGCGGATCAGGTCGCCGCGCACGGTGCAGCAGATGCAGCCGTTGTTCATCTCGAAGACCTCCTCGTCGGTATCGACGACGAGGTCGTTGTCAACGCCGCGCTCGCCGAACTCGTTGATCACGACGGCGTATTTGCGGCCGTGATCCTCGGTGAGGATGCGGTTGAGCAGGGTGGTCTTGCCCGCACCGAGAAAGCCGGTGAGGACGGTGACGGGAACGAGATCGCTCATGCGGAAGATCCTGTCGTGTTAGGGCGTGTCGTTGCTTCGGGATATAGGCAGGCGGGCTCGGGCGGACCAGAGCGCGGCAGGGCAAGGCCGAGGCCGAGCATGAGGAAGAGCCAGCCGGCCATCGGCAGGACGGCGAAATTGTCGGTCGAGGCGAGCGGCCAGGCATAGGTGAGCACGCCGATGAAGGCGCCGAGCGCGAGCGGGCGACGCATGATGTCACGGCCGAGCGCCAGCAGCCAGGCGGCGTTCATCGCGGCGAACAGCACAAAGCCGGCCAGCCCGGCGTCGAGCGCGGCCTGGAGATAGAAATTGTGCGGATGGATGTTGCAGGCGCCGCGCTTCAGGCTGGTCGGGCCGATGCCGAGCGCCGGGAGACCGCGATCGAACCGCGCCTCGGGGCAGAAATTCCGGAACCCGTTGAAGCCGTAGCCGCGCCAGGGGGCGTGCTCGATCATCACCGTCGCCCGCGTGTAAAGCTCGCCATACGGGCTGTTCGCGAAATGGCTGACCTGCCGTCCGGTCTCCAGCACCAGCTTGTCGAAACTGGGGGGCGAGACGAGTTTGAGTGCCGGGATCGCGAGCATGATCAGCACGCCAAGGCCGATCGCCGGCAGACGGATCGGCCGGAAGGCAAGTGCGGCAACCGCGAGGCCCAGCAACGCCAGAGCAAATGGCATCCGCTGACCGATCACCAGCGTCGTCGCGAAGCCGATCACGCCGATCACCGCCGCGGCGAGTTTCGGCGCGGCTCCCCGCCGCGCGACAAGCGCCGCAATGACGGGCAGGGCGGTGAGAAACAGCAGATGGCTGAAGGGCGGGCCGGCCCGCGGCGCCCAGAACGGGCCGGTGAGCGCGCCATCGCCCCAGCGGTGATCGCCGAAGATGTTCACGCCGACGATCTCCTGCTGCCAGCTTTGCAGCAGAATCCAGGCTTCGCAGGCGGCGAGGGCAAGCCAGAACCGGGTCCGCGCGGCCGCCGTGTCGAGCACCCAATGGCCAAGGGCGGCGGCGAGAACCAGCAGGCGGATCAGCACCAGCGCCTGGGTGAAGGATGTCCAGCCGCCCGGCCCGAGGCCTAGGGCCGGGATCGGCGCGGAGCAGATCATCACCGCGATCCACCAGAGGCATCCGAACACGAACCAGGGCTGCCGCGCCCACCGCCAGTCGCCGTTGCGGGCGGAGTGGACCAGGAACAGGATATCCACTGTCGCCATTGCCAATTCCGCCCCGGCGCGGGCGTAGAGCAGCCCGAGGGGCAGGATCAGGGTGGCGATGAGGGCGGCGCGTTGCATCGTCATGCCCCGCTCATACCGGCGTTTCCGCGTCGTGCAACCGTTGCAGCCGGGCGGCGATAACGGACGTGTCGAACAGTTTCGCGCGGGCGCGGCCAGCCTCGGCGAGGCGGTCGCGGGCCGATTTGTCCGCTGCCAGCCGCAGGAAGGCGGCTTCCAGCGCGGCTGCATCGCCGGCGGGCACCAGCAGCCCGGCCTCGCCCACCACTTCCGGCAGGCCGCCCGCCTTGGTCGCGACCAGTGCGGCGCCGCTCGCCATTGCCTCCAGCGCGGTCAGGCCGAAGGGTTCCGGCCAGCGGCTCGGCACCGCGACGATCGCGGCACCGGCCATCGCCGCCAGAACGTCCTCATGCGGCAGATAGCCGCCCCAGGCGATGCCGGCGGATCTGGCGCGGGTCCGCATCTCGCGCACGAACGGGGTTTCCGGACTGTCCGGCCCGAAGCGGTCGCCGCCGATGATGCGGGCCGACCAGCCGGGCAGGCGCGGCAGGGCGGCGGCGGCGGCGGCGATGAAATCGGCGATGCCCTTGCCCTCGACGATGCGGCCGGCGAACAGGATTTCGCGCCGCTGTTCGCCCTGGGAAGGCGGCAATTCGGCAAGGGTGAGCGGGTTGTACAGCGTGACAAGGCGGGCGGTGTCGGCAAGCCCGGTCGCGTAGCGGGCGCGGAGATGATCCGAGACGCAGACCACCGCGTGCAGGCAGCGCAGCGTGCGTGCCCGCGCCCCTGCGGTGGTAAGGCCGCGCATCGTCGTCGGCTCGTTGTGCAGAAACAGAATCACGCGACTGGCGGGCAGCAGGCGCGCGGCAAGCCGGGCGAGGCGGGGCTGCTGGTGGATGTCGATGTTCGCCGGGCGCAGTTGACGCAGCCGGCGCAGCACGGCGGAATTGTAGCCGAGCGGCGAGCGAAAGCGGACCGGATGATAGGCAATGCCGGGAAAGCTCGGGCAAGCACAGGCGGCGCCGATCACCGAAGCGCCGGCAGCCGCCGCGAGCCGCCGGACGACCAGGGCGATCGCGCCGGCCCTGCCGGGAGCGAAGGCTTCGCTGGCGGGCAGCACCATTGCGGTGCCGCCGGCCGAATCGCGTTGTTTCAAGCAGATCGGACTTTCACGTATTCGCCCGGCGCATCGGCGAGCGCGGGCAGGCCGCCCCGGCCAGGTGTGCGGGCCTGAACCTCGTCATCCCCCTGCTGCGCGAGCCATCGCTGCCAGTCCGGCCACCAGGAGCCGGCCACCTCGGTTGCGCCGGCGAACCAGTCTTCGACGCTCGCCGGCAGGGTCGCGTTGACGAAATGGTTGTATTTGCCGCTGTCCGGTGGATTGATGACGCCGGCGATATGGCCGGAAGCGGCGAGCACGAAGCGCTTCGGCCCGGCCATCAGCTGGGTTGCGCGATAGGTGCTGGCCCAGGGGGCGATGTGGTCCTCGCGGCAGGAGAGGAAATAGACCGGCACCTTGATCCGCCGGAGATCGACTTGCGTGCCGTCGAGCGTGATAGCGTCCTTCTGGCTCAGCAGGTTCTTCTGGTACATGTTTCGAAGATAGAACGAGTGCATGGCCGCCGGCATGCGGGTGGAATCGGAATTCCAGTAGAGCAGGTCGAAGGGGAAGGTCTCGTTGCCGAGCAGGTAGTTGTTGACCACGAAGCTCCAGATCAAATCATTCGAACGCAGCATGTTGAAGGTGGTGGCCATCGCTGAGCCTTCGAGATAGCCGCGCCGGTTCATCTTCTCCTCAAGGGCGACCAGTTGCTCTTCATCGATGAAGACCCCGAGTTCGCCGACATCGGCGAAATCCGTCAGCGTGACGAGGAAGGTCGCGCTTTTGATCCGCGTGTCGCGCCGACGGGCCATTACCGCGAGGGTCGCGGCGAGCAGCGTGCCGCCGAGGCAGTAGCCGATCGCGTTCACCTGGCGCTCGCCGGTGGCCTGTTCGATCGCGTCGAGCGCCGCGAACACGCCGAGTTTCATGTAATCGGCGAAATCCTTCTCCGCGAGACGCTCGTCGGGGTTCACCCAGCTCGCGACGAAGACGGTGTGCCCCTGCTCGACGGCCCAGCGGATGAAGCTGTTCTTGGGGCGCAGGTCGAGGATGTAGAACTTGTTGATCCACGGCGGAAAGATCACCAGTGGCGTCTTCCGGACGGTCTGCGTCGCCGGAGCGTACTGGATCAGCTCCATCAACTCGTTGCGGAAGATCACCTTTCCCGGCGTGACCGCGATATTGTCACCGATACTGAAGGCTTCGGCATCGGTCATGCGGATATGCAGCTGGCCGCGTCCGGCCTCGAGGTCGCGCAGCAGGTTGGACAGGCCCCGCAGCAGGTTCTCCCCGCGAGTTTCGATCGTTTTGCGCAAGACCTGCGGGTTGGTGAGGGCGAAGTTCGAGGGGCTCATCGCATCGACGAACTGCCGCGCGTAGAAATCGACCTTCTGGGCGGTTTTCGGATCGAGCCCGTCGACGCGCCGGACCACATCTTGCACGAACCGCGCCGAAAGCAGGTAGCTCTGCCGGATGAAGTCGAAAATCTCGTTTTCTTTCCATTCCTCGTGCTGGAATCGCTTGTCGCGAGGGTCGGGCGGCACCACAGGCGCCGTCTCCAGCCCCATCATCCGGCGCGTGGAATGCTGCCACAGCGTCACGTAGTCCTGCCAGAACCCGATCTGGGCATCGATCAGTGTCGAGGGATTGGCCACCAGTTTGGCCATCATTTCCATGAAAGCGCTGCCGATGTTGAGGGGATCGATCGCAACGTCGACCTCGTGCTGGCGTTCCAGCCACTCGGTGACGATTCGCTGCGATCTGGCCGCGATATCGGACATTGTCCGTGAATAGTCCGCCGGATCGGACCTGTTCGGCGTTGCAGGTCGCGGATTTTGCTGTTCGGCCATTGACGCTCCTTCCGGCTCCGGGATGCAGGCGCTAAGGTCGAGAGTGCAAGCGAGGAGCCGAAGTGACCTATAGCCAGATTCCCCCCGATCCCGAAACCCCGCGCCGTATCGCGTTTGCCATCATGGCGCTGTCCAGTCTCGCCCTTTCGGGCTGCGCCGCCTACAGTCCCGAAGCACTGCTTCATCGCTACGAGGGGGGGGTGATCAGTTCGGGGCCGCCGCCGGCACCCGGCCTGCAATCCCCGTGGCCCAATCTGGCGACCGTTCCGGCGCGCCCCGTCTCGCTTTCGCCCCAAGCCCAGACGGCGATCCGCACCCGCCTCCAGGCGGCCAATCGCGGTCAGAACAGCCTGGGCGGGCACCATCCGGCGTCGTCGAAGCCTGCCCCGCCCATCCCGCCCGTGCCATCGCTGCGCCTGGGGTTCGCGCCGCGCAGGGCTGTGCTGTCATCGCGGCAGGTTGCGCTGCTGCGCGGGTTCGCGGCCCAGCGTGACGGCCATCCGGTTCTCGCCGCGGGTTTTGCGCCTGAAAATGCACCAGGAAGCCTGCGCCTCGCTTTGCTGCGCGCGGTCGCCATCGCCAATGCGCTGGAAGCCGCGGGCGTGCCGCCGGCTTCTATCCGGATCGAAGCGCTCGCAGGCGGTCGCGGCGGCGCGGCACAGGTGTTATACCCCCGCGACCCTTCCACCACTCCGGACGCCCAGGACCGATCATGACCGAGGAATTTCATCGAATTCGCCGTCTGCCTCCGTATGTTTTCGCAGAGGTCAATCAGGCCAAGGCGGCCGCGCGCAACCGGCGCGAGGACATCATCGACCTCGGCATGGGCAATCCGGACAGCGCGACCCCGCCCCATATCGTGGCGAAATTGGTGGAAACCGTCGCCGACCCGCGCAGCCATCGCTATTCGACCAGCAAGGGCATTCCCGGCCTGCGACGCGCGCTCGCCGCCTATTACGACCGCCGCTTCGGCGTGAAGCTGAACCCGGAGACCGAGGTGATCGCAACACTCGGCTCGAAGGAGGGGCTGGCCAATCTCGCCAACGCGATCACCTCCCCCGGCGACACGATCCTGGTCCCCAACCCGTCCTACCCGATCCATCAGTTCGGCTTCATCATCGCCGGCGCCTCGGTGCGCTCGGTGCCGGCCACGCCGGATGACGAGATGCTGCGCGCGCTTGACCGCGCGGTGCGGCATTCAGTGCCGAAACCGACCGCCCTGATCGTGAATTTTCCTTCAAATCCAACAGCATATCTGGCGACGCTGGACTTTTACAAGGAAATCGTGGCGTTCGCCCGCAAGCACGAGATCTTCATCCTGTCCGATCTCGCCTATGCCGAGATCTATTTCGAGGGCGAGCCGCCGCCTTCGGTGTTGCAGGTCGAGGGGGCGAAGGACATCACGGTGGAATTCACCTCGATGTCGAAGACCTATTCGATGCCCGGCTGGCGCATGGGCTTTGCCGCCGGCAACCCGCGGCTGATTTCCGCGCTGGCGCGGATGAAGTCCTATCTCGATTACGGCGCCTTCACGCCGATCCAGGTGGCCGCGACAGCGGCATTGAACGGCCCGCAGAATTGCGTCGAGCAGATGCGCACGCTCTATCGCGAGCGGCGCGATGTGCTGATCAAGGGCCTCGCGCAGGCGGGCTGGGACGTGCCGAGCCCGGCGGGATCGATGTTCGCCTGGGCGCCGATTCCGGAGCGGTACGCGCATCTCGGGTCGGTTGATTTCGCGAAACTCCTGCTCGAACGGGCCAAGGTCGCGGTCGCGCCGGGGATCGGATTTGGCGAATATGGCGATGGCCATGTCCGCATCGCGCTCGTTGAAAATACCCACCGGCTCCGTCAGGCGGTGCGCAACATCCGTGCGTTCATGGCGCCAGGCAATGCGCCGAACCCGCAGGAAAGCGTCTCGGCATGAGCGGTGAGCTGTCGGTCGGGATCGCCGGACTCGGGACGGTAGGTGCCGGAGTTTTACGGCTGTTGGAAGAGAATGCCGGCATCATCACCGCGCGGGCCGGGCGGCCGGTGCGGGTGGTGGCGGTGTCCGCCCGTGACCGGACGCGGGATCGCGGGGTTTCGCTTCAGGGTATCCGCTGGGTCGAGGATTCGCTGGTGCTCGCATCCGATCCGGCGGTGGATGTTGTCGTCGAACTAATCGGCGGTGCTTCCGGTGCTGCGCGCGATCTTGTCGAGGCGGCTCTGCTCGCCGGCAAGCCGGTGGTGACGGCAAACAAGGCGCTGATCGCGCAGGCCGGCGGCGAACTCGCCGGGCTGATCCGTGGCGGCCCGGGTATTCGCTTCGAAGCGGCGGTGGCCGGGGGCATTCCGGTGATCAAGGCGCTGCGCGAGGGGCTTGGGGCCAACCGCATCGCCAGCGTGTCCGGCATCTTCAATGGTACCTGCAACTACATGCTCACGCGCATGCGCGACGAAAAAATGGAATTCGCCGACGTGCTCGCCGAGGCGCAGGCGCTGGGCTATGCCGAGGCCGACCCCTCAGCCGATATCGACGGCGTGGACACCGCGCATAAACTCGCGATTCTCGCGGCCATCGCCTTTGGTCGCCAGGTCGATTTCGGTGCCGTGCACGTCGAGGGCATCCGCCGGATCAGCGCTGTCGATATCGCGTTCGCCGATGAACTCGGCTACCGGATCAAGCTGCTTGGCATCGCCCGCGCCAGCGAGGCAGGGATCGAAACCCGCGTGCATCCCGCGATGGTGCCGGAGCATTCGGCGCTCGCGAAGGTGGATGGCGTGAACAACGCGGTCGTGATCAGCGGCGAGCCGGTCGGCGATATCGTGCTTCAGGGACGCGGCGCCGGGGCAGGGCCCACCGCTTCGGCCGTGGTCGCCGACCTGATCGACCTTGCGCGCGGCCGGCAGACGCCGATGCTCGGTATGGCGCCGGATGCGCTGCGCAGCGCGGCCTCGGTGCCGATGGCGGCGCATCGCGGGGCCTATTGCCTCCGGTTGATGGTGCTCGACCAGCCAGGCGTGATCGCCGACGTGACTGCTGTGCTGCGCGACCACGGCATTTCGCTCGAGACCATGCTTCAGCGCGGCCGCAGCCCGGGCGATGTGGTGCCGGTGGTGATCATCACCCACGAGACGGGCGAGGCCGCGATGGCGGCGGCGCTGGTGCAGATCGCGGCACTTCCGGCGGTGCAGGAACCGCCGGCGCTCATCCGCATCGAACAAGCCTGACCTAAGCTCGACCCAAGGAGACCGCGTAGATGGATAACGCCAAGACCCCGGCCCAGTCGGACCGCAACCTTGCCCTCGAACTCGTGCGTGTGACAGAAGCCGCAGCACTTGCGGCTTCGGCCTGGATCGGTCGGGGCGACAAGAACAGCGCCGATGGCGCCGCCGTCGGCGCGATGCGCCAGGCGTTCAACGCTGTCGCGATCGACGGGCTGGTGGTGATCGGCGAGGGCGAGATGGACGAGGCGCCGATGCTTTACATCGGCGAGCGCGTCGGCGCCGGCGGACCGGAAATGGACATCGCCGTCGATCCGCTGGAAGGCACGACGATCGCCGCCAAGGGCGCGCCGAACGCGATCGCGGTGATCGCTCTGGCCGAGCGGGGCAAATTCCTGCACGCTCCCGACATATATATGGACAAGATCGCCGTGGGGCCGGGACTGCCAGAGGGCGTCGTGGCGCTGGATGCGCCGGTCAAGGAAAATCTCTGCAACCTCGCTCGCGCCAAACGTTGCGATATTTCCGACCTCATGGTCTGCACGCTGGAGCGCGAGCGCCATGCGGAACTCATCGCCCGTTGCCGCGAAGCCGGCGCCCGCATCACCCTGATCGGCGATGGTGACGTTTCCGGCGTGATCGCGGTGGCCCAACCCGAAACAGGGATCGATCTTTATGTCGGGTCCGGCGGCGCTCCCGAAGGGGTTCTTGCGGCGGCGGCGCTTCGCTGCACCGGCGGGCAAATGCAGGGCCGCTTGATGTTCGAGGACGATACGCAGACCGAACGGGCGAGGGGCATGGGCATCACCGACCCTTCGCGCCTCTATCAGGTTCACGAAATGGCATCCGGCAGCGTGATGTTCGCGGCAACCGGTGTCACCACGGGTCAGATGCTGCGCGGCGTTCGCCGCAGCGCTGCGGGTGCGGTGACGCACTCGATCGTGATGCGGTCGAAATCCGGTACGGTCCGCTATATCGAAGCGCATCACAACTTCCAGACAAAGCCGTGGACGCACGTCTGAGCGAGAACCCGCCGGCTTTCGGGGTCGAGCATAGTCTGGCTGGCCGGCGCTGGCTCTGGCGACCCGCCGAGGACCGCATCGCGCAGGCGATCGCCCAGCGTTGCAGCGTCCCCGACGTGGTCGGACGCCTGCTTGCCGGACGCGGCGTGATGCCCGACCGCGCTGCCGATTTTCTCGATCCTACCCTTCGCGCCTATCTGCCGGATCCCTCGGCGCTGACCGACATGGATGTCGCGGCGTCGCGCATCGGCGATGCGGTGCAGCGTGGCGCGACTGTTGCGATTTTGGGCGACTATGACGTCGATGGTGCCTGTTCGGGCGCGCTCATGGCAATGGGGCTTGGTGAACTCGGCGCCCGGACCATCAACTACGTCCCCGACCGGCAACGCGAGGGCTATGGGCCGAACGCGCAGGCTTTGCTCGCTCTGGCGGCGCAGGGGGCTGAACTGGTCGTCTGCGTCGATTGCGGCACGGCAGCGCATGATGCTCTTGCGGCGCTGCGGGGGCGGGCCGACGCCATCGTGCTCGATCACCACAAGAGCCAGGGGGCGCCGCCGGCCATCGTCGCGACCGTGAATCCAAACCGGGCCGATGACGAGTCCGGCCTTGGCAATGTTTGTGCGGCGACGATCAGTTTCCTCACCCTTGTCGCAGTGCAGCGCGAACTCCGCCGGCGCGGCTTTTTTGCAACGCGCCCTGAACTTGACCTCATCTCGATGCTCGATCTGGTCGCGCTCGCGACCGTCTGCGATGTGATGCCGCTCACCGGCCTTAATCGTGCGCTGGTGGCCCAGGGGCTGAAGGTCATGGCGCGGCGGGGGCGGCCGGGTATCGCGGCACTGCTGGATGTTGCCCAGGTAAAGGAAGCGCCGGGCACGATGACCTGTGGCTTTGCAATCGGTCCCCGCATCAACGCCGCCGGCCGTATCGCTGAAGCCGATCTGGGCCTGCGCACGCTGCTTGCCCCGGAATTGGCAACTGCCACAGCACTGGCGCGCCGTCTCGACGAGATCAATCGTGAGCGTCAGGCGGTTGAGGCGGGTCTGCTTGATGAGGCGATGGCTCAGGCCGAGGCGCAATTCGCTGCCGGCACCTCTGTCGCGCTGGTCGCTGGCGAACGATGGCATCCCGGCGTCGTCGGCATTGTTGCCGGCCGGATCAAGGAGGCTTTCAACCGTCCAGCCCTGGTGGCCGGGATCGCCGAGGGCACGGCGGTCGGATCGGGCCGATCGGTGCCCGGGATCGATCTTGGCAGCGCGATCATTGCCGCGCGCGAGGCGGGGCTGCTGATCAAAGGGGGCGGCCATGCGATGGCCGCAGGGTTCACGTTTGAAGCCGAACGTATCGAAGCCCTGCGTGATTTCCTTGCCGAGCGACTGGCTGCGGCAGCAACGCTTCCCAACGCCCCGGATCTGGCGATCGAGGGTACTGCCGCGGTGGCCAGGATCGACGAGACGCTTGCTGCGGCCATCGGCCGGGTCGGGCCGTTCGGCGCTGGCAATGAGGAACCGGTTTTCGTGGTTCCCCGGGCCCGCGTTGTCCGCTCCGACAGGATCGGGCGTAATGAGGGGACGATCCGGGCCATTGTCGAGGGCGAGACAGGTGGGCGGCTGAAAACACTCCTGTTCCGCGCAGGAGAGAATGACCTTGCGGCGGCGCTGAGCCGACCGGCCGGAGAGCCGTTGAACCTCGCCGGTCACATCCGCGCTGAGCAATGGAATGGGCGCACGACGGTAAGTCTGATCCTGATCGACGCTGCACCCGCTTGACCTGCCCTCCTCACTCGGCTACCCAGCCATCGCGCGGTCCCGTTCGTCTAGAGGCCTAGGACGTCGCCCTCTCACGGCGATAACAGGGGTTCGAATCCCCTACGGGACGCCATTCGCGATGGATCTGGGCACCAACAATTGCGCTGGGTCCATGGTCCTATCCGATGGCTTTAGCCAGGGCTGAACTTGGGCCGTTGATACTCACCGTGTCGGTCTCCACCACGATCTCGCTGACGAACATGCGCAGGTAGGCTTTCCGGAATGCCGGATCTTCGTTGTGCATCGCTTGTCTCATGACCCTGGCGAAGCGGTCGATTTTCGCGTCGGTTATCAAGGCACGTGATCCCGCCGTCGAACTGGCAAGCAGGCCGATTTCCTGCTCGACGGCCGCCCGCTGGGCCTTGAGCGCCCGCAATTTCTCAGCGAGTGAGGGGTCGTCAGGATCCATCAGACCATTGGCAACGAGGTCCAGCAGCCGGTTGATCTGCCCCGAGATTTCAGTCTGACGCTTCTTGGCGAGGCCGAGGCGACGCTGGCGTTCGCTGTCAGCCTCAGCGGTCCGGGAGATGTAGGACTCAAGAATGACACGCAGGCGATCGGGCGTGAACAGGCGATCGGACATGGCCTCCAGGATCATGCCGTCGAGCGCCTCCATGGCGACCGACCGGCCCCGGCATCGTGTTTCACCCTTCTGGGCGCGGCCGGCGCAGACATAGTAGCGATAGCGCCCGCTCTTGCCGGTCCGAATGGTCATCCCGCTTCCGCAATGCGCACAGCGGACTAGCCCGGTCAGCAAGGTTGGGCCGCCGAGCGTCTGAGGCGGGTTCTTTTTCGGGTTCCGCGCATCGAGTGTCTGCTGGACACGGTCGAAGTCCGCGCGATCGACGATTGGCGGAACCGAAGCGACCACCCACTCGCTCTCCGGTTTTGACTGGCCGGTTTTCGCATGCAGGAAGTTGAACCTGTGCTCACCGATATAAGTGCGACGGGTGAGAAGCCGGTGCACATTCGAGATCTGGAACGGCTTGCCGCGGAACGAGACGCCTTCACCATTCAATCGGCTGACAATGGCCTTGACGCCCATCAGCGGCCCCTCCCGCCCGAGCGCCATTCCAAAAATCCGCCGGACGACAGCCGCCTCGGCTTCGGCTAATGTCCGCGCTTGTGGTGGAAATTGTCTGACTGCCGTGCGTTGGATTGGCGCCGGAGGTCGGCGTAGCCGGCCGGAGGGGCCGATCCAACGCATGAGCCTGGGTTTAGGTGGCCATCGGATCGA
>JAJZSY010000048.1 GCA_021849425.1 Pseudomonadota bacterium
AAAAAATTCTAGCGCCCAGCCATAAGCGGGAGGCGGTAGCTCATCTTCAGACCCTGTTCGAGGTGAGCCAACGCCGGGCCTGCGATGCGCTGGGCGTGGATCGGACCACGGTGCGGTATCAAAGCCGCCGCCCGGATGATGCGGAGGCTCGCGAACGCATGCGCGTGCTTGCGGGCGAGCGCCGTCGATTTGGCTATCGGCGCCTGCACTGGCTGCTCAGCCGCGAAGGAATTTCCATGAACCACAAGAAGTTTCGGCGCCTTTACCGCGAAGAACGCCTTCAGGTTCGCCGTCGCGGCGGGCGAAAGCGGGCCTTGGGCACACGATCTCCGATGACCATTCCGCAGGGCTGCAATCAGCGCTGGTCGCTGGATTTCGTCTCCGACGCCCTGACATGTGGGCGCAGGTTTCGGATCTTCGCCGTCGTGGACGATTTCAGCCGCGAATGCGTTCGCTTGATCGCCGACACGTCAATTTCGGGCGCCCGGGTGGCACGCGAGTTGGATATGGCGATCACTGAGCGCGGGGCGCGCCCGCTCATGGTGGTCAGCGACAACGGCACTGAGCTCACCAGCATGTCGATCCTGCGCTGGTCGAAAGAGCGGAACGTGGAATGGCATTACATCGCGCCCGGCAAGCCCCAGCAAAACGGGTTCGTCGAAAGCTTCAACGCCCGGCTCCGGGACGAGTGCCTGAACGAGACCTTGTTCACGAGCCTGCCTCAAGCGAGGTCCGTGCTGGCCGCCTGGCGTCACGACTACAATCATCACCGCCCCCATTCGAGCCTGGGCAACAAAACCCCGGCAGAGGTGGCGGGAAAAATCAGCGGCGCGCCGGGTTGGGGGTTAACCCCCAACCCGGCTGTTGCACCTACGCCCAATCGTGGGCATCACTCGGGGATGAGACTCTACTCGTGAATGGCGGGAACTTGGGGCTCAGACCACAGGGGTTATCTCTCAACCAACGGATGTGCCGGCTACACCATAGTTTTGTAGCAAGTGGACGTTGCTGATTGGTCGGGAAAACCAGTAGCCTTGGCCGAATGGACACCCAAGGCTGCGAAGCAAACCAGCCTGATTCTCGGTTTCGATACCTTCGGCAATCATGTCTATGCCGATGCGCTGCCCCATACTAATAACCGTCTCAAGGATCACGCGGCCATTGGTATGCAGAAATACGTCTTCCAGCAAGGCCTGGGCAATCTTGATACGATCGAACCTATACTCGTGTATCGGCCGGAACGAGGAATAGCCTGTTCCAAAATCATCGAGTATGATGCTGCAGCCTAGAGCGCGGATCCGGTCGAGCAAGTCAAGACTATGACCGCTGATGTCGAGCAAACATGTTTCGGTGATTTCAAAAGCGATGCGGCCTGGGCCTAGTCCATTCTGCGCCATAACTTCGGCGATCTTGTCGGGCAGCGTTTCATCCCGCAATTGCCGCGGCGAAAGATTGATCGTGACTTGAAGGCCTGGTGTCAATTGAGCCGCGGTTTGGCAGGCCATGTCGATGACGTATTTGCCAATCATCCCGATGAGACCGCTATCCTCCGCGATCGAGATGAACTCGCCAGGGCTGATGATACCTCGTGCCGGATGGCGCCATCGGACAAGTGCCTCCATAGCCACTGGCGCGCCCGTGCTCAAATCCACAATGGGTTGGTAGTCGAGAAAGAGCTGGTTTCGTATCGCAGTATTTTTGAGATCGGCATGAATGGCGATCCGTCGCGTAATGGCGTCCTGAGTATCAGAATTGAAGAAATTGAACCGGCCGCGACCCTCGACCTTGGCCTGGTAGAGTGCAAGATCCGCGCAGTGGTGAATGCCTTCCGGCGTTCGCGCGTCGTTCGGCAGCATGGCAATTCCGACTGATACGCCGACGGTCATCGTCAGACTCCTGATCCGAAAGGGCTGGCCAAGATGCTCGACGATCCGCGCTGCAATCGAAGCCACCTCCGGCCGTTGCACGCCGGGTACGATGATGGCGAATTCATCGCCGCCAAGGCGAAACACCATGTCCCGCCCCCGCACACACCCACAAAGGCGTTCCGCGGCCGCGCGGAGAAGGTTGTCGCCCACCGCGTGACCGAAACTATCATTCACCGTCTTGAAGTAGTCGAGATCGACGCACAAAAGGGCCGCCGGCGCCTGTTCAGCGTCGTTGATCGCCTGCGCGAGGGCAACTGCGAACATATCCCGGTTGAACAAGGTCGTAAGGGGATCATGGCGGGCGAGATAGGTAACTCGTTCCCGGGAGCGATGCAGGTCTGTTATGTCACGTCCGACGCCGCGATAACACGCAAGCTCACCAGTTTCCCTGAAAATTGGCTTGGCAGAAAGATCCCACCAGCGCAATTCTCCATCGAAAGGAATTGAGACGATCACGTCACGGAAGGGGAGATGTGATTCGAGTTGCTCCATCAGTTTGTCGATCGCTTCGTCCTTATGCCGGAAAATCGATCCATCACCATCGAGCAGAAGAGTGCGGAGATTGATCCGCATCGCCGACGCGCTACGTCGGGCGACCTCACAGAACCGTTCCGAGGGGTTTACAATCGCCAGACTGCCGTCAAGCTCGAACAACCAGTCGCTCGCGCCCTGCTGAAAATCACGAAGAAGGATTTCTGTTTCCTCTTTCAGCCTGGCGATCCGGATGGCGCCGACTTCCCGCTCGACCAGCTTCCGGCTAAGTTCGATAATTGAAGCGAAAGATAAGGCAAAAAATGCAACAACACCAACAATTGTAGAAATTTGAATTTGATTTGATTGTATTAATAATGCTATGGTTGATCCGATAACTAAAGGAGTCCAAAACAATATTGAATAAATTGCAGGTCCAGCAAATACAGCAGTACCAACTAAACCAATTAAAATTGCATAAATTTGAGAAATTTGATACGAATTAGAAACTGGAAGAGCAAAAAAAATAACTCCAGCCCAGGAAAAACCAAGCATAAATTGTACAAAGCAGTACCCAAAATGAATTTTTGGGAATATATATATTTTTCTTTCAGTATATTTCCACAACCAACCAAGCCACATTATAATTGAATAACAAACTAAAACAAGAAAAACAAAAACAAAAATAAGAATCGTTCTTCTTTTATCTATAAATCCGTACGCAAAGGCAGAAACAACGATATCGCCAACGATACCCATCTTCATACTCAAACGAGAACGAGTATCGATCTGTGCGATTTGTACACGTTCCCGATATTCAATAGGCACTAAAACAAAGCCAGTCATGCGCAGAAAAAATTGCTTAAAGAAACTCATTATACGAATAATATTATTTTCATTGAAAAATGAGACAATCATCACCTATATCTCCAGATGTATGATGTCAAATTATTTATATTAAAAATTGAAACCGGTATGCGATATATTTTATATAGGTAGCAGCAGTCGCTACATACCAACATTGGAGGTCCAAAATGGACGGTTTCATCCACCCCGCCAAGCGAACAGAACAACGTGAAACTATCCTTGCCATTCCAGCTGACGAAGACACAACGGCTCTCATTGCCACCACCCCCGAACTCCAAATTCAAGCCTACAGGATCAGACACGAAGGTTACCTTTTTTATAATTATATCACCCCTCGGGACGGCGGGCTGTTCATGGATGCATACGACCGGGCAGAGAATGAAAGAACAGTCATCATCTATCGAGGAACAAAAGCAGCTGCGACAATCCGCGTATGTCTTCGAGATCGATACGGTACGTGGCCAGATGCTGACAAAGTTCCAGCAATGGAAATATTCCAAGATGAAATTCTTGAGCTTGAAGAAAAAGCAATTCGGATCGGCCGGCCAGGCCGGGTAATCGAGATCACTCGATTCGCTTGCGATCCTGCATTTTCCAACGATCGCAGTCTGATAATTTGTGCTTTTCGTATCGTTGCATATCTCAGGCTGTATTTTGATGCAGACATCATGCTGAATGCGGTTCGACCACATCATATGCCGATGTATCGCCGCTTGGGATTCAGAAAGATTGAAGAACCTCGCCAATATCCTAATCTTACCTATAAAGCGGGACTTATGGCCATGTTTCCAGAACAGTATGAGGAAGCACTTCGCAAGATCGGCTTTCCCGAAGGGGTGTCGGTCTCCGATCCAGTTTACGCCAGATTGATGGCCGGTGAACTCGTTCCGGTATTCTCGTCGTCCTGGTCCAATCGCCAACCTATCGTCATGTCTGAGGCGAACTTACCCGCTACCCGCTAGCCCGTCCATTATGTGAACTGACGTTTAACTCATACCAAAATGATGAACAAAACATTAAACTGAAGATAGCAATTTTTAAATGACTCTACAACCGTTAATAGCATCTTGGCGCAATCATCGCGTCAAGATGCTGAACTGGCTTCCGGCGCAGGCACGCGAACCAGAGGGTAGAGGGCAGCCCGCATCCGATGGCCAAGCATCCGGAATACGATCATCGCCGTCACGAGGAAGGCAAACTGCGGCAAAGACAGGAAACCGGCGCGGTAGCAGAACAGGCGAAACCTCAACTCACTACGGACATAGCCAAAACCACCAAGGCGGGTATAGGCAGCTTTGTTCTTCCGTACATCGAGAAGGGCCTTGGGCAAGGCATGGAAGCGGGCGCCGGCAAGAACGAGGCGAACATAGAGGTCATAATCCTCCATCCTGCTATATTCGGCACGGTAGCCGTCCACCTCGAGAAGGCGCGATCTGCGAACCACCGTAGCCGGGTGCACCAGAACATTGCGCCATCGCAAAACGGCAGCAATGTTGTCGTGATCGACCGGTGAAGACTTAAGAAAACGTCGCCCGGAAATCTCATCGAACTCGCTGCACCACGCCGACAAAACGTCCGTTTCAGGATGCACCTCAAGATAGCGACGCTGAAGGGCAACCCGGTCTGGCCGGCAGACATTGCCGCTATCCATCCGCATCACCCACTCGCCGGAACAATGCGGAATGCCTGAATTCAGCGCCCCGACACGCCCGACATTACGATCGAGCCGGATGACTCGGACATCCGAAATCCTTCCGTCGCCCACGAAATCGTGCAGCACGCGGTCCTGCTCATCATCAATCGGGCCGTCCACGACGATGACGAGTTGTTCAGGAGGCTCAGTCTGGGCAAACAAGCTCGTGAGCGAATCGCGCAGAGACGATGCACTGTCGGCGGCACCGATCGTCATCAACACCGAAATACCCGCGCCACGGGAAGGAAGCGCTGTCACTGTCCGCTCCCCTCGACCACGGCACCGAATGTCTTTGCCAGGATAACGATGTCGCGAACGAAAGAGCGGCTGCGGACATAGGCAACATCGAGGCTGACGCGCGCCTCGTATGTCAGCGCATTGCGGCCCATGACCTGCCAGGGGCCGGTCAGCCCAGGTCTCACCGAAAGACAGGTTTCGGCAGCGTCCCGATAGTGGGCGTTGATTTCCGCCTGGGTCACCGGCCGCGGACCGACAAGACTCATCTCACCGCGGAGCACATTCCAGAGCTGCGGCAGTTCATCGAGGCTCAGCGCACGGAGCACACGGCCAATCCCGGTAATCCGCGGATCGTGCATGAGTTTGTGAGCGCCCTGCCACTCGTGTTTCGCCTCCGGGTGCAGTTCGAGATATTCGGCGAGGCAGTGGTCGGCACCCATCATCATCGTTCTGAACTTGAAGCAGGGGAACGGAACGCCGTTCCGCCCCACGCGCCAATGAGCGAAAAAAACCGGCCCGCCATCCAGCGCGACCAGACAGGCGATGATTGCGAATATCGGCGAGGCCAACAAAAGGAGAATTGTGGCCGCCACAATGTCAGACACACGTTTGAAGCGGTCGCCCGGAGCAACTTGAACACGGTGGCGCAGGGCAGGCAGAGCCTGATAGCTCAGCATATGCGTGATCTCCCTCAACCTTCAAAAAATACCGAGAGTGCCGCCGGTAACGAGCCGGCGAATGATGCTGCCGCTGGACAACCGCCTCCCGTACCTGCCGCCCTGACCCCACCCCCGGCATTGCGAGGGTATGGAAACAGGTTGGCCAGGCATGAAAATATCAACCGCGTGCGCGGCACCCTTCCGTCGGCGCGATGCGACATCGAACGCGAGTCAACTTTCATCATCTCTCCATCACCCCAGCTCGACCCAACGTCCCCAGCCTGAAGACGTGCCAACTTTCGCCGACCGCCACAGCCATTAAATTTTCTGCAATAATTATGCCTAAATAACATTGAAGCGCTGGCGGTAATGATATTCTGCATATTTTCAATTATTTACGCCTACTTTGTAGCAGAATTAGACAACGCTAAAAAATGTATATTTTATTAAAATACATGTTTCTGTTACGTATCGGGTAACGTTTAATCAAATTTTTCATGTTTTTCAAGACGTGCGGGTCGTAAATATGAAATGTTTTTAATTTGAGACGATCGGGCAACGGGGGGGGGGTATCTGCGCGCGTTCGGGCGAGGAAGCCCTTGACAACACGCGCAATCACCCAGAGCGATCAAATCGTCGAATTGGACCAATCGGGAATTCGCGAACCTTCCGACTCGCGGGTAGGATCATATCCTTGGTGGTGGTGTAGGAGGCTGCTGATCAGCCTGCCGCCGTGACCGTTGAGAGACTGAAGTCGGTGGGGGGATTGGCGGCCATCGCGGGGATTTTTGGTAGTGTCCTGGGTCGTGGTGGACTTTTGGGCTCGGTAACGGTGTAGTTTGAGGTGGCCATCGGATCAGTCGGCTATGGTGGAGTTGCGAGACTTCAACCTGAAGCCTGGAGAACCCGATAGCCGAAGATAGATTACCACTGGCTGAGCTACTGGCCAAAGCCGGGAACGGCGATTTTCTGCGCAGCGTCGCGGAGGCGGTGGTTCAACTGCTGATGGCGACGGATGTGGATGGGCTGATCGGCGCCAGCCGCTACGAGCGCACCGGCAGCGCGCGACCTATCGCAACGGCTACCGGGTCCACTTCACTTGGCTGCCCGCGCTCTCACCGGCGGAACTTGCCGCTGCGGTCCACGACAATCTCCGCAACCTCGGCCTCGACGTTCTCGAACTCGTCAATTTCCGGAGCATGCATGGCATTCACGGACCCGAAGAGGGCTCGATCGAGGAGCCGCTCACCATCCTCGCGGAACTTCGGCAGAAGGGGCTGATCCGGCATATCGGGCTGAGCAGCGTGACGCCGGCGCAGGTGGCGCAGGGGCGCGCAATCACGGAGATCGCGTGCGTCCAGAACCACTACAACCTGGCGCATCGCGGGGATGACGCGCTGATCGACGAACTTGCCCGCGAGGGAATCGCCTATGTGCCGTTCTTCCCGCTGGGCGGATTCTCGCCGTTGCAGTCGCGGGAGCTGTCCAGGGTTGCCGAAGGTCTCGGGGCCTCGCCGATGCAGGTCTGAACGAAAATCTCGCCGCGGCCCGGCTGGAGCTGGCCGACGCGGACCTGGCCGCGCTGGACGGGATCGCGGGCGCGGACGCGCCGTAAGACAGGAGGGCGCTCAGCAGGGCTTTGCCCGGTCAGCCGGGGGCGATCAGCGCCTCGCGTTGCCGCCGTGATGCAATCAACCGCTGCCGAGCCGCGGCAAGGATCTCCGGCCTTGCCGTGGCGGGCTCGCCCGCGCTGAAGGGCGGCGCCGGCGCATATTCCATGGAGAGCTGAATTGTCTCCGCCTCATCCTGGCCCAATAGTTCGGCAATCACGGCGAGCCCGAAGTCGATACCCGAGGTCACGCCGCCTGCGGTGATAAGCCTGCCATCGCGCACCACCCGTGCCGCTACTGGCGTCGCTCCGAACCGCTGGAGCAGATCGAGCGCATTCCAATGCGTGGTGGCACGGCGACCCGTCAACAATCCGGCTTGCCCAAGCAGAAGCGCCCCGGTGCAGACTGACGTGACATACTGCGCCGTGATCGCCTGATCGCGAAGAAAGCCGAGCACCTCCGGATCGCTCAACAGAGCGTTGACGCCGCTGCCTCCCGGCACACAGATCAGATCGTAGCGAGGTGCTTCGGCCAGACGACGGTCCGGCACGAGCCAGAGACCCGTGGAAGCCCGCAGCGGGGTGACATCCTTCCAGACAAGCTCGACCTCCACGCCTTGCGCTGACGCGAAGACCTCATAGGGTCCGGTCAGATCGAGTTGCTGAACGCCCGGAAAGCAAAGAATGCCGAATTGCAGGGTCATGATCGTCTCCTTCATTGAACCGAAGATCGTGGCGACGAACGATGCGGCTTTGTCGCCAACGCGCCTTCGGGCATCCTGTTTGCCGTCGAGGCTAGGCCTCACATCTGCGAGACGCCACCGTCAACGACCAGTTCCGCGCCGACGACGTAGCCGGACCCGTCGCTGGCCAGATAGACCGCAGCCGCGGCGGCCCGTGGCATATTATCGCCAACCGCGCCCGGCGGCGGCGGCGAGGTTGGCGCGGATTACCTGACGATGAAAGGGAGCGATCGCAAACAGATAGGCTCTGCCAACGAGATTATGGCAGTGCACCACGGTCGTTGCGATGAGCTCTGCGCCATCGGTATCACGCCTTGGCCGCAGCAGTAGCGAGGCGCGGAAGTCGAGGTGCCGGTCATCCTCTCCCAGTATGACCTCGTCGCGCGACATGGATATGACCCTGAAGAAATCGATGTGCGCCGCGCCGTCTGCAGCGGCCTCCTCGCGCAGCTGACGCGAGGATTTGACGCCAAACGGGCGGACAAGCTGGTCGCGGACCGACAGGAGGGCCCGGAACCATGGCCCCGGATGGCCGAGCGCGCTGCGGGCGAGAGCCTCGATGCCCAGCGCTGCATCTTCCTTCATCAGGTTTATGGCGAAGGCATCTGCAAGATCAGCATCGGGCAACCACCCGGCGATGGTGCTCTCGCGCGGAAAAGGGACCTGCCTGACGATGTTGCTCATGGTGCCGCACTTCTTTACCGCCAGCCTGGCGGCTCGTCACGAGATCCGCGGAGGAAGCGGTGTATCGGGGTGCATGGGGGGCTCTCCATGAGCGTGTCGTCTGTCTTGTTTGATATCGTATTTCGATCAAAATAATACGCTCGATCGGATCAATCGATTGCGGCTCCCTCCGCCATCGGGTTCGGTCGGATATCGGGATGGGAATTGGCGGGGCGCGCGATGCAGCAGGATGAGCGGTTCAGGGATGGCGGCGTGGATGGGTTTCCAGCGCTCGATCGGCCGAATCTGGCGCTGCCCGATTCGGCGCGGCTGGAGCCCGCTTCGCGGGCGACGCACCGGCCGCGGGTGTTGCTGCTGTATGGCTCGCTGCGCGAGCGTTCCTATTCGCGGTTTCTCACCGAGGAGGCGGCGCGGCTGCTCGGGCTGATGGGGGCGGAGGCGCGGATTTTCGACCCGCGGGAGCTGCCGGTGGCACACAGCGTTTCGCCCGACCATCCGAAGGTGCGGGAGCTGCGCGAGCTGTCGCTATGGTCGGAGGCGCAGGTCTGGTGCAGCCCGGAGATGCATGGCGCGATCACCGGGGTGATGAAGAACCAGATCGACTGGATACCGCTCGAGATCGGCGCGGTGCGGCCGACCCAGGGGCGGGTTCTGGCGGTGATGCAGGTGTCCGGCGGGTCGCAGAGTTTCAACGCGGTGAACACGCTGCGCCTGCTCGGGCGGTGGATGCGGATGTTCACCATCCCCAACCAGTCGAGTGTCGCCAAGGCCTATGAGCAGTTCGACGCGGCCGGGCGGATGCTGCCCTCGGCCTATTACGACCGGTTGGTGGATGTGATGGAGGAGCTGGTCCGCTTCACCTGGCTGCTGCGCGACCGGGCGGAATATCTGGTGGACCGCTACAGCGAGCGGCGGGCGAAGCCGGCGGCGGAGACGACCGCGAAACTCTGAGCGGCGGCCCGCGCATCCGGCCCCAGCGCCGGCTGCTCCGCGACCCGGTGGGTGCGGAGCGGGACGGCGCCGCTTCTCAGGCGGGCGCGGGCGGCGGATGGACCAGGGGACGCGGCGCCCCGTGCGCGCCGGATGGCGCGGGACCGTCCGCAAGCGGCGGCGCTTGCGGGGCGGGATGCGGTGCTTGCGGCACCGCGCGCGGCCGGATGGCAGACAAGGCGGCCGGCGCCAGATATGCCGGCAGGCGAATGCCCAGCGTGTTGCAGAGCGGGCGCAGCAGCCGGCCGAAGCGCGGATCGGCGCAGATCAGCGCGCGGGCTTCGGGATCGTCGAGCAGGGCGCGGAGCTGGCTGGCGCTGCAACGGGATTCGGGCACCGGGGCGAGCAGCCAGCCGCGGCGGCGCGGCAGGGCGGGCGGGCGGGCGCGCTCGGGCGGCGCCGATGGGCGGCTGGCGCGGGGACGCGGCGGCGGCGCGCCGGCGGCGAGGGCTGCGAAGCGGCGCGCGAGGCGGCGCAGATGGGTCCAGAACCGGACGGCGAAGCTCGGGTCGGTGGGGCTGGCGGGACTGACGGGGTCGAACACAAGGAACGCCTCCTTCACCGCCCGCGCGGCGACGGCGCGGCACAGCCCCTCGATGATGGCGGCGAAGCGGCGGGCGATCGTCATGAACGGAACAAGAACATAAACAAGGGGGGGTGGGCAAGGCGAAAGCGGTTTCGCGCCCGCCGGGTTTACAGCGCCGCCCCCGGCCCCTACCTCTGCCCTACCCGCGCCGCCCCGGCGGCCGCCCGATCCCGCGTGAGCGCCGGCCGCTGGCCGCGCCTCGCGCCCCTGGTCCGCGCTGCGCGCGGACGCCGCCCCGGCGCGCTTCCGGCCGGGCGCACCAGCGGAGGAGCAAGACCACATGCAAAAGGTTGTCGCAGGAACGGCGTCGTTCTGGATGGCCCATCTCTCGACCATCATCGGCGTCGCGGTCGCGCTGCTGCTGGGCATCGGCGGCAGCGCGGCGGCGCGCGCGGCGCTGGGGGTTCTGGCGCGCTGGTCGGACCGGCACGGGCACCGGATGCGCGCGGCGATCTTCGTTCGTCTCGGGTTGCCGGTGGTGGTCGCGATCTGGGCGCTGGCGCTGTATTTCGCGGCGCTCGCGGTGGCGACGCCGCTGCGCCTGGTCGGGCTGCTCGGCGTGCTGCCGGTGATTCTGAAGGTGGTGATGCTGCTCGCGATCGCCTGGGCGGCGCTGCGCGTGGTCGCGGTGGGCGAGCGCGCCTATCCGGCGCATGTCGCGGCGAAACGCGGCGAGACGCCGGACCCGATGCTGATCGACGCGATCGGCAAGATCACGCGGATTCTCGTGGTCGCGGTGATCGGGATGATGGTGTTGCGAGTGCTGAATTTCTCGATCGCCAGCCTGCTCGCCTTTGGCGGGGTGGCCGGCATCGCGGTCGGCTTCGCCGCCCAGGGCGTGACCGCCAACCTGTTCGGCGCGCTGGTGGTCTATCTCGACCGGCCGTTCAAGGTGGGCGAGTGGATCGTGCTGCCGGCGCAGAACGTGTATGGCACGGTCGAGCATATCGGCTGGCGGACCACCACGCTGCGCGGCTTCGACACCAGGCCGTACTACGTGCCGAACCAGATCTTCAATTCATCGGTGGTGCAGACGCCGCCGCGGATGCAGGCGCGGCAGATCAGCACCACGATCGCGATCCGCTACGCCGATTTCGACCGGCTGGAGGCGATCACCGAGGCGTGCCGCCAGCATGTCGACAACCACCCGGACATCGACCAGTCGCTCGGCGCGATGGTGTATTTCGACCAGTACGGAACCCATGCGTTGCAGATCATGGTGTGGTGCTTCACCCGCACCGTGGTGTGGGCGGAGTCGCTCGCGATCCAGGAGCGGCTGCTGATCGAGCTGGGGCGGATCGTGCAGCGTCACGGGGCGGAACTCGCCCTGCCGGTTTCGGAGGTGCGGCTGGCCGGCCCGATGCCGCAGGCCGCGCCGATAGCGCAGGCCGGGGCGATGGCGATAGCCGCCGGCGGCGCGCGGCCGGGATAGAGCATCATCCGATCAGATGGACTCATCTGATCGGATAAAGATGCTCTGAATATCAATATCATAGAGCACTACATCCGATCCGGATGGATCGGAAAGTGCTCTAGGTTCTGTACCTATTGCCATGACTACGGAGCGTCTGATTCAAGTCTGTTTGGAGGACTTGGAACATGGCGGAACTTTTCTGGC
>JAJZSY010000049.1 GCA_021849425.1 Pseudomonadota bacterium
CAGCCAAATAACGCTCAAAACCTCAGTCAGGTGGCCGGAATGAAATCGGAATGCCGGCCGGCTTCAAATCGGAACGGTGGCCGGCTTCACCTCGGAATACCTGGCCGGCTTCAATCGGAATCCGCAGGTCGGCACCCTGCTGCCCTGCAATGTCATCGTCCAGCAGCACGATGACGGTTCGGTTGAAGTTTCGGCCATTGATCCCGTCACCTCGATGCAAGGAATCGGGAACCCCGACCTTGGCCGACTTGCCGGCGCCGTGCGCGAGATGTTGCGCAATGCGGTCAATCGCATCGCCTGAACCTGGCATACGCGCATCGTGAGCTTTGCCCTGCCCCGTTTGGGGATCGTCATTTTGACCTTCTTCTTTGCCGGGATCGTGAAGGGGATTCTCGGTATCGGCATGCCTGTCATTACGATGGGGGTTCTGGGCGCCATACTCAGCCCTGCGGAAGCCGCATCGCTGCTGCTGGTGCCATCCTTCGCAACCAATGTCTGGCAGTTTCTAAGTCACCGCGGCGCCGGCAGGGCGCTCGCGCGGTTCTGGCCGATGATGGCCGGCATCCTCATCGGCGCGCCGCTCGGCACCGGCCTGATCACCGGTCAGGATGCGCGACCGGCCGCGGCCGCCCTTGGTGTCGTGCTCATGGTCTACGCATTTCTGGGACTGACGCATCCAAGACTGCGCGTGCCGGTGGGCGCGGAGCGATGGGCAGGCCCTCTGGCTGGCCTTGGCGCCGGTCTGCTCGCGGGCGCGACCGGGGTATTCGCCATTCCGACCATTCCCTATATCGCCGCTCTCGGCCTTGAGCAGGATGCGCTGATCCAGGCCCTCGGACTGATCTTTTCTGCCGCGTCTCTTGCGCTGGGCGCGGGCCTCGCCTTTCATGACGCGCTGCCCGCGACCTCGCTGGGCATATCCGCCATCGCCCTGGTGCCGGCCCTCGCCGGGATGAAGCTGGGCACACGGCTACGCCGGAAGGTTCATCCTGACCGCTTCCGCATCCTGTTCCTTTGCGGCCTGATCGTGCTCAGCGTGTTCATCATCTGGCACGCCGTCTCGGGTGCTGCGTGACCTCGGGCAGATATCGCGGCGCAGATCACTCGGCTATCCCGCTCGCGCAGCGCTCCACAGCACTTTCCGATCCATCCGGATCGGATGCAGTGCTCTATGATAACGATAATCAGAGCATCTTTACCCGATCGGATGACCCCATCTGATCGGATGATGCTCTAACATCGCGGCGAACGCGTCGAGGATTCGATCAACCGCCTGATTGCGATAGGCGAACACCGCCTCCCGCTCGGGGTGCACCAGCATCGCCGCATTGGCTTCGAAAACGAGAATTCGCCCGTCTGGAAGGATGGAAAAGTCGATTCCGGCATAATCGAGATCGAGACGACGGCCGATCGCGCTGACCGCCTCGAACGCCGCGGAACCCAGCGCTGTGACCGGATCATCGAGAAAGCGTGCTTCCTCGGCCCTTCGTGCCGGATCGAGATCCATCCCGGCGGTCCAGTAATGCACCATCCAGTGCGGCCCGATCGCGAGATGATAGGGGTAGACCTGCCGGTCGACGAAAATCATCCGGTATTTTCGATAATATCCATCCTCACTCCGGTAATCGATGAACTGGCTGAGATATTTGTCGCCCGCTTCGCGCGACGCTTCGGTCAGCTGTTCCGCGGTTTCCACACGCCGCAATCCATGGCCGCCATGCGTGCCCACAGGCCGGATCAGCGCCGGCAGGCCGATGCTGACAGGAATCTCGTCCGCGGCGATCCGCAGCACCGGCGGCACGACGAGACCGTCGATCCCCGCGAGCAGCGCAGGCAACGCTGTGCGACCGGTGCGCATGACCGCCTCGGGCCGGTTCATGATGGGCCGCCCGCAAGAGATAAACCCGATTGTCGCGCCATCCAGCGGTGGCATCAGGTCGGCCTCGCCGATCGCATTGAAAACCAGGTCGTGCGGCGGCAGCTGGGGAAGACTGTGCATCGAGTGGTCAATGAACCACTCGGCCAGCGTGTAGCGGGCATGCGGCAGCAAATGCTCGATCGGCAGGCTGGCTTCGGCGAGGCAGGTAAGCACCAGTACGCGCAATGAGTCTGGCGGCCCCGGATGAAGAAATACCGGTCCATTCCGGAACGCGATCTCACGATGCCGCGCGGCGGACTCTGGCTCGCTGCCGGCCAGCAGCACGGCAAGCGTGCGATGGGCGTCGATCAGGTCGGGGTCGCACCGCAACGCTCCACGTGCCGCTTCGATCGCCAGGGCGGTCTGCCCGAGCCGCGCCCGTGCCGACCCCAGATTGGCAAGCGCACGGCCGCTCGTATCATCCGGCGCCGCGCGCGCGAACCAGATGGTTGCCTCTTCAAGCCGCCCGGTTTCGGCAAGGCAGTTTCCCAGCGCAACCAGCACCGGGGCTCCCGTCGCGCCGGCAGCAATGGCGGCGGCAAATTCCCGCACCGCAGGCTCGAACCGGCCAAGCGCGCGCAATGCCCGCGCATGGACGAGGAGAACGCCGGGATCCGCGGTATCGGTGGCCGCCCCGGCAATCGCGAGTGCCGCCTCAGGGTCTCCCGCCTCAAGCAAGGCCGAAGCATAGGCAACGACGATTCCAGGCTGGCGGGGATGAGTTGCGTGGAGATCACGATAGATACCGACCAGATCGGTCGCACCATCCACTACGGCGACGTTCATAAACAAACTTTGGCACGATGGAGTGAAGGACGAGTTAATCTTTCAGGAAGATCATGCCAGTCCGAACGAAGCGGCGTTCCTGTACAGCATGTAGATTGCCACGGCGAAGACCAGCCCGGCGAAGATCCGGTTCAGCGCGGCGCGCCGCCCGGCGAGGTGGATCGCCAGCCGCGTGCCGATGAGCCCGCCGATCACGCCGCCCAGGATGAACTCCACCGCAACCGCCCAGTTCACGAGGCCGGACGCCGCATAATTGACCGCTGTGGTCAGCCCGAAACTGCCGACCGAAAGCAGCGAGGACCCGATCGCGAAAATCATCGGCATCCCGGTCGAGAACAGCAGGCCAGGCACGATCAGGAAGCCGCCGCCAATGCCGAAAAAGCCCGACAGCGCACCGACCGCAAGCGCTGCGACCGCTACCGCCAGCAGCCCGGCCATGTCCGGCCGTTCATGCTGGCCACCCCCGCCATCCGCCACGCCGCGGGGCCGAAGCATCAGCAATCCCACCGCGATCATCAGGATCGCGAAGAGAAACAGCAGCTTCCCGCCATCGAACGCCTTGCCGAGGGTGGACCCCGCCGCAGCGCCAACCATGCCAAGCCCGGCGAAAATGACAGCGCTCCGCCACCGCACATTCCCCTTGCGGGCATGGCCGCCAAAATTGGCGAAGGCATTGGCCGAAACCGCCAGCGCGCTCGTGCCGATCGCCACATGTGGCGCGAGGCCAATGACGTAGAGCATCAGCGGGGTCGCCAGAATCGAGCCCCCGCCGCCGATCAGCCCCAGGGTGAAGCCGACAGCGTTACCGGATACAAGGGCGAGAACCGTCTCGATCATGGAAAATCCCCCTGGCGGGTCACGCCACAAGACATTCATATTTACGAATATGTCTAGACCGGCATGTATCAGGTTTCAAGAATGCAACGCGCCGCCGCATCACGGCCGAACGATCACGTATCCCTTCCCGGCCAGCTCCATCAGCCGCGGTACGCCGTAAGGAACCTGCTTCGCCTTTGGGTTCAGCACCGGCGTGTGGCCGGTCTCGCGCTTGAGGGTCTCGATCGTGTTCATGCAGACGTCGAATTCGACATTCTGCGCGATCAGGCTGTCAACCTGCTCGCGCAGCGGCGAGTCGGCGAAGGTAAGCTCCACACCCGGCCCGAAGGCCACCACGATGATCGACGCCGTATCGGGCCAGACCTTCAGCACCGCATTGGCATTGTTGAGAACCTCGCGCTGCTTGGCCATCACCGAGTCCGAAAGTTGCAGCGCCAGCAGATGGGTCGCGAAAGGATTGCTGAGGGCGGCGCGCCCCACCCCCATCGCCGCCGCCGCAACGCCAAGGCCGCCGAACAACCGCCGCCGCGAACTCATGAAACCGCGTAGCCCGGATTGCCGGCGATCCCGAGCACCTTCACCCGGTTGGGCCGCGTCAGCTTCACCATTTTCACCTGGCGGAGATGCCGGGCCACCATATCCCAGACCGGCGTGCCGGTCTGCGGCAGGGACACCGAGGCCCAGCTCGCGACAGTGTATTGTTTCGTCGCCTCGACCGTAGTGCCATCGTCAAGTTCCATCGCGGAAATCCGGTGACCGATCGATTGGGCCGGCGCACAGGCATAGTTCATGCCGCCAACCCGGATCATATCTCCGCCCTGCTGATAGTACGGGTTGGGATTGAAGAGATTGTCGCAGACATCTTCCATCACCGCCTTGATCTCAGCGCCGGTCATGGTCTGCTTGTACACCATCGGATAGGTGATGGCCGTTTCCGCCAGCAGATCGCCCATCGTCAACGGCGCATTGCCAAGCACCGTATTGCCCCAGCGGAAACCGGGCGAGAAGGCGATCTGCGCGCCGGTTTCGGCCCGCAGCGCGTCCATGATCACCTGATCGACCGAGCCGTAGAAATTGTTACGCCGATAGAGCAACGTTTCGGTATCAGCCAGCTTTTCGTTCAGCATCGCGCGGTGCGGCACCTCTTGCGCCTCCACCGCGGCCGCCACCGTCGCGTCCTGTTTCACCTGATCGGCATAGATCGGCAGCAGCCGGTAATGCACGTCCCTCACCCGGCCTTTCGCCAGTTCGAGGTCGAGCACCGCGACGAATTTGCCCGCCGTGCCGGCATTCGTCACCAGCGTGATGCCGCCGGGATTCTTCACCGGGACGGGATGCGGCACCGCATCGTGCGTGTGTCCGCCGAGAATGACGTCGATCCCGCGCACCTGCGATGCGAGCTTGAGATCGACCGGCATGCCGTTATGCGAGAGCAGCAGCACGGCATCGACCTTCTTCACCGCGCGCAGTTCATCGACAACCTTCTGCATCCGGCCCGGGTGGATGCCGAACCGCCAGTCCGGCGTGAACCGGCGCGGATGCGCAATCGGCACATAGGGAAAGGCCTGGCCGATCACGCCGACGCGGTAGCCGCCAAGCTCGCGAATGACGTAGGGCGGGAATACGCGGCCGGTCTTCTGGTCGAAGGCAGGCGCGCCCATCATCTGCGATTCCGCCGAAAGAAACACGTTCTGGGCGATGAAGCGTCCGTGCAGCGCCTTGATGAGCGCCTCGATCCCGTCCTGCCCGTAGGTGAACTCCCAGTGCCCGGTCATCGCATCGATGCCGAGCAGGTTGCCGAGCGCCACCATGTTCTGACCGCGGGTGAGATTCGCGAGCCCCGTGCCCTGGCAGAGATCGCCGCCATCGAGCAGGATCGACCGCCCCGGCCCGGCTCCGGCGCGCAGACTGTCGATCACCGTCTTGAGGCTGGCGAAGCCGCCGAGCGGGCCGTAGCGATGCGCCAGCGCCTCGAAATCGAGGAAGGTGAAGGCGTGGGCGTCCCGCGTGCCGGGTTTCATGTGGTAGAAATCGAGAAAGGCCGAACCCACCAGATGCGGCGGCTGCCCGGCAGCGCGACCGACCCCGATATTCTGCGTCGGCTCGCGGAAATGCACCGGCCGCGCATTCGCGTGCGTGTCGGTCTGATGGATGATGCGGACATCGCCGCTCATCTTCACATCGTAAGGATCGGCGGCGGACCAGGCGATCCGCGGCAGCAGCGCCGTGCTGGCCGCCGCGGTAAGAAGCGCGCGTCGTGCAATCGTCATCCGTTCAGTCTCCGCCCGGCCGGCTCAGCGCGGCACTGCGTTCTGCCAGAGGCGCTTCTGGCTGCGCGCCTGGGCGATCGAGGCGGCGGCCAGCGCCTCGGCGCGCTTCGCCGAGGCCTCGGCCTTCGCATAGTCGCCCGCCGCATCGGCGGCCTTCGCCGCCTTGAAGGCGGCAATCGCCGGCGTCCACTGGTCATCGAGCGCCGCCGCGATCTTCATTTTCGCCGCGGCCCCGGCAATCGCCCGCGCCGCATCGACCTTTCCGGCGGCGTGCGCAACGCCGAGCCCCAGAACCGCTGCTGCCACCACCAAAGCCATCCGTTTCATGACCGTGCCCCCGGGCCCGCGATCGGCAGGCCGTTGCTCATGTAGGTGAGGAAATAGGCAAGGTCGCGATAGGCCGCCGAATCCGGTTTCGCCGGGACCGAACGCACCTTCTTGTTGCAACCGATGAACCGCCGCACCAGCGTGCCGACATCGCCCCATTTCGAGCGGTAGACCGGGAACGACGCGGTGATGCCGAGCGCCGGCGCCAGATATTGCCCCCGAAGTCGCTTGCCCGCCGCCTGCACGTGGCAGCTGGCACAGGAAAAGTTCAGCTGGCCTCTGCGCGAATAGAAATACTCCTTGCCCGCCTCGTACGCCGCAATCGCCCGCTTGTCGTTCGGGATGACGACATGGATCGGTTTGCCGTCCGAGGTCGAGGTCATATAGGCGACGATGTCGGCGAGTTCGCCCTTGGTCAGGCTGAGCGGCTTCAGCCCGTGCCGCTCGCGGCATTCGTTGACGGCGATACCGAGGGTGACGACCTTGCCGGTTTTTTCATCGAATTTCGGATAATCCTGCGCGATGCCGATCCCGCCCCGCGGAAAGCACGAGGCGTAGTCCGCACCATCGGGAAACTTCGTGCCGAATGCCGTCTTCCCGGCATCCACCGCGAAGGAATAGGGCGGGAATTCGAGAATCTGCTTCCACTGCGCGCGGTCGTTGGCGCTGAAATTATAGGGCCCGTTGACGTAATCCTGCAGCGCGAGCGTTGGAAAACGTGTCTGGAAATACCCCTGGAACGCCTTGAGATCGGCCGCCGGATCGGCCTTTGCCGGTGGCGCCAAGCCCGGTGCCAGCGTTGCGAGAGCCACGATCATCGCCCATGCGCGTTTCATTGTCTGTTCCCCCCAGCCGCGCGCGCCGGCACGCAGAATGCCGGCGCGCCTCGCTTACATGATTGACGCCGACATGTTTGCGGTTTCGCCCTTGTTATCGACCCATGAAACCCCGATCGGATCGCCCGAGGCGCCGCCCTTGAAAGAGAACCTGATGAAGGGATTTTTCGAAACCGCGGGGCCCCAGAAGCCGCGCAGCACGAGCTTGCCCTTGTGGGTGAACTCGACCACCTCGATGTAATGCGGCGGAATGAGCTTGCCGTCCTTGCCCTTCACGAAGCCGGAATCCATCGGGTGCTTGATCAGCGCCTCGACAGTCGTCACCCCGCCCGATGTGGTTGCGTGAACCAGAATTTGATGTGCCATTGTTCCTCTCCTCAGCCGCACCCGCCGAGGGTGACCTTCACCTGTTTCGACGTGGCGTAGAGCTTGCCGCCCGCCTTCACCGCCGTGATGACCTCCGTGGTACGGGCAAGTTTCAGGCGGCTCGAGATTGCCGGGCTCGTGCCCTCCGGAATTTCATAGGCGCACGCAAGCGAATATGGATTGTGCCGGGCCAGCAGCGCGGCACCGGTGATGCCCGTCTCGTTCGCGTCGATGGAAATCGGCACCACTGCGCCATTTTCGGCAATATCCGGCGCCTCCATCTTCACCTGGTCGGTCGAGACCAGGGTCGCGCTGCCCCACAATGCCTTCAGCGCCACATCGGGCATGGTCGCCTTGAAGGCCGCTTCGGGCCAGAGCGAAGCCTTCGGCGCCGCCACCGCAGCGGCAGCGAGGCCGGAACGCGGCATCGCCAGCGCCGCGGCGCCGCCCACGGCACCGAGCAGCACCGCCCGGCGTGCGGGCCCCGTCTTTCGTGGTTTGGTCATCATCTTGTGTTCCCCAATGCATATCTGCTTCGAAGCAGTTCGGCCTTCACTTGGTGTAGAGAAAATCGATCACTTCATTGATCTGTCTCGGCGTCAGGATCAGGTTCTTCCCGAAAGCGGGCATCACCGTCTGCGGGTTTCGCGCCTGCTCGTCGAACACGATCGCATAGAATGTCTTGCGATCTGGTATCATCGCTTTCACGTCCTTGAGCGCCGGACCGACATTGCCCGGTTCCACCGCGCCGGCGAAACTGTGGCAGGCGGCGCAGTTGCCGAGCGACTTGGTGGTGGCGATCTTCTCGCCCGCGGCAACTTGCTGCGGTGTGGCCGCCAGCGCGACGGCGGGCAGCACCGCGACGGCGAGGCCCAGCAGGATGGCGGTGTGTTTCATTTCCCCCTCCTCATTTGCCGCTCCCCTTCATATCGTCCACCGGGCCGGTGGTGCGCGGGGTCAGCCCCATCTTTGCGGCGCTCGATGTGATCCGGACGGAACCGGCCGGCGCGCAATCCTTCATGCAGGCGATATTATGCGTGACGGGACGCGGATCTTTCCAGTTGAAAGAGTCGCGGTTGGGCATCTTCACCCGTGGCACGCTCTGCGCATCGGCGACGAATTTTCCCGTCACGATGCCGTTGAGGTTCAGGATGAAGGCTGTCAGCGCATAGACTTGGGCGGGCTTGAGCGTATGCGGCGCATAGAACGGCATCGCGCGGTTGATGTAGTCCCACAGCGTCGTCGCGTAGGGCCAGTAGCTGCCTACCGTTTTCTGCGGCGCCGTTCCCGCCAGCGACCCGACGCCACCGGCGAGCGCCGGATAGCCATGCGCCCCCTCGCCAAACCCGCCATGGCACATCGCGCAATCGCTCGAAAATAGCTTTTCACCCGCCGCCACCGTGCCGCTGCCGGGCGGCAGATTGGCCCCATCGGGCGGCACGGCGATGGTCCAGCCGGCGATCTGCTGCGGCGTCGGCGTTGTGCCGATCGCGTAATGACCCGGCGGTGTGGCGGGCTTGTAGCGGGACAGTGCGCCATTGCCGGTGCCGAGATCGCGCCACACCTTCAGTGTCGCGGCCGGCACGATCCCGTCATAGGATGGCGCGGGCGCATCGCCCGCCCGCGCGATGGCGACAGCCGCCACCATCCCTGCGGCGGCCATCAAAATCCTACGAGAGCTGGACATTGTTCACCGTCCCGTCGGCCAGCACCTGCCATGTCTGGATCGAGTTGTTCTCATAAACCGGATCACGCCCCCAGAATTTGTGTTTCTGCCTGATCGTCGGCTGAACGTAGCCGGTTTCGTCGGTGACGCGGGACTGGATGAGCGCCGGCTTGCCATCCCACCGCCAGTTGAAGGTGAACCGGGTCAGGCAGCGCGAAAGCACGGGGCCGTCCAGCGTGGCGCGATGATAGTTCACCCCGCCATCGAGCGAGACATCGACATGCCTCACCCGCCCGTTGCCGCTCCAGGCGAGGCCGTGAATCTGATAAAAACCCGGCCCGCCGGTCAGCTTCTTCTCCGGGCAGGGAAAGGTGATGACCGATTTCGCATTCATCGCCCAGGTGAAGCCGAGCGATTTTCCATCGCCCAGCAATTCGCTGTATTCGCTGGTCTCTTCGCGGGTGATCCAGGGCTCGGACCCGACCTGGAGCTGGCGCAGCCATTTCACGTTCACATTGCCCTGCCAGCCCGGCACGACGAGCCGCACCGGATAGCCCTGCTCAGGGCGGATCGCCTCGCCGTTCTGCCCCCAGGCGATGATGCAGTCATCAAGGCATTTCACCATCGGCAGCGAGCGATCCATGTGGGCGCCGTCCGACCCGCTCGCAAGAACCCAGCGGCTGTCGGGCAGCAGACCGGCCTCATCGAGCAAGGTCGACAGCCGCACGCCCGTCCATTCGGCACAACCGATCATCCCGTGAGTGAACTGCAGGGAATTGAGCTGCGCCGCCGGCCATTCGGTGGCGCCGTTGGCGGGGCACTCGATGAAATGGATGCGCGACACGGATGGATAGCGCATCAACTGGTCGAGCGTCAGCAGCAGAGGCCGCTTGACCCGGCCGGAAATCATCAGGCGGTAGTGTTTGGGGTCGATGCTGGGACGTCCCGAATGGTAGCGCTCGAAGAACAGGCCATTCGGGGTGATGATCCCATGATGGTCCTGCAAGGGCGTGAAGCTCGCATCCGCGTCCTTGGTCGGCGAAAGCCACGGCACATAGCGACGGATGACGTTCTTTTCGAAGCGCGAAGGCCTGCCATAGGGACGAGAGTCGACGCCGGCACCCAGCGCATTCGACCACGGATCGTCAGCAGGCGGTGCGATCGTGGCAGCACGAGCGCCGGTGGAAGCGGCGGTGGCGATAGCACCAAATGCGGCGCCGAGCCTGAAAAGGCTCCTTCGATCGGTTTTGGACATTTCCCCTCGCAGCAGCAAAATTCTTCCCGATACGTGTCAGGAGCGATATTTTTCTGTCTTCCTCACATTCATATAGTAAATTGAATATGTCAAACAGAAAATATGTTGCCGGATCATGATCGCCATTCTTCTCTACACGCTGCTTTGGGCAAGCTTCGGCGCGGGGCATAGCTACCTTGCAACGCCGGGTGGGCAGGCGTTGCTGTCGCGCCTCGCGGGGCCGGGCGACCGCCTGGTTTATAACGCGATCGCTGCGGCGCATCTCGCGGTGGTGCTGGGGATCGGCCAATCCTTGTTCCCCGGTCATGGCTTCAACCTGCCGCGCGGGATCATCGTTCTCGGCTGGATCGCGGCAAGTGCGGGGGCCATTGTTCTGGGTCTGGCCGGCCGGAATTACGATCTCGCCCGCTTCACCGGCCTCGCCCAGTTCCGCGCCGGCAAACCCGACCGCGATTCTCCACCCGAGCCGCTCGCAACCGGCGGCATGAATGCGCTGATACGCCACCCGCTCTATCTTGGCCTCGTTTTGATTCTCTGGGGCCTTGCGACGTCGCCATTCCGCCTCGTCACTGCCACCGCCGCAACGGCCTATCTGCTCATCGGCATCCGCTTCGAGGAACGAAACCTGCTGCGCCTCTACGGCGACGCCTATCGAAGCTACCGCGCCAGGGTGCCGATGCTGTTGCCGCTCCGCTGGAAGCGGCGCTGAATTTACTTGACGCAAACGGCAATAGCCACGACCCTGCCCGGAGAGGGAGGACCACCAGCATGAACGTGACGACAAAGATCAATCCGCCTGATGGCATATCGGCCGAAGAATGGCAGATCCGCTGCGACCTTGCCGCTCTGTACCGGCTGGTCGCACATTTCCGGATGACCGATTTCATCTACACCCATATCAGCGCGCGTGTGCCCGGGCCTGAACATCATTTCCTCATCAACGATTACGGCGTGATGTTTCACGAGATGCGGGCTTCCGACCTCGTCAAGATCGACCTTCACGGCAACCGCATCGAAACGCCCGGCATTTCCGCACAACGCGTCAACCAGGCCGGCTTCACCATCCATTCCGCCATTCATATCGCCCGGCCCGATCTTGTCTGTGTCGTGCATACCCACACCGCCGCCGGCATCGCGGTCGCAGCGCAGGAACAGGGGCTGCTGCCGATCAGCCAGCACGCGATGAAATTCTATGGCCGCCTGTCCTATCATGGCTACGAAGGCATTGCGCTCGACCTCGACGAGCGCGAGCGCATCGTCCACGATCTCGGCCAGAACAAGGCGATGATCCTGCGCAATCACGGCCTGCTGGTCGGCGGCCGCAGCATTCCCGAGGCGTTCCACGAGATCTATTTCCTCGAGCGCGCCTGCCAGGCGCAGGTCGCCGCCATGTCGGGCGGCGCGAAGCTGGTGATCCCGCCGCGCGAGGTCTGCGAGCATACCGCCGCCCAGTTCAACAAGGACGAGGCAAACCGCATGGCGCATTACGAGATGGCATGGCAATCCGCCCTCCGCCTCATCGAGGGAAACGGCGACTACCGGAGCTAGTGTCCTGCTTCCGAAATTCATGGGTGAATTTCAGAAACGAGCAGGACACTAAATGATTGATTTTCCTAGCACTACTTTGGCACTTTTGGTTTGGCGGTTTCTGCGAGGAGCATTTCACAGTGAGGGCATCGCAGGGGCGGAGGCCGCGCGAAGAGGTCGAGAATGGCTTGCCTGATGGCGGGCATGCTCGG
>JAJZSY010000050.1 GCA_021849425.1 Pseudomonadota bacterium
ATCGGATGTCGTGCTCTATCTTGTTGATAAATAGAGCATCTTTATCCGATCAGATGGAATCATCTGATCGGATGATGCTGTAGAGCACGTTCCGATCCACCAGAATCGGATGTCGTGCTCTATCTTGTTGATAAATAGAGCATCTTTATCCGATCAGATGGAATCATCTGATCGGATGATGCTCTAGCCGCAGGCTGAGCAGTGCCGCGGCGAGCAGGATCGCGACCAGCAGCCAGAGGATGTGCAGCGGCGGCACGACCGACGAAATCAGGCCGAGTCCCAGCAGCCCGACCGCCGCCAGCCCGTTCGACAGGCCGAGCGCGATGCCCGAGCCGAGCGAGCGGTTCTCGGGGAAGATGTCCTGCCCCACCAGGATGCCGACCGGCAGGGTGGCGAAGAGGGCGATGCCGAGCAGGCCGAGGGCGATCCATTGCGCAGCACCGCCGGTGAGCAGGAAGGCCGCGAGCAGCGCCGCGCCGGCGAGGCTGGAGCCGGCGAGGATCGGGCGGCGGCCGATCCGGTCGGCCAGGTGCCCGCCGCCGACATTGCCGATGATGCCGACCACGAGCATCACCGTGATCAGCGCCGCCCCCGCGGTCAGGCTGTGGCCGCGCAGGTGCCAGAGCACCGGCAGGAAGGTTGTGGTGCCGAAAATCGCCAGTGCGCGCAGCGACTGGAAGGCGACCAGCGCGCTCATCGGCCCGAGATGGCGCCGCCAGGCGATCGGCTGCGCCGCGACATGGCGCGGCGGCTGCACCGGCAGCACCGCCCAGAGCAGCAGGATGCTCGCCACCGCCGGAATCGCCAGCAGCGAGAGCGCCTTCAGCCCAAAGGTGACGACGACGAAACTCGCGATCAGCGGCCATAGCCCGCGCCCGACCTCGCCGCCCACCAGGAACAGCGACATGCCGAGCCCGACGCGCGGCCCGCTGAGCTGCCGCGCCCCGGCGAGCGCCTGCGGGTGGAACATCGCGTTGCTGATCCCGATCAGCACCAGCGCCGGGAGCAGCAGCGCGAGACTGCCGGAGCGGCCGATCAGCGCCGCCGCCAGCGCAGTGCCGAGCACGCCGGCGGCGATGAAGCGCCGGCCGCCGAAACGGTCCGCCAGCAGGCCGGTGCCGACCTGCAACGCCTGGCCGATCAGCAGCGCCGCCATCACCGTGCCGGCGAGGGAGACGGGTTCGCCCATCGCCACCAGCACCGCCGGCAGCACGCCGGGGAGGTAGTTGGCCGAGCCGTCGTTCAGGAAATGCAGCCAGCTCAGCGCCGCCAGCCGGCCATAGCGCACACTGCCGCCGACCGTTCGCAATCCCTGATCCATCACCACCGCCATTGTGTTTCTCCGCCGCCCGCCCGGGGGCGCCGGGTTTCACGAAAAGGGATGTTTGCATGACCAAACCGGCGGGGATTTGCAACCCGCGCGGCCGCGGCCGCGGGCGCGCGGCGGGCGCCTATCCGCCGGCTTCGCGCTCCATCGTCTCGCGCATGATGAATTTCTGGATCTTGCCGGTCACCGTCATTGGAAACTCCTCGACGATGCGCACGATGCGGGGGATCTTGTAATGCGCGATCCGCCCCTCGCAGAAGCCGATCACCTCATCGGGCGTGAGGGTTTCGCCGGGGTTGGGCTTCACCCAGGCGCAGGGCACCTCGCCCCATTTCGCGTCCGCGATGCCGAAGACCGAGACGCTGGCGACCTTCGGGTGGGTGAACAGGAATTCCTCCACCTCGCGCGGGTAGATGTTTTCGCCGCCGCGGATCACCACGTCCTTGCTGCGGCCGACGATGGTGCAATAGCCGTCCTCGTCGATCACGCCGAGATCGCCGGTGTGCATCCAGCCGGCGTCGTCGATCGCCTCGGCGGTTTTCGCCTTGTTGCCCCAGTAGCCGAGCATCACCGAATAGCCGCGCGTGCACAGCTCGCCCCGCTCGCCGCGCTGCACGATCCGCCCCTCGGCGTCGATCACCTTGACTTCGAGATGGGGGTGGATGCGCCCCACCGTCGCCACCCGGCGTTCCGGCGTGTCGTCGGTCGCGGACTGGAAACTGACCGGCGAGGTCTCGGTCATGCCGTAGCAGATGGTGATTTCGGGCATGTGCATCCGGTTCATCACCCGGCGCATCACCTCGATCGGGCAGGAGGTGCCGGCCATGATTCCGCCGCGCAGCGAGGAGAGGTCGAACCCCGCGAAACCGGGATGTTCGAGCATGGCGATGAACATGGTCGGCACGCCGTAGAGATGGGCGCAGCGCTCCTCGGCAACGGCGCTCAGCGTCGCCAGTGCGTCGAACCCGGCGGCGGGATAGACCATCGTGGCGCCATGGGTGATCGCGGCGAGATTGCCCATCACCATGCCGAAGCAGTGATAGAGCGGCACCGGGATGCAGATTTTCTCGCCATCGCGCAGGCCGATTCCCTTGCCCACGAAATAGCCGTTGTTGAGGATGTTGTGGTGCGAGAGGGTGGCGCCCTTGGGCGCGCCGGTGGTCCCCGAGGTGAACTGGATGTTGATCGGGTCGTCGAATTGCAGGTCGTCGCGCAGGGCTTCCAGCGCCGCGCGGCTCGCAGGTGTCGCGGCGGCGGCGATGGCGGCGAAGGGCGTCATGCCAGCGGGCAGATGAGCCGCGCCGCCGATGACGAAGCGGCGTTCGAGATGCGGCAGGCGGTCCGCCGGAATGCTGTCCAGCATCGCGACATAGTCGCTCGACTTGAAGGCGCGGGCGAGGACGAGGGCGCGGCACTGGACGTCGTTCAGCACGTATTCCAGCTCGGCGGTGCGATAGGCCGGGTTTATGGTGACGAGAATGATCCCCGCCCGCGCCGAGGCGAATTGCAGGATCGCCCATTCGGCGTTGTTGGGCGACCAGATGCCGATGCGGTCGCCGCGGCGCAGGCCCAGCGCGAGCAGGCCGGCGGCGACGTCGTCCGCCGCGCGGTCGAACGCGGCATAGGTGAAGCGCTCGCCGCTTTCGCGCACCACCAGCGCCTCGCGGTCGGGGTGGCGGCGGGCGGCCTCCGCCAGGGCGGCGCCGATGGTGATTCCGAGGCGCGGCGTGTCGCCCGGTCCCTGGACGTAGCTGGTGCTCGTCATGGTTCGTTGTCTCCCTGCGGCCGAGCGTAATGCAGCCATCCGGCGGCGCAAGGGGGCGGGTGGCCGCGCGGCTGGAGCCGCTCTATAACGGGGCGATGGTTTTTCCCCCGCCGGACCGCGCCTGATGCACGCCCGCCCCAGCGCCACGATCGAACGCCGGCTGGACGAGGCCGCCGCCGCCTGTGCCGCCGCCGGCCGGCAGCTCACGCGGCAGCGCCGCGCCGTGCTCGGCCTGATCCTCGCCGCCGAGGGGCCGCTGACCGCCTACGAACTGCTCGACCGGCTGCGGCAGAGCCATCGCGGCGCCACGCCGGCGACGATCTATCGCGCGCTCGAATTCCTCATCGCTGCGGATCTCGTGCACAAGGTGGAGAGCCTGAGCGCCTATGTCTCCTGCGCCGACCCGGCGGGCGAGGCGCAGGGCCATACCCATGCGGCGCAGTTCTTCATCTGCCGCCAGTGCGGCGCGGTGGCCGAGCTGGAGGACGAGGCGGTGGCCGCCGCGCTGGAAGCCGCCGCGGCGCGGATCGGCTTCGCCCCGGGGGGCGCGATCGTCGAGGTTGGCGGGCTGTGCGCCGCCTGCGCCGCCGGCTAGTGTCCCGAATCTGAAATCCGATGGATTTCAGATGCAGGGCAGAGCACTCTATGACCCGCGCGGGGGCGTGCCGGCGCGGGCGATGGGGGCGACGAATTGCGGCTCGGTGTCCCAGGGGAACAGAATCCAGGTGTCCTGCGAGACCTCGGTGATGAAGGTATCGACCAGCGCCTTGCCGGCCGGCTTGGCGTAGACGGTGGCGAAATGGGCGCGGGGGAGCAGCTGGCGCACCTCGCGCGCGGTGGTGCCGGTATCGACCAGATCGTCGATGATGAGGAAGCCCGCGCCGTCGCCGGCGGCGGTGGGCGGCTTGGTGATGGTCGGCTTGCCGATCCGCTCCTCGTCATAGGTGACGATGCTGACGGTCTCGATCAGGCGGCATTCCAGCTCGCGGGCGACGATGGCGGCCGGGATGAGGCCGCCGCGGGTGATCGCGACGATGCCATCGAAGGGCGCCAGCGCGTTGAGCCGCCAGGCCAGCGCCTTGGAGTCGCGGTGAAGCTGGTCCCACGAGACGGTGTAGTAATGCGCGGCCATCAGAACAGGCGTCCTCCGTCGGGCACGGTGAAATCGGGGCGGATCAGCACGACCTCGCCGTTTTCGTCCGGCAGGCCGAGGGTGAGCACCTCGGACATGAAGGGGCCGATCTGGCGGGGCGGGAAATTGACCACGGCGCAGACCTGCCGGCCGATCAGCCGGTCCGGCGCGTAATGCACGGTGATCTGCGCCGAGGAGCGCTTCACGCCGAGCGCGCCGCCGAAATCGATCCACAGGCGGATGGCGGGCTTGCGGGCCTCGGGGAAGGGTTTCGCATCGACGATGGTGCCGACGCGGATGTCGATCCGGGCGAAATCGTCGTAGGTGATGGTCTGGGACGTGTTCTCGGCCATGAGGCTGCATTGGCCAGCGCGGGCGCATTGTCAATCCGGCGGCGGAATGCGATTGGATCGGCAAACCGTTACAGGAGTGTCCAGAGAATGCGCGATTTCGACTTTCCGGGCCGCAGCGCCGTCTATGCCGGGCGGGCGATGGCCGCGACCTCGATGCCGGCGGCGACCCTCGCCGCGCTCGACGCGCTGCGGGCGGGCGGCAACGCGCTCGATGCGGCGGTGACCGCGGCGGCGGTGCTCGGCGTGATCGAGCCGCACTCGACCGGCATCGGCGGCGATTGTTTCTGCCTCTACAAGAAGGCCGGCAGCCCCGAGGTGATCGCGATGAACGGCTCGGGCCGGGCGCCGGCGGGGGCGACGATCGACTATTTCGAGCGGCAGGGGATCGCCCAGCTCGACAATATCTCGCCGCACGCCGTGACCGTGCCGGGCGCGGTTTCCGCCTGGGAGACGCTGCTCGCGGCGCATGGCAGGCGCGGGCTCGACGCAGCCCTGGCGCCGGCGATCCGCTATGCCGAGGAGGGGCATCCGGTGCATCCGCGCGTCGCGTTCGACTGGAAGCTGGTCGAGGGCAAGCTGCGCCGCAGCGGCGCCGCCGCCCTGCTGCCGGGCGGGGCCGCGCCGGAAGCGGGGACGATGTTCCGCCAGCCCGAGCTTGCGCGCACGCTGAGGGCGATCGCGAAGGACGGGGCGAAGGGGTTCTACGAGGGGCCGGTCGCCGCCGGCATCGTCGCGGAGCTGCGGGCGCGCGGCGGCGTGCATACCGAGGCGGATTTCGCCGCCGGGCGGACCGCGGCGAAATTCGTCACCCCGATCCAGCGGGATTTCGACGGGCTGACGATCTGGGAATGCCCGCCGAACGGCTCGGGCCTGCTGGCGCTGATGCTGCTCGGCATTCTCGAAGGGTTCGGCCCGGCGCCGGACGGGCCGATGGGGCCGATCCGGCTGCACCGGCATATCGAGGCGGCGCGCCTCGTCTATCGCGATCGCGACGCGCTGCTCGCCGACCCGGACCAGGCGGAGGTGCCGGTCGCGCATCTGCTCAGCGACGACTATCTCGGCGGGCTGCGGGCGCTGATCCGCGACGACCGGGCGATGGTGGACCTGCCGCGCGCCGGCGAGACGGCGCTGCCGCTGCACCGCGACACCGTCTATCTCTGCGTGGTGGACGAGGACGGCAACGCCTGCTCGTTCATCAACTCGACCTATGAGAGCTTCGGCTCGGGGATTCTCGCCGGCGATACCGGCGTGGTGCTGCACAATCGCGGCATGGGCTTCCGCATCCAGCGCGGCCATCCGAACTGCATCGCGCCGGGCAAGCGGCCGATGCACACGATCATCCCCGGCATGGCGACGCAGGGCGGCGAGGCGGTGATGCCGTTCGGCGTGATGGGCGGGCACTACCAGCCGATGGGCCAGTCCTGGCTGGTGACCAACATGCGCCAGTACGGGCTCGACGTGCAGGAGGCGCTCGACCTGCCGCGGGTGTTTCCCTTCGCCGGACAGGTGGAGCTGGAGCGCTCGGTGCCGGCGGCGAGCCTCGAAGGGCTGGTCGCGCGCGGGCACAAGGTGGTGCGCGAGGACCGGCCGGACGCGCGGCCGCATGGCGGCGGCCAGGCGATCTGGATCGATCGCGGGCGCGGCGTGCTGATCGGCGGCTCCGACCCGCGCAAGGACGGCTGCGCGCTCGGCTATTGATCCCGCGCCGCGCCGCGCCGCGCCGTGCCGCCCGTCCCGCGCGCGCGGGCGGGCGGGGCGGCGAAATTCGGGGGGTGAAAATTTCCGGTTCAAATCCGGGCGAAAAAGGCGAATACTGTCTCCCGTCGGGAGAGCAAGGCCATGGAAGACCCCGCCCACGCAGCGGCCCCGCACGGGCCGCGCGCCGTCGCCCTGGTAGGTCCGCAGGGCAGTGGCAAGAGCGCGCTGTTCGCAGCGCTGATCGACGCGGCCGGCGGCGCCGCCGCGCGGCGCGGCGGGCGAGGGCGAAGTTCCACGCATGACATGCAGGTCGGCCACTGCGATTTCCTGGGCGAGCGCTGGGCGCTGCTGGATTGTCCCGGATCGGTGGAGTTCGTCCACGAGGCGGCGGCGGCGCTGGCGGTGGCGGATATCGCGGTGGTGGTGGCCGAGCCTGACCCTGCGCGGGCGATCGCGCTCAGGCCGGTGTTCCGCATGCTGGAGGACGCCGGCGTGCCGTTCCTCGTTTTCGTCAACAAGGTGGACACGCTGAGCGCGCCGGCCGAGGCGCTGGTGGCGGCGATGCAGGCGGAGACCGCGGTGCAGCTGGTGCCGCGGCAGATGCCGCTCCGCGAGGGCGAGCGGGTCATCGGCTATGTCGACCTGCTCTCGGAGCGGGCGTTCCGCTACCGGCCGGATGCGGCCTCGGAGCGGATCGGGCTGCCGGCGGGTGTGGCCGCCACCGAGCAGGCGGCGCATGACGCGCTCATCGACAGCCTGGCGGACCGGGACGACGAGCTGCTCGAACAGGTGATCGAGGGGGCGACACCCACGCCCGCCGAGCTTTACGGCCATTTCCGCAAGGACACGGAGGCGCGCAGCCTGGCCGGTGTGATGTTCGGCGCGGCCGAGCATGCGCATGGGGTGCTGCGGCTGTGGAAGGCGCTGCGGCATGACGCGCCGGAGGTGGGCGCGACGGCGGCGCGGCATGGGGTGGCGCCCGACGGGCCGGCGCTGGCGCAGGTGTTCCGCACGAGCTGGCGCGGGGCGGCGGGCAAGCTTTCGTTCGCCAGCGTCTGGCGCGGGGCGCTGCGCGACGGGACGAGCCATGGCGGCGTGCGGATCGGCGGGATGATGCGCTTCGCCGAGGGCGAGTTGCAGCGCGTGGCCGAGGCGGAGGCGGGCGATGTGGTGGCACTCGGCCGGCTCGACGGGGTGGGCACCGGCGGCACGCTGGGCGAGGCGGCGCCGGCGATGGCCTTTCCCGCGCCGCCGCCGCCGCTGCACGAGGTCGCGATCGCCGCGGCGGAGCGGCGCGACGACGTGAAGCTCGCCAGCGGGCTGGACAAGCTGCTGGAGGAGGACCCGGCGCTGCGCCTCGCGCGCGACGCCGACAGCGGCGAGACGCGGTTGGCCGGGCTGGGCGAGATTCATCTCGGCGGCGCGGTGGAGCGGCTGGAGCTGCTTTCCGGCGTCGCGGTGCGGACGGCGCGGCCGCGCGTGGCCTTTCGCGAGACGATCCGCCGCCCGGTGCGCGAGCATGCGCGGCTGAAGCGGCAGACCGGCGGGCATGGCCAGTTCGCCGATGTGACGCTGGAGATCGCGCCGCGCGGGCGGGGCGAGGGATTCGCCTTTGCCGACCGCATCACGGGCGGCGCGGTGCCGAAACAGTATATCGCGGCGGTGGCCGACGCCGCCGAGGAGGCGACGCGGCGCGGGCCGTTCGGCCACCAGGTGGTGGATGTCGCGGTGACGCTGGTCGATGGCGGGTTTCACGCGGTGGACAGTTCGGACATGGCGTTCCGCGCGGCGACGCGGGCGGGCATGGCGGAGGGGCTGGCGAAGGCCGAGCCGGTGCTGCTGGAGCCGATCCACCGCATCACGATCAGCGCGCCGAACGCCTTCACCGCCGGGGTGCAGCGGCTGCTGAGCGGACGGCGCGGGCAGATTCTGGGCTATGCCGAGCGCGCCGGCTGGCCGGGCTGGGACGATACCGAGGCGCTGCTGCCGGCGGCGGAGCTGCACGGGCTCGCGGTCGAGCTGCGGTCGCAGACCGCGGGGCTTGGCAGCTTCGTCCACAGTTTCGCGCATCTGTCGGAAGCGCCGCCGCGGCTGGCCGAGAAGGTGGCGCAGGCGGCGGGCAGCTGATTTTACAGGCAAGGAGACGAGATGGACACGCAGGTTTCCGGCACGCTGGACGCGCCGTTGCTGATCGGGCGGGATTCGCGGGGCGTGGTCACGCTCACGCTCAACCGGCCGGCGAGTTTCAACGCGCTGTCGGACGAATTGCTCGCCGCCCTCGATGCGGCGATCGGCGCGATCGCGGCGGATGCGGGCGCGCGGGTGGTGGTGCTGGCGGCGGCGGGGCGGGCGTTCTGCGCCGGGCACGATTTGCGGGAGATGATCGCGCGCGAGGACGAGGCGGCGCATCGCGACCTCTTCGCCCGCTGCACCCGGGTGATGCTCGGCTTGCAGCGCCTGAAGGTGCCGGTGATCGCGCGGGTGCAGGGGGTGGCGACGGCGGCGGGCTGCCAGCTGGTGGCGAGCTGCGACCTCGCGGTGGCGGCGGCGAGCGCGCGCTTCGCGGTTTCGGGCATCAATCTCGGCCTGTTCTGCTCGACGCCGAGTGTGGCCCTCGCCCGCGCGGTGCCGCGCAAGGCGGCGCTGGAGATGCTGTTCACCGGCGCGATGATCGATGCCGAGGAGGCGGCGCGGCGCTTCCTGATCAACGAGGTCGCGCCGGATGACGGGCTGGATGACGCGGTGGCGCGGCTCGTGGAGCAGATTCTCGCCAAGCCGCGCGCCGCCCTTGCCATCGGCAAGGCGCAGTTCTACCGACAGATCGAGCTGGGCATTGCCGAGGCGTATGACGTGGCGGGCGAGGCGATGGCCTGCAACATGCAGGACGCGGCGGCGCGGGAGGGGATTTCACGCTTTCTCGACCGTAGGAAATAATTCCAAACGGCGAGACATCATTCAGTAGGAAACAATTCAGTAGGATGAAATTCCCATCCGGCCCCGGTTTTTCCTCCGGGGCCGGAGCAGAACGTCAGTACATGTGCTGGCCGCCGTTGATCGACAGGGTCGAGCCGGTGATGAAATCGGCCTCGTCGGCGGTGAGGAAAACGACGCCGCGGGCGATGTCCTCGGCGTGGCCGAGGCGGCCGACGGGGATTTTCGCGATGATCTTTTCAAGCACTTCCGGCGGCACGGCGCGCACCATGTCGGTATCGACATAGCCGGGGGCGATGGCGTTGACGGTGATGCCGAAGCGGGCACCTTCCTGCGCCAGCGCCTTGGTGAAGCCGTGGATGCCGGATTTCGCGGCGGCGTAGTTCACCTGGCCGTACTGGCCGGCCTGGCCGTTGATCGAGCCGATGTTGACGATGCGGCCGAACTTGCGCTCCTTCATCCCATCGAAGGTCGCCTTGCAGAGATTGAAGCAGGAGCCGAGATTGGTGTCGATCACCGCGTCCCACATGTCGCGGGTCATGCGCGCGAGGGTGGCGTCGCGGGTGATGCCGGCATTGTTGACGAGGATCTCGATCGGGCCGAGGCGGCTGGTGAGGCGGGCGATCGCCTCGATAGTCTGCTCGAAATCGCCGACGTCGAATTTCACCGTCTCGATGCCGTGGACGGCGGTGAAATTCTCCGCCGCCGCCTGGTTGCCGGCATAGGTGGCGACGACGGTGCGGCCGGCGGCCTTCAGCGCGACGCTGATGGCCGCGCCGATGCCGCGCGTGCCGCCGGTGACGAGTGCGATTCGAGACATCCTGTTCTCCTCCCGTTTGATCTGGCGTCCGCCGATCAGTTTCGTCGGACAATCTGGACTGGATTGGCGAGTCTGTCCATGATCGAAATCAATCAGTTAGCGATGTTTCATGTCCGGAAGGCGGCGAGGCCGCGGCGCTGGCGGCCGGCCTGATCGAAATTGTCGGGCGCGAGCCATGCGGTGAGCGCCGCCCGCCGGTCGGGCCATTCGGAATCGAGGAGGGAGAACCAGGCGGTGTCGCGGTTGCGGCCCTGGGTGACGGCGTTCTGGCGGAAGACGCCCTCGAAGGTGAAGCCGAGGCGCAGGGCGGCGGCGCGGGAGGGCAGGTTCAGGCTGTTGCACTGCCATTCCACCCGCCGGTAGCCAAGCTCGTCGAAGGCGTGGCGGAGCATCAGGAACAGCGCCTCGGTGCCGGCGCGGTGGCGCCTGAGACGCGGGGTGAAGTTGATCGAGCCGAGTTCGAGCGCGCCGTTCGCCGCGGCGATGTTCATGAAGGCGGCGTGGCCGGCGGGTTCGCCGCTATCCGCCTCGATGATGGCGTAGGCCACGCGGCCGGGGGCGCTGGCCATGGACTCGACATAGGCGTGGAACGCGGGTTCGTCGGCCGGGCGGGCGGTGCGCCACCAGGTCCAGTCCCGGTCGTCCGGCGCGGCGCGGAACCCGGCGATGAGGCCGGCGCCGTGGCGGGCGGGGTCGAGCCGTTCCAGCCGGCAATAGCGCCCCTCGAAGCCGGCGGCGTCGGGGAGCGGGCGAGGCGTCCAGCCGGGGACGGGCGCGCCGACGATCTGGCCATAGGCGTTGGTTTCGGTCATGCGGTGCGGATCTCCGGTTCGTGGCGGACCGGGAAGTTCATCGACCGGGCGATGAAGCATTTTGCTCCGGCGTCGCGGTGCAGGGCGGCGGCGCGGGCGGCGTCGTTGCCCGGCGCGATGGTGACGACGGGCCGCAGGACGGCCTCGATGAACTGGCCGGCGCCGGAGGCTTCCTCCTCCATCACCGCCTCGGCGCGATCCTCGTAGGCCAGCACGGCGATCCCGGCCTCGGCGCAGAGATGCAGATACCAGAGCTGGTGGCAGGAGGAGAGCGAGGCGAGCAGCAGCAGTTCGGGGTTCCAGCGCGCGGGATCGCCGCGGAAGGCGGGATCGGATGTCAGCGCGAGGTCCGGCCGGCCGTCGGCTTCCACCTCGTGGTCGCGGCCATAGGCGGCGTAGGCGCTGGTGCCGGCGCCGCGGTTGCCGGTCCAGCGCAGGGTGGTGGCGTAGCGGTGCAGCCGGCTCAAGCCTGTGTCCCTATTCGCTGTAGGCGCAGGATTCGCCTTCGGAATCGCGGAAGACGGCGACGCGGGCGAGGCCCGGGCAGGATGGCGCGAGCCGCGTCCAGATGAAGCAAGCGAGGTTTTCCAGCGTTGCCGGGCCGAGGCCCTCCACCTCGTCGAGGAAGCGGTGGTCGAGCGCCTCGCGGATCGCGGCGAGGTGCTGGCCGAGCCTGCCGAAATCCATCAGCATGCCGCTCGCATCCGGCG
>JAJZSY010000019.1 GCA_021849425.1 Pseudomonadota bacterium
CGAGCATGCCCGCCATCAGGCAAGCCATTCTCGACCTCTTCGCGCGGCCTCCGCCCCTGCGATGCCCTCACTGTGAAATGCTCCTCGCAGAAACCGCCAAACCAAAAGTGCCAAAGTAGTGCTAGCCCCGCTTCATCCATGCTTCGCACCAGCCGGCCGGGCTGATCGGGCCGGCGACCAGGTGGCAATGGCTCGCGGTTGAACCCTGTTCTGGCGGCTTGAACCAGACGCAGGCGCCGCAGACCTCGCCATGTTGCGATCTGTCGACATATCCGACAGCGGCTTTCGACACGCTGGGCACCATGGCCCGCAGGCTACCCGGCGCGGGACCGCTCCCTGCCGCGCGCGCCCGCGTGGCCAGGGCGGCAAGGCCCGCCGCGGCGGCGAGAAGGGCATGGCGGCGGGTTGATGCTGAATGGATCATGCGGCGCTCCCGTCAGTAATTCGTGGTGCTCAGGGCGATCCGGGCCGAGAGATTGCGCCCGCCGCCGAGCCCGCCGGTGAGGGCCACGGCAACCAGCCGGTCATGGCGGTAGACCTGCCGCAGTGCGAGGGTCATCGGATGCGTATCCCCGCCAATCGTCGCACGGCCGATCAGCCGGTTGCCCTGCGCGGCGCAGGCGCCCGCGAGCCGCACCGGCCGCCTGCCATATTCGGCGGAGAGCGTCGCGGTCATCCGGCAATCGGTGCGGTTACCATCGATCCAGATGCGGCCCTGGATGTCGGAAAAGTGCCGGACCTTGCGGCCGCGCGACAGGCTGGCCGTCATGCTGCCGGTATCGAGATCGACCTCGACGGTCCTGAGCGGGCGAAGCGCGGCGACGGTGTTCGCCGTGGCGTCCGGCGCGCCGCGATTGCCCCAGCTGGTTCGCACATAATTGGCGATCGCCGCGATCTGCGCATCCGAGAGCATCGCGCCGAAGCGCGGCATGGAGGACTGGCCCGGATGCCAGGGCTGGAACCCGCCGAGGACCATGCTGACCAGATCGTCGCCCGGACCGTTCCAGACGGCCTGGTTGTGCGCGAGATTCGGAATGTTGGCGGAGACACCCTGCCCATCATCACCATGGCAGCGGGCGCATTCATCATGATAGAGGCGCTTCCCGCTCGCGAGGGAGGCGGCGATCACCCGCTTTGCCGGCGCGCTTTTCTGCGGATGCACCGTGCGCAGATAGGCGATGATGTCACTGACATCGTGTTTGGGCAGCCGGCTCAGACTGTCGTCGACCACGGTTTTCATCTTGCCGAATGGCGCGCCTTCGCGCATGTCGCCGCCATCGCGCAGATAGGCGAGGATCGCCTGATCGGACCATGCGCCGAGACCGTCCGATTTCGAGTTGGTGATGTTTGGCGCATACCACCCCTGGTCGACGATGTGGCCGCCGGCGAGATCGCGCGCGGGGATTGTCGCCATCGCGATATTGCGCGGGGTGTGACACGCGCCGCAATGCTCGAGCGCCTGAACGAGATAGGCGCCGTGCCGAACGTTTCTGCTCCAGCCCGGCTGGTATTTCATTTCATGCGGATGGAAGAACATCAGCCGCCAGGCGAGCAGGCCAGCGCGCAGATTGGCCGGGAAGGCCATCGTATCCGGCCGGTCCGGAATCGCGGCGGGGGCGAGACTGTCGAGATAGGCCTTGATCGCCATCACGTCGGCATGGCTGAGCTTGGAATAGGCGGTGTAGGGCATCACCGGGTATTCGTATTTCGGAAACACGACGAGCGAACTACCGGGCTCGATGCCGTCATGCATCGCGCGCCAGAACTGGCGGTCGGTCCATTTGCCGATGCCGTGCCGTTTGCTCGGCGTGATGTTAGGGGAGAAGACGGTGCCGAACGGCGTGCCGACCGCGCGGCCGCCGGCGAAGGGGGGCTCGCCCGCAACGCTGTGGCAAGGCAGGCAATCGCCGGCGACGACGAGAAAGAAGCCCTTGCGCACCATCGCCGCCCGTTTCGGATCTTTCGGCATATTGGCGGGCTGCGGCAGATCGTCGCCCGCCATGCCGGGGCGTGGCGCCGCCGCGACATGCGTTGCCGCCGCCGGCCAGGTGGTGACACCGGCCATGGCCGCCCCCTGCGCCGCGGGCGGGGCGGCGCTGGCGGTGACCCACAACGACGCGGCGAGGGACAGTGACGCGGCAAGACCGCCAAGGATCATTCTCGTCCGAGTGTGGGGCATTCCGGGCATGCGCAGATCCTCCTCATGGTCCATGAGGGACGGCGGAGCCCGGTTTCAACGGCAGGATCGGTCAGTCGGGGGAAAACACACGAAATCTGACAGAATCGTGATCGCGCGAGCGTTGCACGATTTTTCGTTACGAATTCAGTTCATTTTATATGAAAGCCGAAGTCGGCATCTCCCCTGCCGGCCGTCTGGACCTTCGCCTCGGGTCAGTCTGCGGCTTCCTTCATCTGCGCGCCGCCGTGCCGGTAGAGCGCCTGGGCAGCGGCGACGCCGGCGCCGAGGCGGATGTCGAGACCGAGATCGGCCATGCACATCTCGGCGACGGCAAGGCCGGAGAGCGCCATCGCATCGGTGAGCATGCCGAGATGGCCGATGCGGAAGACCTGGCCGGCGACATCGCCCAGCCCCGCGCCGAACGCCATGCCGTAACGCTCGGCGGCGTGGGTGACGATGCGCGCGGCGTCGAACCCGCCGGGGGTGCGAATTGCGGTAACCGAATTCGAGTAGAGTTCGGGTGATGCGGCGCAGGGCGACAAGCCCCAGGCGGCGACGGCGGCGCGCACGCCGCTGGCGATCCTGGCGTGGCGGGCGAAAACGTTGTCGAGCCCTTCATCGAGCAGCATGCGGCTCGACAGCGCGAGCCCGTTCAGGAGCCCGACCAGCGGCGTGTAGGGATAACCGCTGGCGGCGTTAGTGGCGCGCATGTCGTCGATATTGAAGAAATTGCGAGGGAGCTTCGCGTTCCTGCTGGCGGCGACGGCCTTCTCGCTGAACGCGGTGATGGCGAGGCCCGGGGGCAGCATGAAGCCTTTCTGCGAGCCGGTGACCGCGACGTCGACGCGCCAGGCATCGAATTCGAACGGCATCGAGCCGATCGAGCTGACGCCATCGACGAGGAGCAGCGCATCGTGGCTGGCCGCGTCCATCACCCGGCGCAGGCCGGCGATGTCGGAGACCACACCGGTCGCGGTTTCGTTGTGGGTGGCGAGCACGGCCTTGATCCGGCGCGCCTTGTCCTCGTGCAGAAGTTCGGCGAAGCGGGGGAGAGGAATCCCCTCGCCCCAAGTCACGTCGACCTGGATCACCTCGAGGCCGAAGCGCCGGCACATCTTGATCCAGCGGTCGCTGAACATGCCATTGCGGGCGGCGAGCACGGTGTCGCCGGCGCTGAGCGTGTTGGAGATCGCGGTTTCCCAGCCGCCGGTTCCCGTCGCGGGGAAGATGAAGACCTCGGCGCGCTCCGCCTTCATCACGCCGCGGCAACCCGCGAGCGCCGCGCTGAGGATCGGCGCGAAAGCCTGCGACCGGTGATCCATGGTCGGCATGTCGCAGGCTTTTCGGATCACTTCGGGAATGTTCGTCGGCCCCGGGATGAAGACAGGGTTCTGCAGACTCATCGGGCGGATCCTTCTTCGGTTGCGCGGACTATAGGGTTCCGGCCAGGGGCACGCAATTTTTTTGAAAATATTTTTCAAAGCCGGAATTCGGCGGAAAAATGATTTGAATCATGATTTTGTTTTTTTCATCATGCGAAAATTGGTTTCAATCGAGGAGCAACGATGGCAAGGCCGCCCGAGATCGGCAGCACCGGACGCCGTGCGCGGGGACGCCCGCGCGCCTGGGCCGACACGACCAACCAGAACCGGATCAAGTCGCTCGATCGCGCCATGGACGTGCTGGAGCGGCTGAGCGAGATGGGCAGCGCGACGCTCTCGGACCTTGCCGGGGAACTCGGCCAGTCGCCGGCCAGCGTCTACCGCGTCCTGTTCACGCTGGAGGCGCGCGACATCGTCGATTTCGAGGCGACGAGCCAGACATGGCATATCGGCGCGGGCGCCTTTCTGATCGGCTCGCGGTTCCTGAGACGGACATCGCTGGTGGAGCGCGTGCGGCCGGCGCTCCGGAGCCTCATGGAGCGCACCGGAGAGACGGCGAGTCTCGGCATCGAACGGAACGGGCTGCTGCTCTTCGTGAGCCAGGTTGAGACCCATGCCCATATGCGGGCCTTCTTTCCGCCGGGGACGACATCGCCAATGCACGCCTCGGGCATCGGCAAGGCGCTGCTCGCGGAGATGGACGAGGGGCGGCTTGCCGCAATCGTCTCGCGCCACGGGCTCGTGCGCTTCACCGCCAACACGCTGACGACGCGCGACGCGCTGATGGCCGATCTCGCGGCGACACGCGAGCGTGGCTATGCGGTGGATGCCGAGGAACGGGACGATGGCATGCGTTGCATAGCCGCACCGATCTTCGACATGCATGGCGAGGCGATTGCCGGGCTTTCGATCTCGGGGCCATCGGCACGGATGCCCGACTCGGCAATCTCCGGACTCGGTTCATCGGTCATCGAGGCGGCGCAGTCGGTGACCGCGGGGATGGGAGGCCGGCGGCACGAGTGAGGCGTTTGGAAATCCTCCCTGGCCGATGTGATTCGCCGCTGAATTCGTATTCGGCAGGGATGGGAAGCTTGACCGTCTTTCATGCCGACCGGCATGGGGTGAGGAACCGGCATCGTGCCGCCGAACGATATCGGCGAATCCGCCGACGCAGCCGCATAAAAGATGAGGGGCCAAAAAAAACGGGGCCCCGGAGGGCCCCGTCGTGTAACCAGACCAGAACGGTAGGTTCAGACCGCCTTGAGGTTGGTCGCAGCGGCCTTGCCGCGTTCCTGCGTCACCTCGTAGGAAATCTTCTGGCCTTCGTTGAGGCCGCGCATGCCAGCAGCCTGAACCGCAGTGATGTGAACAAAAACATCCTTGCCGCCATCCTGCGGCACGATAAAGCCAAAGCCCTTCGTGGTGTTAAACCACTTGACAGTGCCGATCGCCATTGTCGCGTCGTCGCTCCTAAGACAGACCCACCGTGCGACCGCCGCACGGCTCCAGAGGGACAACCGGGTTTTGGACGTCTTGGCCGTACGGAAACCCGTCTCGTGCAACAAGGCAAGCCAAAGTCGATTGCACGATTAATGACGCAGAAACCGCCGGAGCTGTCAACGCGAATAAATTCTCCCGCGGGCGATTTAAGCAAGATTTCGCAAACTATCCGTTCAAATTCGATAAAACGCATAAGAGCCACCTACGATTGCCTTTCCGCACGCAGCGGGGAATAGTCAGGAAAGCCATTTACAGGGAGATCGATACATGACGAACGCTACCGTTTTCGAGACGATTTCGACCCAGAAATGTTTCGGCGGCATGCAGGGCGTCTATCGGCACGAGGCAAATGAAACGGGATGCGCGATGCGCTTTGCTGTTTTCATCCCGCCTCAGGCCAAGATCGGGAAGGTTCCCGCACTTTATTACCTGGCCGGCCTGACATGCACGGAAGAGAATTTCACGGTAAAGGCCGGGGCGCAGCGCGTTGCCGCGGAGCTTGGGATCGCCCTGATCGCTCCGGATACCTCGCCGCGCGGCCTTGGCTATCCCGGTGAATCGGACGCGTATGATTTCGGCGTCGGCGCCGGGTTTTATGTCGACGCCACCGAAGACCCGTGGCGAAATGGGTACAGGATGTATTCGTACATCTCGGAGGAATTGCCGGCGCTGATCAATGCCTCCTTTCCGGTCGATGCCGCACGGGTCGGCATTTTCGGCCATTCGATGGGCGGACATGGCGCCCTCACGATCGCGCTTCGGAATCCGCGGCGCTATCGGTCCGTTTCCGCATTCGCGCCGATCGTATCGCCGATGCGTTGTCCCTGGGGCGAAAAGGCGTTGACCTTCTATCTGGGCGGCGACCGCACGGCCTGGCGCGATTACGACGCAACCGCGCTGATCGCTGACCGTGGCTGGAATGGTCCGGCCATCCTGGTTGATCAGGGAACGGCCGACCCATTCCTTGAGCGCGAACTCAAGCCCGAATTGCTGCGGGAGGCCTGTTCAGCAAAGGGCGTGGCGCTGGAGCTGCGCATGCAGGATGGCTATGACCATTCGTATTTCTTCATTTCGACCTTCGTCGAAGACCATCTCAGGCATCACGCCCAACATCTCTGATGGGCGGGGCCTGACGACATGCCGATCAGACGGTCAGTATCCGGCGGAGCAGTTCGACATCCTCGGCGAAATCGGGATCAGCGTCGATCAGTTCGGTGACTTTCGCCACCGCGTGCATCACCGTCGTGTGGTCACGGTTACCGAACTTCCGGCCGATCTCGGGCAGGCTGCGGCTGGTCAGCTGCTTGGCGAGATACATCGCAATCTGCCGCGGGCGCGCGATGTTCCGCGCCCGCCGGGCCGACGACATTTCGCTGATCCTGATATTGTAATGCTCGGCGACCTGCTTCTGGATTTCCTCGATCGTGATCTTGCGGTCGTACGCGCGCAGGAGATCGTGCAGAACCTCGTGCGCCGTTTCAAGCGTGACGGGACGCTCGAACAGGTTTGCGTGCGCGATGAGCCGGTTCAGTGCCCCCTCGAGTTCCCGGACATTCGCGGTGATCTTTTGCGCGAGGAACTCCATCACCCGACCGGGCACGTTCACGCCGGCACGGGCAGCCTTGGCCTCGAGAATGGCCAGCCGCAACTCGTAGGTTGTCGCATGGACATCGGCAACCATGCCGCAGCCCAGCCGGGTGCGAAGCCGGTCCTCGATCCCTGAAAGATCGGAGGGCGACTTGTCGGCGGAGACGATGATCTGCTTGCCGGAATCGACCAGCGCATTGAAGGTGTGGAAGAACTCTTCCTGCGTGCCATCCTTGCCGATGAGGAATTGCAGATCGTCCACCATCAGGACATCGACACTGCGCAACTCGTTCTTGAATTCGATGGTCGACTGCCGGCGCAGGGCGCTGACGAATTTGTGCATGAACTTCTCGGCCGACATATAGGCGACCGTCACCTCGTCCGAGCGTTGCGAAAGCTCCCAGGCGATCGCGTGCATCAGATGGGTCTTGCCGAGCCCGACCCCGCCATAGAGGAACAGCGGGTTGAAACCGGGTGTGGCATGTCCATCCGCGACGCGCCTTGCGCAGGCGTACGCAAACTCGTTCGGCTTGCCAACCACGAACGTATCGAAGGTGAACCGGGGATCGAGCGGCGCGCTCATATCCTGCCGATCCTCAATTTCACGGCGGGCGGCGGCAGGCTTGACGGCAGCCCCCTTCACCTCGGCCTCGGCAAGGTCGGGGGCGCGCTCGCTCGTTCCCACCGGCTTGGTGCGGATATCGACCCGGCGCACCGCAGGATTTTCGGCCTGCCAGAAGGCGGTCAGCAATCCACCATATTCCTTGTTGACCCAGTCGCGCAGGAACCGTGTGGGCAGCATGACCGTGACTTCATCGCCATCAAGCCCATGCAGAACGGCCTGGCGCAGCCAGTTGCGATACTCGACCTCGCCAATCTCTTCCTGCAGACGCCCCCGGACGCGACTCCACTGGCTGGCCAGTTCATCCTGGCCAGTATCGCCGCGCGAACGCCCTGAAGACCGGGCTTCGCTACCCTGATCCTGCCAAACCTGCGTGCTCAAGTGCCGCTCCCGTCCTGACTTCATCCCTGCACGACCGCATGACCGACCCGATATTCGACCGCACAAACCGGCCATCCGCAATCGATGGTTGAAAAAACCACCAAACGGATCAGTCACCGTCATCCATTCGTCATCCTGTGACCTGAAACTAGGCCAAACCCAGCGCCCTGCGCAAGACCCTATTGATTTGATTTTCTGCTGATATAATGTGCATCTTTAAATAATTGCCCATTAAATCAGGTGATTGATGGAGCCCTTTGAAATCTGGCCGCATCACTTCCTGATAAAATCGCAAAAACATCTTGCAATTGTCGGTTGCAGTTCATGTTGACGCGCTGTTGCGAAATACGATCAGTGAAGCAATTCTGATCCTGACAGCGAGTGCATCAGAAAACAACAAACAGCAGACATATCCAGCGACTTGTTTCATTCGCTGAATACCTCAACTGATCGTCGTTAAAAACGTGGTTTCACCAAGCCGAGAGGACTGATCGAAACGGCCCTTGCGTCAAGAGCCGCTCCGGCAACGGCGGTGGGGTTTTATCCGATAGAAATGGAAGCCCCGCCGCGTCTTAGACGGAGGCCGAAAGCGCCTTCACGCGGGCGGAAAGCCGGGACAGCTTACGGGACACCGTATTGGCCTTCAGAACGCCCTTTGTGGCGGCGCGCTGCAATTCAGGCTGAGCGACCACGAACGCGGCACGCGCTTCAGCATGATTGCCCGACGCTATCGCCTCTTCAACCTTCCGGACGAAGCTGTGCACGCGTGACCGGCGGGCCTTGTTGCGCGCTGTGCGAACAATGGTCTGACGGATGCGCTTCTGCGCCGATGCAATATTGGCCATGGACGAACGATCTCTTCCAGTAAACGGAGCAAAAACCAACAGGCCGCAGCGCATGGTGGCTGCGGCCCGAAATCATGTGTGTAGATATCGCCGGTCGGGTTGGCCGTCAAGCAGGGAAACCGCGCAATCCAGCGTCCGCATTCCGTATGGCCAGAGCGCGCGACAGACGCCGGAACGGCCGTCGCCCGACCGGCCTCCGGATATGACGGCATCCGACCGCAATACCCGCATGGCGCGTTACGCCAGCGCGTCGAACGCCCGATCGAGATCGTCGATCAGGTCCGCAACGTCTTCAAGACCCACGGAGAAACGGATCGTTCCTCCCCCGATGCCAAGGCGGGCTCGCTCTTGCGCGGGAATACGAGAGTGGGTCGTGGTTTCCGGATGAGTTACCATCGATTTCGAATCGCCCAGATTATTGGAAATCGCGATCAGATCGAGTGCGTTCATGAAGCGGAACGCCGCGTCCTTGCCTCCCTCAAGCTCGAACGTCACCAGCGTGCCGCCGGCGCTCATCTGCCGCTTCGCGAGGTCAACCTGCGGATGGTCGGCCCTGAACGGATAGAGAGCCCGCCGGACATGGCGATGGCTTGCGAGATGATCCGCAATGGTCGCCGCCGAGCGGGAGGCCTGGCCGACGCGAAGCGCCATCGTCTCAAGCCCTTTCAGGATGACCCAGGCGTTGAATGGCGAGATCGCGGGACCGGTGTTGCGGGTGAAGGGCTGAAGCGTGGTCTCGATCCAGGCCTTGCTGCCCAGCACGGCACCACCGAGCACACGCCCCTGGCCATCCATATGCTTCGTCGCGGAATAGACGACGACGTCGGCGCCAAACTCGATCGGCCGTTGCAGCAGAGGCGTGGCAAAGACATTGTCGACCACCACAACGGCGCCGGCCTTGTGGGCGAGGTCGGCAACGGCGCGCAGGTCGATGATCTCGAGCATCGGATTGGACGGCGTTTCCAGCAGCACCAGCGCAGCGCCCGGTGCCAACGCCGCCTCCCAGGCCGCGAGGTCGCTCCCGTCGACGAACACGCTCTCGATGCCGTAGCGCGGCAGCAAGGTCGAGACGATCCAGGAACAGGAGCCGAACAGCGCACGCGAGGCGACAACCCGGTCCCCGGCCTTCAAATGGGACAGCAAGGCCGCATTCACCGCAGCCATGCCGGTCGCGGTGGCGCGGCATGCCTCGGCCCCCTCAAGCGCCGCGAGCCGGGCCTCCAGCATGCTGACGGTCGGGTTGCCGAAGCGGGAATACTGGTAATGCGCAATCTCGCCTTTGAACGTGGCCTCCGCCTGTTCCGCGTTATCATAGACAAACCCGGAGGTCAGATAGAGCGCTTCGGCGTTCTCTGCGAAATTGGACCTGATCTGGCCGGCGTGAACCAGAGTGGTCGCGGGGCGGTATTTTCGTTCTTTCATGATCCGTCTATATCGTGCCGGCGTGGGACGGCAACCCACATGCGGCATGGGCCAGACCGGAGGATCGCAAAGGGCTGGTTTGCAACGGCGGTCAGACGGCGCCGAGCGCGGAGGCGGCAGACGCTGGCTGGCGCAGCCAGCGATCGAGCATGGGAATGATCCGCTTTGCCGGCTGAAATCCTTCGGTGACGATCACGTAGCGCCGATCCGGCTCCTTTGCGGCGACAAGGGTCGGAAAGCCGACGATGCCGGATTTCTGCGTCAGCGCGAAGTCTTGCCGCGTTTCCGCGCCAAGGTCGTCGGAGCGGAGCAGATCCCGGAAAATCTCCGCGCCGAACCCCTGGCGCGCCGCGATTCCCGCCAGCACCACCGGATCCGTCACATCCTCGTTGCATAAATAGAAAGACCGCTGGATGTTGCCCAGAAGGATGAACGCGTCCTCCGCCGAGCGGCGACGGGCTGCGACAATGGCACGACAAGCCATTTCGCTATCGTAGAAAAAGCCTTCGCGGTCGAAAAACGCATGATCGAAGGGCTGCCCGGACGCGTCTTGCACCCGCTCCCAATGGGCTGACGTCAGACTTTTCGCCGCCGCATCCATGGGCGAACGCACGTCTCGCCGCAGGCCGCCGAGAACGATGCGAATGCTCGTCCGGCGGGCATAGCGTGCGCGAATCTCATCCATCACCGGCGCAAAACCCCAGCACCATGCGCACATCGGATCGATAAAGTAGACGAGAGAGGTTTCATATATCATACGTCACACCATATGCCACAATCCGCCGCGCCGGACGGGTTGTTTTATAATGATCGGTTTATTATATTGGAATTGGTAATGCAGTCGAGATCAAGAGTAATATGCCACGCCCACGCCTCCTGACTGACGATGACGTTCTCGACCGGGCAATCCCGGTCTTCAGACAGAATGGCTACGCAGGCACGTCTCTACGCGACCTGACGGAGGCAACCGGTCTCAGCGCGGCCGCGCTGTACCATCGGTATGGCGACAAGGACGGCCTGTTCCGCGCGGCGCTCGAGCGCTACGCTGATGACGGCTTGACGCCTGTTCTTGAAGAGCTCGCCGCGAATTCCGACCCGATCGCCTCGATTGCCGATTTTCTCGGCCAGATCCGCGACCTTTCGCGGGACGATCCGCTACATCTCGGCTGCCTGCTGGTGAACACGGCGATGGATGGCGGCCCCCTGTCCCCTGAAGCGAGGACGATCGTCGCGACGCGTCTTGGCGACGTTCAGCGGTTTTTCCAGGAACGGCTTGAACACGCCCAGGAGGCCGGGCATTTGCCGGCCGGCATGAACGCCGCCACACAGGCCGAGCTGCTGTTGGGCACCGTTGTCGCGCTGCGCACTTTCGCGCGGCTCGACCCCGATCCCGGCCGGCTGGACCGCCTTGTCGATGACGCCGTGAGCAGACTCACGAGGCCCGCGCCCACATCCATATGAACACATGCACCACCCAGACACGCCGCCAGTCTCCGCCGGCCTTGCGGCGTTGCTACGCGGAGTGCCGCCTGAGGAGAGCCTGAATGCGTGACCCCCTGAAGCTTTACGATCTCGCCGGCGCGGACGAACGCGTCCGGTTCAGCCCGAATTGCTGGCGCACCCGCTTCGCGCTCGCCCACAAGGGCCTGCCGTGCGAGACCGTGGTCTGGCGGTTCATGGAAAAGGACGCCATCGCATTTTCCGGCCAGGGCAAGGTGCCCGTGCTGGTCGATGGTACCCGGCATGTTCATGACAGCTGGACCATCGCCCTGTACCTTGAGGATGCCTACCCGGATCGTCCGAGCCTGTTCGGCGGCGCCGCCGGCCGCGGCCTCGCCCGCTTCGTGAACCAGTGGACCAGCGAGGCGGTGCACCCCGCGATCGCGAAGGTTGTGCTGCCCGACCTCGTGGACATTCTGCACGAGGGCGACCGCGAGTATTTCCGCACGACGCGCGAGGCCGCTTTCGGCACCACGGTGGGCGCGCTGCGGGCGGCGCGCGAGGAGAATCTCGCCGCGCTCCGCGCCACGTTGCGCCCGCTTCGCAGCACGCTGGCCGATCAGAAATTCCTCGCCGGCGACGCTCCGAACTATGCGGACCATGTGGCCTTCAGCGCCTTCCTCTGGGCGCATGCCTCGACCCCGGTAAAGATCCTCGCCGAGGATGACACGCTGCACGCCTGGTGCGGCCGCATGTTCGACGCTTATGACGGGCTGGCACGCAGCCTGCCGGCCGCCGCCTGAACGGGAGACATCCAATGTCCGCGATCGAGGGTATCCGCGCCTGCGTGTTCGACGCCTATGGCACGCTGTTCGATTTCGGCTCCGCCGTCGCCCGCTGTCCGGATGTGCCGGATGACCGGCGCGCCGTGCTGGTGACGCTCTGGCGGGACAAGCAGCTGCAATACACCTGGTTGCGCAGCCTGCAGAACCTCTACACCGATTTCGAGACCGTCACCGCCGACGCGCTCGATTTCGCGCTGGAAGCGACCGGCCTCGCCGACCCGAAGCGGCGCGAGTCGCTGCTCGCACTCTATCGTATCGTCTCGGCCTATCCCGAGGTAAAGGCGATGCTGGGCACGCTGAAGGCAAAAGGAATCGCCACGGCGATCCTCTCCAACGGCACTCCCGCGATGCTCGCCGCGGCCATCGCCCATGCCGGGATTGGCGACGAGCTTGACCATGTGCTTTCGGTCGAGGCGGTGGGCGTGTTCAAGACCGATCCGCGCGTCTACCAGATGGTGCCGGCGCGCCTCGGCGTCGAGCGCAAGGAAGTCTGCTTCGTCTCATCCAATGGCTGGGATGCCTACGGCGCCTCGGCCTTCGGCTTCCGCGTCGCCTGGTGCAACCGCGCGAAACAGCCGGCGGAGCGGCTGCCGGGCACGCCCGACGCCATGATCGGCGATCTGTCCGCCCTGCCCGGCCTGCTCGGCCTCGGCTGAGGCGCCGCTTGCGCCAGCCGGGACGGCGGCGCTAGATTGAGAGCAGGAACCGGTGGCCCGCAAGGGCTGAAACGGGAACGCAGAAGGGCGAAGTTTCGCCCCGTCTGCGGCTGCCCCCGCAACTGTGAGCGGCGAGGCGCGTTCATCCGGGCCATTGCGAGGCGGCACAGACCGCCCGCGAGAAGGCCGAACGCGCCAATGACCCGCGAGCCAGGAGACCGGCCGGTTCCGAGACCATGCGCGCGCATCCGGGCGGGGTGAACCGGGAGCGAAGGGTGAAGTCCCGAAGCCTTCGGTCGCCCTGATGGCAGCGCCCGCCCCGCCGGGCGCCGGACCGGAGACTCCTCATGCGCGACTTCGCGCGACACATATCTTTGATCACCCTGACCTTGTGCGGGGCGCTCGCCACTGCGCACGCCCAGAGCGAGCAGCTTCCCGCCGGCACCGTACCGATCGAAACGGTGACCGCCTCGTATGTGCGGACACCGATCGCCGACACCCCCGCATCGGTCACGGTCATTACCGCGGCCGAATTACGCCGGCGCGGTGTATCCACCATCGCCCAGGCGCTCGCCACCGTCCCCGGGCTGAACGTGGTGCAACTGGGTGGGCCGGGGGCCCAGACCTCGGTCTTCATCGACGGCACGAATTCCGAGGACGTGCTGGTGCTGCGCGATGGCGTGCCGGTCAACGACCCCTCGGTGGCCAACGGCGCGTTCAATTTCGGCAATCCCGGCATTGGCGATATCGCACGGATCGTCGTGGTCCGCGGCCCGATGTCGGGCCTCTACGGTTCGGGCGCGATCGGCGGTGTCATCAACCTGATCAGCAAGCGCGGGCACGGCGCGCCGCATGTCGATTACGACATTGCCGGCGGCTTTCCCGGCCAGGGCGAAGGCAGTGTTACACTTTCCGGCCGGAGCGGGAAGTTTGATTACGCAATCACCGGTTCGCTCATCGAGCAGGCCGGGTTCGACGCGACGGCGCGGCGCCTTGCCGTCTATGCCGGGCATCGCGATCCGTTCCGCTACAAGCTTGGCGCCGTCAATCTCGGCTACACGCCCATCGCCGGCACGCGGATCTCGGTGATCGTCCGCGCCCGGCAGACCGGCAGCCAATATCCCGATCTCGGCTACCCGATCTTCGACGATCCCTATGAAAACAGCTACGATTCCAACGTTTTTGTTCGCTTCGGGGTGAAATCCCACCTGTTCGACAACCGGCTGACCACCGCGCTCGACATCGCCCATGTCCAGGACGACCGCCGCTACCTCACCTTGTTCGACCCCGCCGACCCCAATCAGTATGCCGGCGACAGCGGCTATCGCGGCGACCGCACAGTGATCCAATGGAACAACGTGGTCCGTCTTCCCGATTTCGGGCCTTTGGCAGGGTCGGACCTCGTGGCCGGCATTGAAAGCATTCACGACACCGCAATCGAGAACCTCAACGAGAATTTTTTCGGATTTCCCTATCTGGCGAGCCTCGACGCCTCGCAATCCACCACCGCCGCGCATCTCGGCGCGCAGACCACCGTGGCGCGCCGCCTTTCGGTGCAGGGCGCCATCCGTGCGGATTCGGTCAGCGGCTACGGCACCGTGGTCACCGAGCGCGGCGGCCTCGTCCTCGCGCTGCCCGCCATCGACACACGGTTGAAAGCCTCGGCGGGCAGCGGCTTTCTCGCCCCCTCACTCTACGACCTGCACGGCATCGACAGTTATGGCTATCACGGTAACCCGAACCTCCACCCCGAACACTCGATCGGCTACCGGTTTGGTTTCGAGACCGTCCTGCCCGCCTTCGGCATGGCCGACGCGGTCACGCTGCGGATGAGCTATTTCCATCAGGACATCTCGAACCTGTTCCAGTACACATCACTGCCCGACGGCACCAGCACGGAGGAAAACGTCGCCCGCGCCCGCATTCACGGCGTCGAGGCCGGCATCGGCTTCGCGCCGGCGCCCTGGCTCTCCGGCCAGATCGACTACACCCGCACCATCGCCCGTGATGTTGCGACGGGCGCCGCCCTCCTGCGCCGGCCGGAAAACGCCGGATCGCTCACCGTCTCGATCCGTCCCATCCCGGCGCTGTCGATCGAACCCGCCATCCGCTATGTCGGCCGTTTCTCCGATTACCTCTACGCCAATTCCGGCTATCCGGCCGGGATCGGCCTTGCCCGGCCCGGCACGATCGCCAATCTCGCAGTCAACTACCGGGTTAGCCGCGCGCTCACCCTCTTCGCGATCGGCCGCAACCTGACCAATTCGCCCTTCGAGCCGGCAAACGGCGTGCAAATCCCCGGCCAGAACTTCCTCTTCGGCCTGAGAGGCACGATCGGCGGATGATGTCCGCATCCCGGCTCGGCGCGCCGCATACGACATATTCGTGAAAGGCATATGTTGCGATGCACAAAAAACTTGAAACAGGCAGGGCAACCGACATATAGTGCGATGCAGCAAACAACACGTTGTTTGCTTTCTTGGACGTTTCCTCCCTAAACTTGGCGGCCTTGTGGCCGCCATTTTTTTTGCTCGCTCCACGTCCTGTCGTGATGTGGCCCTTCCAAAAAAATCGCTTGCCTTCATCCATCAGCCGTTTACTTTACGCATGGCAGCTATATCACAAAAGCAAGAAGGACGGGACGAATGGTACTTTCAAGGCGCAATGCTCTTCGAGGAGCGGCAGGCTCGGTTCTCCTCGCTTCGGCAAGCCCCATCGCCCGTGCGGCGGACAAGGTCTATCACCTTGGGATTACGCTTCCCCTGACCGGTGCCGATGCCGAGGCCGCGCACCTGATCCTGCACGGCGCGCAACTCGCCATCAAGCTGGCCAACCAGAGCGGCGAACTGGGCGACATCCGGCTTGAGCCGATGATCCTGAACAACGCCACAGCGACCGCCGGCCAGTACGACCCGGCGCAGGCCGCCACCAACGCGCGCAAGCTGGCGGGCACGCGCACCGTTCTCGCCAATGTCGGCCCCGAGATGAGCGGCTCGGGCAAGGCGATGGCGCCGATCCTTTCGATGGCCAGTCTCGCGACCATCACCCCCTCCTCCACCGCGCCGGACATCACCAGCCCGACCTATGCCGGCGAGTTCGATCCGGGCGGCAAGCCGATCTATTTCCGCACCGTGACGACCGATGCCTATCAGGGCCCGAACATGGCGAATTTCTACGCCGAGGTGCTGAAGGCGAAAAGCGTCTACCTCCTCGATGACAGCGGCGCCTATGGCGTCGGCCTCGCCAACGCCTTCGAGGCCCAGGCGCGCAAGAAGGGCATGAAGGTCCTCGGCCGCGACCGGCTCGACCCCAAGGCCGCCGACTATTCCGCCGTGCTCACCAAGATCGCCGCGACCAAGCCAGCCTCGCTCTATTACGGCGGCACGATGCAGGCCGGCGTGAAACTGGTGAAGCAGAGCTACCAGATCATTCCGCACGTGATCAAAGGCGGCGGCGACGGCATTCTGAGCCCCGAGATGATGACGGCCGCCGGTTTTCCCGCCGCCGAGGGCTGGTATGGCACCAACGCCTCGCCGCATGTGGTCGATGACCCCAAACTCGCGAACTGGGTCGCGCTCTATACGAAAACCTACGGCGTCGCGCCGGACGACTACGCCATCACCGCCTACGACGCCGCCCTCGTCGCCATCGCCGGGATCAAGGCGGTGCAGAAGGCCGGCAAGCCGCTCACCGCCGCCACTGTGCGCGACGCGATCGCGAGCGTGCATGTCAACGGCTTGCAGGGGCCGATCAGCTTCGACAAGTATGGCGACATGACCAGCCATATCGTCGCCGTGTTCCAGTTCCACCAGGACAAGTCCGCCCCGCTCGGGGATCTGAACAAGCAGATGCGATACGTCGGCGTGGCACCGCAGCACTGACGCGGCACCCATGACCGGAACGGCGGTTTTTCTTCAGCAGCTCGTCAACGGGCTGAGCCTGGGGGCGATGTACGCGCTGCTCGCACTCGGGTTCACGCTCGTCTATGGCATTCTCGAACTGATCAATTTCGCCCATTTCAACGTCTTCATGGTGGGGGCGTTTGTCGGCCTCATCGTGCTGCAATCCTTCGGCCTGCAGGGTCAGACGGTGCTTCTGCACGGCGCGCCCCTGGTTCTCGCGCTGCTCGCTTCCCTCGCGGTGACGATGTTGGCCTCCGGCGTGCTCGGCGTCCTGATCGAGCGCTACACCCTGCGGCCGATGCGCAACGTGCGCGGACCGATGGCGATGATCACCACGATCGGCGTCTCCTATATCCTGTTCAACCTCGTGCTGCTGCTTACCAACGCGCAGGCGCTGAACTACCCCGACCCGATGCCGAGCGTCGACTATCATCTCGGCGGGGTGACGATCCGCCTCAAGGCGGTGATCATCTGGGTCGTCGCGGCGGTGCTGATGTGGGGGCTCAACCTGTTCGTCAGGCGATCCCGCCTCGGCAAGGCGATGCGCGCCGTCGCCCAGGACGCGGAGGCCGCGCGGATGATGGGCGTCGAGGTCGACCAGGTGGTGATGATCGCCTTTTTCGCCGGCTCGGCCCTGGCCGGCGCCGCCGGGATGATCTTTGGCCTCTACTACAATTTCACCCAGTACAGCATCGGCTACACGGCGGGCCTGCGCGCCTTCACCGCGGCCGTGCTCGGCGGCATCGGCAATGTGCCGGGGGCGATGGTGGGCGGCCTGCTCATCGGCCTGATCGAGACAATCGGAAGCCAGTACATCGCCGCGAAATGGGCCGATGTGATCATTTTCTCGATCCTGATCTTCACGCTGGTCTTCCGCCCGGCCGGCCTGCTCGGCGCGCAGTCGCCCAACCGCTCGTAAGCGGCGATGAAACGCCTCGCCTTGCTCTCGCCCCGCCAGCGCCAGGCGCTGTTCGCCGCCCTGCTGATGGTGCTGCTGCTGCTGCCCTTTCTCGGCATCGGTCAGGCGAATATCGATGTCGCGGCCAATAGCTGCGCCTATGCGGCACTGGCGCTCGGGCTGAACATCGTCGTCGGCTTCACCGGCCTGCTCGATCTCGGCTATGCCGCCTTCTTCGCCATCGGCGCCTATGCCTACGGCATCCTGAACTCGTTCCAGCTTCACCCGCACTGGAACGCCGCCTGGGCGCCGCTCGCGGCGATCGGTTTCGTCGCGAAGCTTGGCGCGGGTGCGGCGGCGACGGTGCATTTCACCTTTCCCTTCTGGCTGATGCTGCCGGCTTCCGCCGTCATCGCCGCCTGTTTCGGCATGGCGTTCGGCGCGCCAACCCTGCGGCTGAAGGGGGACTATCTCGCTATCGTCACTCTCGGTTTCGGCGAAATCGTGCCGATCGTCGCGCGCAACTGGTCGTCGCTCACCAATGGCGCCGAGGGGCTGAACGGCGTCGGTCCGCCGGTGCTGTTCGGCTATCGCTTCGGCATCAACGCGACACCTTATTACTATGTCGGCCTCGGCCTCGTGCTGCTGCTGCTGTTCATCTCGCTGCGGCTGAAACCCTCGCGGATCGGCCGGGCCTGGATGGCGGTGCGCGAGGACGAGATCGCCGCCGGCGCGATGGGCGTGCACACCACGCGGCTGAAGCTGCTCGCCTTCGCCATGGGCGCCGGGTTCGCCGGCATGACCGGCACGTTCTACATCGCCAAGCTGCAGACCGCGACGCCGGACATGTTCGACCTGCCGGTCTCGATCATGGTGCTGGTAATGATCGTGCTCGGCGGGCTCGCCAGCGTCTGGGGCGCCATTCTCGGCGCGGTGCTGCTGGAACTATTGCAAGCCTGGTTTCTGCCCGCCCTGTCCGGCTGGGTGCAGGGGCTCGGCAACGCGATCCATTCGCCCTTCCTGCAGAATCTCCAGCTCACCTCGGCCTCGGAGCTGATCTTCGGCATCATCCTGGTGACCATGATGCTCTACCGGCGCGACGGTATTGTTCCGGTCGGCCGGAACGAGGTGCGGCTGAGCTACGAGCAGCAGGACGCCGCGGTTTCCCGCGGGGCTGCCCCAGCCGTGGCCAGGCTGCGCGCCGGACTCGCCGAGGCCAGCGCCGACGCACGGCCCGCGGCGCTCGAAATCCGCGACCTCACCGTGAAATTCGGCGGGCTGACCGCGCTGAAATCGGTTTCGCTCGATGTTCCGGCGGGCGGTATCGTCGCCGTGATCGGGCCGAATGGCTCGGGCAAATCCACCCTGTTCAACAGCATCACCGGCCTCGTGAAACCCTCCGCCGGCGTGGTGCGTTTCGCGGAGCGCGATCTGCTCGGCCTGCGGCCGGACCAGGTGCTGCGCGCCGGCGTCGCCCGGACGTTCCAGAACATACGCCTGTTCCCCAACCTCACGGTGATGGAAAACGTGCTGATCGGCCAGCACAGCCATCTCTCCGCCGGGGCCGCCGGGGCGGTGCTCGGCCTGCCCCGCGTGCGCGCCGAAGAGCGTGAGGCGCGGCAATTCGTGCTCGAATTGCTGGCGATGTTCGGCAACCGCCTGGTACCGCGGATCGACCAGGGCGTGGCGCAGCTCTCCTACGCCAATCGCCGCCGTGTCGAGATTGCCCGCGCCCTTGCCTCCCGCCCGCGCCTTTTGATGCTCGACGAACCCACGGCGGGGATGAACCCGGCGGAAAGCCTGGAACTTGCCGAGCAGATCGCCGCCTTCCGCGATTTCGGCCTCACGATCCTGCTGGTGGAGCACAAGCTCGATGTCGTCACCCGCCTCGCCGACAACGTGATCGTCCTCGACCATGGCGAGAAACTCGCCGAGGGACGGGCCGACGAGGTGCGCCGGAACGAAGCGGTAATCGAGGCCTATATCGGCCGGGGTGCGGTCGATGCCTGAGGAAACCCTGCTCGAATTCGCCGGCGTGCACACCCATTACGGCGACCTCCACGTGCTCAAGGGTGTCGATTACACAGTCGCACGAGACGACATCGTGGTGCTGCTCGGCGGCAATGCCAGCGGCAAGTCGACCACGATGAAGACGATCATGGGCACCGTTACCCCCTCGAAGGGCGAGGTGCGCTTCCGCGGCGCGCCGATCAACCGGCTCAGCACCTCGGAGCGGGTGAAGCGCGGCATCGCCCCGGTGCTGGAGGCGCGGCGGCTGTTCCCGCGCATGACGGTCTACGAGAATCTCGAAATGGGCGCCTATACGCGCAAGCGCGGCCCTGACTTCGACGAGGATCTTGAACGGGTCTACGCGCTGTTCCCCCGCGTGAAGGAACGCCGCCAGCAGCTCGCCGGCACGCTGTCCGGCGGCGAGCAGCAGATGGTCGCGATCGGCCGCGCGCTGATGGCCCGCCCGGCGCTGATCTGCATGGACGAACCCTCGATGGGCCTCTCGCCGCGCTTCGTCGAGATCGTGTTCGGCATCATCCAGACGATCAACCGCCAGGGTGTGGCGATCTTCATGGTCGAGCAGAACGCCCACATGGCGTTGCAGATCGCCAGCCGCGGCTACGTGCTGCAGACCGGCCGCGTCGTGCTCTCCGGCCCCGCCGCCGACCTCGCCGCCAACCCGGCGATCCGCGAGGCCTATCTCGGCGAGTTGCAGGTGGAGGACAGCTAGAGCATCATCCGATCAGATGGAGTCATCTGATCGGATGATGCTCTGATTATCAATATCATAGAGCACTACATCCGATCCGGATGGATCGGAAAGTGCTCTAGCCCGGCAGCGGCATATTCACGCCGAAAATCTGCAGGAGCAGAACGACGTTGAGCCCGAGGATCACGATCGCGCCGCCGATCGCGGCGATGGCGGTGATCCCGCGCACCGCGAGCGCGCCCATCAGCGCCCGCCGCGTGGAAAACCACAGCAATGCCAGCATCGGCACCGGCAGCGCCAGGCTCAGCACCACCTGGCTGAGCACCAGCGCTCGTGTCGGGTTCACGCCAAGGCCGATCACCACGAAGCCGGGGATCATGGTCAGCGCCCGGCGAAGCCAGATCGGGATCGAAAACCCGACAAATCCCTGCATCACCATCTGCCCCGCCAGCGTGCCCACTACGGAGGACGACACGCCGGAGGCCAGCAGCGAAATGAGGAAGATCACGGCGGCACCGGCGCCGAGCAGCGGCGAGAGCGTGCGATAGGCCTCGCCGATTTCGGCGATCCCCTGATGCGCCGGATGGAAGGCGCCGGCGGCCATCGCCACCATCGCCATGTTCACCAGCCCGGCGACCCCGAGCGCCGCAAGCACCTCGATATTGGAATAGCGCACCAGCCGCCGGCGCTGCGCCGCATCCTGCGGCGCCACCCGCGCGCCGGAGAGGCCGGAATGCAGGAAGAGCGCGTGCGGCATCACCGTGGCGCCGACGATGCCGACCGCGATCGTCAGCGCCTCGGCATCCGGCAGGGACGGCAGCACCGTATGCAAGGCCGCCTGCCGCCAGTGAACCGGCACGATCAGCAGCTCGGCGAGGTAGCAGAGCGCGATGACGCCGACGAGCGCGCCGATCGCCAGTTCCATCGGCCTGAAACCGCGCCGGTCGAGCAGCAGGATGCCGTAGGTGATGATCCCGGTAATGGCCATGCCCGCCATCAGCGGCAGATGCGCGAGCAGGGCGATCCCGATCGCGCCGCCAAGGAACTCGGCGAGATCGGTCGCCATGGCGGCGATCTCGCTGATGATCCACATCGGAATGGTCAGCGCCGGCGGCAGCGTGTCGCGGCATAGCTCCGCGAGATTCCGCCCGGTGACGATTCCGAGCCGGGCGGACAGCCCCTGGAACAGCATGGCGATCAGGCTGGCGAGCAGTACCACCCAGAGCAGGTCATAGCCGTAGCGGGCGCCGGCCTGGATGTTCGTCGCGAAATTGCCGGGGTCCATATACGCGATCGAGGCGACAACCGCGGGGCCGGCAAAGATCAGCGGATTGCGCCATCCGGCGCGCCCGGCCAGCCGGTCCGCGACGGCGCGTGCCGTCCGTTCGCTCAGCCCTGGCCGGGAAACAAGGTCGCTCACCGCAATCGAAGCCCACCCATGAAAATGTAGCCGAGGCTATATATAGGGCAGCAGGCAGGATTTTGAAGAGGCGGGCGAGCGGTCACGCTGAAAACAAAGCGCCGGCCGGAGCGGAACTCCGGCCGGCGCCATGTCCGAATCGTGCGGAGAGTCGGTCGGGCAGGCCCCGGCCGGCTCGGCTCACTCGGCCTTCAGGAAGTCGAGCAGCTTGTCGATCGCGCCCTGCTTGTCGAGCCCCTCCAGCGCGCCGTATTCGGCGGCGAGACGGTCGAGCGCCTGCTCGAAGATCTGCCGTTCGGAGAAACTCTGGTCCGGCTGGCCGGCATTGCGGTGCAGGTCCCGCACCACTTCGGCAATCGCCATCGGGTCGCCGGAATTGATCTTCGCCTCGTATTCCTGCGCCCGGCGCGACCACATCGTGCGCTTCACCCGGGCACGGCCCTTGAGAGCGGCGAGCACCTCGTCGAACTGCTTGCGGCTGGAGAGCTTTCGCAGGCCCGCCGTGCGCGCCTTGTTCACCGGCACCCGCAGGGTCATGCGGTTTTCGTCGAAGGTGATGTGGATCAGTTCGAGCTTCTGGCCGGCGATCTCCTCGGCGGCGATGCGCTCAACCTTGCCAACGCCATGAGTAGGGTAGACGACGTGATCGCCGGGTTTGAAGGTTTCGGCCTTGGCAATCGCGCGTTGCGGCAGCACGGGACGCGGGCCTGGCGGGGGCAGCGCATCGCGTTCGACTTCGGAAGTTTCGGGTTCAGTCTGGGCGGTATTCGGGCTGGGCATATCGGGCTGTGAGTCCTTCTCGGTCTTGGCCGCCTGTGCATCGGCGGCAGTTCTGGCGGTGCGGCGTGGCGTCGCCTTTTCTGGCCGCAGTTCAGTTGGGGGAGCCGCCACTTTACTGGCAGCCTTTGAACGGGACGCCTTGGCACTGTTGCTGACTTCCGCACCGGCGGACGCCGGATCGGTAGGAGCGGGTCGTTTCATGCTGAACCTCGAAAGCGAAGCGATCAAGGGCGCGTATCGCACCACTCAAAAGCCGGACGAACACCGGATCAGCATTGATACCACAAATTTCAGTCCCGGTGAACGCCCGGCCGCGGAACGCTCAATCCTTGTGTGGTTCCGGCGACAGCAACTCCGCCTTGCCAGGCCGGTCCTTCCACTCGTCAGCATCCGCTGGCGGGGTCCCCTTCCTCGTGATGTTCGGCCAGGCGGCCGCGAGTTCACGGTTTTTCTCGATCCAGGCTGATGCCTTGGAGTCGGAATCAGGGACAATGGCCTCGGCCGGGCATTCGGGCTCGCACACACCGCAGTCGATACATTCGTCCGGGTGGATCACCAGCATGTTCTCGCCCGCGTAGAAACAGTCGACCGGACAGACCTCGACGCAGTCCATATACTTGCACTTGATGCAGTTTTCGGTGACCACATAGGTCATCGGGCACTCCTGAGCATGGGATGGATCGATCGGCGATATGCCCCCAACAGCCCGCCAGCGCAAGGCGGCGGCCTGCATCAGTCCTCTGCAACAATCTCGTAGAGCAGGCGCGCCTCGGCGGCAGGGCCGCGTCGCGCACCCAGCGCGATCACCCGCACGACCAGGATTCCCTGCGGCAAGGCGAGGGTCAGCACATCGCCGGGACGGAGTTTTGCATGCGGCTTTTCGGTGATCTGACGATTGATCCTCACGCCGCCAGCCGCGACGAGCCGTGCCGCGACGCCGCGGGTCTTGGCGAAACGCGCATGGAACAGGAACTTGTCGAGCCGTTGCCAGGCGGCATCCTCGCCGCCTGCCGGCTCAGGAGGCGGCACGCCGAAGCGCGGCCAGCGCCGCGAAGGGATGGTCGGGATTGGGCGGCGGGGCCGGGCGCGCGACCTTGCGCGGCGCTGCCGCCGGCCCGCGCTTGTGGCGCCGCAATTCAACCATCGGCGGGCGCGGCGGACCGAACATGCCCGGCGCCATCGCCTCACCGGGAATGAGACGCAGGCCGAGGCCGCGCAGCACCGCCGGCAGATCCTCCAGGCCCACGCCCAGCCGCGGAGCGAGCATCTGCGGCACCGGCGCCGGGCGGCGGCGGGCGGCATGGCGCAGTTCGCCCGCCAGACGCTCGGCGATATCGAGGCGAATCGCCTGCGGACCGGCCACCACCCAGCCGAGATACGCGGCGAGCCCCGCCGGCCAGTCCGGCGCCGGAATCGAGACGAGGCCGGGCGCAGGCAGGTCGGGCAGCGCCCGGCGGTGCCAGGCGGACCACAGCACCGCCCGCAGCACCGCCGCGCGGGGTTTCAGCAGCGCCGGCATGTAGAGCGCGAAAGCGCCCTCCCGCACACCGATCCGGCGCAGTTGCGCCCGCAATTCCCCCCCCGCCCCGCCCGGCGCCAGCACGCCGGCCTGCTCGGCCAGCCGGTGCAGCGGCCCGCGCAGCGCCGGATCCGCCTCGGCCGCCTTCGCCGCGGCGAAGAGCGGCGCCAGCCCCTCGGCGATCACGCCATCGACGAAGCGGGCGAGCCGCGCGCGCACGGCCTCGCGCTGCGATCCGTCGAGAAACTCGCTGTCGATCACCTCGACCGCCGGCGCCAGCAGCGTGGCGCCGCGCCGCAGCCGGGCGACGGGCACGCCTTGCCAGGCAATCGCGCCCGCCGGCCCGAGCGCGAAGTCGCCATCCCCCGCCGCCTCCAGCCGGGAGACCCGGCGCGGCATCTCGCCTGCCAGGGCGCGCCGCGCCGCCCGCAGCACGATCCGCTTGTCCGCCCCGCCCACCGAGGCGTCCGGCTCGAAACGGAACCCCTCGATCCGCCCGACCGGATGCCCCTCGACCACCACATCGCCCGCCCGCGTCACGGCGGACAGCAGCTCGGCGGTCTCGGCCTGTTCCAGCCGCCGGGTCAGCCGCGCCGCCCGGCGATCGACGAAGCGGGCCATCAGCTTCTCGTGCAACGCGTCAGAGAGCAGATCCTCCGCCTCGCGCGCGCGGCCCTGCCAGTGCGCGGCATCGCGCACCCAGTCGGCGCGGGCCGCGATGTAGGCCCAGATCCGCACCTCGGTCAGCCGCTGCATCAGCGTGTCGATATCGCCATCTGTGCGCCCGAGCCCGCCGATCTGCCCGGAAACCCAGTCCTGCGGCAACACGCCATCGCGCAGCAGATGGGTGAAGACCCGCGCGCAGAGCCGCGTGTGGTGGTCGGTGGCGAGCTTGCGGAAATCCGGGATCTGGCACGCGTCCCAGAGCAGCCGCACGGCGCGGCCGCCCCGCGCGGCTTCGCGGATCGCCGGGTCGTGCGCCAGCGCCGACAGCACGAGCACATCCGACGCATCGTTGCCGCGCACGAGCCCCGCGCGGTCGGGTGGCGCGAGCAGGCTGGCCAGCAGCGCATCGGGCGAGGTGAAATCCAGCGCCGCGTTTCGCCAGGCGAGCTGTTCCAGCGGCTCGAAGGCATGCGCCTCGACCGCGCCGACCAGTTCCTCGGTCAGCGGCGGGCAGGTGCCAGTGGAGCCGAACGTGCCGTCGCGCATCCCCCGCCCGGCGCGGCCGGCGATCTGCGCCACCTCGCTCGCGGTCAGCAGACGCGGGCGGTGCCCGTCGAATTTCGACAGTCCGGCGAAGGCGACATGGTCGACATCCATGTTCAGCCCCATCCCGATCGCATCGGTCGCGACCAGGAAATCGACTTCCTTTTCCTGATAGAGCGCCACCTGGGCGTTGCGCGTGCGCGGCGAGAGCCGCCCCATGACCACCGCGCAGCCGCCGCGCCGGGTGCGCACCGCCTCGGCGATCGCGTAGACCTCGGCGGCCGAGAAGGCGACGATGGCCGAGCGCGGCGGCAGGCGGGAGAGCTTGGCCGGCCCTGCATGCGACAGCCGCGACAGGCGCGGCCGCGTTTCGATCTCGGCCTCGGGCACGAGACGGCGGAGCAGCCGGCGGATCGTCTCGGCGCCGAGGAACATGGTCTCCACCATGCCGCGCGCGTGAAGCAGACGGTCGGTGAAGACGTGGCCGCGATCGGGATCGGCGCAGAGCTGAATCTCGTCCACCGCGACGAATTCGACTTTCCGGTCGAGCGGCATGGCCTCGACGGTGCAGCTGAACCAGCGCGCCTCGGCCGGCACGATCTTTTCCTCGCCGGTGATCAGTGCCACATGCCGCGCCCCCTTCGCGGCCACCATCCGGTCGTAATTCTCGCGCGCGAGCAGGCGGAGCGGAAAGCCGATGATTCCGGAGGAATGGGCCAGCAGCCGTTCGATGGCGAGATGGGTCTTGCCCGTGTTGGTCGGGCCAAGCACCGCCTTCACACGCGGGGCGAATCCGGACATGGGCCGAGTTTGGCGTTTCCGCCGGCAAATGCAAGGCGCAACCCACCGCGCGGCGATTGCAGAACCGCAACACCTCCCCTATCTCGCGGAGCACGATCCGCTCCATGAGCGCGACACCTTGCCGTGAGGATTTTCTGATGAACACCGCAACCGCGACCGACCGTCCGTTCGACGCCGAAGTGGGCCGCCTGCTCGACCTGGTGGTTCATTCGCTCTACTCCGAGCGCGAGATATTTCTCCGCGAACTCGTCGCCAATGCTGCCGACGCGACCGACCGGCGCCGCTTCCTCGCCCTGTCGGACGAGAGCCTGGCGCTGCCCGAAGGTGCTGCCATCCGCATCAGCATCGACAAGCCGGCACGCACCATCACGATCGCCGATGACGGCATCGGCATGACCGGGGAGGACCTGGCCAGCCATCTCGGCACCATCGCCCGGTCCGGCACCAGAGCCTTCACCGCCAGCCTCGCCGAGGCGAAGCCCGAGGACCGGCCGAACCTGATCGGCCAGTTCGGCGTCGGCTTCTATTCCGCCTTCATGGTGGCCGACCGCGTCGAGGTGACCTCCCGCCGCGCCGGCACCGACGCCGCGCACAAATGGTCCTCCGAGGGCACCGGTGGCTATCGCATCGAGACGGCGACCCGCGAGACCCCGGGCACCGACATCGTGCTCCACGTCAAATCCGATGCCGACGAGTTCCTCGAACCCGTCCGCCTCGAGACGATTCTGCGCAAATGGGCCGACCACATCTCCGTCCCGGTCGAGATCGAGCGTGACGGCAAGTTCCAGAAGGCGAACGAGGGCACCGCGCTCTGGCGCCGTCGCAAGGCCGACATCGCCGAGAAGGACTACACCGAGTTCTACCGCCATCTCGGCCACATGTTCGACGAGCCCTGGGCGACGATCCACTGGAGTGCCGAGGGCACGGTGGAGTTTTCCGCCCTGCTCTTCATCCCCGGCCGCTCGCCCTTCCCGGTCACCGAGGATGACCGCGAATCGCATGTCCGCCTGCATGTGAAGCGGATGTTCATCACCGACGACGCGAAGCTCCTGCCCTCCTGGCTCCGCTTTGTCGAGGGCGTGGTCGACACCGAGGACCTGCCGCTCAACGTCTCGCGCGAGATGCTGCAATCCACCCCGGTCCTCGCCCGCATCCGCAAGGCGCTGGTCAACCGCGTGCTGGGCGAGCTGAAGACCCGCGCGAAGGAGAGCGAAGCCTATCGCGGGTTCATCGAGCAGCACGGCCCGATGCTGAAGGAAGGCATCTACGACGACGCCGACCACCGCAACGACATTGCCGCCCTCGCCCGCTTCCGCAGCACGCATGGCGAGGAGCTGACCTCGCTCGACGACTATATCGCGCGGATGAAGGACGGACAGCAGGACATCTATTACATCACTGGCGAGGACCCCGCGCGCCTCGCCGCCTCGCCGCAGATCGAGGGCCTGCGGGCGAAGGGCTACGAGGTGCTGCTGCTCTCCGACCAGATCGACTTCTTCTGGCCCGAGCGGCTCGGCACCTATGAGGGGCGCAAGCTCGTCCATGCCGGCCAGGCCCGCGAGATGTTCGACGCCGCGGAGACGCCGGAGGCGATGAAGACGCTGATCGACGCGCTGAAATCAGCCCTCGGCGAGCAGGTCGGCGAGGTCCGCGCCTCGAGCAGGCTGACCGACAGCCCCGCAGCCCTCGCCGCCGGCGAGGCGCAGCCCGACCTCGCCCTGCAACGCCTGCTGCGCCGCGCCGGCCGCCCGAGCTTCGCGCCGGCGCCGGCGCTGGAACTCAACCCGGCGCACCGATTGATCGAGGGGCTCATCGCGCGCGCCGCCGCCGGCGAGGCCATGGACGACTGGGCCGCCCTGCTGCTTGACCTCGCCCGCATCCAGGATGGGGAATCACCAGTGGACCCGGCCCGGTTCGCCCGCCTGGTGGCGGACAGGATGGCCGGCAACGCCGCCTGACATTTCGGGGCGCCGACCGGGCTGACCGGTCGGCGCCGCAACCCTATCGAACCGCCGCCTTGGCTCAGGCGAGCGGCGCGGCCACGCTCTCCTGCCGCACCTGCTCGGCCTGACGCAACAGGCGAAGAAAATTGGCACCCCAGATCTTCTCCAGCGCCGCACGATCGTAGCCGCGACGCAGCAGTTCCGCGGTCAGCGCCGGGGTTTCGGCCGCATTCATGTAACCGGCGACGCCGCCGCCACCATCGAAATCGGTGCCGATGCCGACATGTTCGATCCCGATCCGGCGGACCACGTAGTCGACATGATCCGCGATCGCCTCCACCCCGATCTCCGAGGGTTTCGCGCCCCGCTTCAGAAACGCCGAAACCATGGTGATCTGGATCAGCCCGCCGGTCGCGGCCAGCGTGTCGAGCTGTTCGTCGTCGAGATTGCGCGGATGGTCGCAGAGCGCCCGCGCGCAGGAATGGGTGGCGATCACCGGCGTGCGCGAGAGCCGGGCCGCCTGCATCATCGTCGATTTCGCGGTGTGGCTGACATCGACGAGAATGCCGAGATCGTTCATCCGCGCCACCGCCGCCCGCCCGAGCTCCGAAAGCCCGCCATGCAGCGCCGCGCCATCGCCGTGTTCGGGGCGTGGGATGGCGGCATCCGCAAGATCGTTATGCCCGTTATGGGTCATTGTCATGTAGCGGACGCCGCGCGCGGCGAAATCATCGAGGGTTGCGAGGTCCCCACCCAGGGCGGCGCCATTCTCCACCACGGGGATCACCGCGAACCTGCCGCCCCGATGCGCGGCCTCGACCTCATCGGCCGTCACGGCTAGGCTTGTGCCGGGCTGGCGCCCCATGGCCGCAATCGCATCGAGCATCGCCAGCGCCCGCTCCTTCGCCGCGGTGCCGCAAGCCGGGATTCGGCGTCCTTGCGGGACGTAAGCGGCAAAGCAGACCGCGCCGACCCCGCCGCGCCGGACCTTCGGCAGGTCGACGCAACGCGGCCCGTCATGCATGAAATCAGGGCCTTCAGGCCAGGGGATGTCGACATGCGTGTCGATGACCAGAAGATCGGCGTGATCGTGATGTGTCATGAGGCAACCCTCGCCGGAGGCAGCCCGTCCGGTCAAGAGCGGAGCCGCTCAACCGAGGCCAAATATCCCGTAGAGTCGCAACATTGGCGGCCAGGCCCGACCGATGGGACCATGCAGCGCGAACAGCAGGACGATCACCACCAGCAATGCGCCGCCGGAAACGATCCATTGCGCCCGCTCGGACGGCCAGATTTCAGCCGGTGCTACGGCCACCCTCCGTGCCTCAACAACCACGGAGGGTTCGGGAACCGGAAGCGGCGCCGGTTCGGGCATGACGAGCGGGGGCTCCGGCACCGGTTCGGATACCGGCGCGGGCGCGGCCTCGTCCGGCGCGGCCTCGGCTTTGGCTTCTACTTCGGCGTCCGCTTCGGCGGGCGCGGGAAGCGGCGTCGCCTCGGCCGCCGCGGCCTCGGGCGTCAGATCCCAGACATGCCCGCATGCGGCACACCGCACGGCGGCGGGTAGTCGCGCCGCCATTTCGACCGGCAGAGCGTACACAGCCTCGCAATTCGGACACGCAGCGCGCATGGCGCGTTTCATGGCAGTTTCGCTCCACCCGCGCAACCGCCGCGGCACGAGCCGGATGCCGGTTGATCGTGACCGGGAGCCGGGGCATTGAAGAGCGATGATCCGCTTCACCCATGTCGGGCTGCGCTACGGCAAGTCTCCGGGCACCGAGTCCGTTGCGCTCGACGATATCGACTTCGAGATCCCGGAGGGCGGGTTCCGCTGGCTCACCGGCCCTTCGGGCGCCGGCAAGACCAGCCTTCTCAAGCTCATGTATCTCGCCCTGCATCCGAGCGAGGGGAGGATCGACTTGTTCGGTACCCCCACATCGAGGCTCGACCGGCGGGGGATCGCCTTGCTGCGCCGGCGGATCGGCGTCGTGTATCAGGATTTCCGGCTGCTCCAGCACCTCACCGCCTTCGATAATGTGGCCCTGCCGCTGCGCCTCGCCCGGCGCAAGGAGGCGCAGGTCCGCGCCGATGTCACCGAGCTGCTCCGCTGGGTCGGCCTGTCCGGCCGGCTCGACCACCGGCCGGACGAGATGTCCGGCGGCGAACAGCAGCGCGTCGCGATCGCCCGCGCGGTGATCGCCAAGCCATCACTGCTCGTCGCCGACGAACCCACCGGCAATCTCGACGACGACCAGGCGGAGCGGCTGATGCATCTCATCCGCTCGCTGAACCGGCTCGGCACCACGGTCATCGTCGCCACCCACAATCTCGGCCTCGTCGCCCGCCACCCCGCGCCGATGATCGAACTGCAGGATGGAAGAATGACATGGCACGGCTAGGTGGACCCCGGCATGGCTAGGCGGCGCCACGCCTCGCGCGCCGACCGGATCGGCCTGCGCGCCGCGATGGCGGACCGGCTGCTGCCCTTCGTGGTGGCGGCGATGTCCTTCCTCGCGGCGCTGGCGCTGGCCGGCAGCATCGCCGCCGGCACGCTGGCGACACACTGGCTCAGCGGTGCACAGGGGCTCATGACGATCGAAGTCGGCTCACCATCGGCGCCGGCCATCGCCGGCAACACCTCGCGTGCCGACGCCGTGCTGCGGCAGATGAAAGCGATGCCCGGCTTCAGCGATGCGCGCCGGCTTTCCGATGCCGAGTTGTCGGATGTGCTGAAACCCTGGCTCGGCTCCGCCGCGAGCGGAAACAACCTGCCGATAGCCTTGCCGGCGGTGATCGTGGTCCACGCGGAGACGGGATCGGTCGACGCCGCAACGCTTGCGAAGACCCTCGACAAGACCGCGCCGGGGACGCTGGTCGATTCCGGATCGCGCTGGGCCGGCCGGATCGCGGAGCTGACGGACAGTATCCGTGCCTCGGCGGCGGCGGTTCTTGTGATCGTGGCGCTGGTCGCAGCCTCGGTCGTCGCGGTCGCGGTGCGGGCGGGCCTTGCCCAGCGGCGGGAAGCGATCGAGATCATTCACGGGCTTGGCGCGCTGGATTCCGACATTGCCAACCAGTTTGCCGGACGCGCGATGCGCCTTGCCGGACTGGGCGGGCTGATCGGCGGCCTCGCCGCGCCGCCCGTGCTGGCCTGGGTCGGCCATCTCGCCGCAGGTCTGATGATCGCCCCCTCATCGGCGACCGGCGCGCATTCGCCGATCATGGCGTTGCCACCCGTGCTGGTGGCAACGCCCCTGATCTTCACCATTGCCGCCGCGGTGATCGGCTGGATCGCGGCGCAGGTGACGGTGCGCGGCTGGCTCCGGCAACTGACGTGAAGCCGGCCGACGACATGGGGTTGGGGCGGCCCCGCAGGCCGGCGCGGCGGCGCGCCGGCCGCCTGCGCTGGGCAATCGGCTTCATGCTGGCCGTGCTGCTGATCTGGATGGGCAGCTTCGGCTGGTTCCTCAATCTGATCGCCGCCGAACATGCGCAAAATCCGATGCCGCACGCGGATGGCATCGTTGTGCTCACCGGCGGTGCGGAAAGGGTGAAGGCCGGCCTCGAACTGCTCATGGCCGGCGCGGCGCCGCGCCTGCTGATCTCCGGCGCCGGCGAGGGCACATTTCTGGGCGACTTCACGGTGAGGGACGGGATCGATGCCAACGCCAAGGCCCGCGACATCGATATCGGTCACTCGGCCGCCAGCACACGGGGAAATGCACGCGAGACCGCGGCTTGGGCCGGGCGGTATCACATCGCCTCACTCATCGTCGTCACCGCCGACTATCACATGCCGCGCGCAATGATCGACCTCCATCGCGCCATGCCCGACGTCAGGCTCATTCCCGAACCCGTCCGCCCGCCCGCGATGACCCATCCAAGCCAGCCCCACATGCTGAAAATCCTGATGGCGGAGTTCATCAAGTATATCGCCGTGCGGCTGCATCTGGACGGCATCGCGGCCCATCGAATAGAGGCTCATGGCTGATGTTCCTGCTGGGATCACTTTTGTTCCACGCCTTTATCGTGGTGTCCGGCCTCACCGCCGGTTTGTGGGCGAATTTGCTGCTGCGCATCTCGCCCGAAAAGGTTCTGCCGTTCGGCCAGGCCTGGGCGCGCATCGCACTGCGGGCGCTGCGGGCACTCTGCGGGATCAGGATCGTCTATGAGGGGCTCGAAAACATTCCCGAAGGCCCGGTGATCCTCGCCGCCCAGCACCAGTCGGCGCTGGATACGATGATCTGGTTCACCCAGTTGGCGAAACCGGCCTATGTGATGAAACAGGAACTCAGCCGGATCCCGGTGCTTGGGCCTCTTCTCATTCCCTCCGGCCAGATCCCGCTCGACCGATCCGGCGGGGCGAAAGCGCTGCGGGATCTGACCGAACGGGTCCGTGCCGCGGCAGCGAGCGGCCGGCAGATCATCATTTTCCCCGAAGGTACCCGCGTGGCGCCCGGCGAACGGACCCGATTGCAGCCCGGCATCGTCGCGATCGCCAAGGCGACCGGCCTGCCCGTCCTGCCGGTCTCGACGGATTCGGGGCGTGCGTGGGGCCGCAACTCCATCCGCAAGCACCCTGGCATCGTACACGTCCAGGTGCATCCGCCGCTGCCGGCGGGCCTTGACCGCGCGGCGATGCTTCGCGCTCTGGAAATCATTTTTTACGGAGAGACATGCTGTGGATAACTCTGTGCGCAATTATCGGCAGTCCCTGAAGAACGTTGTGAGTAGATTTTCATAAGAATATGTTTTATAATGATTTTCATCTTATGTTCTGGTCGGTTTACGGATACCGCCGCCGATGGGGATAAACGAACGGGTCAGGTTTTCGATGGTCCCGCCACAATGGAGGACAAAAGCTGGAATTGGTAAATTTCGCCGTTTCGCTTATGTGATCCCGTTATGTGGTTGACGGACTTCAGTACACTGCTCGGCTCGGCTGCGGGCAGCCCTCCGCTTGAGATCACGACGATCATTCTCGGCACCTTCATCCTCGAAGATGCCGCGACACTGCTTGCCGCAATGCAGGTTGCCGCCGGCGCCGTGTCGCTGCCGATTGCGCTGGGCTCGCTCTATGCCGGCATCGTGCTTGGCGACATCGGGCTTTATTGGCTCGGTCGCCTGTCCGGCCGCCATCCCTGGGCGCACCGGCTGGTGCCGCAGCGCCGGCGCGATATCGGGCGGGATTGGGTGAGCGTACGGATCATACCCGTGGTTCTGGTCAGCCGCTTTATCCCCGGCCTGCGCCTGCCGACCTACACAACATGCGGATTCCTTCGCGCGCCATTTCTTGCATTCGTGGCGGCGGCGATTCTCGCGACGCTCGCCTGGACGAGCCTGCTGTTCTTTGTCAGCCTGAAGCTTGGAGCGCTGATGGTGCGCTATCTCGGCCCATGGCGCTGGGTTGGACTGGCTGTTTTCGTGGTGATCCTGATCATGGTAGGCAGGATCGCCGCACGGTGGCATGCTGACCGGATCGGAAAGGACGCCCTATGAGCGATGTCTCCCCAGCGTCGAGCGTTTCGGCGGGGTCGGCCGGGCGACGGGATGCCAGTCCCGTCTCGTTCTTCGAATTTTGGCCTGGTTTCATCTTCTATGCTCCCGTTGCGCTGTTCTGGCTGTTTCAGTCGATCAGGCACCGCAGCGTGACGCTCCCCGCGCTGACCAACCCCCGCATCGAGGCCGGCGGAATTTGCGGCGAGTCGAAGAACGATATTCTTGATCTGTGCGGCCCGGAGGCCCGGCGGTGGATTGCCCCCTATGTCGGGATCACGACGCCTGCGCATCATGGCGGGGACCTGGCAATGGCCGAAGCCGCCATGCGGCAGGCGGGCCTCGCCTATCCAGTCGTGGCGAAGCCGGACATGAGCTGCAATGGCGCGGGCGTTCGCCTCGTGGAGAACGACGCGGCTCTCGCCGCCTATCTCGCCGAGTTCCCCCGGGCAACACGTCTTCAGATACAGGCGCTGGTGCCACATGAGGGCGAGGCCGGACTGTTCTATATCCGTGATCCCGGTGCCGCACGTGGCAGGATTACATCGATCACGCTCAAATATGCCCCCGTCGTTATCGGCGACGGGCGCTCGCGCATTCGCGACCTGATCGGCGTTGACGCCCGGCTGAACGCGGTTGCCGATTTGCTGCTTGCCAAGCTCGGAGCTGGCGCCGCGCGCATACCCGAAGCCGGGGAACGGGTGCGGCTCGTTTTCGTTGGCAATCATTGCCGCGGGTCGACCTTCAAGGATGGCCGGCACCTGATCACCCCTGAACTCACCGATCGGATCGACAGGATCGCGCGCGACATTCCGGATTTCCATTTCGGCCGGTTCGACCTTCGCTACACATCCGCGAACGCGCTACGCAGAGGCGAGGGCTTCTCGATTATCGAGGTCAATGGCGCCGGCTCCGAAGCCACCCACATCTGGGATCCGCAAACCACGATCAGGGAAGCTTACCGGGCGCAGTTCTTTCATTACGGCGCCGCGTTCAGGATCGGGGCCGCGATGCGCGCGCAGGGTGTGCCACGATACGGCACCCTGCGTCTGCTCCGGGCATGGCGACGGCAGAAGGCGCTCATGGCGCTCTACCCGACCAACGACTGATCCGATTGCAAGGACGGCATGCTCGCGCCGCCGCGAGCGATGCCAGGCGCCAAACCGACAGAAATCAGCAGCGAATCCCCAGCGCTTCCAGCGTCGAACGGCTATCGCGCAGGAAGCTCTCCATGCCGATTGCAAGGGCCGCGCGCATCTCCGGCCGGTCACCCATCGCCTCCGCTGCCCAGCGTTCGATCGTGTCGCGGTCGGGCAATGACAGGCTCGCCCCTTCGACGGCCGATTCTGACCGCTCCTGTTGACGCAACACGGCAAGCGCCCCGGCCGCCGGCATTTTGAATCCGCCGCCCAGTGCCGGCACGGCGAAAGCGACAGTTTCGGTCATCGCAGTACCCGCCGCCTGGGAGGCGAACATCATGCCGTTCAACGCGCGGGCAGGTGCCGTCATCGCCCGGCCGGGCGCCGGAACAAGTACCGCCTGTCCGGTGCCCACAAGCAGGGCGGCAAGCTCAGCAGGGTTGTCGGATGCCGGCGAGGCGCCGCTCGGTCGGGCCAGGCTCAACAACTCCTCAACCGACGCCACCCCTTGCGCGAGACGAGCAAAGACCGGTTCGTAGAATGCCGGATTCATGCCGATTTCGCCCATCGGGGTTGGAATGCCTAATCGGCGTTGGGAATGCGGCAAAGCGAGACCGAGCGTCAGGCCGCGCAGAATGTCATCGCGCGCGACCATCGCGATCCGGCTTCCGCCGCGAACGTATATGTCATGGCGCAACGGCCGGCCGAGAGTGACGTCCTTGATCAGTTCGGTCATCGCCGAATCGCTGAATTTCCTGGCCATTTCCAGCGCCGCGGGAGGTAACGTCACCTCGGCGATACTATCCAGCGCATGCGAGGAGCCGACATAGCTCAACCCCGCCTTCGAGAATGCCGCCGCGACATCGGCGTGGAAGCAGGGCCGCCAGTCAGCATTCATGAACTCATGGGCAAGATACGCCGAAGGCTTGTCGGCGAGCATCTGCAACATGGCACGCGTCCGCTCATCCGTCGCCTCGCCAAGTGGCCCGAAAAGATGGCGTACGACCTCGAAACCCCGCTCGACCTGGCGGTCCGCCCGATCGGCGAGTCTGAGCCCGGTTTCCCGCACAAGGCGTTGCAGCCCCACCATGCCAGCCCAGCCCGGAAGCAGGTTGTAGCTGACATGACACAAGCCGCCGGGAGCCAGCCGCCGCTCAAGCAAACGAAGGACGCCGGCGCGGACAGCATCGCTGACCCAGGTCCAGACGCCATGGAGGCTTGCCGCATCGACCTCGGGGAGTTCCGCATCGTCGAACTGGGCGAGATCCGCCTCGATAAACCGGCAATTCCGAATGCCGGCCCGTGCCGCCATTTCCCGCGCTTCAGCGAGATGCGCCGGGTTGAAGTCGATGCCGGTAACGGTCCAGCCAGGGTTTGCGACTGCCATGACCAGCGCCGTGAAACCACGGCCGGACCCTATATCGAGGAAATGAAAGGCCTCGTCCGGACCAGGCATACGCGCGTGCTGGCCCGTCAGCAGCGCCACGAGCGCCATCAGCCGCGGAGACTGTTCAACGTAATAGCCGCTGGAATACACGATATCGGTCACATATCCGTGACCCGTATTCATGCGCGCGAATCTCTTTTTGCGACCGCAATCATCACATCTACATCCTTAATCCCGATACAAAACGCTAGGCAAACCAGAGACGGACAGCAATGCCTCTACCGGCGCTGAACCAGAATTGGTTCCATTTTCCGAGACCGCGCCCCCAATGACGATATCGGGTCGATCTTGCGCGCCATGGCCGTGGCGATTCCACGATTTCCAATGTGATGCCGCGCGGCAACGAGATGAAGCATGGATGACACATATATCTCGGCGAGACCAACCAATCGCGCCGACATCATGATGAAGCGCTGAAAATGAGGGGCTTCCATGACATGATGTAAATATCCATGTCGTCCGGCAGCCGTTATGGCCGGGGTTCACTGATTTTCATGGCAAACCCGCCAGAATTCGAGCAGAGGCCGCCTATGGACCAGCTTTCCCTTATCAACACCTTTATCCGGGTTGCCGAGCGCGGGTCGTTTTCTGCCGTAGCGCGTGATTTCAACACATCGCAGCCGGTGATCTCCCGCCAGATCGCCGCCCTGGAAGACCAGCTCGGTGTCAGGCTGATTCAGCGCACGACCCGAAGACTCTCGCTGACCGAGGACGGCCAGATCTACCTTGAGCATGCGAAAGCGGTCGCCGACGCCGTCGATGCCGCCACGGCAAGCGTCGGCAGCGCCCGGAAGACCCCAACCGGGCAGGTGCGCCTCGGCGTTCCCACGGCTGTCGGCCTCTATCTTGCAGCGAGGCTTCCCGAGTTCTTTGCCCGCAATCCTGAAATCTCGCTCGACCTCAAGATGCGCGACGGCGCGTTCGACCTGATCGAGGAAGGGTTGGATCTCGTGATTTCGGTGGTCGAGGCAACGCAGGCGAGCGTGATCACCCGGGTTGTGGGGACGGCAGCCTCGGTTCTGGTCGCCTCTCCCGCCTATGTCGCCGCACGCGGCGCGCCTGACACCCCTCAGGACCTGCTGCGGCATGAATGCATCGTCTACACACGGCCCGGCGCGGATAGGGAATGGCGCTTCGCGCGCGATGGGATCGAGGAAACGGTCAGCGTGCAGGGCCGATTCCACGTCGATTCGAGCGAGGCCGTGCGCCGCGCCGCGCGAGCGGGGCTGGGGGTCGCTCTCCTGCCACGGCTGACCACGATCGACGATGTCGTCGCAGGGCGCCTGGTCACCCTGCTCGACACGTTCGTGCCGATGAACGTGAAGATCCACGCGATCCTGCCTTCGCGCCGGTATATTCCGGCGCGCACGAGGGCCATTCTCGATTTCCTCCAGGAGGAACTGGAGAAGACCCCCTTCCTGCAATCAACGGCGGGGATGGCGGGCGTTCATGCGCCGATCTTCGACTGAAGTCCTCGACCCGGGGATGCCGGGCGCGGCAGCCCCCCTCAGCGGGCGACCTCGCCCTGCCGCGCCCGGCCTGATTGAACGAGAGCGAACTGTACCGGGCCATAGGTGCTGGTGAGAGCAAGGGACGGCTGGCCGGGGAGTGCGGGCGTGGCGCGCGCGAGGCGCACGCCGCCCAACGCCGACCCGAAGCCGGCCAGCAGCGCAACCGTTAACGACGCAACGGCAATGAGTTTCTGCACGATCAGTCTCCAGAGACGAATACGAATCCGAGCGACAACCTCGTCGCCCAGCCATGTTGCACTGCGATATGGCCTCGTTGCCGGGCAATGACCATGCCGGATTTCACATTTCTTTCATGAACCTGCGGGATGAATTGGCGGTTGTGCGCGGCGATTTCGCCTGGCCCCGCTATCCGCGGGCGACCGCAGGCTTGGAGCGCGTTCCGATCCCGATGGATCGGGTGTCGTGCTCTATGAGATTGATAATCAGAGCATCTTTATCCGATCAGATGACTCCATCTGATCGGATAAAGATGCTCTAGCTCCGGCGCAGCGCCGACAGCGCGGCGTCCGCCTCATCCGGATCGAGATCGACCGCACGCTCGGCGATATCACGGGTGAAGCCGCCTCGCGCGAGGGCCGCGAGGGCCCGCACCCGTTCGCCGGGGCCGAAGGGCGGCAGGCGCCGGCGGCGCAGATAGGCGCAGGCCGCGGCGAGATCGCGCGCCGGATCTTCCGGCACCACTGTCTCGGCCAGAACCGCCTCCACCCCCTTGTCCACCAGATGCGCCAGCGTCGCCCGGCGTGACTTGCCCTGACGGATCAAGCGGCGCGCCCGACCATCCGCGAACGCCGCATCGTCGATCGCCCCCACCGCGCTCAACGCCGCAACCACCGCCGGAACGGCGGCCCGCGCCGCGCGGACAGCGGCTGCGATCGCCTCGGCCTCGAGCCCGGCCAGTTCGGCTGCCCGCGCCCAGCGATCGATCCGGCGGTTCAGAACGCGCGCAAGTCCTGCCCTTGTTGCCGCGAAACGGGCCAGATGCGCGAGCGCGCCCTCGCGCAGCGAAGCCTCGTCCGGCGGCTTCGGGAGGGGCTTGGTCGCATTGCGGGTGGCATTGGGCATATCTGCATCCTGCCATGCGGGGGTGGCAGACCGGAAGACTGCTTGACCGTCAGCGCCTGCGGGAGATAGTGCGGCGCAACAGCAAGGAGTGAACCAATGGCCAAGTCCCCCGTCCGCATCGCCGTCACCGGCGCCGCCGGCCAGATCGCCTACGCGCTCGTCTTCCGCATCGCCAGCGGCGCGCTGCTCGGCCCCGATCAGCCGGTCATTCTCCACCTGCTCGACCTGCCGCAGATGCAGGGCGCGCTCGGCGGTGTGATGATGGAACTCGACGATTGCGCGTTCCCGCTCCTCGCCGGAATGGTCGCGACCGACGACCCCAAGGTTGCCTTCAAGGATATCGACATCGCCTTCCTCGTCGGCGCCCGGCCGCGCAGCAAGGGGATGGAGCGCAAGGACCTGCTCGGCGCCAATGCCGAGATCTTCACCGTGCAGGGCCGCGCGCTCAACGAGGTCGCGAAGCGCTCGGTCCGCGTGCTGGTTGTCGGCAACCCGGCGAACACGAATGCCTATATCGCGATGAAGTCGGCGCCGGACCTCTCGCCGGATTGCTTCTCGGCGATGATCCGGCTCGACCACAATCGCGCCGCCTCAATGCTTGCCGCCAAAGCGGGCGTGAATGTCGGGGATGTCGGCAAGCTGATCGTCTGGGGCAACCATTCGCCGACGATGTATCCGGACTACCGGTTCGCCGAGGCGGGTGGCCGCAAGCTCGCCGAACTCGTCAACGACGAGGCGTGGAATCGCGATGTGTTCATTCCCACCGTCGGCAAGCGGGGCGCCGCCGTGATCGAGGCGCGCGGCGCTTCCTCGGCCGCGTCGGCCGCCAATGCCGCGATCGATCAGGTGCGTGACTGGGTCGTCGGCTCCAACGGCCGCTGGGTGTCGATGGCGATCGCGTCGGATGGCAGCTACGGCGTTCCCGAAGGCATCATGTTCGGCGTGCCCGTGACCACGCAGAACGGTGTCGTGACCCGCGTCCAGACCCTCGAGATCGACGCCTTCGCTCAGTCGCGGCTCGACATGACGCTGAACGAACTCAAGGAAGAGCGCGAGGCGATCGCGCACCTGCTGGGCTGATCATGCCCCGGGCCCTGGCGCATGCCGGGGCCCGCCCGCCGGGGATCACACGGTGAACTGCTCGCGGATGATCCGCTCCGACAGGGCCCGATCGGGGTCCGAGAGGATACGGGCGCGAACCGATCGGTCTTCGCTGGCTGCCACTGAAATCACCCGCCGGACTTCGGTAAAGTCGGCGACGGCGGCCACCGGACGTTTTTCCGATTCGAGGATTTCGAACAGGATTTCGCTATCCGACGGCAGCAGCGCGCCGCGCCAGCGTCGCGGCCGGAACGCGGAAATGGGTGTGAGCGGCAGCAGATTGGCCGAAAGCGGCACGATCGGCCCGTGCGCCGAGAGGTTATAGGCGGTCGATCCCGCGGGGGTCGATACCAGCACGCCGTCACAGATCAACTCGGCGAGACGCACCCTGCCGTCGATCGTGATGCGGATTTTCGCCGCCTGGCGCAATTGCCGCAACAGACTGACCTCGTTGAACGCGAGCGCCTCTTCCACCGCCCCGGTCGAGGTGATCGCATGCATGCGCAGCGGATGGATGTCGTTGCACTGGGCGCGGGCGATGCGCGCCGGCAGGTCGGCTTCGGCGAAATCGTTCATCAGGAATCCGACCGAGCCGCAATTCATGCCATAGACCGGAAGCTCGCGTTCCAGCATGCTGTGCATCGTCTCCAGCATCAGTCCATCGCCGCCAAGGGCCACGACCACCTCGGCTGCGTCCGGTTCCGCATCGCCATACAGCGCGACAAGCCTGTCGCGCGCGGCGAGGGCCTGCTCGGTTGACGCGGCTGCGAAATGAATGCGGGTCAAGCGAGCTTGCGGTGCTGGAGAACCGGCATATCGCGCCGCACCCTCGCCGTGCGGGCGCTGTCGATCCGTGCCGTGGCAAAGCCCGGCCCATCGGACACGCGCGCGACGACGCTGCCCCACGGATCGGCGATCAGCGCGTTTCCATAGGTCAGGCGCGTCTCGCCGCGGCCATCACGATGCGGACCAACGCAGGCTGCCGCGGCGATCCAGCACTGGGTCTCGATCGCGCGAGCGCGTAGCAGCACCTCCCAGTGATCCTTCCCGGTTTGCAGGGTGAAGGCGGACGGCACCATGATCAGGTCGGCGCCGGCCCGGCGCAAGGCGAGGTAAAGTTCGGGAAAGCGCATGTCGTAGCAGATCGACAAACCCACGGTGAGACCGCCGATCCGGCAGGTGACGACTGCATCGCCGGCTCCGTAGGTCGCACTTTCGCGATAGCCGAGCCCATCCGGCGTGGTAATGTCGAACAGGTGGATCTTGCGGTAGCGCGCAATCTCCTGTCCGTCGGCATCAAAGACCAGCGTGGTGTTGTAAAGCCGGTCGTCCGCCTGCTCGCCGATCGACCCGCCATGAACATGAAGGCGATGACGCCGGGCGGTGTCGCGCAGGAATTCATAGGCCGGACCACCGGCGGCACCCGATCCGGCGGGGGGCAGCGCCTCGGCGGCTAGTGTCTTCGCGTCCCGGTCACCGCCAAGACAGCTCCAGACCTCCGGCAATGATACGAGGCCGGGCCGGTCGGCGGCGACGGCGGCATCGATCAGCCGCTGCGCCTGGGCGATGTTGGCGGCCTTGTCTGCCCCCGGCGACATCTGAATGACGGAGAGGCGAAGCGTATCGTCCTGCATGAGCGTATCGTGCGCCAGGTGCCGTGAGCAGGCAAGCGGGCTATTCGGCCGCCCGCCGCGCGGCGAAATGGGCGGCGAGCCGCTCCACGGCCTCGTCCAGCACCGCCTCGCGCTTGCAGAAGGCAAATCGCGCATAGTGCCGCGGCGCCTCGCCCGGATAGAACGCTGAAACCGGAATGGCCGCCACCTTGGCGTGCTCGGTGATGTGCCGGCAGAAATCCGCATCGTCCCCATTGAACCCGAGCGGGGCGAAATCGGCCGTCACGAAATAGGAGCCATGGCTCGGCAGCACGCCGAAGCCGATCCGCCGCAACCCGTCCGACAACCGGTCGCGCTTCGCCGCGAGATCCGACGCGAGCGACGCGAAATAGGCATCGTCCTTGGCGAGCCCCACGGCGACCGCGCGTTGCAGATTGGGCGGCGTGGTGAAGGTGAGGTTCTGGTGCGCCCGCGCGATCACCCCGGCCAGCCGCGCCGGCGCCGTGACATAGCCGATCTTCCAGCCGGTCAGGCTGAACGTCTTGCCCGCGCTGCCGATGCGCACGCAACGCTCCCGCAGGCCGGGCAGGCTCATCAGCGGGATGTGCTTCAGCCCATCGAAAATGAGATGCTCATAGACTTCATCACATACCGCATAGCAGTCATGCTTTAGGAGGAGGTCGGCAATGAAGCCGAGTTCTTCGCGGGTGAAGACCTTGCCGGTCGGGTTCATCGGCGAGTTGAGCAGCAGCAGCTTTGTCTTGGGGCCGAAGGCTGCCGCCAGTTCGGCGCGCGGGAGCGCCCAGTCGGGCGGGTTGAGCCGCACCAGTTTCGCGGTGGCGCCCACGAGTTGCACTACGGGCAAATAGGTATCGTAGAGGGGCTCGATCAATACGACCTCATCGCCCGGATTGAGCAGGGCGAGCAGGCTCGCGGTAATTGCCTCGGTCGCCCCCGAGGTCACGACCACCTCCCGCGCGGGGTCGGCCTCGATCCCGTAAAAGCGCCGGTTCGCGGCGGCCACCGCCTCGCGCAGTTCGACGACGCCGGTCAGCGGCGGATACTGGTTCCGTCCGTCGCGCAGCGCCGCCGCCGCCGCCTCGATCACGTCGGACGGTCCATCCGTATCGGGGAACCCTTGACCCAGATTGATCGCCCCGTGCTCCACCGCCAGGGCGGACATCACCGTGAAGATGGTCGTGCCGATATTGTCGAGCAGTTGGTTTGGCGATTTCACGCTTGTCTCTCCAGTCTGACGGATGTCGCACTATCGCGGCACAGGGCCGCAGGGCAAGGGGTTTTGCCGAGCGGGCTTGATTTGCAGGCAATGACTGCCGTTTATTTAGGCATGAACTGTGCCGCCCCCGTAGGCACTCGGCGTGCCACTCATTTTTACCCATAACTGGCACGACGCATGCAAAAATGGCATGATATCTGCAGGTAAGTCATGCCGGCCGGTGCGCGCACCAGCTCGCCGCGATCAACCGTAACAAGGAGGTGCCCGTCTCGGATCGGGCGTGAACCGGATGAAGAAAATCGAAGCGATCATAAAGCCGTTCAAGCTTGACGAGGTCAAGGAAGCCTTGCACGAGGTCGGGCTTCAGGGCATCACCGTCATGGAGGCGAAGGGATTCGGGCGCCAGAAAGGCCATACCGAACTCTATCGCGGTGCCGAATATGTTGTTGATTTTCTGCCGAAGGTGAAGATCGAGGTGATCTGCGAGGATGCCGTTGCCGAGCGCGCGATCGAAGCCATTACCAACGCCGCGCGTACCGGGCGGATCGGTGACGGCAAGATTTTCGTTTCCACGATCGAGGAAGTTATCCGTATCCGCACCGGTGAAAAGGGCGAAGCGGCGATCTGACCCTCTGTTTCAATCCATCCCTCAAACCCAACGAGAGCGGGTCCGCATGGGGCGGACCCGCACAATGACCAGCAGTGAGGACGACAATGGCGAAGAAGCCCGCCGGTAGCGGCGATGCGATCAGCAAGGTGATGGCCATGATCAAGGAGAACGGGGTCGAGTATGTCGACCTGCGGTTCACCGATCCGCGCGGCAAGTGGCACCACACCGCCCAGCACATCTCCACCATGGGCGAAGACGCCTTCCGCGACGGTATCATGTTCGATGGCTCGTCCATCGCCGGCTGGAAGGTCATCAACGAGAGCGACATGATCCTGATGCCGGATCCGGAAACGGCGGTGATGGATCCCTTCGCCGCCAAGCCCAGCCTGGTCATCTTCTGCGACATTCTCGAACCCTCGACCGGCCTGCCCTATTCGCGCGACCCGCGTTCGACCGCGAAAAAGGTGGAGGCCTATGTTCGGGCATCAGGCGTCGGCGATTCCATCCTGTTCGGCGCCGAAGCCGAATTCTTCATTTTCGACTCCGTCCGCTTCGGTACCGGCGGCAATTTCGGCACCTATCAGCTCGATAGCATCGAAGGCCCCGGGTCCTCGCTGAAGGACTACCCGGAAGGCAATATGGGCCATCGTCCGGTGGTGAAGGGCGGCTATTTCCCGGTTCCGCCGGTCGACTCCGAAAGCGACCTGCGCGCCGAGATGCTCTCGACGATGGGCGAGATGGGCCTGCCGATCGAGAAGCACCATCATGAGGTTGCCCAGAGCCAGCACGAACTCGGCACGAAGTTCGGCACGCTGGTGCAGATGGCCGACCAGATGCAGATCTACAAATACTGCGTCCACAACGTCGCCCACAGCTATGGCAAGACCGCGACGTTCATGCCGAAGCCGATCTATGGCGACAACGGCTCGGGCATGCACACCCATCAGTCGATCTGGAAGAACGGCAAGCCGCTCTTCGCCGGCAACGGCTATGCCGATCTCTCGGAACTCTGCCTGTATTACATCGGCGGCATCATCAAGCACGCCAAGGCGCTGAACGCCTTCACCAATCCGAGCACGAACAGCTACAAGCGGCTGATTCCGGGCTTCGAGGCGCCGGTCCTGCTGGCCTATTCGTCGCGCAACCGCTCGGCCTCGTGCCGCATCCCGTACACGACCAACCCGAAGGCCAAGCGCGTCGAGGTTCGCTTCCCCGACCCGACCGCGAACCCCTATCTCGCCTTCGCCGCCATGGCGATGGCCGGGCTCGACGGTATCAAGAACAAGATCCATCCGGGCGACCCGATGGACAAGAACCTCTATGATCTCCCCCCCGAAGAACTTCAGGGCATTCCGACGGTCTGCGGCTCGCTCCGCGAGGCTCTGGAATCCCTCGCCGCCGATCATGACTTCCTGCTCGCCGGCGATGTATTCAGCAAGGAACAGATCGAGAGCTACATCGCGCTGAAGTGGGAAGAGGTTTACCGCTTCGAGCACACGCCGCACCCGGTCGAATTCGAGATGTATTACTCGGCCTGACCGACAGCGACGGCACGCATCGAAGAGCCGGTCCGCAGCCGCGGACCGGCTTTTTCCTGGCCCCGTCCCGATCGTGCGTAAGCGGTCGTAATTCCGCATCCCGCAGAAGATTGATTCCCGCAGAGCAACGGCCGTTTCCCTCTGGCCGGGTGAGGCTCTATCCTGTCGCGGCCAGGCCCCGCGGATTTGACGGACAGCCGGGCATCGTCACTGACGGGAGAAACACGCGGATGGGCACAGCAGTCCTGGTTCTCAACGCCGGTTCATCGAGCATCAAATTCGGCATGTTCGAGATCGCAAGCGGCCTGCCCCGGCGCGCTCACGGCTCGATCGAGCGGATCGGCGTGGCGCCGCATTTCCAGGGATTCGACGCGGCCGGCCAGCTTCTGACCGAGCGCCGATGGGATGGCGGCGCGGCGATTACGCATGAGGACCTGCTGAAGCCGTTGCTGGAATGGGCCGATTCGCATCTCGCCGGCGATCGGCTTGCCGGCGTCGGCCACCGCATCGTGCATGGGGGGCGCGATTTCGCCGCCCCCGTCACGCTTGATGAGACCATTGTTGCGGCGCTGGCTGCGCTTGTTCCCCTCGCCCCCCTGCACCAGCCCCATAACCTTGCGCCCGTTCGCGCCATCGCCCGCCTGCGGCCCGGCCTGCCGCAGGTCGGCTGCTTCGATACCGGCTTTCACTGCGCGATGGGCGACATCGCAACGCGCCTTCCCCTTCCCGCGCGCTACCACGACGCTGGCGTTCGCAGATATGGGTTTCACGGCATTTCCTATGAATACATCGCCGGGGCGCTCGCCGCGGCAGCGCCCGCCCGCGCCGCCGGCAAGGTTATCGCCGCGCATCTTGGCAACGGGGCCAGCGCCTGCGCGATGCTGAAAGGCCGGTCGGTCGAGACGAGCATGGGTTTCACGGCGCTGGACGGGCTGATGATGGGCACCCGGCCCGGCACGCTTGATCCTGGCGTGGTGCTGTACATGGCCGAGCAGGAACGGCTGGACCCGGCCGCGATCAGCCATTGCCTGTATCACGAATGCGGCCTGTTGGGCGTCTCGGGCGAGGCGTCGGACATGCGCACCCTGCTGGCGAGTTCACGCCCCGACTCGTGCCTGGCGGTCGAGTTGTTCTGCCATCGGGCGGCTCGCGAAATCGCCGCATTGAGCGTCGCTCTTGGCGGTCTCGAAACGCTTGTCTTTACCGCCGGCATCGGTGAGCACGCGCCGGAAATCCGCGGGAAGATCAGCGCGCGACTGGGCCATTTCGGCATCACCCTCGATGATGCCGCCAACCGGCGCAACGCGCCGGTCATTTCGGCGGCTTCCTCGGCCGTCCAGGTGCGCGTGATCCCCACCAATGAGGAAGCCATGATCGCGCATCACACCGCCACCCTGCTGCGCGGCTGATCGGCTCGATTGCCACCAAAACGTCATCCAACGCGCAGGCCCTCTGGTCTAGAGCGGTCCGCGGCGGCCGCGCCCTGACCGGCGCGGCCGATTCATCCGTGCAGCCGCAGGTTATGCGGCACGGCAACAAAGGAGTCCCTGAATGAAACGCGTAGCCCTTCTGGCCTGTTCGGCGCTTGTCGCCGTCAGCGCCGCGGCTTTTGCCGCGCATGGCCAGGAAGTCGTCACCCAGCCCGCCGCTCATGGCATTGTCAGCAAGATGATGGACAAGCCGCAGCCTGTGCTGAGCGACGCGGAAATGACCGCTCTGGTCCGCCACAAGATCAAATACGTCTTCGTGCTGTATCAGGAGAACCGCTCGTTCGACTCCTATTTCGGCACCTTCCCCGGCGCGGACGGGCTCTATTCGCAGCCGGCCGCCAAGACCCCCGGCTTCGTGCAGGAGCTGGTCAACACCGATGGCAGCACGACGACGATCTCGCCCTTCCGCATCGGCCCGAAGCAATATGCGTGGGATACCGACGACATCGACCATTCGCACGGCCGCATCATCGCCAAGATGGACGTCGTCGCCGGCAAGCCGCTGATGGACAAGTTCGCCGTCACCGAGGAGAAGAAATACTCGCCGTCCGGCAATCCCTCGCTCAAGGCGAAGCAGTTCGGCGAACTCGCGATGGCCTACGAGGATTGCGACACGGTGCCCTTCCTGTGGCGCTACGCCAGCCGCTTCGTGCTGTTCGACCATGTCTTTCAGGATATTGCCGGCCCTTCGACGCCGGGCAACCTGTCGATCTTCGCCGCCCAGACCGGCCTGACCCAGTGGGCCCTGCATCCCAACGAGGCAACCGGAACCTACAAGGGCGGACCGACCGCCACGAACGCCGCCGGCGGCAAGATTTCGGAGGCGGGCGCTGGCGTGCCGGTTGTCACCGACGACGATCCGCTCTGGGGCTCGCCGCTCGACCCGCACCCTGCGGTGCCGGCCAATCCACATGACTTCGCCAGCCCGCACGGCACGCATGTGCAGATCAACCAGACCTACGCCTCGCTGGCGCTGACCACGGCGGGGAAGACCATCAAACGGGAAACCGCGCGCGACACCGACCCGGATACCGATCTTGCGGATGTCCGGCAGGATGTTGCCTATCTCGCCGCACACGGCCAGAAGCCGGTCGGCTGGGGCTGGTACGAGGAAGGCTATGGCAAGGATGCCGGCGACAGGCACGCTGGCCCGACCGACGCCCAGGGCATGCACGCCGCCTACATCACCCATCACAACGGGCCGCAATATTTCGGATACGTCGCCAACAATCCGGCAGAACGCGATCATCTGCACGGCGCATCGGCGTTCTATACCGCGCTGCGGAGCGGAGCCCTGCCGGCATCCGGCGGCGTGTTCTATCTCAAGGGCGGCTTCCGCAACGACATGGGTCTGACCCCGGACAACCCGGATGCCAAGGCGCGCAAGAACTTCGTGGGTGACGATGATCATCCCGCCTATTCGGATGCCCAGATCAGCGAGGCATTTGTGGCCAAGGCGGTAAACGCGATCGCGAGAAGCAAATACTGGAAGCACGCCGCGATCATCATCACCTGGGACGATTCCGAGGGCGATTACGACCATGTGCCGCCGCCGGTGGTCATCGACGGGCCGGATCACAAGCCGCTCACCTTCGGCCCGCGCGTGCCGCTCATCATGATCTCGCCCTATGCGCGGGTACACCAGATCTCGCACGCTGTGGGCAGCCAGGCCTCGGTCGTGAAGTTCGTCGACAAGGTCTTCGGCCTGACGCCGCTCGCCCGCCTGCCGGACGAGATGAAAGGCCGCAGGCTCGGGCAAAAGGAATTCGGCGAGGCCAATATCGGGCCGGCCGACGCGATCACGCCCGATACCTCCGACCTGATGACTGCGTTCGACCCGGCACGGCTCGAAGGCAAGGCGCGCGCATTGCCGCCGAGCTACGCGATCATCCCCGATCACGACCTCACGACCCTGCCGCAATTCGGCGGCAATGGCTGCAAGGTGGACGGCATTGTGCCGACGAATATCACCAAGGGAATCCGGAACAAGATCCCGGCCGACTTCAATCCGCTGCCGAAGACCAATCCGTCCACCTGAGCGCGAACGCCCTCACCAACGCATCGCCCGATCGGACATCATCGTCCGGTCGGGTGTATTTTTGGGCCGCTTGCCATCTCACGAGTCGTGGGTCGATAGTGTCCTCTCCTGCATCCTGGCTGGGGGACCTCCCGATGAGCTATCACATCTCGAAAACGACCGGTCTCGGGTTCGACGACGCCGTTGCAGCGACGGTTGCGGCACTGCAATCCGAAGGCTTCGGTGTTCTCACCGACATCGACGTGGCGGCGACCATGCAGGCCAAGCTCGGTGCACCGTTCCGGCCGTATCGCATTCTCGGCGCCTGCAACCCGCGCATGGCGCACGAGGCGCTGAAACTGGAAGACAAGGTCGGCTGCGTATTCCGATGAAGCCGGCCATGCATTCCGATTTCATTCCGGCCACCCATTCCGAAACGAAGCCGGCCACCGTTCCGATTTGAAGCCGGCCACCTGCGCGTCGTTCGGTTAGGTCACATGT